>CAVULI010000004.1:0-19917 GCA_963742295.1 uncultured Verrucomicrobiae bacterium
TCATGTGGTTCCGTCGCTTGCGCCTATCCATGGAGGGCCAACAGGGGCGGTGCTTGGAATGGTGCGAGCTTTGCGTCGTGCGGGGGTAGACGCGCGAATTGTTTCAACCGATGATGAGGCCGGCAGACGTCGTCCGCTGCCACTCAAGCGCTGGACTGAGTACCGAAGGGGTCCCGGTTCTTTTCATTCCACGCGTAGCCACGGGCCAGCACACGCTCGCGGGATTCACATTCGCGCCAAGTATTGTTCCGTGGTTGTGGCGGGAGATACCGCAATGCGATTTTGTTCACGTCCACACCGTTTTTTCGTTTCCCGCTGCCATGGCAATGGCGATCGCGCGCCGCAAGTGTAAGCCTTACTGTGCGCGCCCCCTTGGTCAATTATGCACCTGGTCATTACGGACTCGAACCCAACTGAAGCGGTTCCACTTGGCTACAATCGGGCGTGGCTACCTGGATTCAGCGGCATTTCTACATGTCACCTCTCGAAAGGAAGCTGACGAGACAGCCGCACTTGGATTACGTTCTCCGGTCAAACTCTTGCCGCTGGGCGTCGACATTCTACCATCGTTCCCTGCAGATCAAGCGGCTCTCCGTGCTAGGTTGGGAATTCCAGCTGGTAATACGATTGCTTTGTTCCTGTCGCGACTTCATCCCGGTAAGCGCCTCGATGTATTGTTGCGGGCTATGTCGATAAGATCAGACCTAAAGATGAGTCTTATTGTTTGTGGCGACGGCGAGAAACGATACGTCGATGAATTGCACCAACTTGCCAATAAATTAGGCATAGGAGCCCGCGTTCATTGGCTTGGATTTATTGAGGGCGAGCGAAAGTGGCGCACCATGTGTGGTTGCGATTTCTTCGTTCTGCCCTCGATTTCGGAAAACTTCGGAATTGCAGCAATAGAAGCATTGGCGGCCGGCTTGTTTGTGGTCGTTTCCCCAGAAGTGGGCGTGGCAACGGAAATACTTTCGCCCGGAATAGCTGAGGTTACAGCGGGGGATCAAACTTCACTCGGCGAAACACTGAGGAACGTTGCTGAAAACGAACGGTTCGACACTAGTGCACGGGCGACTCGGCGAGCTTTCGTCGAGGCACGCTTCTCTTGGGATGGTGTAATACAGGAACTCATCGGCGCGTATGAAGGAGCGATCTGCCGTGGGAATTAATCCAGCGTTTTCTTACGAGTTTTCCCGCCCGTGAACCTTTTCCCCACCGCCTTTCTCCGCCGGCACAAGCGACTGGGCCGAATGGCGCTTAACTGTGTCCCCGATTGTCATTGGCATATCAATGTTCCGGCGGTCGGCCGATTGCGTATACGCCTGCGGCGGAATCGTTCGCTCTGGATGCGTCATGCGCTGACCCATGAGTGGTATCCGCTTTCGATACTAAGAGCGTTTGTTCGTCCTGCGGATGTTGTCTGGGACGTTGGGGCGAACATTGGGCTGTATAGTCGGATCTTTGTTCAGTGCTTTAACGCGTGCCACGTTTTCGCCTTTGAGCCGATGTCAGAGAATCTGCCGGAGCTACGCCATAATCTGGCTCTCGGCGGTATTGCCAACCGCGTCACAGTGCTGCCGCTGGCGTTATCAAATCGCAACGGCATGGCGGATTTTCAGGTCGACGATATTCAAAGTGCGTCCGGTGCGCTCGACTCTGTTTACCGCGGAGAAGCTTGTCGGGCGCGTGCCGCCCTCGATCTTCCGCCGAAGATTGAGCGCGTCCACGCCCGCACCATTGACTCAATCCTGGAGGAAGGCCTGGTGCCGGTGCCCGATGTGATCAAACTAGATGTGGAAGGTGCAGAGCGGTTGGTCTTGGATGGTGGCGAAAAGTTCTTCAGTGAGCACAATCCTAAGCTGTTGATTGAAACTCACGGTGTCGAAGTAATGAAAGATTGTCTGGAGTTCCTATTCAACAAGGGGTTCCAGATTGCCGGGTGCGTGCCGGACAGCTGGCATCCGACGCGACACATGCGACTCTCGGCAGATGTGCTCGATCGAATCAATGATCAGTATGATGTCCACTTCATCGCCGCGTCCAAGCGCGCGGAAGACTTACCGGACTTGATCGAGCGTGCCCCGGACAGACTTGTGAATCTCCTCGGCGCTTCCGACAGATGAAGGTTCTGGTCCTCGGTTCGTCGAGTTTTGCCGCACAAGGTTTGGTGGACGATCGGCTGGCGCAGAGTGGTCATGAGGTCTGGAGCTTTGACAGAACTGCCCAAGCCTCCAACAAACCCCGGGCGTTGTCCGGCAGCTATGAGAAAGCCGGCGAGGTGCTGGCAGAGATCGGAGAGTGCGATGTAATCATCAACTTTGCGATCGTGAAATTTGGCACAGTCGAAGAGAACCGCGCATTACTTGAGCATATTATTGACGCAGCTCGGGCGGTCCGAGCGAAACTCTTTATTCAAGTATCGTCCATCAGTGTCCTTCCTTCGCAGGTAAGCGTAGTGGACGAAAGCATGCCCGCAGGTGAGGCGAAGTGGAAGGGGCCTTATGCGCGGATTAAGGCTGATGCCGAACAACTCTTATTAAAGGAGTGGCGTGACAAACCGTTGCTATTTGTGCGACCGGGCTTTCTTTTGGCCGAAGGCATTGTCGATACCATGGTTGGCATCGGCAGAGCGTTACCGGGCGGGCATGTCTTGGGCTTGGGCAATCGAGAACGATTATCCCAGTTGTTCGACGCGAGGCTTTCCATGAAGCACTCGTGCGCATCCTAGAGCTCGACTTAGAAAAGTCTAAGCAGCGAACATTTATGCTTGTTTCACCGACGGCCCCTAATCGTTGCGACTACTTGGAATTCCATTGCCGCGAGTTGGGACGTGGCCGCCGTACCAATCCACTTTCCAGCATGGATGTGGAAATGGAGTCTGGCGGCGGTCTCGTGGCCGATCTCCCTGCTAAAGCGTAGTCGTGTAAGATTGGCCAAGCTCTTCGAGCATAATATCCGCGTTCGCAGCTACGACTGCAGCGTTACTTCCGCGGCATTGCGACTAGACCTAGATTTCGATTGGCGCAAGGAGCTACGCCGCCTTTATCATGTCCAGCCCCCAGTGCGATGGCCTGAGGGCACTGCTGGCGACGGTGGTCTTCCTCAGGCGCAGCGGGTTCTTTACGTTGGGTTCGGTCGAATCGTCCGGCAGAAACATTTGCCTGCTCTAGAACGAATCGGATTCAAGGGAGCGGTCACCGCTCTGGATACGCTGCCACCTGTATTGCCGAAAGCGAAGAGTTACTCAATCGAGCTAGCTAAAGAAAACCCGGCGCAGTGCGATCATGCCGTAATTACCGCGCCCTGGAAATCTCGGAGCGACATTCTACGTTCGACCACCGCGCGCTTTCTCTTGCTCGAGAAACCTTTTGCAGTGAGCCGAGCGCATCTGGAGGAAATGCGTTTGCTATGTGCTGACCGGCGCGTGTGGGTGTTGCACAACTATCGCCTGAAAAATAACGCCCGGAAGCTCCGCCAATTTGTCCAAAAGTATTCAAGCGGAGAACTGCGGCATGTCACGCTAAGGTTTGAGACGCCAACACCTTTTATTGAGAAATCGGCGTGGATGCGTCGGGAGAGAGAGAATCGAATCCTACTTACAGACTACAGTCTTCATTTCCTGGATCTGGCTTGGCTTTTCTTCGAAGGAGCAATGACGATTCGGCGGCTTAAAGTAACAGATAACGATCGCGGCGAGTTGGAGTCAGTCGCGGCTGATCTTTCGTTCGAGAACGGCAACTGCACGCTGCTTATCCGCCAGGGCTGTCATCGGCGTGAAGCGCATATCCAATATTGCTTTCAAAACTACGATGCGCATCTGCGTTTCTTTCCCGACGTTTTCAGAGCGACGTTTGGCGGCCACTCTGCCTTTGATGACGTGCAGATGGCAATTGGCGCCGCCGCATCCACGACTGCCAAGATTGGGGAAAAGCTTGGTCTTCTGGTAGCCGACCGCAGCCATGATGAATTGCTGGCGTCGTTTGTTGGCCTGGAGGGCGGATGTGAGTTGGACGAGTTTTCGGTCGATAAGTTGCTGCCGTTTTATGAACGGTTAACGCAGCTCGCCGACGCGGCCTACAGTTAAAGGTCTTGCTGCAATCGCGGCCGTAAGAGCTGGTTTTAAACGACAGAATGGATTCTTCGCAAACGACTCCCTTGGTTCTAACTTTCAATGAGGCATCCAATATTGAGCGGTCGCTTCGCTCCCTCACCTGGGCAAAGGAAATCGTCGTTCTCGATAGCGGTAGTACGGACGGGACGATGGAAATAGCGCTACGTTTTCGAATGTGCAGGTCTATCAACGCGGCATTCGATACCCATCGCGATCAATGGAACTACGGCCTTTCCTTGCTGCAAACGGAGTGGGCACTGACACTTGACGCAGACTACGTCCTGCCTGCGACATTTATAGAAGAACTGCGCCAGCTCGACACGCCGACTAACACAAACGCATTCTTTGCGCATTTTACCTATTGCATCTTCGGACGTCCTCTTCGCGGGAGTCTTTACCCGCCGCGGGCGGTGCTCTTTCGTAAAGAGAAAGCGCGTTACGTCCAGGATGGACATACTCAGCAGCTGCGTTTCGAAGGCAGCGCAGGGGAACTGAAGACGCGGATTCTGCATGACGATCGCAAGCCATTGAGTCATTGGCTCGCGGCCCAGGAGAAATACGCCACCTTGGAAGCTAGGAAACTGCGGGATACCCCTGACGCGTCGCTCAGTTTCCAGGACAGATTGCGGAAGTGGATCTTACCGGTTCCGCTTCTAATGCCATTCTATTGTCTGATTGTGCGGGGATTGTTGTTTGATGGCGCGCCGGGTGGTACTATGCATTTCAAAGGACCGATGGCTGAGGCGATTCTGGCGCTGAAGTTGATCGAAGAAAAACTCGCGGTCCCGCGGTGACGTTCAAACGTGCATTTTTTGCTAACGCGCGCAGCCGGTTAAGAGGTAGACTCGTCGCTTCAACCGCCGCCGCACCCCCAAGAATGGCTTCGTCCAGCTCGCATCGCTCGCAATTCCCATCGCATGCCGCACGCGATTTCCGCCCGCGACCACGATGTGCCGGCGGTAACGGGCGCGCCGTGGGAGGATCGCGTCCGGTTCAGCCGGTGGCGCAGACTCTTTCGTCATGAGTGGATTGTCACGGCAGGATTAATCTTCGCCGATGTTCTGGTCTGGACGATGGTTTACGCGGTCGGCGCGATTGATGCGCGGCGATGCGTTCTACATCACGCCGCTGCAGCTGTTCGTGATCGAAACATTTCAGCTTCGCTACCATTGTCGCGGCAATAACGGTCATCGGCGGTTACAATCGGCACACGGACATGCGCAGTCTTCCTTACGCGACTGAGCATGTGCTGGCTATGTTGAGCGCGGCGGCTTTGAGCGCGATGCTGGTTTACGCGGTCGCGACGTTTGACCAGTCGATGAAGCCGAGCCGCGCTTCGTTTGCCGTGAGCTTCGTGGCTTTCTCGGTGCTTGTCGTTGTTCTACCGGCGACTCATCTGGGGATTCGTAGCAGCTTCAACGGCTAATCGCGCCTTTCTCGTGGTGGGAAGCGGCGAACTAGCCACCGAGTTTTATCGCGCCTATCAAAAGTCGGCTAACCGGCAGAGACTCGAGTTTGTCGATCTCGGCCGGCAAAGAGTCGGGCAGAACATCGCGGGTCCTGGCTCTCCAATTATCGAAGGCGACCTGACAACGAAGCTGGAACGGCTCGATCACAGTTATAGCGGAGTGGTCGTGGCTGAGCGGATCGATCAACTACAGCCCGAGCTGCTCGATAAGCTGGTGCGAACGCAGTTTCTCGGTGCACGGGTTTATACGCTGGAAGGATTTCACGAGGCACACTGGCGACGCGTCCCGGTGCATTCGCTCGATCCGTTCTGGCCTTTGCAGATGGGCTTCCAGCTGGCCCGAAATTCTCCCTACCATTACGTGAAGAAGCTCTTTGATGTAATTGTAGCTGCAGGGTTGCTGGTTATTTGTTTGCCGCTCATTGCGATCGCTACTTTGCTGATCTGGGCCGAGAGCGGGAGGCCGACTATCTTTCGCCAGGAGCGGGTAGGGAGGGACAGTGAAGCGTTCACGGCCTATAAGTTCCGCACGATGATCAGGCGCGGCGACGAAGATGGCGAGGACATCTATACGAGACGCGATGATCCGCGTATTACACGCGTTGGACGATGGCTGCGGAAGCTGCGCCTGGATGAGCTGCCTCAGCTTTGGAATGTGCTTAAAGGCGAGATGAGCCTTATCGGACCGCGGGCAGAGTGGATCAAGTGCGCGGAACGTTATGAGAAGAGCATTCCGTTTTATCATTTCCGGCACCTGGTAAAGCCGGGCATCACGGGTTGGGCGCAGGTGAATTATCCCTATGGCGAGAGCGATGAGGATGCGATCGAGAAGCTGAAGTACGATCTCTATTATATCCGCAATTACTCGCTCAAGCTCGACCTCATGATTGTGCTCAAAACCGTTTACACGGTCTTGTTCGGCAAAGGACAATGAGCGGCGGACGCCGCCGCCCAAAGTGCAAAGTAGAAAGGCTAAAGTAGAAAACTTCGATGGAGAAGGATTTATGAGCTGCTTTGCAGCTCAAAGTAGGAAGTAGAACGGCTAAAGTAGAAGACGCAGATGGAGAAGGATCTGGAGCAGCGAACGAAGCGGTTCTCTCTCGCCGTTCTGAAGCTCTGCTCAGCGTTGCCGACGAGATCGCGCTTCGGACATTTTGGCCAGGCAATTAATTCGCTCGGCCACTTCGATTGGCGCGAATTATCGCGAGGCGAACCGCGCGGTCTCACGGTCCGATTTTCGGAACAAGATCGGAACCGTGCAGAAGGAGGCGGCGGAGACGCAGTACTGCTCGAATTACTAATCGAGAGTGGATTGGCCGATGATTCCGCGCGCGAGACTCATTCTGAATCATCGGAATTACTTGCGATCTTCACCGCGATAGGCAAGAGGCTAGGTGATGCGAATCCCTAACACTTTCTACTTTAGCCTTTCGACTTTGAACTTTGGCCATGTCGCATAGCAACATCGCTCTCATCACTGGTATTACCGGCCAGGACGGTTCTTACCTAACCGAACTCCTTTTAGAGAAAGGTTACGCGGTTCATGGTGTTGTTAGGCGGACGAGCAACCTGGCGCGTTCTCGTATTGAACATCTGCGTACGGATGAGTCGATCTACGGCAAGAAGCTCTTTCTGCATTACGGTGATCTGTCCGATGGCACTACCTTGCGCAGGATTTTCGCGCAGGTGCAACCGGCGGAGGTGTATCATCTCGCGGGTCAAAGCCACGTCGGTTTGAGCTTTGAGATTCCCGAGTCAACCTGCGAGGAAGTTGGGATGGCGACGCTGCGCCTGCTCGAGATTGTGCGTGACCAGAAGCAGCCGGTGAAGTTCTACCATGCTTCTACTTCGGAGATTTTTGGCAGCAGCCGGGAATCGCCGCAGAATGAAAACACGGCGCTGGCACCGGCGAGTCCCTACGGCTGCGCCAAGGCATTCGCGACCCAGTTGGTGCGGGTTTACCGGCAGTCCTACAACATCTTTGCCTGCAATGGCATTCTTTATAACCATGAGTCGCCACGACGCGGGGAGAATTTCGTAACGCGAAAGATCGCGCGTGCGGCGGCGCGAATTGCGCGCGGTTTGGAGCATGAGCTAGTCCTGGGTGATTTGGAAAGCCGACGCGATTGGGGCCATGCGCGTGAGTACGTCGCGGCCATGTGGCAGATGCTTCAGCACAACAAGGCGGATGATTACGTGATAGCTACCGGCGAAGCGCATTCGGTCGGTGACTTTGTCAAAGCGGCTTTCGCGGTCGTGAACCTGCCTTGGGAAAAACATGTCCGGCAGAGCGAAACTTTCACCAGGCCATCCGAGCCTACCTGTCTGGTGGGCTCGCCCAAGAAGGCGCAGGAAACACTGGGCTGGAAAGCAACGACGAAGTTTCCCGAGCTAGTGCGCGAGATGGTCGAAGCAGAACTGGCCGCTATCGACTAGCTGTCGTTAGCTACGGCGCATTCTGGAGATAACCGGCGAGCTATGCCGGCCGGAGTAAGCGCCTTCGCCTTTGCCGTAACCAGGCGAGGCGTAGTAGTAATAGTAACCAGCGCCGCGTGTCCGCGGCAGCCGGTTAAGGATAATGCCGGCCGGTCTTCCACCGGCGCCGGTTAACATGCCCAGGGCGCGTTGCACGGCATTGCGTGGAGTGTGGCTCGCACGCACCACGACACAGACGGTCTGGACCAGCGGCGCCATGAGCAGCGTGTCGCTGACGGCAAGGACCGGCGCGCTATCGATCACGACGCGATCGAACGAACTTGCCGCCTCCGAAACCAGCCGGGCAAAAGATGGTCCGCTCAGTAATTCAGCTGGATTGGGCGCGAGTCGACCGCCGGTCAGGACACTGAGTGTGCCTGCGGTAGCGGCCAGGATGCGGGAGCTATCACCTTCGAAGAGACCCGGATCGAGTCGCCCGGCGGAGACGGATTGGACTGCGCTCTTAAGGTCGGTCGCGCCGACAAGATAATCGACGATCCCGGCCGGCTCGGTCCTGGCCGTTGCGACCATTGTCCGTGGGCAGGAAAATCTTGTGCAGGCTCGGACGTCGCAAATCGCCATCGATCAAAAGGACGCGATGGCCTTGCTGGGCCAAAGCTAACGAGTAGTTAGCACTGGAGAAGCTCTTGCCCTCGTTAGGTACTGCGCTGGTAAAAAGGAAGACCTTTCGTTCCGCTTCCGGGCCAAGCAGGGAAAGCGAGGCACGCAGGTTGCGGAACGCTTCGGCCGCTGGTCCTTCGGGTGCTTCGGCCACCAGGCGATAACTGGCGGCGGTAGGTATGTTCTTGCTATCGGCGGGAGGGATGGCGTCGCCCTTTCCAATTTCGGGCACGGCGGCCAGCACTGGTAAACGCAAAGTCGCTTCGGCCTGGTCGACCGTCTTGATGGAGCGGTCTAACAAGTCGCTGGCATAGACAAAGGCGAGGCCCGCGGCCAGTCCGGCTAACAACCCAAGCAGGATGGCCTTGGAGGGCTGCGGACTAACCGGCGCTCCTGGAAGGGGCGAGCGTTCGGAGATGCTCACCGCATTGGTCTTCACATCCTTGGTCAGGTTCGTTTCCTTGATCTGGCGCAGGACGCTTTCGTAGAGCGCGCGATCGGTTTCGGCCTGGCGCGCGAGTTCCTGGTAGCCGATGGTGGCGCGGTTGAGTGCGATGGCGGCTTTCTCCTGTTCGCTGACAAAGCCCTGCATGTTGCGCTCGGCGGCGCGCGCTTGTTCGAGCAGGTTGCGGAGAATGTCCGGCTGCGCGAGAACGGTGCGGCGCAAGGCGTCTTTGGCTTCCAGCAAAGCGGCACGCGCGGCAATCAATTTGGGGTGCTTGTCCTTGTAACGCTGCTGCAATTGCGCCACACCCGTTTCGAGTTGCGCGACATCGCGACGGCGATCATTAACCTGGACCGAGTTAGCGATGCTGGGAATAGCCAGAAGCGCATCGACGTTGTCACCGATACCTTCGATTTGTTCCAGCTCGCTCTCGAGGCGGTGACGATCGGCTTTGGCACCGGTTAACTTCGTGCTTAGCTCCTGCAGCTTGTCTTCGACGAGCCCGCCGCGGCCCCCTGAGCTGCCGGCCCCGGCCTGACTTCCGGTAGTGGCTGTGCCGCCGCCCAGTTGAAGGGCATCGGGCGTGTTGGCCTTGTATTCGGCCACGGCTGCCTCGCTCTTTTGCAGATTCTTTTTCAGCCGCTCCTCTTCCTCTAATAGATAACGCAGCATGTCCTGACTGCTGAAGGCGCGGCGCTCGACCGAGTAACGGATGAATTCGCGACCAACGGCATCGGCGAGGCGTTGGGCCAGAGCCGGGTCGCGGTTCGTCACATAAACATCGATGAGTCGCGTGCCGCGGCGGATGACTGGCTTGATCATGCGCGAAAGCGCGCCGCCGAGTGCGTCCTCCATCGGAGTGAATGTCGTTTGGCCGCCGAGTTGCTCAGCGGGTGAGGCGGAAGCAGAAGGGCGCGGTGTGCTTGGCTTCGGCTGCTGTTTGGTTTTGGCGCCGCCGTCGTCGGTCAGGCCGAGCATGGCGCGGCCACCGTCTTCGGCCAATCCTTCCGACCTGACGACCCGCGCCAGCAAGGTGCGATTGGTCAGGTTCTGTTCAATGGTGCGCAACGCTTCCTGGCTGGCCAGAAACAAGGCGCGCAACCGCAAGGTTGGATCTTCCGAACGGATCGGCGTCGGGTCCTGCACATCCACTTCGAGGACGACGTGCCCCTGATACATTTTGGGTGTGCGGGCCAGATAAACGAGTGAGCCGATGAATCCGGCGATGAGGCAGAGCGCGACGATCCAGATCTTCTCCAGGAGCGAATGCCAGAAATGGCGGAAATCAAAACCACGCCGCTCGGCCGAGGGTTCGATGTGCGTCCCGGTAGTGGTGGAAAAAATCTGGCCGGGCACAACCGTGTGGGAATTGGACGGAGTTGGTTGAGCAGAGGGAAGCATTTCTAAATCGCGGGAAAGATTATTGTCGCACGGTTGTGGTCACGGAAAACAGCGGAAAGCGCGCCTTGCTAAAAGATACTTTCGCCGACCGTGATGGTGTCGCCGGGCAGAATCCGGAAGCCGGTTGAGCCTTTGGCGAGGCGCTTTGCATTCACGCGCAGAACCTGGTCGCCCGAATTCGATTCCCGACGAACGCTGATCCGTTCCGGTGCGGCAATGCGCGTGTAACCGCCGGCGAGCGCAACGGCTTCCAGCAAATCGATTCCACCTGGACTGCCTTCCGGCATTTCGTAACTGCCGGGGCGATTTACCTGACCGAGAACGGTGAAGCGACGCTTGGCATAGCCAACCAGCGTAACGTTCACTCTTGGACTAACGAGATAATCCTTCCCGTAAAGATCGGTTAGCCTCGAGGCTGCCTGTGTGAGGGTCAGACCGGCGAGCCGCACCGATCCGAGGAGGGGAAGGCTGAGATTCCCTTCGCCATTCAAGCGACCGTTGGTCCGCAAATCATCTTCGCCGAAAACCTCGACCGCAACCTGGTCGTTCGCGGTGAGAATGTAACCCGCGGGTGCGCTAACTCCGGACGAACTTTGTGGAGCGGACGTGACTGCCGGAGCAGGCGCGGCGGTTTGCGTTTGAGATTGTGCCGCCGGCGGATTCTGCGCGCCAGCGTTGGCGCAGAGCAGCGTGCCAGCGATGCAAACGAGAACGAATCTAGAAAGTAAGCGAAGTGCGAAGGCCATACTGATTGTTACTAAAACTGTAGGCGTCTAACGAGCTGTCGCTTTCGCGATACAGGTAGTAGACGCCCGCCGTCCAGTAGCGGGTAATTGTGACATCAATCGCCGGCTGGACAAAGTAGTAGTTATCGGTGCGGCCGGCATCCGCGCCCGTGGTGGTGCTAAAGTAATTGGAGTGCTCGTAGCCAGTGGTGAACCCAAGATAAACGCGCTGCAGGAACCGCTGGCGGACGCTGAGGGTAATGTCCGTGAGTGAATAGTTCTGGCCTGAAAGCACGGCGGAATTCTCCGTCCGGAGGCTTCCGGTCAGAGAAATACTTGTTCCATCGAATGGCTGGTAGTTGGCGCTGAGATTATAAACTGGCGACACGTACGAGCCGCTGGAACTGCCATCGAATTGCCGGAACTCGACGCCGATTGACCCATTCAAACTAATTTTGCCCGTCGCCTGGTAGGATATCGTGCCGTTGATTTGCTCGAAGCTTTGATCCGGATTGTTGCCTTCGACCCAGTCGTAACCGCCCGTTCCACCAAGGCCGATCGTGAGTTTCGGGCTGTAAATGAAGTTGAAGAAAACGTTGCCCGAGATTGTCTGCGACCCGAACAGATCATCGGGGTAGTCGTATCGCGAATAGTGAAGCGCCCCGCTGAGGAAGGTCTTTCCGGTCAGGTCGTAACTGAACGTGCCATTCGTGGTGTAGATGTTCTCGTCAGTTCGGCTGCCGGTATCCAGATTGATTCCCGGGCTCGAATTCCCGGTGCCTGACGCGTTTTGAGGATTTGTCCCTTGCAAGAGTTGAATGTCCTGACTGAGGCCCAGATTCCAATGGCCGACGTGATACGTGCCGTTTAATCGCATGACGTGCTGGATCGCATTCTCATCCGAGTGATCGGCGTAGAAGAAAAAACTCGGCGCGTAATCGAATTGAATGGAATTGCGTTCGGGGCCGACGATATCGCCGTAGCCAAGGGTCAGCCCGGGCTCAATCGCCAGATAATAATCGCCGACATGCTGGCCGTTAATGAGGAAGATGTTGTCGTCGTAAACCGAGCGAAGATTCACGCGCAGGGCGTACTGAAACTTTTTTGGGATCGACGATATTTCCTCGCCGGATTGAATCGCGCTGCCGTCACTGACATCTGCCGGATAGGCACGTGCGATTTCGGTTGAGCCCGGAGCCGGATGTTGATTGGCGGGATCCTCGACTTCCGTCAGCGGCGACCTGGCCCACGCCAAGTTCGCCACCAACGCGGCTAGTGTCGCAACGGCGAAGGGGCAGAGAAACCGAGGCATGGGGGTCGCACGAAACATTCGGCGGATTCTATCGTTATTGTGTGCGAGGGGCGCGAATTTCTTTCAACGGTTCCTGGGCTGGTGCCGGGCTGTTTAGTAAGGGTTTCAATCGGTCGGCTTCAAGCAGCTTTTGCTCCAGCGCTAGGTAGCACCCCCCAAGAGACTCCTCGGAAAAACACCGCGACCGGTTCCGAAATTTGGAAGCCAATGGGTATAAATGCTGCTCAATACGGGGTATGATCGTCGCGCTTGTCTTAATCATCGGCCTCCTCGGCTCGGCGGCGGCCATCGGACATCAGCTCGAAAAAGCTCCGGAAGGATTCGAAAACCAAACCGGCTTTCATTTCGTCCAGCGCGATTCGGCCCCCGGCTCGGCCATCAGCGTCCGGCCCAATGCAGCCGGCATCCTCGTCCGACATGACGAAGGCGCGGCCGTCGGTTCTCTCTCTTAAACCAAAGTAATCCTTCGTTACGCAATCGTTACCTGGCGGCGGGCGATTCGTCGCTTGCTATCCGCCCCAATGGCGCTTTCTTAGTTGTACGGAAAAGCTTGTTCTGGCGGGCTCTTTCTGAATAATGGCGAATCCCCCTGAGAGAAGTTGTGTTTCCCCTAGGCGAAATAGAAATTTAGGAAAGCGAGGGCTGCACGCGATAAATCGAAAGGATTAAGTTGACGTCGCGGAAAGAATTGTAGGAATCTCTAGTCAGTCTAAGGTTTATAGCCGCCTAAGTTCAGGAGCCGCAGACGACCCTCTAATTGATGACACCGAGCAATTCTTCTCTCGCCGCCGTATCTCGGAAGGCGAGCCCGATGCCATATTCCACGCCCCGCAAGGGAGCCAGTGCAAATCGCGCCACCAACGGCGACCCAGCATCCCTAAAGGGAACTTCTGTTCGCAGGCCGAATGGTGAGGGTCCGGAATCGAATGGCCGCGGGCCGCAAACATCGTCCGCAACCGACCGGGTATCCGAGTTGTTGCATTCCACGGTGCTGGAACTTTGGCGGGAGGAACACGCAGCTCAAAACGGTGAGCTGACGATGAATGGTGCGATGGTGGTGGACGCCGCCCTTCCGGGAGTGGAAACCGAGCGCGACGGCGCAGCCTTACCGACGTGGAAACGCCTGCTCGATCTGACGCTCATTATCCTCGCCTCGCCCTTGTGGCTCCCACTGATGCTGGTGGTGATGCTGGCGGTCCGGCTGTCGTCGCCCGGCCCGATTTTCTACCAGCAGGAGCGCGTTGGTTTTCGCGGTCGCCGGTTCATGATTTACAAATTCCGCAGCATGAAAGTCGGCGCCGAGACCGAGGTTCACGAAGCGCACTTGGAGCGTTTGATGCGGGACAGCGTGCCGATGGCCAAGCTCGATGGCGCGGGCGATCCGCGGATTTTGCCGTGGGGACGAATCTTGCGCGCGACCGGTCTCGATGAGCTCCCGCAGCTTTTCAATGTTCTCCGCGGCGAAATGAGTCTGGTCGGTCCGCGACCCTGCACCGTGCACGAGTTTTCGCGCTACGCGGACTGGCAGCGCGGACGGGTGAGCGCGGCGCCCGGCCTGACCGGCTACTGGCAGGTCAATGGCAAGAACAAGACGACTTTCAACGAAATGATCGAGATGGATATTTACTACGCGAAGAACCTTTCGCTGTGGCTCGATCTGAAGATTATTTTGCAGACACTCCCGGCGCTGATTGCTCAGACCCTGGAGAGCATGGCGCGCCGCCCTCGTCTTGGCGGCCATCCCCCCGCCAGGTCCAACATCAAGACGTCTCAAGGAATATGAGTTCGCCAACTTCCGTCGGGGTGATCGGCTGCGGCTACTGGGGTCCAAATCTTGTCCGCAATTTCAGGGCGGTGCCCAACTGCTCGGTGAAAGCAATGTGCGACGTCAATGTCGGTCGCCTGAACCACCTTCGCACCCTTTACCCGGACATCGAAGGGATGACCGACCATCAGCACTTCCTCAACGGTCTTGATCTCGATGCGGTCGTCATCGCCACCCCGGTTAAACAGCACTACACCCTGGCGAAAGCGAGCTTGCTTGCGGGCAAACATACCTTTGTCGAGAAGCCGATGGCATCGTCCTCGGCGGAGTGTGAGGAATTGATCGACATTGCGAAACGAAAGGGGCTCGTCCTGATGGTCGGCCACACCTTCCTTTATTCGGCCCCGGTCCGAAAAATTTTCGACATCGTTCAGGCCGGCGACATCGGCGACATTCGTTATATCAATTCACGCCGGCTGAATCTGGGACTCTTCCAGAACGACATCAACGTCGCCTGGGACCTGGCGCCGCACGACATTTCCATCATCCTCCACATCCTGGGCGAGTTCCCCGTGACGGTGAATTGCCAGGGCAACGCGCACGTCACGCCGAACATCGAGGATGTCACCAACATGTCGCTGACGTTTGGCCAAAAACGTTTTGCCACCATTCAAAGTAGCTGGCTGGAGCCGCGCAAAGTCCGCGAAATGACGATCGTCGGCACGCGCCGCATGATCGTTTATGACGACCTGCAGGCGCATGAGAAGATCAAGGTTTACGATGTGCGGGTCGAACGTCCGCCGCATTACGACACCTTCGCCGAATTCCATTTTTCCTATCACTACGGCGATAGCTACATTCCTCACATCAAACAGGAGGAACCGCTGCGCTCGCTCTGCCAGCACTTCGTCGATTGCATCGAAAATGGCGAAAAGCCGGCGACCGGTGGCCAGGAAGGAGTCGAACTCGTCCGCATCCTGGAAGCGGCCAGTCTTTCCCTCAAATCAAACGGGGCGCCTGTGACTTTCTCCCCGTCACGGGACGTAATCGCGCCGGAATTTGGGCGGCAGAAATCCAAAACCATCCAGCCAATCTCACGCGTCGCCTAAAGCTACGTGATTTTCGACTGGGTGCGGCATTCTTTCGGCTTTCGGAAGGACAAACAAATCACGACGTGAAGGTACCATTCCTAGATCTTCAGGCGCAGCATGCGCCGTTGCGGGCCGAATTCGATCGCGCCATCGGCGAAGTGATCGACACCGGCGCGTTCGCCGGCGGGCCCTTTGTCGCGTCCTTCGAAAAAGATTTCGCTGCCTTTTGTGAAACACAGCACGCCATCGGTGTGGGCAACGGCACCGATGCACTCTGGCTTACCTTGCTCGCCTGCGGAATCGGAGCGGGCGACGAAGTCATTACCGTTCCGAGCACGTTCATGGCGACGGCGGAAGCCATCACCTACTGCGGCGCCACACCGGTCTTCGTCGATATCGACGAGCAGACCTACACCATGGATGCGGCGCGACTGGCCAGCGCGGTCACGAGCAGAACGAAGGCGATCATGCCGGTTCACTTGTTCGGACAATGCGCCGATATGGATCCGATTCTCGAGTTCGCGCGAGAACGCGGACTGGTCGTGATCGAAGACGCCGCCCAGGCCCACGGTGCGAAATACAAGGGTCGCGCCGCCGGTTCGATGGGCACCGCCGGCTGTTTCAGTTTTTATCCGGGGAAAAATCTCGGCGCGTTTGGTGAAGCGGGCGCCATCGTCACGAACGATCCGGAGTTGCACAAGAAACTGTGCATTCTTCGCGATCATGGACAGGTGCGGAAATATCACCACACCATGGTCGGATGGAATTGCCGGATGGACGGAATCCAGGCGGCGGTTTTGCGGGTGAAACTCCGTCATCTCGCCCGCGGCAATGATTTGCGTCGTGCGCATGCCGCGCGCTACGACCGAGCATTGGCGCAGGCGGTCGGAGTGATTGCACCGCGCAAGGCCGACTACACCGAGCACGTCTATCATATCTATGCGGTGCGTGTGCAGGACCGCGATGAAGTGATGCGCGCGCTGGAAGGCGAGGGGATTGGATGCGGCATCCATTATCCGGTTCCGGTGCACCTGCAGCCGGCGTATGAAAAGCTCGGCTATTCGCGTGGTGATTTTCCGGTTTCGGAGCGGACCTCATCGGAATTTTTGTCGCTGCCGATCTATCCCGAGTTGACCGAAGCGCAGGTCGATTTCGTCGCGGAACGTTTGGAAGCGTCGACCCGGGTGGAGTGTGCGGCCTAACATGATTGAGCCTCCCGTGCTTGGTTTAACCGGCAACGCAGCGTTGCTCAAGGGCGCCGCCATAAGTCACATTTCTCCTGTGCTCGAACACACTCTGATGGATCCACGTTCTGACGGTGAGTGGGACCGCCTGGTGGCGGAACATCCCGAGGCCACCATTTTTCACAGCACCGCCTGGGCGAATGTTCTATGCGACACCTATCGGCATGTGCCGCACTATTTGCGTTTCGCCGCCAATGGAACGCTGCACGCGCTTCTGCCGCTGATGGAAGTCGCCAGTCCGCTAACGGGACGGCGCGGCGTCTCGCTTCCTTTCAGCGATTTTTGCGCGCCATTGATTTTCGCTCAGCCGTCGTCCAATCGTCTGATGGTTGAGACGCTGAGTGATCTGGCCCGGGAACGGCGCTGGAAATATTTTGAATTGCGCGCCACGCCAGCCGCTGCCTCCGCCATCGCGCCTAACAAGACGTTTTGCGCGCACCGGCTCGATTTGCGCAGGTCACCGGAGGAGTTGTTCGAGGGTTTGGATAGCGCCGCGCGGCGCGCCCTTCGCAAAGCGGAGCGGAGCGGACTTTCCGTGGAAATGTCGCGGGACGAAAAAGCGGTTGAACAATTCTACGCTCTGCACAGTCGGACAAGGAGAAGGCACGGTGTTCCCCCACAGCCGTGGAGGTTCTTCCGCAACATCTTCAAACACATCATCAATCGCGATCTGGGTTTTGTAGCGCTGGCGCGCCGCGACGGGCGCCCCGTGGCGGCGGCGATCTTTTTTCATTTTGGCCGGCAGGCTCTCTTCAAATTCGGCGCGTCGGATGAGCGCGACCAGGAGCATCGTCCGAACAATTTGCTCATGTGGGAAGGGATCAAGCATTGCGCGCAACTCGGTTGCGAAGCCCTCCATCTCGGTCGCACCGATGTTGGCCAGGACGGATTGCGCCGATTCAAGCTCTCGTTAGGCGCACAGGAGGAAATGCTGCGCTATTTTCGTTTCGATCCCGCGACCGCCGCTTGGTTGCCGGAATCTTCTTCTCCTTCCACTCCGCTCACTGCAGCCGTCGTTCGCAGGCTGCCGTTGACCATCAACCGCCTTGCAGGCACTGTGCTGTATCCCCATCTGCATTAGGCATGTAAAGTCGAACAAATCGAGATGCCTGAATTACTGACAGATAGTCATCAATCAGCAAGCTTCAGCGCGGGGGACATCTTCTACGCGCTCTTCAAGCACAAGTGGAAGATCGTGATCGGCGCCGTCCTCGGAATTTGCGCCGCGCTGCTGGTCTTTGCGCTTTACGCGCCGGTTTACGAATCGAATGCCAAGCTCCTGGTGCGCTATGTGATTGAACGCAATCCGGTTGATCCCGACGCCGGCAGTGGGCCGAAAATGCCCGATACCATTCTGAATGCGGAAGTTGAAATCCTGACCAGCTGGGATCTGGCCATGGATGTGGTGGACGCGATTGGGGTGAAGCGTCTCATACCTGGCGCGGACGCGAGCGCGAAGACAGACGCCGCCGGAAGCATTACCGGTGGGCTCAAGGTCGTCGGTGCCGGAAACATCATCTTCGTCTCCTACACGAATCGCGATCCGGAACTGGCCACGCTCGTTTTGAGTGAGCTGGTCACGCGTTACTTCAACAAGCACCTCGAAGTGCACCGCTCCGCCGGAGCCTTCGATTTCGTCACGCAACAGACCGACCAGGTAAAAGCGCGCCTGACGGAAACCGAGGATGCGTTGCGCGCTTTAAAGGCGAAAGCGGGCATCATTTCCCTGACGGACAGCTACGCGGCCTTGAGTGCGAATCTCGTTAAACTCGATGATGCCATTCACAACACGGAAGATGAAATCGCGGAACAGAAGGCTCGCATCGGTTTAATGGAGCAGGGAGGTGCGGCGGGCGAAAAGGAAAAAATCGGCGTGGCTTCAAGCGCCGACATTCAGTCTTACCAGGCCCTGGTGACCAAGCTGAGCAATCTGCGTCAGGGTGAACTCGACCTGCTGCAACGCTACACCGCTGAAAACAGTTTTGTGAAACTTCACCAAGCGGAGATTCAGAAACTGGAAGTGAAGCGCGGGGAAATGGAAAAGAAGTTTCCCGACCTGACTGCGACCAAGGACAAGGATGCGCCGCAGCCACTGACCCTGGCCGGGGAGCGGAGCAGGCTGGCCGGATTGGAATTCAAACTCGACGCGCTGAAGAATCGTCAGAAAAATGTGCGCGCCCGTGTGAACGAACTCTCCGAAGTTGGCTCGCAAATCGCCGATCTCGAGCGAACGCAGGAGTTGCAGGTCAACCAATACAAGTATTTCAGGACCACGGTCGAAAAAGCGCGCATCGACGAAACGCTCGACCCGAGCAAAATCCCGAACATTAGTGCCGTGCAACGCCCGACGCCGCCGCGGCGGGTTTACGGTAAACGAGACAAGACCGCTCTCGCTCTGGCCGGTGGCGGGCTCGGTCTGGTCACGGCGCTTGTGCTTCTGAGCGAGCTGTTCATCAACACCAGCGTGAAGCGGCCGCTGGAATTGGAGCGTCGTCTCGGCTCGCCGCTGCTCCTCGCCATTCCCTACAATGCCGCCAAACGAAAGGCGCGTTTTTTCCTCACCAGAAAAGGCAAGAAGGACAAGGGAGCAACTGCCGGCAGCAACGGAGCCGCTAACGGAACGGAAGCGAACGGCAAGATCGCGCCGTGGGAGCCCGACCATTTCATTCGGCCCTACGCGGTGGCGATTCGCGATCGGCTCGGACTTTACTTCGAACTCAATCGCATGACGCACAAGCCGAAGCTGGTCGGCGTAACCAGTTTTTCCGAAGGCAGTGGGTCATCGACCCTCGCGACCGGACTGGCGGCGGCCCTTTCCGAAATGGGCGAAGGCAAGGTGTTGCTGGTCGATGGCCATCTCGGGCCGGATGAAACGCATCCGTTCTTCAAAGGCAAACCTGCCATCTCGCTGAGCAATGCGCTGGAGGACGAAGCCAAGAACGAGGCCGCGGCGGAGAATCTTTACCTCGCGAAAGTGGCGCAGCCGAACGACGGACCGGCGCAACTGGGTTTGAAGAAATTCTTCGAGATGATGCCGAACCTCAAGGCGAGCGATTTTGATTACATCATTTTCGACATGCCGCCGTTGGGGCAAACGAGTCCGACCATCGGAATGGCGGGATTCATGGACAAGGTCCTGCTCGTCGTCGAAGCGGAGAAGAACGGCCGCGATGCGGTCAAGCGCGGTTTCGAAGCACTCACCTCGCAGCGCGATAACGTGTCGGTGATCCTGAACAAGACGCGCTCCTACACTCCGAAG
>CAVULI010000005.1:0-32526 GCA_963742295.1 uncultured Verrucomicrobiae bacterium
GTTACAGCTCTACTTCTGGGGACGAGTAGGCTACGTCCTGGCCGCCGCGGCCGGCTTCGGGCTAGTACAGCTGCTTGTGTTCTTTAATATAGCTAAGCGGCATCGCTCTCTTTCTAGTCTCGCCTCTATGCTAGTTCTGTTACATCCAGCGCCTGATGGAAAACGCTGATTTTGCCGGACGCGTCGCTGTCGTCACCGGTGCGTCGCGCGGCCTCGGACGGGCGGCCGCAGCGCGCCTGCACGAGCGCGGCGCTTCGGTCGCGGTGAACGTCCGCAACCGCGAGCGCGCCGAGGAGCTGGCGAAGGAAATCGGTGAGCGTGCCTTCGCCGTGCCGGGCGACGTCGCCGCGGACGGTGTCCCCGACGAGATCGCGCGCCGCACGCTCGAACGTTTCGGGCGGATCGATATCCTGGTTAACAACGCCGCGCTTCCGCTGTCGACACGCTTTCCCGATCTCACGGCCGAGGAATGGCGCAGAGTGATCGAGGTCAACCTGACCGCGCCGTTCTTGATGACGAAAGCTGTTCTTCCGGCAATGCGCGCTCAGCACTACGGCCGCATCATTAATATCTCGTCCACGGCCGGCCGGATGGTAAGCACGCTCGGCGGTGCGCACTACACGGCATCGAAGGCCGGACTCCTCGGACTGACGCGCGCGGCCGCGAAGGAGCTCGGCAAGTTCGGCATCACTGTGAACGCCGTCTGCCCCGGCATGATCGATACCGAGCTGACACGCGAGCATGCCTCGGACGAGTTACTCGAAGGTCTGGCCGCGAGCTATCCCGTGCCGCGCCTCGGCACCGCCCTCGAAGTCGCCGATTTGATTTGCTTCGCCGCCTCCGAGGCCGCCGGTTACATCACCGGCGCGTCCTTCGACATCAACGGCGGCGACTTGATGATGTGACCTATGTTGTTCGCCAACCCGGTTGGTCCCCCCGCGCGCGTTTCCGTGGTTATCTCTGTCTCGTTGGGCCCAAGACCCCGAATTACTCCCACACTCTGTTTTTTTGTGTAACGGTCATGAATCACTCCTTGTCCACGCCTGCCAGCGGGGCGATCAGCTAACGCCTTCCTGACGCGTTCACTTTTCTCCGAGACAGTCAACGTCGCGTAAGGAACGCGACTGAGCTTAGGTTCTAGCCATAAGTTATGACATTCTCTGGTGGGTAAGAGCCTTAGACCATCTTCGCGATGAAATCGCGCCCATCAAAGGGCGCCAGATCTTCCAGCTTCTCACCCGTGCCGACAAAGCGGGTAGGTATACCGAGCTCGTTTTGAATGGCTATGACTACGCCGCCTTTGCCGCTGCCGTCGAGCTTGGTCACGATAAGACCGGTAAGACCAATGGCCTGGTGAAACTCGCGTGCCTGCGATAAGGCATTGCTGCCAGTAGTAGCATCAACTACGAGGAAGGTCTCATGCGGCGCCTTATCATCATGCTTGGCGAGGCTGCGTTTCACCTTGTCCAGCTCGGCCATCAGGTTTGTCTTGGTATGCAAACGTCCGGCGGTGTCGCAAAGGAGAAACTCGATGTCTTTTTTGTCCGCCGCCTGGTAGGCATCGTAACAAAGCGCGGCCGGGTCGGCGTTATATTGACCTTTGATCATCTCGACGCCGATGCGTTCGGCCCAGATGCCTAGCTGCTCGATGGCGGCGGCGCGAAAGGTATCGGCGGCGGCCAGGAGTACGGTGTGACGGTTGCGCTTGAAGTAATGCGCCAGCTTGGCGGTGGAAGTTGTCTTGCCGGTGCCGTTAACACCTACAATCAGGATGACCTTGGGCCCGGCGGGCAAAGGACGAATCGGCGGCGGCGCGATCGGCAGGACGCGCCCAATTTCATCACGCGCTACTTCGGCGATATCGTTGGCGGTGATGGTCTGCGTGGTGGCGCGTTGTTGCAGCGCTTCCACGATGCGCAAGCTCATGGGCACACCGAGATCGGCGCGAATGAGCGATTCTTCGAGTTCGTCCCAATCAACCGGTTTGCCGGCAAACTTCTGGACGAGCGAGCGGAGAAAATTCATTGGCGTTCACGTTAACGCATTCGGGCAAAAGCGCTGCTTGTTTCGCGCGCCCGGCTTTGCTCTGCGCTCTCCGCGATCTACGACGACTCATGGGTTCCAACGGCGATTTCCCAGCGCCAGACAAGGCCATCTACCGGATGGGTTAGTTCTTTGACGAACTTAAAGCCGCATTTCTCCAGCACGCGGGTCGAGGCACTGTGTTCGGGCAGAGTGTGAGCACGAATGTTCCGGACGCGCTTATCGGCCATGGCATATTCCATAAGAGCTCTGGCTGTTTCGGTCGCGTAGCCGCGACCCTGGTAGGCGGGAGCAATGCCGTAGGCTAGTTCTACCATTCCATCGCCGCCCGGCGGTCCGGTAAAGCCACCGAATCCAATCACGATATTGTCCGCGAGGTGAAGGACGCCGAAACCGTCCTTCCACGGATCGGGCGGCGGGTTGCTCTTTATCCGTGCGATGAACTCCGCCGAGGTGTCCGGGCTGATGAGAAATTCTCGCAAACCATCAGCCGCCTTCAGGCCAATTTGTTGTTCGTAAGCTTCCCGGCTTTGCAGCAAGGCGCACAGCTCCGCCGGCGTATGTACCATTAACCGGGTCGCGTTGGTTCCCATCTACGACTCGTTAGGTACTCAGGCGGCTAAACTACTTTAAGAAAAAGCCGGCGGCTTTGCCGTCCTTGATACTCAGCGTGGCCAGGACATCGTCGCCGCCGTCCTTGAACTGCAGCCGCCAGAGGTGAACCTTGCAGCCTTGCTGGTTTAACTCGCCCATGTAGTAGGAATCGAAGCCCGGTTTCATGCGCGGCGCCATCTGCTGGCTGACACCTTCCAGCATCTGCTTGGTTATAGCGGCTTTCAGGGTGGCGTCGGCTGGTTCGACAAAGGCGTCGTAGTCGTTCATGACGGTGGCCTGGATCAGTTTCCGAAAAACATCCTTGGTGGCGTCATCCGGAGCGGCATGAGCGGGCAGGGCAATGACAGCGGCAGTTGCGACAATCAGGGAGGCGGCGAGTTTTTTCATGATGGTGGGCGGGTTGGTTGGAAGCTCAGGAGGATGGCAAATCGGTCACGGTTGTGCGAGCGATTTGCGCGCGGCCAGAAAACAGTGAACATGTCTGCCTCGTGCTGGAACGAGCGAGAAAGACAAAACCATGAGTGTGGAGACTTCAGTATCCAACGGCGTCTTGCGGATTCTTTTCGTCGAGGACCACCTCGACTCACGCAAGATCGTCGCCAGGCTGCTCGAGCACAGCGGGCACAAGGTGGTGGTAGCGGATTGCGCCGGGGAGGCGCTGGCGCGGTTGAACGAGAGCCAATTCGATGTGCTCTTGAGCGACATCGGCCTGCCGGACGGCAGCGGTTATTCCCTGGCGACGGAAGCGAAGAAAAAACATCCGGCGATGAAAGCGATCGCGCTGACCGGATTCATCACCGAGCAGGATGCGCAATTCAGCAAACAGGCGGGCTTCGATTTTCACCTGACCAAGCCGGTGGATTTTCACGAGCTGCGCAGCGCGCTGAAACACGCTTCCTAAGCGAGGGGCTCGCGGGCCCTCCGGGAAATCGCGCGGAATGGAACCAATCCCGGGCGCAGGCACGATTCCCAATCATCATGAATGGAATGGAGGAGCGTTATTGGCTGACTATTCCGGTGGATGAAGCGCTGGCCTTCGCGCTCGGCTCATCGGATCTAAGTTATGCGCAGCCCGGGGATGAGCTGCGCCGCGTCATGGGTGCGCTCGCCGTCGACTGCCTGGAATACTGCGAGCATTGGCGGGAAGCGGCGGTGGCGCGCCATTGTCTGCGAGAAAAATGGGGCGATGATTTCCCGGCCTAGCGCGGGGCGCGGCCTAACGAGTAATCGGCCAATCTACCAGGAACGCGTTGGTGCGGGCGCCTTTTCCGGCGGTTGGCTGCGGCCGAAGTTGAGCCGCTTGTCGTTGGCGCGGCGCATTTCGATCGGTGAACCGTGCGTGCAATTTTCGCACCAGTGACGTTCGTCGCTCGACAGACGTTTGCGCAAACCGCAGTTATCGCAGACGAAGACTTCTGTTCTCTTTTTTTGGCGTGGTAGCAGAGCCATGAATTTTTCTTTCGGTATGTTCCAGCGGGCGCATCATAGGGACCCACACTGGAGAAGGTCAAGCAAGCTGAAGCCCTTTTTCTTGAGCCTCAGTTTTCCTGCGCAAAGGACGCGCGCACCCGCCGGGAGCAGAGATACGCAATCATGACCGCGGCGATGGGGAGGCCAATCAACTGGCGATAATCATGACGAGCAAGAGCGCCGGCGATGTCGCCTAACGAATTGATGAGCAGGATGACAATGGCGGTGGCGCGGCCCCATGCGCGACGCCGGCCAAGTCCAACCGCGGCCGTGGCGCAGGCGACTCCGACGGCGAGCATGAGAAGAATGGCCCAGCCTCCCATGGCGTGAAACGCAGTTTGCGCCTCCGGATTCAACCGCCAGAGAAAGCTCAGGGTTGTGTTTGGGAAAAGCAGGAGAAAGACGGTCAGCGAACACATCAGCGCGCCGAAGGCGAAGAAGCCGACCATAAACTTTACGCCGAGCGGCAACCTGGAATGGCTCATACCTAACGAGTGGTTCGACAATGCGAGCCTTTAACCAATGGCGCGGCAGGCATCGACCCATTGACGCATGCAGTTAGTCATCTGGGAGAAGAAACCGCGGGTTGCGTCGGACCAGATGGGGCCGGTGAAATGCGGGACTTGCGTGTCGATGGCATCGGCCAGGGCGAGATAGGTCTCGGCGTAGCTTGAACCTTCCAGCTTCGCGTCGTGCAGCCATTCAATAAAAGGCTCCAGGACCTGGATGCCGCCGAATTCTCCCGCGAGATCGCGGAGATAGTTATGCGAGTTGCGCCTGTGGTCGGCAATAGGTGTGCCGACGCGGATGCGATCGCCGAGATGGCGAATGCAGGCTTGCGAAAGGTAACCGCTGAAGATGTCGCCGAAGCGGTCGATCGGCATGCCGGCCAGCGGATAACCCATGCGCACGCAATAGTAGCTAACGATGAGGTCGCGATGCAGCGCGGTGTTTTGTGTGTTGATCGGGCTCCAGGTGTTCTGGCCGAGCAAACAGGACTCGGCCGTGAAACGCTGCGCGCGCACGGGCGCAGCCAGCCAGGTGATGGCATCCAGATCAGGCTCAGCCAGCCAAAGTCCAACGTTCATGCGGACGCGCCCGGTTTCGTTCGAGTAGGTAATGGCAGGATTCTGCGTACGCCGGGCATAAGGATAACCGCGCGGAAAAACGCGAGAGTTAGGTTGAAGCTCAAGCATGTCGCAGAAGTTGATCCAGCCATTATCGCTGTGAGCAGCGGGCAGGGTTAGCTTCTCGCCGCAAACAAGGCCGCAGGTGGTGAAGGTTTCGCCCAGGCAGTAGTTATCGTCATCGATCGATAACAACACTTCGTAGCCGGACTCGAGCGCCATGAGGTAACCGACGTTGCGGCGGTTCTCGGAATCGTAGGGAATGAGCGGGGCGAGCTTGGGGAATTTCTTCAGGTAGCTGTCCTGCTCTTCAATCGTCGGACAACGCACATCGAAGCCGCTCGCACTGAGCCCGCCGCAGAGGGAATACAGTTCGTTAGGCGTTTTCCGATCGGGAATAACAATGATGCGCACACGTTCGCGCATTCCTTCCGCCTCGATCTGGCGGCAGTAACCATCGAGCACATCGCCTTTGTTGATGGTGGTAACAACAATGCAGGTGCGATGATTCATAAGCACTCGTTAGACCTGGCCGCGCAAACGCAAACTGAAAAGCCGGCCGAGATTGGTCAGGGCATCGCTGATTGCTTTTCGTCCGACATGATGACTGGCGGAACTATATTGAATCGGAACTTCCGCGAAACGCAGCCGGCGACAGTAAACTTTCATTTCGGTTTGGAAAAACGGGCCGCGCGAATGGATGCCGCGACGCAAGATCATGTCGAGCGCCGCGCGGGAGAAAAGCTGAAAACCGCTCGTCATGTCGTGCAACCTGGTGCCCAGAAGAAGATTCGTTAGGCAGGTGCCGCCGCGGCTGACGATGGAATGACCGAGCGAACTCTCCGTGGAACTACCGCCATGGGAAAAGCGCGTGCCGAAGACGCAATCGCAACCCTGATCGATCTTGGCCAACAACAGGGGAATGTCAGCAGGTTGATGGGAAAAGCCGGCGTCGATTTCAAGAATCCAGTCGGCACCGCGCGCCAGCGCTTCGCCATGACCGCGGACGTAGGCATCGGCGATGCCGCGATTTTCCGGAGCCCAGATGACTTCGACTTCCGGCGTGGTTTTGGCCAGTTCTTCCATGAGTTGTCGCGTGTTGTCCCGGCTGACGTTATCGAGCACGACGAGCATCTTCGTTTGGCGAAAGCCGCGGCAGTTTTCCAAGACTTCGTGCACGAACTGAACCGCGGTGGCGGCTTCGTTCGCCATCGGGCAGACAACCGCGAGCGAGAGATCGGCGCGAGCCGGAGCCATGCAGAGATACGCGCATAAGTGCGCGCGCCGTGCAAGACACAATCGACTTCCGCGAGCGACTGAATACTCTGCGCGCATGGTCGCGCTTCGCCGCGTCGCGCTTTGCTCCATCGCACCGCTCCTGTTGCTCGCGATCGGCGTCGTGTTTTTCCCATCCGGCGGCCGCGACGACGCGCACATCGGGTATTGGGTCGCACTGTGCCTGTCGCGTTTCGGGAAAGTGATGAATTACAACGGCGTCGCCATCGAGCAGAGCTCGACCTTGCTGCACGCCTTGATCCTGGCGGCGGCGCATCGCCTGAGCGGGATCAACATGATTGTTCTGGGGCGGTTGTCCGCGATGGTGTTTGGCGTCGCGGCGGTGCTGCTGGTGCAACGGCTGGCGGCGCGGATTGACCGGCGATTGGCCATGCCGGCCGGTTTGCTCACGGCGAGCTCGGCCTACTTCGCCTACTGGAGTTTCGGTGGAATGGAAGCAACGCTGTGCGCGCTGCTGGCGGTCTGGATTGTCCTGCTCTTCGGCGACTACGTGGCCACGCCTAACGAGAGGTTGTTCAGCGCGCGATTGATCTGGATCGCGTTTGTAATGCTGTTGTTTCTACTCGTTAGGCCAGAGCAACCCCTGGTTTTGTTTAGCATGCTGGCGGGCGCGGTGACGCTGGCGATTTGGAAACGCGAACCGGTGCGGAGAGTTTTCGTCCTCGCGTTCATCGCCGTTTTTTTGGTGGCGGCGATCTTCCATTGGCGCTGGCACACGTTCGGCAGCCTGTTTCCCCAGCCGGTCAGCGCGAAATCCGGTAGCCTCTCAATGCACACGTTTGCGGTCGGACTGCGCTACTATCGGAAACATATTCTCTTCCAGCCCGGTGTTTTGCTTTTCGTGATCGTGGCGGTCACAGGCGCGGTGCGTGCGTGGCGCGAAAAAAATCCATATCTGATTTTTGCTCTGCTGTTTCTGATCAGCTCCGGCGCGTTTGTCCTGCTGGCGGGCGGCGACTGGATGGAAGCGGGACGTTTCTTTGTTCCGCTGTTCCCGCTGGCGGCGTTGTTTGTGGCGTTCGCGTTGTCGCGTTGGTCGTTAACATCGGCTCGTGTTGGCGCCGCGGTTATCGTGCTCGGGCAATTGAGCGCCATTTATTTCCTGGCGGCGCGCGATTCAACCGCGGTGCCAATTTGGAGTTCAGTCACCCCCGAGCCGTACGCGACGCGCGGCGCACGCGCAGCGACTTCACCTGGTTCGAACGCGCCAATCGTCCGAACCTGCGCGACATCCCGACCGTGCAACATCTCGATGCACTCGTTAGGCAACTGCGCGCGGCCAAATCGGACAACGAACCGGTGCGAATAATGAGCGCCCAACTCGGGATGGTGGCCTACTACGTCGTCGGTCAGAATTTCGGTGAGGTCGAGATTCTTGATCGGCGCGGCCTGGTGGATCGGCGTTTCAGTTCGTGTCCGGCGCTGGCGCATCTCGATCGAACTGCCGGCGGGTTGCAGCTTAACTACGATTACTATTTCGCGCATCGCGATGAATTGGAACGCGATTGCCACATTCCGCGGCCCGACATCATTTTCGACATCGGCGACGCGCCGGCGCTGCCCGATTACACAGTTGTCTACGCGCAGACGGGCACGATTCGCACCGATTCAAAATGGCTGCCGGGCAATCCGTTTCGCGCCCGCCAGTTCATCGCGGTGCGGAACGAATTGCTGCCGGCGCTTTCGCCTAACGAGTGATCGCGCGCGAAGCGAAAGAGTTCGTTGTTGGTCATCGGAGGCGTTGTGTGATTTAGTCAGGCCATCGCCACGGGCCTATAGCTCAGCGGTTAGAGCAGGGGACTCATAATCCCTTGGTCCCAGGTTCGAATCCTGGTGGGCCCATGCGATTTCACCATTTCTCGGCGGGGAATGATTGACTCCGGAGGAAAAGTCGAGTGTTAATTACGGTTTTCCCTCGTAAGCCGTTTGACAAACGCGCAAGGCGTTTCAATAATGCGGCGTGTTGAAGAAATTCATCCCGCAGAAGCCCCTGTCGTCGATCGGAGAAGGATCGTTGAGCGCGGGCGCTGATGAAAACAACGGTCTCGCTTACCGCGAAGAACCACGAACATCACCTCCAACAATAAGCGATCACCAAAGAATTATGGCAGAACATTCTGGCAAAGACATCCTCTCGAGCGACGTTGAAATCAAAGGCTCGATCAAATTCCAAAAAGAACTCCTGATTGACGGCAAAGTGGAAGGCGAGATCCACTCCGATGGCGTTCTGACGATCGGCGAAAACGCGGACATTCACGGCGAAATCAAGACCAAGTCGATTACGGTTTTCGGTAAAGTCCAGGGCAACATCACGGTGGCTGAACGTTGCGAGCTGAAGTCGCGCTGCACCTTGCAGGGCGATCTGAAAGCCGCGCGTCTCGTCATCGAGGAAGGCGCCACCTTCATCGGCAAGTCCGAGGTGACCAGCGCCGGCGCGGCCAAGGTCAGCTCCAATTCGCGCCCGGAAATCGTGCGCAATGATGAGTCGGCCTCGCCCGTGAAAGCCGCTTTCGGCGGACGCTAATCAATCGAGTAGCTCAGCTTTAGCGCCCAGTGGGAAAGCCCGGCCCTGCCAAGCTCAGTGTGGAATGTCCACACTGCGGCTTTCAGCAGATGGAGTACGCTGCCATCAAGAGCACGATGTGCCGGCAGTGCGGCAGCGCTTTTGCTCCATCCACGCCGAAGCAAACCCAGATAAAACTGCGCGCGCCGCGCGAAGTTCCGGCGGCTCCGCCTGCGCCTGCGCGCGAGGAGCCTTCGCTTCTGAACAAGATCGAAGGTTTTTGGAAACCGCAACGCAGTTCGGTGGTCGAATGTTTCGAGTGCAAGACGCGGCAGGAAATCAGTTCCGCGGCCAATTCCACCACCTGTCGCAAGTGCAGCGCGCATCTTGATCTGCGCGATTACAAGGTCAGCACGAGTTTTAGTCGCATCATTCGGACGCACGGCGAAGTGCACGTCACTGCGAAAGGCGATTTGAGCAGCAGCCACGTCACTTGTTGCGCCGCGCTCATCGAAGGAAAATTGCGCGGCGATTTGCATTGCACCGGTACGGCCACGATCAACTGGAGTGGAAAAATTCCAGGCCGCGTTTCGGCCGAGCGCATTTTAATCGAGCGAAAATCCGTCGTGCAATTTTTCCGACGCGTTCGCGCCAAGAGCATCGAGATTCGCGGCCACATGACCGGCGAAATCATTGCCGAAGGCGTGGTGGTGATTCACCGCAACGCGTCCCTCGACGGCCACGTCACGGCCAGGGCGATCTCGGTGGAGAAAGGCGGAATCTTTACCGGCCAACTCGTCATCGGCAGCGGCGGTTTGGCGCAGGCCGAATTATTGCCCCCGCAAACGGCCACGCCTGAGAAGACCGAGTCGAAAGATCTTTTGCCCCGAGTGACGCCGCCGCTTCCCGCTACGTAAGCGGCCCTCGGGCTGAATGCGCAAAAAGTTTCCGCGCAGTCCTTACGATCGCCTCGGCGGTTACGTGCATCTGCCGCGTCTGATCGACAAGGCGAAGCTGCATCGCAAGGGATTGCTCAACGGCTACAACTACAAAACGGTCGGCTTCGACAAGCATTTGCTCGCCTTTCTGAAGTTGAATCCGGACGCGTTCGAAGAAGCGGCGCATCGTCTCGAGAATGATGACGCCATCCTGCAGTGGATCGAAGAAAACGGCGCGAAACATTCGCCGGAAGCGATCGAGGAATGGAACGAGGCCATGATCTCACGTCATCCCGACACCGCGGCGAAAAAAGCGCGCTTCCTCCATTTCCTGAAAGAAGCCGGCGGCGCGGATCGCCGGGATATCAAAACCTATTTCGATTTGATCGAGTTCGACGAAGGGCGAAAGAAATAATCGCCTAACGAACGAATTTTCGGAAAAGGACGTTCGCTTCCTCCAGCGTTTCTTTGCTCCCGATATCGAACCAGGTGCCCTTGATCTGGTGAGTCTTGACCGGCTTGCGCTGGTAGAGCCACTGAATGAATCGACCCGGTTGGTCCGGATTATTTCCCGCCGCAATGTAAGTGGTGAAAAGCGGAATGATGGCGCGCGAAAAATAATAAAGAGCGATGCCAGTCAATGTGCTTCGCGGTGCGGCCGGCTTTTCTTCGAACGAAGTCAGCATGCCGTTCGCGTCTGTGGTGATGGCGCTGTATTTCTTGATCGCTTCCAGGTCGCCAACATCATAGGTCGCCAGCGTCGCTTCGGATCCGCGCGCGGCTTGCACGAAATCGGTCAGCGGTTCGCTGAAAAGATTGTCACCCGCGACCACGATCAGGTCGTCGTTGGCCAGATTTTCCCTAACGAGTGCAAGATTGATGTCGCCGATCGCGCCGAGCTTATCCGAATCATCGTTGGAACCATCGTTGATGATTTTGAATGACTGCCGCGGATGCCGCTTCTGATATCCAACCGCCCAGTCCTGGAAATCCGCGGCGAATTTGTTGTTCGTGACGATGTAGACATTCTCGATCTCGGTGACCGGCGCGAGATTATCCAGCACCCATTCGAGCATCGGTTTGCCCGCGACTTCGAGCAGCGGTTTCGCTTTGGTTAAAGTGAGCGGATAGAGACGGGTGGCGTAGCCGGCGGCAAGGATCAGGACATTCATTCGTTAGGCGTGCAGTTGGCGGCGAACCTTAACCAACGGCGGCGGCTTGCAACCGTTTCTGCAAGGCCTCGATGCGCCACGATTCGGTAATTTTCGCCCGCGTGTTTGCATCAACCACGTAAAACGTATCGATGGCAGCGCCCTTTTCCGTGCTGACGCGCGACAACGCAATCGCGACGCCTTCCTCGCCGAGCGCGCAAAGCAATTCATAGAGCAAGCCGAACCGGTCCGGCGTCTGGATTTGCACGAGGGTGAAGCGCGGATGCGTTTTGTTGTCGATCGCAATCGAGGTTGGGAATTCCTCGCCGACGCGTTTGGAATGTTTGATTTTGCGCCGCGTTTCCTCCAGCAGCGGACGAAAATCGAAATTCAAATCCGACGCAGCCGCGTGCAAGGTGGCTTCTACGCGCGCAAAAACTTCTGCATCGCTAACCGCGCGTCCGTCCAGATCGCTCACGCGCAGAATATCCAGGACAACGTTGTCACCGCGCGTGTAAATGTCGGCGCTCAGGATGTTGAGCGGAATGATCGAAAACGATCCGGCGATGCGGAGGAGAAGCTTCTGCACATCCCAGCCGCAGAGTGAAACAACCGTGTGTCCCTCTTCCGGCTGCGGTTCCCATTGCAGTGCCGGCGCCAGCGGCGGTTCCTGTCGCAGATAAAGATTCTCCAGGAACCGATGGAACAACCTGGCGTGCGCCGCAATTTCCTTGACCGAGAAGGCGCGAAAATAATTGTCCGGCATGTAATCGAAATGCGTTTCGATTTCGCCGGTAAAATCAGGCGGAAGCTGCGCCCGGACTTCCTGTCGCAAAATTTCGCGCTCGATTTTGCGCGCGGCGAAAAACGCAGCCTGATTGGTCAGGTATTGCAAAGTGGCGTGATAGAGATGCCAGACTAACGACTCCTTCCAGTCCGACCATTTTTCCGCGCTCGTGGCCTGACCATCGGCCAGGGTCACGAGCATGAGCGCATCGAGATTTTTCTGGTCGCGCACCAGGCCGCCGAATTCCACCGCTGTTTCCGGGTCATCCAGGTTTCGCTGCTGCGCAATGTTCGAAAGGGTGAGGTGATTGTCGACCAGGAGAATGAGCGACTTGCGTTGTTCAGAGGTGAGACGCAATCGGATGGCGACGCGTTGGGCGAAGAACGCGCTCGCTTCCGCGTGCGGCCGCGCGCCCATGCCCTTGCCCGTGTCATGCAGCAGGAGCGCGAGATACAGGACGAGTGGATCGTCGATTTTCTCGAACAACGCGCGATAGGCTTTCATCTTCGGATCGGTGGTCGTGCGCAGCGCGTCGAGCTTGTCGATGCACATGAGGGTGTGTTCGTCGGCGGTGTAACGGTGAAAAAATTCGTGCTGCACCAGACAGGTAAGCGAGCCGAACTCGGGAATGTAGCGACCGAGGAAATCGACCCGATGCATCATGCGCAGCGCGGCCGCTGCCTGGCCCTTGCGCGAGAGAATGCGCTTGAAGATTTCACGCGGCGCGGTGGCGTAGCGAAATGTTTTCGTCACCAACTCCGGCTGTCGCACCAGGTCGTCCTCCAGTTCCGGACTCAGGTCTAACGAGTGCAATTGCGCGGTTTCAAAAACGCGCAGGAGCGCGGTTTGATCCTTTTGCAGGATGCTCGTGTCCGGGAGATAGAGTTGTCCCTCGCGATTGACGAATTCGCCGATCTTCTCCTCCTTCGGTCGCGCTCGCGGCAAAAATCCAAACAGACTGCGCGCGCCGTTGGTCGAGCGGCCGGTCACGAATTGCTCCGTGATTCGTTCCGTGACGCGAAAAATATTTCGGGTGTGCTCGTAGTAGTCCTTCATCAGCACTTCGCTCGGCAGCCCGCGATCATCGCGTGTGTAGCGCAGGCGCTGCGCGATCTGCTCCTGCAAATTCAGATGCAAAACATCGGTGGCGCGGCCGGTGGCGTAATGCAGATCAGTGCGCACGCGCAGGAGAAAATCGTAGGCGGCTTCGATGCGCCGCTGATCGGCTTCGCTAAGCCAATCCTTGCCCACCAGCTGATTGGTGGTGAGAGCGCCCTCCTTGAAATAAGTCATCCAAAGAAGGTTTTGGTAATCGCGCAATCCGCCGCAGCCGCTCTTCACATTCGGCTCCTGCATGTAAACGTTGTTGCCGAACTTCCGGTGCCGGGCGGCCTGGTCCTGCATGCGCAGTTCAACGTACTCGCGCTCGAAACCGGCGACGCATTTCGCGCGGAAACGTTTGCGAAACATCGCCGCCACATCGCGATCGCCGGCCAGATAACGCGCCTCGAGCATGGCGGTTTTTGTCAGCATGTCTTTGTTCGCCTGCACAATCGCGCCTTTCACCGAACGCGTGGAATGGCCGACCTTGAAGCCGATGTCCCAGAGAAAATAGAGGACCTGCTCGATGACGTAGGCGGCGTAGGGCGAAACAGCTTCGCGATTGTTGGTGTGCAGAAACATCACGTCCACGTCACTGCACGGATTCAATTCGCCGCGACCGTAACCACCCAGCGCAATCAAGGCCAGCGGGGTGGGCGCGACCGTTTTCTGTTTACGCGCGAAACCGTCGGCGGCGGCGTAGACGTGCTGAAGAAGGACATCGACCAGATCGCGCCGTCGCGCGCAAATCTCACGACCGCCCCCGCCCGCCTGATGTTTCAGGCGCAACCGGTGTTCCTCGATGCGGAGAAATTTTTTGTAGAGCGGCAGGACCTCGGTCGGGCTCGCGCTGCCCGCGGGGGCGAGCTGCCGTTCCGCATGAGCGAGGACCTTATCGAGATGACGCGACATTCATTCGATTGATCCGGCAGGGCAGGCTTCCGTTCAATTCAAATTCGTCACAGCTCAATCGCATAACGCTTCATCTTGTTATAAAGCGTCGGGCGCTGGATCCCGAGCAGTTGCGCCGCTTTCTTTTTGTTACCATGCGTTTGCGCCAGGGCCTGGATGATGGCGTTGCGTTCGAGGTCGTCCAGATTTACCAGGCGCCACCGTTGTTGGTTGCCGCAGGCGTGGTCGTTTGCAGGACCGCTGGTAACTGCACTTCCGCCGGCAGTTCCTTGATCCCGATCTCACCGTGCCGCGCGAGCACAACCGCGTACTCGATCGCGTTTTGCAGTTCGCGCACGTTTCCCCGCCAGGTGTAGTCGAGCAATTTCTGAAACGCTTCCGCCGCGATTTCCGGTTCCGGCTTTCCCATTTGTTGCGCGAACCGTTTCACAAACGAACTGACCAAGGGCGGGATGTCTTCCCGGCGTTGGCGCAGCGGTGGAACTTCGATCTGGAAAGTGTTGATGCGGTAATAGAGATCGTCGCGCAATCGACCATCCGCCAGCGCCTGCGCCACCGGCCGATTGGTCGCGGCGATGAGGCGGAAATCCGCCTTCATGGTTTTGGTGCTGCCTAACGAGCGGTATTCGCGTTCCTGCAGCACACGCAAAAAACGCGTCTGCAGTTCCGCCGGCATCTCGGAAATCTCATCGAGAAAAAGCGTGCCGCCCTCCGCTTCCGCGATCATTCCAGGAAAATCATTCGTCGCGCCGGTGAATGCGCCTTTCACGTAACCGAACAATTCCGATTCGATCATCGTCTGCGGAAACGCCGCGCAATTCAGTTTCACCATCGGCTTTGGCCGCGCGCCGGCTGCGGCTGTGGATCACGTTCGCGATCACTTCCTTGCCCACGCCGCTTTCGCCGGTGATGAGCACGTTCGCTTCCGACGGCGCCATCGCGTCGATTAATTCGTGAATCTCCTGCATCGATTTGCTCTTGAAGACGGGCGCCAGCTTCGTCTCCGCAATTTCGAGGCGCTTTTCCAATTGCTGCGTCCGTTCGCGCAGTTGTTCCGTCTCGCGCAGAAGCGATTGTTTCTCGATCGCTTTCTCGATCAGGCTAAGCAATTCCTCCGCCGCGTAGGGCTTGCTGATGAAATGATAGGCGCCGCGCTTGATCGATTCGATCGCGTTGTTGAGCGAATCGTGCGCGGTCAGGATGATGACTTGCGTTCCGGGATGGTCGCGCCTGATCTGCTCGAGCATTTCGAGTCCTTCCGCGTCCGGTAATTGCAAATCGAGCAGAAGCACCGCGGCCGTTTTATTTTTCAGCAGCTTCAAACCCTGCGCCGCCGTGCTGGCGGTTTCGACCTGATAACCGTGACGCGTGAGCAGCGCTTCGAGGGTGAGCAGGATCGGCCGCTCATCATCAATGATCAAAATTCTGGGCAGATCGGTCATGGCGATCCAGGCCGTGAGATCGCGAAAGCGGCCGGGTGAGAAGACTCGTTAGGCGAGAATCGGCAAAGCCACCTTCGTAACGAGCGAAGACGAAGCCGAATCGAAATGCGCGTCGTAGGAGCCACGATGAGCCTCGATGATAGAACGCGCTCGATGAAGTCCAAGGCCATAATGTCCATGCGTAATTTTCCCGAAAGGTTCGCGGCCCCAATTCTCGGTCGAAGCATCAAATTGCGTTTTTGGTTCGCGCAGGGTGAAGAGAAAATCTTCTCCAGAACATTCCGCCTTCACCTCAATCGTGCCCGTGCCCCGATGGTGTTGGAAGGCGTTGCTGAAAAATTCCAGGAACGCCTGCTGCATCATCTGCGGATCGATCTCGACCTGCGCGTCACCAGGATCGAGATTCCATTTCAGCGCGCCGGCTTCGTCTGAAAACTGCGACTGCAATTTCGCGCGCAAATCTTCCAGAAAGGCCGCGGCCCCGTAGGGCATTGGGTTCAATCGCACGTCCGCAAGCGAGGCGCTCAGTTTTTGCAAGCTGCTTCCAATCGGAGAAAACATTTCGCGCAATCGCTGCACTTCGCCTTTCACCTCCGCGCTGCCGGCCACCTCCTTCATGTAGGCGGCCTGTAGTTCGACCGCGTTGAGGTGATTGCGCAGATCGTGGCTCAACTGTCGAACAAAGCGCACCACATTCGGCATCGGCACCTGCAGCGGGGTGTTCGCGCCATTACCTTGATCGGAACGTTTCGCCATCGCTACTTTCGGGAGAATGTCTCCTGCGCCGGCGCATCGCCGGGCGTTCGCATGATCGAGGAATCATTCGCCGCCAGATGAACGAGCACGTGATAAACGTCCTCGGGATCGGCCTTCAATTTTGTCGCCAGCTCATCCGCGGTCGCGCCTGATGCTGCGAGCGCCTTGGTCACGCGATGCTGCAAATCGAGAATCGCGGTCGCTGCTTTCTTTCCCGCTTCCACGCCCGGTTGATCATAGGCGTTGATGTTGACCAGCGATCCGTAAAAGCCAACCGCGCGTTCGTAAAGCGCGATCAAGGCGCCGACGGTGAAGGCGTTCACATCCGGGATGCTGATGGTGATTGATTCGCGGTCGCTGGCGTAGAGCGCGCTGCGTGTTCCGCGCAGAAATCCCTGCAGGTAATCGCCGCTCGTTACGCCATCCTCGACCTCGAACCGTGCGCCCGCCCGATCCTTTCGCACTTCGATGAAGGTGACGAAGAAATTCAAAACGCCGTCGCGCAACTGTTGCACGTAGGCGTGCTGATCGGTCGAGCCTTTGTTTCCGTAAACCGCGATGCCCTGATGAACAATCTTGCCATCCAGGTCCTTCTCTTTGCCTAACGACTCCATGACCAGTTGCTGGAGGTAGCGGCTGAAGAGGAGCAGCCGATCCTTGTAGGGCAGAATGACCATGTCTTTTTCGCCGCGACCGTTCCCTGCGTAGTGCCACATGAGCGCGAGCAACATGGCGGCGTTGCGGCGCGCGTCCTTCTCGCGCGTGTGTCGATCCATCGCCGCCGCGCCGGCGAGAAAGTTGTCGAGGTCGATTCCCTGCAACGCCGCCGGCAACAGACCCACTGCGCTCATGACCGAGGTGCGTCCGCCAATCCAATCGAACATGGGAAAGCGGGCCAACCACTTGTTAGACCTGGCGTAGCGATCCAGTTCGCTGTCGATGCCGGTAACGGCCACGGCGTGCTGGCCAAAATCGAGTCCCGCTTGGCGAAAGTGCGCTTCCGCTTCCAGCATGCCGTTGCGTGTTTCTTTGGTGCCGCCGCTCTTGGAAATGACCACGACCAGCGTTGCGCCTAACGAGTCGCCGAGCTGCGCGAAGACGCGATCGAATCCATCCGGGTCGGAGTTATCGAAGAAGTAGGTCTGCACCGGAGCATCCACGGCCGCGAGCGAAGCTGCGACAAATTGCGGACCGAGGGCCGAGCCGCCGATTCCTATCAGAAGCAGATTGCGAAAACGTTTTTCGGCGTGAACACGGGCGGCAAATTCCTTGATCAGGCGATTGGTTTCCGTGACGTCGCGACGCAACTGCTCGTTAGGCGCCAGCTCCGGCGCGCGCAGCCAATAGTGTCCGACCATGCGCTGCTCGTCCGGATTCGCGATCGCACCGGCCTCGAGCGCGGCCATGGCCGCGAAGGCCTGATCAACGCGCGGCTGCATCTTCGCGATGAAATCATCCGCGAAACGCATCCGGCTGACATCGAGCGAGAAGCCGACGTCGTCGTAGGCGACAAAGTATTCCTGAAAGCGCGACCAGAGCGGTGACGAGCTCACATGTGGTCGATGATGTTCTGCCCGAACTCGGAGCACTTGATCTCGGTCGCACCGCTCATGAGGCGCGCGAAATCATAGGTGACGCGCTTGCTCGCGATGGCGCCGTTGAGTCCCTTGACGATGAGATCGGCTGCTTCCTTCCAATTCATGTAGCGGAACATCATTTCACCCGAGAGCACGACCGAGCCGGGATTCACTTTGTCCTGGTTGGCGTATTTCGGCGCGGTGCCATGGGTCGCTTCGAAAACGGCGTGACCGGTGATGTAGTTAATATTCCCGCCAGGCGCGATGCCGATGCCGCCGACCTGCGCGGCGAGCGCGTCGCTCAGGTAATCGCCGTTCAGGTTCAGTGTCGCGATGACATCGAAATCTTCCGGGCGCGTGAGCACCTGCTGCAAGGTGATGTCCGCGATCGCGTCCTTGATCACAATCCCCGCGCCGGGTTTGCCTGCCGGGATTTTGCACCACGGTCCGCCGTCCAGCTCTTCCGCGCCGAAGAAGTTCTTCGCAACCTCATAGCCCCAGTCGCGAAACGCGCCTTCGGTGAACTTCATGATGTTGCCCTTGTGCACGAGGGTGACGCTCTTGCGCTTGTTTTGAATCGCGTAGCTGATCGCGCTGTGAATCAAACGCACAGTGCCGGAGTAACTCACCGGCTTGATCCCGACGCCGACGCGCACATCGCTCGGAAAATCTTTGGCCCCGACCGCTTTCCAAAACTCCTTTGCTTTCGACTCGGTGCCGAAGCGGATCTTCGCAAACATTTTCGGAAATTCTCTCTCGAGAAACGCCAGCACCTTCTTCGATTCATCGCTGCCGGCGGCCCACTCGATGCCGGCGTAAATGTCTTCCGTGTTTTCGCGGAAGATGATCATGTTCACTTTCTCGGGACGCTTTACCGGCGAGGGGACGCCCTGAAAGTATTGCACCGGGCGCAGGCAAACGTAGAGATCGAGCAACTGCCGCAACGCGACATTGAGCGAACTAATTCCGCCGCCGACCGGAGTGGTCAGCGGGCCTTTGATTCCGACCAGATATTCGCGGAAGGCCTCGACCGTATCGTCGGGCAGCCAGCTATCGAATTTGTCCTTCGCCGCCTGTCCCGCGAAAACCTCGAACCACGCGATTTTCTTTTTGCCACCGTAGGCCTTTGCCACCGCGGCATCGAAAACGCGTTCGCTCGCCGCCCAAATGTCGGGCCCCGTTCCATCGCCGCGAATGAATGGAATGATCGGCCGGTCCGGCACGTTCAAAGTCTGGTCACGCGTGATCTTTTCGCCCGCCGGCGGAGTGATGTCTTTGTACGGCATAGACGCTCAATTTAGAGCCGGTGAATCGACCGGCAATCAGAATCAATGTCGCGCCTGTGCGCGGCGCTTTTCGACTGTAGCCTGGACCGGCCGCGCGTCGATTCGCTAGTGCAAGTTCGTCGGCTGGTCGTAGCTGATGACGACCGCGTCATCATCAAAACGAACTCGGGTCGATGAAGGAAAACGAAAGACCACGCGGCTCGTGCGAATTTCCTTAATCGTGAAATGCACCGTGCCCATGCTGATGGTGAAGCGCAAGGTCAGGGCGGATCGGCGAAAACGTTGGTCGAGATATTGAATCCACGTCTTGAAGTTCTCGACGTTGAAGGTGCCCATGTCGCGAACGAGCACGGTGTGCAGCAGCTGACGAACAGCTTCGCGCTGCTCTTTGCTAACAGAATGTAAACCACGCATGGGTGTTCCTAGGCTCCGTTTAACTTTCGGCGGGTGCGCATTACTGCCAGGCCGGTTAGTAATCCGACAATGGGCCAGAGCGCATCCTTCTCCGGCACGGCGGTGAAATTAATGTTGCCCAGACCAATCGCCTGTTGTCCGAGGCCACTATCGCCATTGCCCCACCTGAAAGAAAATTGCGTGATAGGTCCGCTGAAGGAAATGTTTATCGTGCCTTGATTGGTGGTATTGGAGGCGCCGTTGGTTCCAGCGATTGAGATTCCAAGACCCGATCCCGTGATGGTGTTGTAACCTGCAACGGCGCTGGTGACGGACGAGGCAGCCTGGACCACGCCGGTGCTGCTCAGCGCCTGAATGGCCGAGATCGTATCGATGAACTGGCCGGCCGATTTATCGACGTCCCAAATCTGAAAGGAAACGTTCGTGACCGGAGAGGCGAAGCTGACCGTGGTCAGGACATAGGCGCTGGTCGACGACGTGGTGCTGGCGAAAAGTTGCAGGCCGACCTGGCCGGAAAAGCCACCGGTTGTCTGCGTACTATTGAAAGCGGGATAGTTGTTTTGCCAGCTCGCGCCCGAAGATGAGTTGCCGTTGTTGTTGACGCTGACCGTGATGTTCTGACCGCCGGAGGTGAAATTCTGGTTGAGCGTTTGGCCGGGCGCCGGACTGCCGGCCGTCCATCCGTTGTTCGGAAATACAACCAGGGTAGCATCAGCCGTTCGCGCGAGGAGAGCCAGGCTGACCAGCGCGACGACAAAAAGGACCTGCGAACAAAAGGGGAGAAGCCTCATCAAATACGAGGCAAATCTTTAGCACGGGCTGTGCCCTCGTCGTCGAAAGGTCGCTACCTAACGAGGATGTTCCGACTGGTTGAACGGTGCAGCAAGCGAAAGAGCCGAAGGCCCGCGAAAACTGAACCGGGAAAACAATCTTGGCCTGAGAATCGCTAATACTTCTTCCCACGATGGGGTTCGATCGCGCTGCGGGACAGATGACACTGGATGTCCTGGCGGTGGAAGATGATCCTGCCGTGGCCAGCGCTGTCGCCATGGTCCTGCGCGGGCCGGGTTGTAATCTGACGTTGGCTGCCAATGCCAGCGAAGCCTTCGCCGCCATGGAGCGTCATCCGCGCGAATTCGATGTTGTCCTTACCGACAACAACATGCCTGGTCTTCCCGGCGGCGAGTTTGTGCGTCGCCTTTATGAGAATAATTTCGCCGGCCGGATCGTCGTCTTATCTGGTTATGTCGGGCCGCAGCAGGAAGCCGAGTACCGAAAAATGGGCGTGAGCATCATGATGCCCAAGCCCTTTGGCGTAACCGAACTGCGCAACGCCGTCGGTTTGTAATGACTGGTTAGGCTCAGACCTGACGAACAACACCGGTTGCCTGGACGTTGCGTTGTTCTGCTCGGCCAGAATCTATCGATCTGGGCATATGAACAGCTATTAGCCAGGAGTGTGCTTCTCTCTTGGGGACAAGATGCCGTGCGAACGGTCGTGTCATAGCCGCACCGTTGGGATTGGCATTGCGCCATTCATGGCGGCGGTCGCGCTTCTCCTGCTCGCCGCCGCGCATGAAGCGCGCGCCACGGACGATCCTCCTGCAATTTCCAACGGCACCAACCTGGGCGCCGTGACGCCCATCCCCGAGCCCGCCACCTATGCCGCCGGCGCGCTCGGCATCGCGGCTATCAGCATGTATCATTGTCGGCGCCGGTCGAAGAGACTCATCGATGATCCCGACGAACCGATCGCCGGATAGCTGCGGCGCACATCTTTTTTGATCGACCCACACCCGTCGTTTTCGCTTTCCTTCGGATGTGAAAACGAAAGCCGAGATCGTGACTAACTGGTTACCGCGTTACACCGGCACGCCGGCCAGGGATTTTTCCAAGTACGTGCTGCTGGTTAACTTCACCGATTACGTCTCGGTTTTTGCGGAGGCCTACCGAGTGAAGGTGCGTGGGCTTGATCGCCCGATGCCCAACGCCACGGCCAATGGCATCACGATTTTGAATTTCGGGATGGGCAGTGCCAGTGCGGCCACCGTCATGGACCTGCTCAGCGCCATTCGACCGAAGGCCGTCCTCTTTCTCGGCAAGTGCGGCGGATTGAAGAAGAAGAACAAGCTGGGCGATCTTATCCTGCCCATCGCGGCCATTCGAGGTGAGGGGACTTCAACCGATTACTTCCCGCCCGAGGTGCCTGCGCTGCCGGCGTTTTCCCTCCAGAAAGCTATCTCTACCACCATCCGCAACCACGGTCGCGACTACTGGACCGGCACAATCTACACTACTAACCGTCGCGTTTGGGAACACGACGAAGCCTTCAAGAAGTATCTCGCCCGCATTCGTTGCATGGGCATCGACATGGAGACGGCGACCATTTTCATCACCGGCTTTCACAACGAGATCCCGACTGGCGCGCTCTTGTTAGTCTCGGATCAACCCATGGTGCCGGAAGGTGTAAAGACGGCGGTCAGCGACGAAGTTGTCACCTCGCGCTTCATGCAAATGCATCTGCGCATCGGGATCGATTCGCTCAGCGAGCTAATCAACAACGGACTAACCGTGAAGCATCTCCGCTTCTAGGTGTAGCCACGGCCCTGTGGGCCGTCATCCTATCCTAGCATTGATTCTCTCGCTGCCCTCTGCGGCGAGAAAGAACGCAACAGGAAAGTAGGAATGTAGGATAAGAGGAAAGAAGGATGAATTTGGAAGCCAGAAAGCCAGGAAGCTGAATAAGGGGAAATTACCTAAGCGCCGGGCCGAAACTCGACAAAACGCCGGCTGACACCTCCGCGCGTCGCCGTGCTTTCAACGCCTCGATACAAAGAGGCAGCTACAGACTTAGCTACGTCGGCTGCTTGAACTCAACAAACTGCCGGCTGACCTGACCGCGCGCGGCCTGGCAAACAAACCAGCCTTTTTCCTTTGTCCCATCGTGATTGTCGCGGATGCGTGAACAACAGCGATCCGTCGTAAGTGTCGTCCGGTCGCGATGGCGCTCCGTGAAGCCGTGGAAATGTCCGCTAAAGATCGCCTGCACATTCGTCCCGGCGAAACGTTGCAGGACCGCATCGGCATTTAACGGCCGGGCCATCACACCTTCGCCCAGCGGAAAATGGGTAAAGACAATGGTCGGCTTGTTCCGATCGAGCCTCGGCAGGTTCTGGTCAAGCCAATGGAGTGTCGCCTCGGAAATCACCGTCTCCTTCGACTTGGTCCCTTCGCTGCTATCGAGCCCGATGACCTGCCAGCCGCGGTGTTCGAAATGGTAATTGATTTGTTCCGGAAAAATCCGCTCGTAAGCCGCGCGATCAAAGCCGGAAACGTAATCATGGTTACCCACTACGGCATGAACCGGGATGCCCAGGTTGGCAAAAGCCTCGCGAATGTTTGTTAGTTCATCCTCCCTGCCCAGGTCAGCCAGATCGCCTCCGAGCAAACAGAACTCCGCCTTGGGCGCGCTTAGCTTCATCTGAGCTACCACCTGATCAAACCACGGGCGACACTCAGCCGTGGCGCAGTGCAGATCGTTCACCGCGATGAAGGTAAACTCGTCAGTCTTTTCCGCGCCGAAGAAACGACGCGGCCACAACCCGAGCGTAACCAGCCCGGCCGTGCCGAGTCGCAGCATCTCACGACGCGTCATCGAAGAGTGCATTCGACTCCTATTGTAGCACCGTGTTTCAACTCGCGCATTTCTAACTGTAGCCACGGCCCTGTGGGCCGTGTTTCCACTCTGCGGGCTAGCCGGGAGAAGCGACTGAATTTGGAAGCCAGGAAGCCAGAAACGCGGTCCGATTCGACCTTGAAGGAGCTTTAGTCGTTCAAACGGTGGGTTCGTAGAGCAAGTTTCCAACTTGCTGACCTACAGGGATCAAAAGGCAAGTTAGAAACTTGCGCTACCTTAACCTGCGCGCTTTGCGCCGGGAACATGTTAGATCAGGTTTCCGGTCAGTCACCTGTAGCCACGGTCCTGCGGGCCGTGATGAGTGAATGTTGATAAGCCTCGCACGAAGGGCACAAAGGCAAGTGCGGACCTGGCAAGAGAAGCCGTTGCGTCCTTGGCGACCGTAGCGTGAAAATCTATCAGCCGCCCGTTAATCGAGGGCCTTGTTTTCGCGCCGATTTTCCATATCCTCTTTACATGGGCGTATCTGAAATTCTCGATGAGATCAAATCCTTGCCGGCCGAAGAGCGCTGGCAAATCCTCGAGCGCACGCGCGAGATGCTAGGGCCAGAAGTTCCTGAAAGCTTCAAACAAGGGATGCGAGAAATCGCCGCTGGCGAAGTCATCGAACTAGATGATGCCTTGCAAGAACTAGATCGCCCCGAGTGAAGTATCGTTTTCGGGCGGCAAAGTCAATTCGCCGGGCCTTAGGCAAACTAACTCCTGAACAGCGACGAGCTGCTCTTATCGCCTTCAAGATCTTCAAAGAGAATCCGTTCGATCCGCGGTTGCGACCGCACAAGATTCACAAACTTTCTGCCCTCTACGGCACGACCATCCATGCTATTGTTATCGAAACCGACCTGCGCGTTGCGTTCTATCTCAAAGGAAACGTCGTTTGGAGCGTGGACATTGGCACACATGCGATTTATCGCGGCTAAGTCTGACTCTGCGGGCTAGCCGGGAGAAGCGACTGAATTTGGAAGCCAGGAAGCCAGAAACGCGGTCCGATTCGACCTTGAAGGAGCTTTAGTCGTTCAAACGGTGGGTTCGTAGAGCAAGTTTCCAACTTGCTGACCTACAGGGATCAAAAGGCAAGTTAGAAACTTGCGCTACCTTAACCTGCGCGCTTTGCGCCGGGAACATGTTAGATCAGGGTTCCGGTCAGTCACCTGTAGCCACGGTCCTGCGGGCCGTGATGAGTGAATGTTGATAAGCCTCGCACGAAGGGCACAAAGGCAAGTGCGGACCTGGCAAGAGAAGCCGTTGCGTCCCTGGCGACCGTTAGCGTGAAAATTTGTCCTGTTAAGCCGAGTGCCTGACGAAACGTCGATCGCCTGCTCGCGAACGCTTCTTACTCGCGAAAGCTTTCGGAGTTCGGAGCTGACTCCAGCCGGCGAAACCAACCGGGGGCATCGCTCTTATATCCATGGCCCCCATACAGGGCTTTTGCTTGATACCGAAACCGCTTTCGCTATGATTAGTGACGGCACACCTCGACAGGATTTGAGAATTCCGGCCTGATTGCTGCTCAACTTTCAACAGATGAAACTGGTTTTTACAATCGAGCGAGACGAAGAAACTGGTGCATTCACGGCCTCGTGGGATGATCCGCGCGGCGGCGGTATCTCGACCCAGGCGCCCACCTTGGCGGGACTTACAGATGCAATCAAAGAGGCAGTTAAATGCCACTTTGGTGGTCGCGACGCACCGAAGTCGGCCACGCTGCATTTTCAACACGATCCAGAATTGCAGCTAGCGTGAAGCTGCCGCGCGACCTTTCCGGTCTGCGAGTAGTCAAAGGTCTGACACGACTTGGATTTCACGTAGAAAATCAAGAGGGATCCCATATTCGCTTAGCAAAAGGGAATCTAAGGGTAACGGTTGCTAACCATAAGGCGCTTTTGCCGAAAACCCTGCAAAGCACTCTTAGGCAGGCGGGAATTACAATTGAGCAACTAATGGACGTAATCTGAGGCGCGCAGGCTCGACCGCATAAAACCGCGATAACCGAAACCTATGCTGTGATACTCTGCGGTAAGTTGATTCGGAACTCGCTTGGAGATTCAATCAGGAATCCGTTGCGTCCTTGGCGACCGTGGCGTGAAAATCTGTCCTTCTAAGCCGTGTGCCTAACGAAACGTCGATCGCCTGCTCGCGAACGCTTCTTACTCGCGAAAGCTTTCGGAGTTCGGAGCTGACTCCAGCCGACGAATCCAACCGCGAGTGCCGCAGCCAGCCAGGTGCTTGGCTCGGGAACGGCCGTTAGAGTTAGATCGATCTCGCCGTTAGCGCTGTCCCAGAAGAAGCTGCCACTCCACCAGTTGTTATTACCCAACTGTTGAGTGCCACTCCAGGATCTGGCACACCGGTGATGAGACCATTGTAAGTTCCGGTCGTCGCACCCAGATCGATGAAGTTGAAGTCTTGATTGGTCGCAAAGGAAAGCGTGCCACCGCCGCTGATCGCGATGCTAGAAAGCACGCCCGGCGCGCCAAGTGCTAGCTGAATAATGGAGCCTGCACTCATGGTGACAGCGCCTGTCATGGTCAAGGTCTGGCCAGTAGATCCGGTGCCTCCTTGAAGTCTCGCGCCGCTTGACGCTATTGACACCGAACCATTGATCGTGCCGCCTGCGCCGCCTAGCACAGTTCCTAAATTACTTACGGTTACCGTGCTACCGGCAGCAAGTGAGCCGCTCACGAAAAGCGTGCCACCGTTAACTGTGGTTGCCCCAGAATACGTATTATTGCCGGAAAGCGTCCACGTGCTAGTCCCGCCCTTAGTAACCGATGTGTTGTTCGTGCCGGTGAGATTGTCTACAATTTTGCCACTGATCTCACCAGTGCCCGCTGTTGAGCCTTGCAAGGTCAGAGTTTTGCTGCCCACGCCAGTCGCAGTAAAATCCGACGTGAACTTTAGTAATCCGGTGCCTGATTGATCGATGATACGCCCGCCAGTCGTGCCCGCGAGATTTATAACGCGATCAGTCGTCTCGCCAGTACCTGTGTAGGTTAATTGACCTGTGGTTGTTGTGCTGCCGAAATCAATCGTCCCGTTGGCTACCGTTGTCGGCGCACCGAGGTTACTACTTGTAGCGCCGCCGCTCACCTTGTTTAGCGATGCGACGCTAAGTATGCCATTCGAGATACTAGTCTTACCAGTGTAAGTATTAGGCCCGCTTAGCACGAGAACGCCGGCTCCCGTTTTTTGAAGGGCATTCGTGTCACCACCAGTTATTTTCAATGAAATGCTCATCTCGGTCGCGACGGAGGCCGAATCAGCGATGTTGAACACGGTCGTGTTAATGCCCACATTGTTAAGAGCTAAAGAGGCACCGCTGCCGGCGCCACTGTTGCTTATCACGGCAGTTGAAGTTCCGGAGGAAGAATAAGTGATTCCTGTACCGTCACCCCCACGCAGGCGAAATCCGGTGCTGCTTGCCCCGGTGTAGGTCACATCAAGTGTTCCGCCGCTAAAGCCGAAATCTGTATTGAGATTAAAAGCGGCGCCGGAACTGGTAACTGTTATAGTTCCGCCGGTCATGACCGCGCTGTTCGCAATGTTAATTGTTCCGCTCGACATTGTGATTGCGCCCGTACCGCTCATAGCTAACCCGCTTGCAGCTGTCGAGGTCGTTCCAATAGTTTCGTTTCTTGCACCGAAGGCCAAACTGCCTGAACTGATCGTTACTTTTGCCGAATCGATTATCTGATCGTTGTTCGCAGCGCTGTATAGGACTGCACCACCGTTTATCGTCAAATCGCCACCGAAGGCGTTGATCGTGGCGCTTTTTCCAAGGCCGAGAGTTCCGGCGGAAACGGTGGTCAGTCCGGTATAGGTATTGTTACTAGTGCCGGTTAGATTAAGTTGTCCGTTACCAAGCTTGGTCAAGCCGCCGTTGCTAATGACACCACTAAAGACCGTCGAACTAGTTGTATTGTCATCGGTGATTTGACGCGTTGCGCCACCCAAGTCGACAGGTGCGGCAAATGTCAGAGCGCCTGTGTTTGCGCCACCGATTGTAAAATCGCCGCCAACAACTATTGAGGTCACAGCTGGCGATCGCGCAGTTCCGGAGTTACTTTGTAAGGTTCCACCGTTAATCGTTAGTGTTCCGGCGCCAATCGCATTGACGCCGCCAATATTGACAGTTCCAGCGTTGAGCGTGAATCCTCCGGTAAACGCGGTCGAGATCGCAGTGGTGAGCGTCCCATTACCGTTCTTCGTGATCGAGCTGCCCGTGGACGTTGATTGCGAGCCAAAAGTGAAAGTGAAAGTAGGGTCCACCGTTATGACGGTACTTGAAAGCGTCAGGGTACGCCAGCGCCAACAGTTACGTTGGCGCTTGCAGTAATGTCGGCAACCGTCGTGGTTGCTCCTGTAATCAAGGATGTGGCGGTAAAGAAAGCGTCGTTACCCGATGTCCAAGCGGTGGTAAAAGGCCCTGCGCCAGAGGTCCCCCAATTTGACGCAGTCCAAACGGCGGAGACTCCGTTCGTATTCCAATACTGGTCAGCCGCCCCGGAATTCGGCGTGATAACGCTGTTCCGGTTTTCGACCAAGCCTAACAAGACTGGACTCCCGCGCCGAAGGTCTACCCGATCATCAGTCGTGGCAAAAAGAGTCCCCGCGGCGACTCGATTTACTCCGTCAATGCGCGCCGATGTTGCCGCCGACCGGTAGTTGCCCGTGGCCACACTACGAAAATCGCCAGCACTAGCATTGGTTATAGGAATGCCATGTAGACTTGCGGAAATCAGACTGATTCGCGTTGGCTGTATGCTGAAATTGTATGTCGTGCTTTGACTCCTACTTTCGGGAGACGTCACCAGGGTCTTAGTCGTTAGAGAATCATTCGCACGTGACTGGTTTGCCAGATTTGACGTGTTTGAAAACGAGGGCACCGTTTCCGCCTGAACCTTTGCCGGACGAGCCGTTGCAAAATCTTGGTGCGCGGGCGGATTGTAACCGACCGCGGCCGCACCGGCATTCCACAAACTCCTCACCGTGTCCGCGGCTCTTGCTTCGAACGTAGCAAAACCGCTGGTGGATTGCGCACCGGATTGAAAACCTGACGCGATCGACCATTCGCCGAGATAAAGAACGGCGATGCCGATGACGATGGAGATGATCGGAGCTTGCAGACAGCGGAATCCATTCCGAAGCCGAGAGCGGGGGGAAGCCGAGCGTTTGAACATGCCGCGCAGAATGCCCTTTCTTGAACGGTTCAATCAAGCTTTTTTCCGGTCGTTAGGCCGTAGATCACACCGATTTTTGCGGATTCGATTCCTGGCGGACTGATACGCCGACAGAGCGGCGTGGCTACAGCGCGGCGTTTTGCGGCTGATTAAGACGCTAGTCGGGCAAAGTGGAGTATCATGGGGACGGCCCATAGGGCCGTGGCTACATCACTGGCGGAGAGCGGCGGCGTGAATCGCTAGTTCTTTCCGGGTTTTCGCCTGGCCCGTTCCGCGAGAAAACGCGCGTCGTCGAGATCTCTGGGGCGACCGGTTGCCCGCTTATTTTTCCAACGACCAAATAACGCACACGACAACGCGCAAGCAGGCGCAGAAAGGCGAGGATATCCTCTGAGATCCCGGCGCCTTTTATCGTGCGCGATGGGATTCGCGAACGTCTTTGGCGTTGGCCGGGTAAGCACGCTTGCGCAAAGCATGTGCAATCTGAATGCGCTGCTCCGGCGTGAGAGCGAGATTCTGGCGAATGTCCCAGCGATCGGCTGCCCGAAAACTTCGGCTTTTTCTAACGACTCTCTCCACAAGATAAATCTAGCTGATCGCAATCGAGCGGGCAATGCAGATCGCAGAGGATTGGGTTTCGGTGTGTCGTCGAAGAAGCGGCACACGCCGACAGAGCGGCGTGGCTACAGTTACTGGCGGAGATCGGCGGTGCCGGCTTGTTCCTCGGGCAGGAGTTTGTCGACGGGAACTTGCTTCATTTCGGCGCGGGCATCGTCCATCCGATCGTTCGCGGCCAGGACGGCGGCGTGAACAGCGAGCGCAGAAGGCGTAAGTGCGTTGGTCGCGACCTGGATGCCGTCGTAAACCTGCAAGGCGGCCAGTGGACGGTTCTGTTTGACCAAAGCCAGGGCGAGGAGCGTGCGGTGGGGCAGGCTGGCCGGCTCCTGCCTAACGAGTTCCTGGGCAAGGTTCTCGATCGCGATCAGCTCTTCGGTTGTAGTGGCGGGTGTTTGCAGGCCCGGCCGTTGCTGCGCATCCGTTACGGCACCCGCATTCGCCTCTGCCTTTGCGGCTGGGACAGCCGCCTCTACACCCAGCAACAACAACCGCGTGTAGGCCTCGTCGTTCTGGATCGCAGTGTCGTTAGGCCAAAGCTTCAACATCTCGGTCAGCACGGCGTGGATGTTTTTCGTCTCGCGACTGGCGTAGACGGTGCGGAGCCGGCCTTGCCACGCGGCGCGAGATTGCGGATTCGTTTCAGTGATACGCGTGTAGGCGGATTCGGCTACATCGACGGCGCCATTTTTCTCGGCGTATTCGGCGAGGGTGACGAGCTTGCCAACATCGCCGGCGGCTTCTTCCAGGGCGCGTTGCCAATTATTTTTTGCGGCGGCTTCCTGGCCGAGCTGCGTATTGGCGCGCGCCAGATACATGCGCTGGATGACGGGATCGAGCGGGTAACGTTCGCTATCGAGTAAGTGGTCAATCTCATCCCAACGCCCGAGCGCGCCGAGCGCATCCAGGTGTTGAAGGAAAAGCTCACGGGTCTGGATGGCGCGATCGAGCGGGATGACGTCGAGCTGCCGCTGGAATTCACCTTTGCCGTTCAACCATGTGGCAAGGACGGCGAGTTGCGCGGCGTCGGCGTCTTTCCAATCGGCAATCGCCTGGGTGACTAACGTTTCGCGCTCGTCCGGTTGCGCCTGGATTTGCAGATCGACGGCGAGAAGTTTCTGCGCCGCCTTGGACAGCGGATGAGATTGCAACCGCCTAACGAGTTCCGAACTTTCTATTTCGGACTTCAAATTCAGCTGGCGTTGCGCGAGGAGGACTAACGAGTCGAGACCGACGGCGTCATCGCTCTGCGCAAACTTGGTGAGACGTTCCCACGCTTCGCTTTGATTCCTGGAATCAAGCTCCTGACTGCCCGTGTGCGCGCCTTGCAATTGCAGGAGAGTGGCCTGGAATTGCTCGCGCGGCGTGGCCGCGGCGCTGGCGAAGATTTTGCCTAACAAGTCCAACATCTTGTCGGGCGCGCCTTGTTGCAGGCGTAAGTTGCGCGGCCAGCAGCCAATCGTGCGCGTTGGCGTCCTTGCCGTCGTTAGCCAGCAGCTTATCAATCGCGGTGGCGGCGCGTTCCAGTTCGTTGCTGGCCAGGGCGACGGTCGCTTCATCGCGAAGATCATCGCGCCCGAGCGGTTCTTGTTGCGCGAGCAGGTCCCAAAATTCGAAGGCCTGCTGCTGGCGCGTGCGCGAAAGAAAACGCGCGACGGCGCGAATGGCTTGCGGTTCGGTCGAACGCAGTTGGTAGGCGGCGGTGGCTTCGTTGCGCGCGTCGGACCAGTTCTGTTGCTCGATCAGCGCGAATGCCTTGTTGGCATGACGCCGCGCCTGCCAGCCTTTGATGGCGTGGCTGGTTGGCTTGGCCAGAAAGATCACGGCAAGCCCGAGCACGACTGCACTCAGAACCAGAAGCAGAAGGCGGCGGCGATTTCGCCTGCGGAGACGCAGCTCCTCCGCGGTCATCATGTGTTCGTCGTCGCGTGCGCGAAGCATCGGTGATCAGGAGCGATCGGGTTCCGGCCTAACGAGTGCTTCCAATGTCCGCGCGAACTCTTCTTCCACCGTCGCGCCATCCATCGGCGCTGGACTGAGGAGGATGATCTCGAGAACTTGCTGGCCGAGATTGCGCACGCCCTCACGCACTACCCGGGTGCGTTCACGTAGCGACCAGTCCGGTTGCGCCCCGCCAGTCACGCGCAAGTCCGGCCGGTCCTCGTTGGGCCGCCGCTGATCTTCCTGCAGACAAAAGTAAGTGTAGGCGACGGCGCTGGTCCCTTGTCGTTGAAAAACGTTGCAGCGAAACGGCACGCTCACGTTGCCCACCTGATAATTGCGCGTGCCTTCATCCGCGGCCAGCGTCCACCCGACACTGGGCAAACAAATATCGGGCCGATGCGCCCGCGCGCGTACGACACTGGAGCCACGTGCATTCCAGCGAAAGAAAAACGCGTAGGCGCGAGCAGATGTCGATTCACTTCCCTCAGGCTTTGATGAAACTGTCCACCAAGCCTGGCGTCCGTGGTCGAAGCGCAAGGTGCGGCGCACGCCTTCGTCGATTTCTGTTTCGTGAAAACCCGGAGCATTGGCCGGGAATTGCACCGACCAGTTTTTCTCCGCGATCAGATCGCGTTCGTGCGCGCGATACCAAAGCTCCACGCCGATTTCCACCGCGACCAGCCAGATGAGCAAAAGTAGGAAGTAGGAAGTAGGAAGTAGGAAACGGATATCCGGCCCGCGCTCGCTGAGTTCGTCTTCTACTTTAGCCTTTCTACTTTGGCCCTTTCTCGCCAGCAAACTGGCGAGCAGCATCGTTCCAACGAAAACAATGAGGACGATCGAATACCCGGCGATATCGTGCCAGCGCGTCACGGCTTCGACCTGTCGACTGGTCGCGAGCCAGACGAGAAAAAGCGCGCGGAGGCAATTGGCCAACAGAGCGATTGCGACGGCACCGGCCACGAGCAGGGCGCGCCTAACGAGTGGTAGCTTCTTCAATTCGCCGAAGAGCAGACCAATCATGAGTGAGGTCTGAAGCGAACGCACACCGCTGCACGCTTCGTTCACGCCGACGAGTCCGCCATTGATGCGGATGAGATTGCCTTCCAGTTGGGCGGGAATACCGAAGAGATTCAGTGTTTCCGCCGCCACCGCCGCGACGCCGCGCATCAGATTTTGAATGACCGGCATTTCGATCGCCGAGACCCAGGGCACGGCGACCAGAATGAAACAGACTGGAAACGCAAAGTGCTTGAGCCAGGCGGCACCGCCCACCGTCCAAATGAGAAACAGAGTGAGCCCGACCACGATCGCGGCGTGCAGCCAGCCCAGCGGTCGCCAGTCGGGATTTCCAATTTCGAAAAGACGAAGAGGAAGCAAGAGAAGCAGAGCACAGACCGCGATGATGCCGCAGATCCGAAATCCGAAATCCGAAGTCCGAAATGCGGCGGGCCGATCTTCCCAGCGCAGCCAGAAAAGATACGCCGCGAAAAATGGAACGAACCAGCCGTAACTGTATTGCTCATTCAGGGCCCATTCGCTGCTGAGATGACGGCAGAGAATGAACCAGAGCGCGCCTACCGCGATGCCGCCGAGAATCAGTGAGACGCGGTATGACGCGGACGAAGGTCGGGGCGTGGATGATGGAGTGGCGACGGCGACGTTCTGCACG
>CAVULI010000006.1:0-32282 GCA_963742295.1 uncultured Verrucomicrobiae bacterium
TCCGAATCGCGCAAGGACGGTGAGTACAAAGCCCCTGGAGGAAGCCGAGTGCGCCGAAGTGGTCGAGGTCGCCTCGAACTCCGGCGGCACGCTTCACCGAGGCCGCTACGTGAGGCTGGCCACCGAGCCACGCCAACAGTCCATCCGCCTCCGCAGAGTTACTCGCCGTCTGCGCCAGCCGGTACTGCCGCAGCACAGCGGCGAAGGCCGGCGCCTCTTTCGAGACGTCGGACAGTCGACGTTGGAGGAGGTCGAGCGTTCCGCCTGCGCCTGCTGATTGTGCGGCTCCATCCTTGGCGTCGTGGTCGAGGATTAGAACCAACCGTCAATGACGTCTCGGAGGGCGCTCGACTGAGTCGTCGAGGTGGAGAGGTTCTCAGTGATGCGCCGATAGACGGTCTCCAACTTGTGCAGGGGCGTTTCTGTTCGCTGATCTGCACCTCGGTCGTTGCGAACCCTGCTCTCTTGGCTCGCTCGGTGAGCCAGCGGGAGAAGAAGGTCTTACCGGAGCCGTGGCCGCCCCGGACGGCCTTGAATGCGGCGCCTCCACCCGAAACGGTCTGGACGCGGATCGTTTCGAAGCGGATCGAACATCGGATCGAGCCGGAGCAGAGCGGGAGTGAACGGCGCGTGCTGTATCCGTAATGCGGTATCGAGAGCAGTTTCTGCAAAGCAGCTATGGCGCGGTCGGGCTCTCCCATTTGCGCGGCTACTCGGGCGAGAGTCTCGATCGCGCAGAGGGTCCGCTGATCGCGTCTTTCTCGATTGGGTTCGCGGCGATCGCTCGTTCGGCGAGAGCTAATGCGGCGGCCTTGTCACCGAGACCCATATTGGTCAGCGCGAGATCTCCAAGCAGGTTAAAATTTTCTGGCTGGTCCTTGAGGAACGGTTCCAATTCGCTGCGTGCCTGTTGCCAACTCTTCTGGGCGGCGGCGTGATCGCCGGCAACTTCTTGCGCCCAGCCTAACCAAAAGCGCAGATCGCCATTGAAATAACCCAAGCTCGGGATCAGGCTTCTCCAGTATTTCCTTTAACCGGGGGATGATTGGTGCAGGGCGGCGCTCCAGGATCGCTTGGTAAACTTGTGTTTCCAAGGCGCCGGTGTCGTCAGCGTTTGGATGCAGCGGAGCGAGGAGCGCCGGCGGCTCGCGGCAGATCGCCTTCGGCTTGTGCGATGCTCGCCTTCAACGCAAGGGTATCCAACGTCGTCTGGTGTGATATTAAGAACCTGATCAAGCTTCCGCAGCGCTTCGGGGAAGCGACGAAGCCTCATATAGGAAAGGGCGTGTTGGGTGAGGAGGTTAGCGTTGCGCGGGTCGAGCCGCTCGGCTTCGTTGAAGTACGTCTCGCTCTGGTCCCACTGGCCTCGCCTTCGTGCGACGTAGGCCAGCGATTCAGGGATGCGGCTGTTATTGGGTAGGAGCTGACGTGCTTGCTCAAAGTAACGCATCGCGGTGTCGTAATCCTTCAGGCAGCCGTAGTGGTAATAGCCCTTGGCCAGTAACGCCTCGCCGAGATTGGGTTGAAGAGAGAGAGCGGTTTCGGCCGCCTGCCGCGCTTCTTCACGAAGGGCGACCGTGGGTTGAAGATTCTGTGTGAGGTAGCCGCGCGAATCCCGGATGATAGCAGCGCCCAGGCAAGGGCGAACTTCGGGTCCAACCGCACCGCTTCTCTGAGATATTTCTGTGCGCCAAGGGCGTTGGCGGTTGTGTTGGCGCAGGTTTCAGGGTGTAAGCCAGACCGCGAAGGTAGGCATCGTATGCCTCGGGATTGTCGGTCGGTTTGGCGGCTATGACTTGCTCTTCCTGACCGGTGAGTTTCGCTCGCAACTGCTCGGCGATGGCTTTGGCCACCTCACTCTCAACCGAAAAGATGTCGGTCAGTTTGCGATCAAAGGTATCGGCCCAAAGATGGGAATCATTGGCCGCTTTGATTAGCTGCACGTTTACGCGCACGGAATCGCCGCTCTTTTGGACACTTCCTTCCAAGATGTGGGCCACGCCAAGTTGCTTTGCGATTTCGGAAAGTTGTCCGGCGCGCTCTGTATTGCTGCGTGGACGTGCGCGAGATCACTTTCAGGTCGGCGATCTTCGCTAGGCGCGTGAGAATTTCGTCCTGGATGCCGTCAGCAAAGTAGGCGTTCGTGGTCGCGGCTCAGATTTTCGAACGGAAGAACCGCGATGCTTTTCTCGGGAACCGCCGGAGCAGCTCTTACAGTCGGAGCACTGCTCGTCGCCCGTTGCCGGAAAAAGAAAACGCCGGCACCGATCAGAACGGCAAGTAAGACCGCGACGGCGACGACTTCGTGCCACGGCATTCGCTTCGGTTTAACAACCGGAGAGGGCATCGGCGCAGACGGTGTCGCTGATGCGGCAACCTGGCGAAACTTCTCCGGCACTTCCGGATTGCCCAATGGTTCCGCGTAGAGGTTCACCAGGTGGAGACGCACTCCATGCTTGACCTCGCATTCGCCCAGATCGCGCAGCCGCGGCGCCCATTGCCGGTATTGCACCAAATCATCCGCCACATGCTGGGAGACGAGAATGTGCCCGGCATCGCCGCAATCCATCACCCGCTGCGCCATGTTGATCCCGGCCCCGGCGAGGTTGCTGCGCCCGCTCACGTCGGTCACTTCGCTCACCGGCCCGCTGTGAATGCCCATCCGGACCGGAATTTCCGGATGCTTGCGGAGCGCCTCGGCGATCTCGAGCGCGCACCGCGCCGGCTCTTCCGCGCTGTGACGAAAGACCAGCGCCATCCCGTCGCCGGTCGGCAGCCTAACGAGTTGTTCGTCGGTCGAGTCGCGCACCTGCGCCGTCCCGAGCACGATTTTCGTCAGCTGGTCGAGGCGCTCCTTCTGTTCTTCGATCAGGAGCTTGGAGTAACCGACGATGTCGATGAAGAGGACATGCCCGATCTCCAACCGTAGATTTGCGTCTTCCTCCCTGGCCATCGGCCTTGGGTTCTAGCAAGTCGCGCGAGCGGACGCTAGGAACCTTTATGCGGCAGCCGCGGCCGTTTCCCGAATAATTTCCCAACAACGCCGCACATGTTCTTCGGTCGTGAGGAGATTGCCGAGGGCGAAGCGCATGACCGTGCGGCCGCGCAGTTTTGTTTGCATCAAATAGGTTTCGCCGCCGGCGTTGATCGTCTCGACCATTTTGCTGTTCAGCTTGTCGGCCGTCGCGTCATCGGCGGCTTTGATTCGAAAACAAACGACCGGCATGACCGTGGGCGCGGAAAGTTCGAAGCGCGGATCTTCTTTGACCCATTTGGTGAAGAGCTGCGCCAGTCGCAGATGATCGCGGATGCGCGCCGCGATTCCTTCGCGGCCGAAAGCGCGCCAGACCATCCACGCTTTCAGCGCGCGAAAACGGCGGCCGAGTTGCACGCCGTAATCCATGTAATTGATCTCGGCCTGCGACGCGTCGCCGCGCAAATATTCCGGGACGAGGGTGAAGACATCGCGCAGGCGCTTGATGTCGCGCACGTAGAGCGCGCTGAAATCGAACGGAACGAAAAGCATCTTGTGCGGGTTGATGACTAACGAGTCGCTCTCGTTCCAGCCGTCCTTGACCCAATCGCATTCCGGCAGGACCGCGAGCCCGCCGCCGTAAGCGGCATCGACGTGCAGCCACATGTTGTGCTCGCGACAAACCTTCGCGATTTCCTTCACCGGATCGACGCTCGCGGTCGAGGTCGTGCCGACGGTGGCGACCACGGCGAGCGGCATGAATTCCTTGCGCAAATCGGCCGCGATCGTTTCGCGCAGCGCTTTCACATCCATCTTGAATTCCGAATCGCTCGCGATGCGGCGCACATTGTGTTCGCCAAGGCCGAGTGCGATGCAGGCTTTGTCGACGGAGCTATGCGCCTGATCGGATGCGTAAATGCGAAAGATGGGGAGCTCATCGCGTCCGGAAAGGCCGAGCGTGCGCACGGAGGTGCCCGCTTCTTCGCGCGCGGCCGCGAGCGCGTGCATGGTCGCGATGGAAGCGGTGTCGTAGCTCACGCCGTTGAACTCGTTAGGCAAACCGAGCCATTGCTGCAGCCAGCCGAGCACGACCGTTTCCAGTTCTGTCGCGGCGGGCGAAACACGCCACGTCATCGCGTTCACGTTCACGGCCGCGGTCAGCATCTCCGCCAGAATGCCCGGACCGTTGGTGGTCGCGCCGAAGTAGCCCATGAATTGCGGATGACTCCATTGCGTGATGCCGGGAAAAATCACGCGGTGAAAATCGGCCATGATCGCCTCCATCGGTTCCGCATTTTCCGGCGCGCTCGCCGGTAATTTCGCGCGAATCGCGCCCGGCTTCTCGTTAGGCGAAATGCGCGTCTTTTCGATGTTTTCTCGATAATCGGCGATCCAATCGGCGATCTCGTGCAGGTGTTTGCGAAATTCCGCCGCCGGCATGTCGCCGAGCGCATCGTTCTGGGGCGTTTTCATTCGTTAGGCCAATCTGTCATCCTTAGGCTGGCGTAGCGCGCCGAAGGATCTCACGCTGACCCTATTGCTCACGCGAAGCTGAAAAGCGTGATCAAACATCTTTTGCGAGATCCCCTCGCCGTCTGCGCGGGCTCGGGATGACAGTTTTGAGAGCATGATTCAAAACGCAAATCCGAAACTGAAATGAAACGCGCCGAAGTCTTCGTCCTCGCGCGGATCGGGATTGAAACCGTAATCGAGTCGAATCGGACCGATCGGCAATTTGTAGCGCAGCCCGACGCCAATCGCATAACGCATGTCGGTGAAGCCGGCATCGCTCGCGTTGGGCAACAGATTGCCCGCATCAAAAAATACCGCGCCCTGCAGTTCGCCGATAATCGGAAAGGTGTACTCGACATTGTAAACACTGAGGAATTCGCCGCCGATCGGGTCGCCGTTCACATGCGGGCCGAGATCGCGTTCGCCGAAACTGCGCACGCTGTTGGCGCCGCCGTTGAAGAAGCGCTCGTCGATCGGGATTTCGCTGCCGCTCACGCCCTTGATCACGCCGACGCGCGCGCCGAAGGCAAGCATCGACTGGCGGAACCATTGCAGCAGTTTGCTCTCATCCACCTCGGCGCGTGAATTCAGGTCGATTGTTTTTTTCTCCGGCCCGAACGGCAGAAAATAGGCGAGACGCGCCGTGGTCCGGACGAAATCAATCTGGCTGCCGAGCGCGTCGCTGGCGTAATCGAAAGTGTTGTCGAAAACAAGACCGCGCGGCGAAACGAGCGGGCTCTTGCGCAGGTCGAGTGTTTGGGTGAAGCCGATCGAGTTGACCTGGTAGGAAGTGCGGCCAAGAAATTCTGGCGGAATATCGGCGCTGGTGACTTCGACGTGTCGCGTCATGAAAAATCCACCGATCTCGTATTGCTTGGTCAGCTTGCGACTGAGATCGGCGCGCGCGCCGACTTCGAATTTCGAATAGCCATCGTAATCAAAGGTGAGCGCGTAGAGGTGGAGCTTGAAACGGTTATCCGTGTCGAAGAACCACGGATCTTCGTAAAGAATGTCGCCCTTTAGACTGCGTCCGGAAAACTCAACCGAAGTCGTGATCGGCCGGCCGTAGCCGAGGACATTGCGATCGCGATACGACGCGCCGACGATGAAACCAAGGAAGGTTCCGTAACCAGCCGAGAAGCCGAATTCCTTGCTCTTGGCTTCCTCGGCCGAGATTTGCAGATGCAGTTTGTTGCCATCGAACGGTTCCGGTTTGACCTGAAGCACGCTGAACAAACCCGTCTGCATCATCTCGCGAAATTTTTCGTCGAGCACATCCGGGCTGTATCGCTCTCCGCTCAATCTTCCGAAGCGCTTCTGCATGAAACTCGGTCGCAGCCGTTGCAATCCGGTCACGCTCACGCCATCGAAATAATAAATGGCGCCCGGTGAAATCGTGACGTGCACCGGCACGCGGCCGCCGGTCGCGGCATCGGGCGATCCCGTCGCGTCGACTTTCACACTGTAGTAACCGCGCGCCTTGTAATACGCCTGCAACCGCCGCGGAATATCGGCCAGGCGACGATCGGTGTAAGGCTCGACCAGAATGTCGGCGATTTCTTTGCGCAATTTGTCCGGGCTGTAAATCGTGTTGCCCGCGAAACCGACTTCACCAAACGAATAGCGGCGGCCTTCCACGATCGCGACCGAAGTATCGACGACGCTTTCGGCGCGCTCGCGCACGTGCGGCTCCTGCACGATGACATTGAGGAAACCTTCCGAAACGTAAAGCCGCCTAACGAGATCAATGCCTTCGTCCAGATCGGATTTCACATACGGAAGTTTCTTTTCCATTTTCGAATAACGCTCGCGCGTCGGGCCGACGAAATATTCCAGGAGCTTGTCGGAGGGGAGAGTTCTGTTGCCGACAAACTCGACTTCGCCCAGGGTGGTGCGCGGACCTTCGTCAATCTCGAGGCGCAAGCGATTGCCGCCGGCCAGGACGTATTTCACATTCACCCTGGAAAAGCCGTTCTTGCGATAGAACAGCTCGAGAAAAAATGCGGCGTCATCGGCGCGCGCCGCGGTCAGGCCGAGTTCCTGGATGGACGCAATCTGATCCTTTAACTGCGCCCGCAGTTCCTGCTCCTTGAAGGATTTCGCGCCGACAATCTCGACATTCGAGGTCTGCGCGATTTTCTCGTTCTGCTTTTCAATTTCGCGCTGGGCCTTGTCCCTGTCCTCCGGCCGCGGCGCATCGACTGCGCCTTGCGCGAGCACGAGCACCGGCGCTAACAACAGCGCCGCAAACAGCGTTGCCGAGCGTCTCATCACCGGAACCGAATCAGATATTTCACCGTGCCGCGGAAGTCGCCCTGCACGCCAATGTCACCGACGAGTTGAAACTTCTCGTTAACGCGGAAACGCGCCGTCGCCGTTTGCTGACCCGTGCGCGGATCAACGTTGCCCACATCCAATGACAACCTGTCGAAGACCGAATTCGGTTTAGTCGCCTGTCCCTTCTTGAAGATTTTCCGGTAAAGCTCCTGTCCGACCAACATCAACGCACGACCGGCCAGCACATTTGAGCCGCTGGTCAGCTCCTCGCGCGTGGTGCCAGTGGCGAGCAGCGAAATAATCTCTTCCTGCGGCAAGGGCGGTTCGCTGCTGAAAATCGCCTGCGGTTCATTCGCCGTTCCATAAACATAAACGCGCACGGTGTGATCGCGGACGAGCGATGTGCCTTGCAAGTCGATCCTCGGATTGAATGGATCGCTCGGATTGAAATAGAAGGAGCCCTGCTGCACTTCCAACCGGCTGAACGGCAACGTCGCCTCCACGTTTTGCAATCGCACCGAACCATCGAGCTGCGGCTTCAGGCCGGTGCCAGTTAACTTCATGTCCACCAGCGCGCCGCCGTTGGCGAGATTGCCGCGAATCAGAAACGGATCCTTGCTCTTGATCGCGACATCGAATTTCCAATCGCGCAGCGGCGGATTCGGGAACGAAAGATCCGGCCTGTCCTGCGGCGGTTTCGGTCCGGGCGCCGGCCGGCCCGGCAAGCCAATCGGAATGAGATCGATGTTTTTCAGGAACTGACTGTTGGTGATCGCGACGTTGCCGTTCACACTTGCACTCGTTAGGGGACCAGCCACGCGCAGATTGGCATCGGCCCGCACCGTCAGGTCGTCGTTGCGCGCCACCAGCACCGCGTCGGCCCTGAGTTGTAAGTCGAGATTCGGCTGGGTGAGTTTCGGAAATGTGACCCTGCCCGTGACCGTGAATGGTCCACCCGCCATTTCGCCGCGAAAATTTTCCAGGCTCAGCGTGTCATTGGCGAAGGCGAGACGCGCGGCGAAATTCGTCAGCGCCGGCAGTGTCGGATTGCTCAGACGCGCCGCGTTGATCTTTGTCTCAGCTGACCCGCTCAAGATCGGTTTCGCAACCGTGCCGCCGATATTGACGTTGAGCGCGAGATCGCCATCGACGCGCTCGAGCGCGGGAATGAATTGCCTGACGAAATTGACCGGGCTCCGCGGCATTTCGATTTTCGCGCTGATCGGTGTGTTCTCGTCGAATTTCTTCTCGCTGAGAATGCGCCCGATATTCAACGGCATGTTCGCCGTGATCGTGACCGGCTGAATCTTGGCCTGCTGAATTCTTCCATTCACGGCCAGCTGATTGTTCAGCATCTCGGCGGTGAGATCGAAAGTGGCAGGCTCGAAGGTCGGCGCGTGCGGCGACCGCAATTCGCGCGCCTGCAGATCGAGCCGCGAAGTCAGCTGCGAAAGCGTGCCGCCGGCCTCGAGTTTTAGACTAACGAGTCCTGAACCGAGCGGTTTGGCGCCGACGTCTTCGAACAATTTCTTCAGGTCGAGATTCTCGGATTGAAACGAGATTGCGACTTTCCCATTCGGATCGAAGACCGCTTTATCGGACGCGACATTTTTCCAGATGAACGGCACCGAGGCAGAACCGGTGGCGTATCTCGATTTCGCCTGAGCGATCTGGATCTTCGAAATTTCCAGGGTGGTGCCGTTCGATTCGCCGACGGCCTGGAAGCTCATCTTGTCGCTCCCGAAATAGATAATCGGAACGGAAAGGCCGTCCGGCGCGTAGGTGCCTTCGACACGCGCCTGCAACGATTGCAAATTCGCGTAGCGCCCCTGCTCCACATTCAGTTTCACTTCGCCGGAGTTGTTAAAATTCGCGGCCTGCCCGCTGCCGTTCCAATCGAGCACGAGCGAACCGGCGAGGTCGTTCTTGTTTCCGATGGTGGCGAGCAGCGGCTTGAATTGCGAGAGATCGGAAATGTTCGCGACGAGGCTGCCTTGTAACGATACGGCGCGTCGACCGCCAACCGTCCATCGGCGCGCACGAAATCCTGTCCGCGCAACGCCACGGTCAGGTCGTTCACGTAAATGACGTTGCGATAAATCGCGATCTGCGAACTGAGCTCGCGAATCGTCACATCGCGCGCGCGCAGGTCCTGGCCGAAAATCGCGATGGCGCCGTTCGCCAATCCGTCGCGCACTTCGATTTGTCCATCGACTTGCAGCGGCCCGCTAATCTTGTTGATCGCCTCGCCGATCCAAAAATCGGCCAACTGCGCCGCCTTCATTGAAATCGCGATATCGGCTGGTTGAAAACGCGCGCGCGAAAAGTCGGCCGGCAAATGATAAGTGCCGTGCACATTGACCTTGTTCTGCGCGCGCGCGACATCGATCGCGTCGATCGTCAGCAAGTCGCCATGGCTTTTTGCGACGCCGTTGATCGCATCGAGCGCAATGCCATTCGACTCGACCTTCGTGGCTTCGAAATGCGTTTCCGTTTGCAGATCGGTGAAGTATGGCTGCGTCGAATTCGGCAGTGGCACCTTCTTGTTCGCGGTGAGCAAGGTCTTCACTTCCTGCGCGGAACCACCGTTCCACTCGATCGGGCCCGTCGTGACATTGAGCGCCGCGCGCAACGTGGCGTCGACAATGTCGGCCCGACCTTCAATCGTGGCCGAACCGGAAACCGGTTGTGGCGTTCCGGCGGTCAGCGTTTGCAAATCAGGCAAAGAACCGCTGATCTGAAGCGACGCGGGCGTGCGACCGAACTCTTTGATCTCTGCCGGCAAGGTCACATTGCCGGAAAGCGAAATCTTGTCCGAGCCGCGCGTTACTTCCGCCGAAACAATATTGGCCACGCCATCGCGTGCCGCCATGTTGATGACAATCTGGTCTAACGAGAAGTTACCACTCGTTAGGCCGCTCAATTGCATCGATGCGGTCCCATTCCATGTGCGCGGTGAATCGATCGCGCCCGTCCAGGCCGCTTCCAGATGATCCGCCGTGCCGCCGGGAAGTTCCGGCCGCCCGATGCGATCGCGCAACGCATCGAGCGAAACTTTGTCCCCCAAGACGCGCGCATTCAGATCAATCGATTTCGCCGTTTCGTTCAGCGCGATCGAACTCGAAAGCGATCCGCCGCTCAGCGCACTGTCGAGCGTGACGTTTAGTTTCTTTTCCCTGATGTGCGATGCGTCGATTCCGAAAAGACGAATCTTATTCTGCGCATCCAGCGCGAGATCGCTGATCACGAGATTCTTTCCGGCGAACGACGTGCGCGCGGACAAATCCTTCCACGCCGTTGCGCCTGGGATTTGCAGTTTCGCGAGCCGCAGATCACCGGGTTCGCTGCGATTCAACGCCAGATTGAAATTTTCGAGAACGAAATCCCGCGCCGGCGTCGCCCCACGCACGAGCACGTTCACGTTCGAGATCGCAACGCGTTCCGGAAAAATCCGGGGCAACGATAACTTCTCGTTAGGCTTTGCCGGTTTCGATTTCGGCGGCGCCTTCGCCGGATCAAGAACCGCGCGCATGTCGCGCAGTTCGACGTTCTTCAAGAACTCCGCCATCCCTTCGCGCCACAGATTGACTAAACTGTAATCGGCGCGGACATAACCGGCATCGATCGATTCCACTGCGCTCGGACCAATCGGCACCACCCGCAGATTGCGAATGATAAGGTTCGTGAAAACGCTGCCTTCGAGACGGCAATCGAGTTTCAGGTTTTCCTTCGCCGCAAAATGAATCGCAACGCGGCGACCGATGCCTAACAAGATCGGTCGATGAAAGATGACGAGCAGAAACAGGATGAGACCGAGCACGCGCCAGATGCGTTTGCGCCGGGAGCGACGAGCAGTTTTCGGGTCCGTGCGGCTTTCATCCACGCGGCAGGTAATTTATTTCTACGAGGGTAAAGAGCAAACCTATTGGCCTAACAAATCCTGATGTCATTCCGAGCCCGCGCAGACGGCGAGGAATCTCGCGTTCGGTCTGCGTGCAACGCGCCCAGGCCGGATTTACTCGACAGCGCGATCGTGAGATCCTTCGGCGCGCTGCGCCAGCCTCAGGATGACACGCCGGGAAAGCGCAGATCGGCATTGCGTCCGCACTGCTCACGGCTGAGTAATTCATTCCGCATGAATCCCGACAAGCTGTTCGATTATCTCGAGGGCAAACTTTCGCCCGCCGATCGCACCGAGCTTGAGGAGAAACTCATGTCCGATGCGCAGTTGCGGCGTGAGTTTAACATCGCGCGCGAAATTCATCGCAGCGGCGGCGATTCACGCGAAGTAATCGTGAGCGGCGACGACGCAGCCGAGGCCGAACGTGGCGCGCGTATGGCGAAGCGCATCGCCATCGGGGCTATTGCTCTTGTCTTCCTGAATGTCGTCGTCGGTCTCGGTGTCATCACCGCAAAAAGATCCAAACCGCCGGCTGTTCCGAAGGACGCGGCGGTCCGTCAGCAACTGGCCGACTCGTTAGGCGCGGCGGCCAAAAACGCCATGCCCACGCCATCGCTTCACGATGACGAGATTCAGTTGAGCGCTCCGAAATCGGAATGGCCGAATTTGTCCGCCGCGGTAGTTGCAGCGGCAGAAGGCAGCGGCGGATCGGCGATCAAAGACGAAGCCGAAACGAATCTGACCGTGACCGCTCGCGTGCCGGGCGATCGCGTGGCCGAGTTCCGCCGGAAAGTGCTCGGACCAACCGCCGCGGCGAACACCGCCGTCCAGTCGACGGGTGAAACAGCCACGATCCAGGTCCGGATCAGCGCCCCGGCGCAATGATCGCCGTCACGTTCGCGTTGCCTAACGAGAGCTCGGAATTCGTCAGATTGATCGAGAACGATCGATTGCACGGACATGAAGTGCGCGTCCTTCACACCGGCGTCGGGAGGCGCATGGCGCAAACGCGACTAGCCGCGTTCTTCCAGGAACATTCGCCGCGCTTGCTAATCAGCTCCGGTTTTGCCGGCGCCTTGTCGGACAAATTGAAACCGGGCGATATCGTCGCGGCGGAGAACTTTTCCGCGCCGGCGCTGCTGACGGCGATGGCAAAAGACAAAGTGCAAATCGGCCGGCTGGAAACAATCGACACGATTATGGACTCGTTAGGCGAACGTGCCGCCCTGGCCCGGCAGACCGGCGCCATCGCAGTCGACATGGAAACACGATTCATCGCCGATGCGTGTACACGCGCGAATGTCCCGATGCTTTCGTTGCGCGCGATCAGCGATTCACCCGCCGCGCCCTTAGGAATTCCTGCGCAAATTCTTTTCGATCTCGAACGCCAGCGAACTCCATATGCCTCACTGGCGTTTCACGTTCTAAAACATCCGAACGCGATCGGAAAATTGATCACGCTGGCCAGGCAGGTCGGCGTCGCGCGACGCGCGCTAACTGCGGCGCTCGACAATTTCCTCGACGGGCTCGACATGCACTAGCACATCGCTGACACGCGGATCGCTCGCGCGAATTTTCTCTTTCACCTGGTGTGCGATGTCGTGCCCGTCACGCACGGAGATGGCGCCATCGACCAGCACATGCAGGTCGACGTAAAAGTAGAGCCCCATTTTTCTAACGAGACATTTTTCCACTGCCGCCACACCGCGCACGCGCTCTGCCTCCGCTCGGATCCGAGCGCACATGTCACCGCGCGGCGCGGTATCCATGATTTCGCGAAACGCCGGCCAGAACAGCATAACGCCGTTGGCCGCGATCACCGCACAGGCGAAAAGCGCCGCCCAATCATCGGCGCTTTCCCAACCAGGCCCGCCGACGAGCGTGATGGAAATTCCGATGAAGGCCGCGGTCGAAGTGAGCGCATCGGAGCGATGATGCCACGCGTCAGTCCGGATCGCCGTGCTTTCAACATCGCGACCGACATGAATGACCTTGCGATAAAGAAATTCCTTCAGCGCCACGACAACGATGAGAACGACGAGCGTGAATGGCGCGGGTGCGTGACGCGGCATGTGAATTTCGCGAATGCTTTCGATCGCGAGACCAGCGGCCGCCACGATGACACCGACCGCGACCGCAGCAGCCGCGATCGGTTCCGCTTTACCGTGACCGTAGGGATGCGTGTCGTCGGGAGGCCGCGCGGCAAATTTCAATCCGCCCCAGATGACAGCGGAGCCACCGACGTCGAGCGCGGATTCGATCCCGTCGGCAATCAACACATAGGCATTGCCGATCACGCCGGCCGTGATTTTCGTGACGGCGAGCACGACATTGATCAGCATTCCGAAAAACGCGAGGCGCGCGCCGCTTTGCAAATTGCTGGCCGGAACCTTCGTTGTAGGATGCGCTGCAGGAGACATCGATGAGCAAAGTTATACGCGTCGCACGCTACGAAAAGCACGGGAATCCAGCGGAGGTCCTGCGGATCGTTGAGGAAACTTTGCCTTCACCATCTGCGGATGAAGCGATCGTAGAAATGCGAGCCGCGCCGATCAATCCGGCCGATCTGAATTCGATCCAGGGAAAATATCCGGGTTATCGCGAAGTTCCCGCGACACCGGGAATGGAGGGCGCCGGCGTCGTGACAGAAATCGGTGCGGCGGTTCGTAATGTGAAGGCCGGCGATCAGGTGATTCTGCCGCACAACTACGGCACGTGGCGCGAAGCCGGCGTGATCAAGGCGGACAAGCTGATCGTGGCGCCGAAGGAAATCGACCCGATCCAGGCGGCAATGTTGAAGATCAATCCGATCACAGCGTGGCGCATGCTGCATGACTTTGTCTCGTTAGGCCCTAACGAGTGGTTCATCCAAAATGCGGCCAACTCAGGCGCCGGCCGCGCCGCCATTCAAATCGGACACGAGCTGGGATACCGCAGCGTCAATGTAGTCCGGCGCGCGGAAGTAATCGACGAACTGAAGGCGGAAGGCGCCGATGTCGTGCTGGTTGATGGCGAAAACCTGCGCGAGGAAGTAAAGGCGGCGACCAACGGCGAACCGATTCGCCTGGCCTTGAACGCAGTCGGCGGCGAAAGCGCGCTGCGTCTGATGAACGCGCTCGCGCCGGAAGCGACCATGGTGACTTACGGCGCGATGAGTTTGCAGCCGCTCAAAATTCCAAACAGCCTGCTCATCTTCAAGAACCTGATCTTTCGCGGCATGTGGGTGAACAAATGGTACGATCAGGCCACGCCGCAAGAGCGCGCCGAGACGTTCGCCCCGCTCTTCGAGATGGCGAAGCGCGGTTTGCTGAAGACGAAGGTCGAAACAGTTTACTCGTTAGGCGAATTGCCGGCGGCCATCGCGCATGCTGCGCAAAGCAAACGCAACGGCAAGATCGTGCTGCAGTTCTGAACGAGCACCTGTGTTGTAGTGACGGCGCTCTGTCGCCGTAAGCACGCAATGAAAAAAGAAGACGATCGCTTTTACGAGAGACCGTTGCGTTTGGAGAAAGTCTTTTCCAAGCACCGCCCGTTCTACTTCGTGACGTTCAATACGTTGGACCGTTTACCCATTCTGGCACACGAAGAAATTCATGATGCGCTTCGTAGCTTCTGCACACGAGCTCGCGAGGAACACGACATTGCCGTGGGTCGCTACATCCTCATGCCGGATCATGTCCATTTGTTTGTGGCGCTTCCACCCGAGGGCATAACCCTCTCAAACTGGGTTCAGTCATTGCGCAGCGTGATTGGGAAAACGCTGCTGAGGCTCGGTCATCAGAAGCCGCATTGGCAGGAAGGTTTCTTCGATCATCTCCTGCGAAGCTCGGAGAGCTACTCCGAGAAATGGTCTTACGTCCGAATGAATGCGGTGCGCGCGGGATTATGCAAGCGACCGGAGGATTGGACCTACCAAGGGGAAATCGTTGACGTCAGATTTTAGCGACGCGGGTTTACGCCGACAGAGCGGCGTCACTACAACCGTGGATGGCGCCGCGTTATTCTTTTGCCTGAGGCTGTGGCGCCGCTTCCCTTTTCTGCCGCTTGAGCAGCGTGATCTGCTTGATGCGCGCGGAATCGTTCGGACTCCAGGTGGCAACGTCCGGATCGTCCTTGAAAGCGTTGTGCACGATGCGCCGTTCGTAGGAATTCATCGGTTCGAGCTGCAGGGAACGTCCGCTGATGCGGACACGCTCGGCCAGTTCGCGCACGCGCTGCACGATTTTGTCCTCGCGCATGGAACGATAATGCTCGCAATCGACGATCACTTTTTCCGACTCGCGCTCCTTCGATTGGATGAGGCGATTGAGCAGGAACTGGATGGACTCGAGCGTTTCGCCGTCGCGGCCGATGATGCGGTTCGCTTCCTCGGTATAAATTTGCAGGGTGAGATTGCCGGCCTCGCTGCGTTGCTCGTCGATCTCGGTGACGAAACCGAGATAGCCGAGCATGGTGTCGAGCAATTCCTTCGGTGTCATCATCGTCCTTTTTTCGCACGCTTGGTCGGCGCTGTCACCTTTTCCAAAACCGGCGCGGGCTGCCTCTGATTATGCCAGAGCTGCAGAATCGTGAACAGGTTTAGTGTGGTGTAATAAAGCGCGAGAGCCGCGGCGAAGTTGTAACAGAAGACGAGGAAGATAATCGGCATAAACATCATGACGCGCTGCTGCGTGGGATCGCCGGTCTTGGGCGTCATGCGTATGAGCAGGAGGTTGGTCACGCCCATGAGGATGGGAAGGAGATTGATGGTTAGACCAACGCCCGGCGTGCCAAGAATCGGAATCCAACCAAGGCCCGGAATGATGGCCAGGGTGTCCGGTTGGGACAAATCTCGCACCCAAAGGAAAGGGGCGTTTCGCAATTCCGCCACCTGACCGAGCATGCTGAAGAGTCCGAAGAAAATCGGGATTTGAATCATCATCGGCAAACAACCGCCGACCGGATTGACGCCGTGTTCCTTGTAGAGCTTCATCAGCTCTGAATTCATGCGCGTGGGATCGTCCTTATATTTCTCCTTTAGCTCCTGCATTTTCGGCGAGAGCGCGGACATGCGGCGCATGGATTTGTTCGCTCTGTTTTGCAATGGCCACAGCACCGCCTTGACGCACGCGGTGAGTAAAATAATCGCGAGGCCGTAACTGCGGACCCAGCCGTGCAGCAGATTGAGGAAGTTTAACAGCGCCTGACTAACGAGTTTGAAGAACCCGAAATTCATGATGAGCGCTTCGTCGTGCGACAATTTCGAGAGCCGATTGTAAAGCTTCGGCCCGGCGTAAATCTGCAACTTCAGTGTGCTGGTTTGGCCGGGTTGTAATTCGAAACCGGGAAGTCCCATCGCTCCTTCGAGGCCGAAAATTGGCGAACCATCCTGCGCCTTCAGATCGAAGCGCCGTCCCCACACTTCACCGACCTTCGCGTTCAGCGGGGTGAGGATGGTGGCGAAGAATTGATTACTGACCGCGGCCCATTCCCGCGGCGTTCACCTTTTCCTGAAAGACTGGCATCGCCGCCCGCTTCTCCACCCCGACGAGCGGATACTTTTGCGCGGAGAACCAGTTCACATCAGTGCCTCTGGCGCTGCCATTGACGCACCAGACGAGCCGTGTGTTCTGCGGCAGGTCGCGCGAATGGATGGCCGCGGTCGAACCAAGGCCGACGAAGAAATCGCGCATCCCATGCGCTTGCGCGTCGTCATTGCGGAAATCGACCTCCATTTCGACGACGTAATTGTCCTTCGCCTCCTGCTGCGCCGGGAAAGAGAAACGCTTGCGCATCGTCAGGCCCGGCGGTCCGCCGCCTTCGTACTGCGCGCCGCCATCCGGCAATTTCGTGAAGGTATATTCCGCCAGAGCAGGCTCCGCCGGATTTTCTACGATGGCGCCGATGGGCAAACGATCGGGCGAATTCAAAACCACATCGTCGCGATCCTTCTCCAGTCGGTGATGGAGCAGTCGAACTTCGCTGATGCCGCCGCCACGATTCGTCAGGCGAAGTTCGACATCGGAATTGCGCAGCGTTTCAAACTTCTCCTCGAAGGTGGGCGCAGCGGTCGGACTCGGCTCCGCTGTCGGAGCGCTCGTGCGGTTGGTCTCGTTAGGCGAAGCCGAGGGTGCAGGAGAAAATTCCGGTGCCGGAGTTGGCAACGCGGGCGCGACGCGCGGCGGCGCATGTTGCGCGGTGTAGATAGTGTAAAAGACCAGACCAATCGCGCAAAGCGTAACGGCAATCCATGCTTGTCGATCCATAACAGAAGTGCGCCCGGCCTATTCGCAAACCAACGCTTTGTGCGTGGTGTGATGCGAATGCGCCGGAGGAACGGGATCGATCCCCTGCCCGCCCCACGGATGACAACGCGCCAGCCTGCGCAAGCCCAGCCAGCCGCCGCGCAAGAGGCCGTGCGTTTCAACCGCTTCTAAAAAATATCGGGAACAGGTCGGCTCGAATCGACAACCCATGCCCGGACCGCTCAACCATGTGAGCATGGGCGAGAGGGTCGCTTGGTAGAGGCGAATGAAAAATCGGACGACCGGAACCATCAGGGCGCTAGGATAGAAGCGCGCCTTGCCAGACGCAAATATTCATCCTCCAGCGCCGCGTAAGTCGCACGCGTGGCGGCCGCTCGCGCGATCACGACCAGCCAGATTCCGGGACGAATTTCGTGCTGATGACGGCGGACAATTTCGCGCAAACGCCGCCGGACACGATTACGCACCACGGCGCCGCCAAGTCTCTTTGAAGTGACCAGACCGGCGCGAAACGAGGCATTGTCTTTGGTGTTGAGAATACCGAGGACAAGAAGCGAACCGCGTTCCGCCTTACCTTCCTCGCGCACACGCGCGAACTCAACAGCACTCGTTAGGCGCCGCGCCCGACCAAAGTCGAACCGAGCCTTCAGAATGGCGCGTGATACTTCATCCGGTGCGCCTGCGCCACCGGTTGATTCGTTAGTTTCCCCTCGCGCGTATTAATCCCGCCGATCAGCGCCGCCTGTCTCTTGCACGCTTCTTCCAATCCGTAATCGGCCAGCAACTCAACGTAACGCGCGGTGGCATTGCTCAGCGCCTGCGTGGACGTGCGCGCATATGCGCCGGGCATGTTCGCCACGCAGTAGTGCGTCACATCTTCTTTCACGTAGACGGGATTTTGATGCGTGGTCGCGCGTGAGGTCTCCGCGCAACCGCCCTGATCGATCGCAATATCGACGAAGACGCTGCCCGGTTTCATCAGTTTCAACATGGCGCGCGTGATCAGCTTGGGCGCTTTCGCCCCGGGCAGGAGGACCGCGCCGATAAGCAGGTCGGTCGTCGGCAACAGTTCGGTCAGGTTCGCTTCGTTCGAGTAAAGCGTCTTCACACTGGGCATGGTCAAATCGAGGAAGCGCATCCGTTCGAGATCCACTTCGAGAATAGTCACGTCGGCTTTCAATCCCATCGCCATGCGCGCGGCGTTCACGCCCGAGGTTCCACCTCCGATGACAACGACGTTCCCGGGCAGCACGCCGGGCACGCCGCCTAACAAGACGCCGTTGCCGCCATTGTGTTTCGCCAGGTAATACGCGCCCATCACGACCGACATGCGGCCCGCGATTTCACTCATCGGCTCGAGCAACGGCAGTTTGTTCCCGACCTGGATTGTTTCGTAGGCCACACCGGTGACGCCAGATTTAAGCAGCGCATCCGTGAGCGGTTTGCTCGCGGCGAGGTGCAAGTAAGTGAAAAGAATCTGGCCTGTGCGCAGTAATCCGTATTCGGCCTTCAACGGTTCCTTCACTTTCACGATCATGTCGGCCTGCGCATAAACTTTGCGTGCGCCCTCGATGATTTGGGCGCCAGCATCGGTGTAGGCTTGATCGGAATAACCGGAGCCAACGCCGGCGTTCTTCTGCACCAGAACTGTGTGACCGCGCCGGGTGAGCGTCTTGGCGGTGGAGGGAATGAGCCCGACGCGGTGCTCCTGCGGCTTAATTTCTTTGGGGACGCCGATAATCATTCCGCAAGTGAAGAGTGACCAGTGACGAGTGACAAGCGTCTTTTCTCGTCACCGGTCGCTGGTCACTCGCCACTTCAGTTCAAAGACGGGTCGTCCGGCGCGGCGGCCAGCAGGCGGTAGTACGGTCCGAGCCCGCGCATAATGTCGAACCAAAGATTCGGCAAACGTTCCGGCGCCAACGCGGCACGGGTCGGCTTGTGCACGATCCAGGCACGTTGCTTCATCTCCGCTTCGAGTTGGCCCGCGCTCCAGCCGGCGTATCCGACAAAGGCACGGATCAAAGTTGGATCCTGGTCGACCAGATCATGCGCCTCTTCGGCATTCACGTTATGATTGAGCCGCAGGCCGTTTGCGTCCTCCCATTCAAACGCCGCGAACATGAGCTGATTCTTCCCGACGGGTCCGCCGAGAAAAACCGGAACATCCGCCAGACCATCTGGCGGTGTGTCGTTCACCAAGTCGACCACACTCTTGTCGAGCGGCCGATTCAAAATCACGCCCATCGCACCTTCCATGGCGTCGTGCGCCGAGACGAAAAGCACCGCGCGCCGGAAGTTCGGATCGCTCATGCTCGGGTGCGCGACGAGCAACGCTCCCGTCAGGTTCTGCGACCCTTCTGGCCTCAGATTACGCATATAAAAATTAGAATATACTGAGCGCTTCGTGGCAAGGGGAAGCTTCAGGTTAACGGCGGTGAAGGGCCCCTTTTTCGAGGAGAAATACCGGGCCGTCCAGCAATTTGTCCTGCCAGGCCATGCTCGTGGCGGTCACGAGTTTCTGCGACCCCACCGGCAAAGCGGTCAGCAGGCGATTTCGACGCGGCGGATCCAGTTCGCCAAAGATGTCGTCGATCAACAAGAGCGGATCGACTTTTTCCTCCAAACTGAAAACGCGGGCCTGCGCAATTTTCAACGACAACGCCAGGGTGCGTTGCTGACCTTCGGAGGCGTATTGCACCGCCGGCATGCTGTCGACCAGCAGGGTAATGTCGTCCCGATGCGGACCGACCACGGTTTGGCGTAAGCGTGTTTCCAGCGCGCGCGTTCGCGCCAGGTCAGCGGCAAAATCCTCCGTGTTTCCCGGCGCGAAATGCAACCGCAGCGATTCCGCCGAGGCGCTGATCTCGCCATGCGCGTCGGAAGCGAAAGGCGCCAGTCGTTCCACCAACCGCGCACGCAAGGCCGACAACGCACTACCATGTTCGATGAGCGGCGCATTGTAAGCGGCCAGTTCGCGCGGTTTCGGCGGCGTGGATTTCAGGAGAGCGTTGCGTGAACGCAAGGCGCGTTCATACGAGCGCAGTGTCGGTCTATAACGCGGCTCGATTTGCGAACCAAGAAAATCGAGAAAACGTCGGCGCGCTTCGCCCGATCCACGCACCAAATCAATATCGGTGTTGGCGAACGAAACGACACGCGCCAGCCGCAGGAATTCGTTGGGGCTGCTTTGTTCGGCGGCGTCGAAGATCAACTTTCGTCGCAACGGGCTGTAACGAAATTCCATGCGATGATCGTCCCATTTTCCCGTCACGCCTAACGAGTGCTGGCCGATTCGAATCAATGGCGCCAGCGTCGCGCTGCGTTGCGATTGCAGCCGCAACAAAACGCAGGCCGCCTCCAGAATTGAAGTTTTTCCCTGACCGTTTGGGCCGACAAAAAAATTGAAACCGGGCGCGAAATCGACCCGCAACGCGGCGAAGCAACGAAAATCACGCAATTGCAGTTCGGTTAGCATTCGTTAGGCAAAAAACGATCGGCGCAGATCGACGGGATTCAGTTTGTCCGCCACGCCCGGCTTCGCCAATGAAGCCGATCGGCTGAGGGAAAAAATCGCCGCGCCGACGGCAAAAAGGCCACCAACTGTTCGGGCGAACAGGCCATTTCGCAACCTAACGAAAGTTTCATGACAAAACTTATCGCATTTCTGGTATGGTAGTGCATTCTATCGAAATAAGAGGTTGCTTCCGACGAATGGGTCGGTTACTTCCTCCGCAGTTTTTTGAAGATTGTTCTGGGGGGAACAGCCGCCCTTCACGTCCTTCGGGCGTGGGGGGCGGTACTTCTTTGTACGCGAAGTGAAACAAACGCCGGAATTGTTTTCTGCCTTCGAAGTTCGACGTTCAGTATTCGATGTTGACCCCGACGTATCTCGAACCTCCTCCGCGCCGCCGAAGATCTCATTGGCCGCTCGCGTTTGTCGTCATCGCGGCAATTACCGCAGGACTGGTCGCGTTTATTTTTTGGCGAACGGAGTCGTGGCCCATGCGCACGGCGCACCAAACCAGCGCGGAACTCGAGCGACTCGGACGCGAGGCGCGCGATGCATTCGTCGATCTCGTCCAGGTGCAACCGCGCCTCACGATCAACAATCGCGTTTACTTCGAGAAGAGCACTGCGCTGGCGGAACTGGCCGTTCTTTCCCGCACCATCGAAGTGGAACACGAGTTTGAGCACACCTGGGTTGGGAGCACGAAGCGTGTGAAATTGCACGGCGCCTACAATGTCAAAGCCGGTTTCGATTTGCGCGAGAACGTGACCGTTGATGTGAGCGACGACGCCATCACCGTGCAGCTTCCACGCGCCAAAATTCTCGGGATCGAAGAGGAAAATGTGGACGTGCAGGAATACGAGAACGGTTTGTGGAATCGAATTTCCGCGGAGGATTTGCAGACCGAACTGGCGGCGTTGCCCAAACTGGCGCGCGAAAAAGCGGAACAGGCCAACATCACCGGCGAAGCCGAGGCGTCGCTGCAGAAGCAGTTACAGGAACGAATCGGAGTTGAAAAACCGTTGCGTCTGAATTTCGGCCTGACAGATAAGCCTAACGAGTAGTAAATGTAGCTTTGCCCGACGTCCCACGGGGACGTGGCTACAACCAGCGCGCTAAACGCTGCTGCAATTCCGGCGTCATCTCGACCCGCAAATCCGCGCCTGCATCGAGACGCAGCACGCCGCCATCCGCGCGTTCGAAGAGTAATTGCACCGGACGCGACCCAGGAGAAGTCGCGAGCAACTGTTTCACCTGCTGCAAATCGGCGCTGTTGGCGCTCGGCGCAAAGCGCAGCGTAATCGTCGAATCGCCGTTCGTGCTCGCACCATTCGCCGCATCGGGTTTGAGCAACCGTGCCTTGTCCGCGGTCGCACGCATGGCGTCGTCTCGATTGTCGAGCTTGCCCTGGATCGCGATGACTTTTCCGGGCGCGAGAAAATCGGAGACCTTCACGAAAACTTCATTCCACAGAACGACTTCGAGTGTACCGGTCAGGTCTTCCACCCACACGACCGCGAACGGTTTGCCCTCTTTCTTGGTGAACTTGCGATCGACCTGGACGAGCGCGCCCGCGATGCGGAACTGCGAACGGTCCTGCAGTTCGCCTAACGAGTTGATGGTTTGATAATTTCCTTCCGCAATCGTCTGCGCATAGGCGTCGAGCGGATGTCCAGTGACGTAGAAGCCTAACAACTCCTTTTCGTACGACATCGTCTCGTGTTGCGACCACGGAATGACCGCGCGCGTCGCGGACTTCGGAGTCGGCGGCGGCAAATCGTCGAAGAGCGAAACTTGTCCGCTGGCCCGATCGCGATGCGAGGACGCCGCGGCGTTAAGCGACTCGTCGATCGACGCGAAAAGTTCCGCGCGATTGCGTCCGGTGAAATCGAATGCGCCAGCCTTGACCAGGCTTTCCAGCATCTTGCGATTGGCGATTCTCGAATCGAGCCGCGCACAAAAATCTTCCAGCGACTTGAAATCGCCGCCGCGTTCGCGTTCGCGAATCGCCGATTCCATCGCGCTTTCGCCGACATTCTTGATCGCGGCCAGTCCGTAGCGAATCGAAATGGAATTTTCCGGCGTGAATTTCAGGCGCGCTGTGATTCACGTCCGGCGGCAGAATCGGAATGCCCATGCGCTTACATTCGCCGACGAAAACCGAAATCTTGTCCGTGTTGTTGATTTCGTTGCTGAGCAATCCGGCCATGAACTCGACCGGATAATTCGCCTTCAGATACGCGGTCTGATAGCTGATCAAGCCGTAGGCCGCGCTGTGGCTCTTGTTGAATCCGTAGCCGGCGAATTTTTCCAGCAGATCGAAAATCGCGTTCGCTTTCTTCTCCGCGATTTTGTTCGTCGCCGCGCAACCTTTGATGAAGTTGGCGCGTTCCTTCGCCATCTTCTCGCGGTCCTTTTTTCCCATCGCGCGGCGCAGCAGATCCGCTTGGCCTAACGAGTAGCCGGCCAGCTTGGAGGCAGCCGCCATCACCTGTTCCTGGTAAATCATCATGCCGTAGGTCTCGGCGCAGACTTCTTCGAGCAGCGGATGTTCGTAGTTGATTTTGGTCAGGCCGTGTTTGCGCTTGATGAAATCGGGAATCAGATCCATCGGACCCGGCCGATAGAGCGCGATCAACGCGATGATGTCGTCGATCTTCTGGACATCGAACTGCTTCGCCGTGCTGGTCATGCCGCCGGATTCCAATTGGAACACGCCGATCGTTTCGCCGCGGTTGTAGAGCGCGAAGGTTTTCGCGTCGTCGAGCGGAATGTTCTTGATGGAAAAATTCGGCTCGCGTTCGCCGGATCAATTTCACCGTGTCCTCGATCACGGTGAGCGTTTTCAGACCGAGAAAATCCATCTTCAGCAGACCGAGATCGTCAACGGCCCCATCGCGAACTGCTGATGACGTCCGCTGCCTTTGCTGTCGCGGCAGAGCGGAACGTATTCGGACAAGATCGCGGTCGCCGATGACGACGCCGGCGGCGTGCACGCCGGCGTTGCGCGAGAGGCCTTCGAGCACGATCGCGTAATCCCAGAGTTGTCGCGTCGACGGTTCGCTCGCGATGCTTTCTTCAATTCCGGCGTTTTTTCGGCGCCTGGGCGAGCGTAATGTTCAACTCGTTCGGAATCATTTTCGCGATCCGGTCGCCTTCGCCGTAGCTCAGACCGATCACGCGGCCGACATCGCGCACCACGCTTTTCGCTTCCAGTGTGCCGAAGGTGATGATCTGCGAAACGCGGCGCTCGCCATATTTTTGCCGCACGTATTCGATGACCTCGCCGCGGCGCGCTTCGGCAGAAATCAATGTCAATATCCGGCGGCGAGACGCGCTCCGGATTCAGAAATCGCTCGAAGAGCAGATTGAATTGCAGCGGATCGATGTCGGTGATCCCGAGCACGTAGGCGACCATCGAACCAGCCGCGGAACCGCGCCCCGGACCAACCGGAATTCCGCGTTGCTTCGCGAAATGAATGAAATCCCAGACGATGAGGAAATAGCTGACGAATCCGGTTTTCTCGAGCACATCGAGCTCGTAATCGAGTCGCGTGATCAGCTCCGAATCCGCGCGCTCGCCGTAGCGCTCGTGCAGGCCCTTGTAGCAAAGCTCGCGCAGATACGCTTCGCGCGTCTTGCCTTCCGGAACGGGATACTCCGGATATTTCGATATGTTGAATTCGAGTTCCAGGTTGCAGCGCTCGGCAATTTCGAGCGTGTTCGTGATCGCGCTCGGATGATCCGGAAAGAGCGCGCGCATTTCGTCCGCCGATTTGAAATACAGCTCCGGCGTGTAACGCATCCGCCGCTCGTCGTGCACCATTTTGCCGGTGCCGATGCAGATCATGACATCGTGCGCGTCGTGATGCTGGCGTTCGAGAAAATGCACATCGTTGGCCGCGACTAATCCGAGACCGAATTCCTTCGCCAGCGTCGGCAGGACGCGATTGCATTTGTGCTGCGCTTCGATGCCGTGATCGTGCAGCTCGAGGAAAAAATTCTCCGCGCCGAGGATGTCGCGAAATTCGCCGGTACTCGCGCGCGCCTTTTCCATGTTGTCGGACTGGATCGCCATGTTGATCTCGCCCTTCAAACACGCGCTCATCCGCCGGCGACGATCGCGCATGCACCAACCCATAGCGAATCGCGACGTCGGTCCGCTCCGCCTGGTAGGTTCCGAACAGGTGGTCCCATATCATCAGCACGCCGCCGAAATTTCTGTCGATATACTCGGCGTTGCTGGCGTGATGCACCCGATGTGCCGATGGCGTATTGATCACCCACTCCAGCGATCCGATCCTGGGCACCAACTCGGTATGCACGAAGAACTGGAACGTCAGGCTGGCCGACGCCATCCCGAAGACCCAGACCGGGTCGAAGCCGATCCAGACAACCGGCAGGTAAAACAAGAACACGCCTGACAGCAGCGGCGTCCATGCGAGCCGAAACGCCGCCGAAGTCACCATTTGATCCGTGCTGTGGTGTACGCTGTGCGACGCCCAAAGCAACGCCACTCTGTGCGAACAGCGGTGTTCCACGTAGAATGCCAGTTCCGTCAGCACGAACAATGCCGCGAGCGCCGGCCAATGACTGAACGAAACCGGAACGGTTGTCATCCGGACTGAATAAACTCCCGCCGCGATCACCGAGAATATCAGTCCGTGCACCGCCGCCTGACTGATCACGTGCCCGACCGCCAGCATGATCGACACGCCGGTATTCCGCCAGGGATAGCGCCCGCCTCGCGCCCGGACGACCAGCGCTTCGGCCAGGATGGTGAACAGGAACACCGGCGCGAACAGCACACCGATCCGATTGGGCGCCCCCGCCACCAAATCTGAAAACGACAGATAGAACTCCATGAACCCCTCCATCGAAAATCGGATCGAGGCCGTCCCAAACCTCGCCGAATGCCCGTTGTCCCGCCGGTCGTCGACATGACGGCCGCGCCGACCATGCTGCGGAATGAAAAAATCCGTCGGCGCATTGTCCCCGCGATCGACCGCTGATTGTTCCAGTTATCGCCGTCGATATACCGTCGAAGATCGCGGCGATCGACACCCTGTCTCGACTAAGCCTCTCCTGGTGGTATTGTCGTCAGCATGGCTTCCTCCGCCGATCTTGTCGCGATGCTCCTGGTTCTGGCGGCAATTGTCGCGACAATCAATCATCGTTTCATCCATCTGCCGAGGGCGATCGCTTTGTTGCTCGGCTCGCTTGGTGTGTCCGCGATCATCACGGCGATCAATCCGTTCACCGCGACCGACCTCGACGGGTGGATGCTCGCGGTACTGAATGCCGCTGAACTGCCGCGAGTGCTGTTGGACATCGTTCTTGGCCTGCTGCTGTTCGCGGCGAGCCTGCATGTCGATCTGACGGAACTTGCGCCGGGAAAAATGGATTGTCCTGGTCCTCGCGACCGCGAGCGTTATCATTGCCACGATTGTCTTCGGCGCCGGGATCTGGATGGTTTTCCGCATCGCGGGAGCACCAGTCCCACTCGGGTGGTGCATGGTGCTGGGCGCGGTGCTGGCGCCGACCGATGCCGTCGTGGTCGATGCGCTGTTGCGCAAAGCCCCGCTGCCTTCGGCGTTGAAAACCGCCATTTCCGGTGAAAGCCTGTTCAATGACGGAGCCGGCGTCGTGCTGTTTCAGATCATGCTTCGTTTGGCTGAGGGTGAGCGCGGACTGATTGGGCATGGCAAGGTCGCCATGGCGTTGGCGATCGCGGGCATCGGTGGCGGCGTGTTGGGTAGCGCGACTGCATTCATCACCGCCCGCGTGATGCGATCCGTCGATGAGCCTGGCATTCGGCTGATGATCTCCCTCGCGCTGGTCACCGGCACCTATCGCATGGCCGATCTGCTGGGTGTGTCTGGTCCAACCGCGGTCGTCGCGTGCGGTCTCGTCCTGCGGATGCAGGCCCCGCGTGACGCCGAAGGCCGCTCGATGCTCGACGAGGTGACCGCGTTCTGGCACGTCGTCGATGAACTGCTCAATGCATTGTTGTTCGTGCTGATTGGGTTCGAACTCTTCGCCGTTAATTTCGTCCGTGCCATTTTCCTTCCGGTTCTCTGCGCGCTGCCACTGGCGTTGCTCTCCCGCCTGGTGGGCGTGGCGCTTCCGTTGATGGTCTTTCGCGGCGTCGGTGCGAGCCAGCGGCGTGGCATCGCGGTCCTGACCTGGGCAGGGCTGCGTGGCGGTGTGTCGATCGCTCTCGCTCTGACGCTGCCTCCAAGTCCGTATCACAGCCAACTGCTCGTCGTTTGCTACGCGGTCGTCGTCCATCCATGCTGGTATTGGGTCTGACCATGCCGAAGGTGATTCGGGGTCTGTACGGCGATAGCGCAACGGTGTTAAAGTAAATTCTCCGGACAACGAAGGACCGCTTTTCACGCAACCGAGCCATTTGCGGCCGCGCCCATGAACGACAGAAACACGCTGTTCTCGCAACGGATGGGTTGCCTGCCCTGGAGCACAGTCGCGCGGATTGGCTTGTCGGATTGGGTGTCGGGCACGTGACCTGGAGCGAGGATGGCCCGACGCTGCCGCCCGAACCGTCCAGCACGGACAAGGACGGTGACGGCGCCGAAATCGCCATCCCGCGCGGCCAGGTCGACGACACCTGCCCGCTCACGGCCCTGAATGCCTGGCTGGAGCGGGCCGAAATCACCACCGGTCCGCGGTGCCGCGAAGTCAGCCGCGGCCTCATGGTCGAAACCACGCGGCTGAGCACGGACGCGGTGTGTCAGAAATTCTCCTTAACCTTGCCGCGAAAGGGTTCTGCGTGTCCCACCGTGAGCCCACCAGAACAGCCAGGAATTCCGCTTGTCCCTGGGTGGGCGGACGCGGAGGACGACAGCCTGACCCCCAGACCCCGCGACGGTTCGATTCGCCGGCAAGCCGGCTCCGTGGACGCCCGGCACAAGGCAAAGTCAGGCCGGGAGGCCACGAAATGAGGCGGAGATCAATCTGATCGGATCGGGCGCTACTGGGCGGCGGCCGCCATGGATCGCGCTCCGGCCGCGGGCCGATACGCCCGCAGGAACGTGCGGATGTGGCGCACCGCCAGCGGGATCTTGTCCTTGGTGTCCTTCCACGGGTAGAGGCTCACCTGCGCGTTCGGCGCGAGATGCACGGTTTCCATGGCGACGGCGTACGGGTGCGCCGGCACGTCGTCCGGCAACACCAGGATCGGCGTCTGGCAGCCGCGCACGAAATCGCGCGTCACGGTGTACACGAAGTCGGCGCGGGCGCGGTACATGTTGGTCAGGAACGTGTCGACCATCGCCATCGTGATGTCGGGCCGGCGGGCGCACAACTCCGGACCCCAGCCCTTCATGTTGTTGTCGTAGGAAAGGCTGGGCATCTCAGGGCGGTAGCCGCTGGGCTGCGCCGGCACCGCCGCGATGACGCGGTCGCCGGCGCGCTTCAGCATGTTCCAGATGAACGGGCCGCCGATGCAGAAGCCGAGCACCAGGAATTCCCGGATGCCGAGGTGATCCATCAGGCCGATCTGATCGTCGGTATAGGCGTCCCACGGCCGGTCGGTCTCGAGCGGGCCCGTGGACTGGCCACCCTTGGCGTTGCGCAGATCCGCCGCGATGACGCGGAATTCGTCCTTGAACTCGTCGAACGGGTTGAACGGGTGGCTCGAGGTCGCGAGCCCCGCGACCGTCGAGTTCAGCCCGCCGCCGGGGATGACCAGCAGCGGAAAGCCGGAGCCGGCCTCTTCGTAATGGATGCGGACGTCGCCTTTTTCGTAGAACGGCATGGCAATTTCTCCCTGGTGTGATGGTTCGGGTACGTGCGGTTACCTATTCCGGAAGATACATCTCCTCCATGGAGCGCAGACGCAACTCGTCCAGAATGCGTCCATTACTGGCGACGCCCCATGGACTCTGACCCGCCTGGGCACGGAGCGCATCCAGGGCCAGTGTGCCGCGCTGCTGAAAATCACTCAGGAAATCCCAGTTGGCCTGCAAGCCCGCCATGGTGGTCAGCGCGGGAAACCAGGCCGCGGCGGCACCGGCATCCTGCTGCGCCTGCAAGGAGGGATATGGCGACAGGTGGGCGGGAATGAGGGGGACGACGGGCCCGGGAATCAGGCGGATCGCCTCTTGAATTTCTTCCCAGGTGCGCAGGCCATTGGGGCAGATGACATCGACCTGCGCTTCGGCTTTGTAGGCTTGGCAGCGTTCAATGATCTCCGCGAAGCTGGCGCCTGGCACGCCGCCGAGATCGCACCGGGCCATGATCACGAAGTCCGGGTCGAGAGCCTGTTTTGCATCCATCGCCGCCCGGAGCTTGCCGACCATCTCCTGAATCGAGATACAGCGGCGGCGGGGGCCGGATTTCGGCGGAAACGTCTGGTCTTCAATGTGGGCGCCGGCGATGCCCGCCTGAATGTATTCCCGCACGGTGTAATGCGTACTGATGGCATCACCGTAGCCCGTGTCTGCGTCCGCGAAGACCGGGATCTGCACCGTCAGGACAATCTTCCGTGCGTTGTCCACCATGTCACGCATGCTGGTCCCGGAGTCGGGCCAGCCCAGTTGGTGCGCCGAGGTATTGCCCCCGGACATGTAGAAGGCGTCATAGCCCAGAGCTTCCGCCATCTTCGCGCCAATGGGATTGATCCCGCCCGCCAGGACAAATAACGCGGGCCGTTGAAACAGAGTCTTCAGCCGGGTCGTCATACGTTGATGCTCTGGCATACGCAGTCTCCTCGTGTGTGACCGAACCGTCCTGGCGTCGCGGGGTGCGTCAATGTGCGGGGCCGCCAGCCAGCGCCTCCCAGGCTCACGCCAAAATGCCTTGCTGTGACTCAGTGGCCGAAGTGCCGTGGGGTGTCCTCCATACGTGGGTGAGGGGCAGCACCCGCGTCAGGCACCCATCGCCACCGTGGCACTGATCCGCGGAACTCCCAACGAGCGCGTCGTGTGACCCTTGCCTGTGAGGTCGTCAGCGAGGACCACATCACCCGGTCCAAAACGGCGCGTGGTGCCATCGCCGATCCCGATTTCCATCTGCCCCACGAGAATGAAAATATATTGTCGCCGGGGCGCGGTGTGCCAATCGCTCCAATAGTCCGCGGGGAAACAGCGGAACACGAGGTTCCCGCCCGCCTGAAGCGCAACGTTGTGGCTCTCCTCAGCGGGCAGAGGGATATCCTCAAAATGGGTCTGGCCGTCATGGCCTGTATATATCCGTACGATCATGCTTGTGCTCCTTTCCACGGCGGGATCGTCGTACACGCAAAGGCGTACTCCGCGTCATCGCCGACGACGAGACCTCCGCCATCCTTGCTCCGCACGCTTCCACCGGACAAGTCGGTGGTGAATGGGGTATCCGGCAAGGTAACGGCTCCTTCGAGTGCGTGTAAATAATCAACCAGGAGCGGCCGGGCGGCAATCGTCGCGCGGCGGTACCGCGAACCGTTCATTCCAAAAGGCGATGAAAGACGCCGAATACGCATGCCCCGCCCACATCAAAGAGATGCTCCTCAGACGCATCTCTTTCACCAGGCGGTCTTGTAACATTTGGTTCGAGCGCTCCACGCGTCCATTCGCCTGAGGTGTCGAGGCCTGGATCCATGCTATATTGAACCGTTCCACGACCCGTCCAAATTCGGTCTTGCCATCGCCGGCTCTCCGCCTCGTTGGCATTGACCCGGAATATGCGGTGCCGGTCGGAGTAAAACGCCAGCGGGCGGCATGGGCCAGGACATACTCCCGAAGGCGATCGGCGAGATGGGTTTACCGTTGGCACATTACGGTCAATCGCGGCGGAGCCTCAACCGTGGTTTTGTCGATCAGTCGAACGAATGCCCAGACGCGCCGAGGGCCGCGCCAACCCCCGAGATTGCGATATCCGGAAGGTCGTGAGCATACTCAGGGCGAAAGCAACGAGAGGACAGGCCGAACATGTCGCCGATCCCGACCCTTCGCCCCCTCGGGGAGACGCTCGGCACCGAGGTTCATGGCATCAACCTCGCCGCGGCGCTCGACGCGCCCGACCATCGCCTGGATCCAGCAGGCCTTCGCCGACCATCCGGTCCTGGTCTTCCGCGACCAGGATCTCGGCGCGAACGAGCTCGCCACATTTGGCCGCGTCTTTGGCGTCCCTCGTAAGCACTCGCTGGTCAAGTACCGGCACGCCGACAATGAAGACGTCTCCTGGATCACCAACGTCGATGCCGACGGCAAGATCGACTGGTTCGGCGTCAGACGAGCCACGGACTGGCACACCGATTCGACCTTCGAGGATGAACTGCCGCTGCTCGCGATCCTGCATGCCAGGGAGGTTCCCGCCGAGAAAGGCGGTACTCTGTTCGCGGACATGCGCGCCGCCTACGCGCGTCTGCCGGAGCAGCGTCAACGTGAGCTCGCGGCGATGACGGCGTTGCACGGCAGACAGAGCGGTCCCGCCGGCGACCGGCTTTATGGTGGCGACAAGGGAACGACCGACAAGCAGTACGAGGAAAAACGATGGCCGGCGATCACGCGCCATCCGGCGACCGGGAGCGCCCATCCTGTTCGTGAACCCGATGCACACCCATGGCTTCGAGGGCATGACCCAGGAGCAAGCCTGGCCACTGATCGACGAACTGACCGCGATCGCCACCGACGACCGATTTGTCTACTACCATCACTGGCGGGTGGGCGATGTGCTGATGTGGGACGAGCGCGCGACGATGCATCGCGGCGCCGGCGACGCGAAACCCGAGGAACGTCGGGTGATGCTGCGGACGATCGTCTATCCGCACTGACGGGCATCGGGTGCCGCCCGGGATGAGGCAGAGGGATACCCGCGGGCGCCGCATCCGCGTCGTCCCGTCACGGGAACGCGGGTTTCTCTGGCGTGAAAACGCCTCCCAGACCGACCCCTCGCGCGGGGAGCGTATATCATTGCTTCCACGGATAGAATCCACCGCGGGGCGGGCCAGGCTTCTGGCGATAAGCGACCTCACCGTCGGGTTGATATGATCTCATCATGACCATGCGGTGGGCCGATCTCGGAGCGAGGCCATCGTTCGGGGGCGTTGTCACACACTGACGGGCTTCAATGCGATGATCATGATAGGAAGACCGCCCTGAACCTGGGCATCCTCCGACATTCATTTTCCCGGCTCTCGCATCGCGCCTGGCGATCCGGAAATGTGACCTGGATCATTGACCGGGCTGGCCAAGTGGATGTTTTTCCGGTCAAGGGCGATATCAGGCATTGGTGGGTGCGCTGACGAAGCGTGATCCCGCGGTGCTGTTACACACCCTCAACCCGAGGTCGGAACACGAGATGGCAACTCTCACCCCTTTCGATCAGTCGAACCTCCTGGTCGGTGTAGCCGATCCGCGTGTGCGAGACGGAATCTGCGTCGCGCTTTGCGACTACTGGCTGGCCCTCATGAAGGCCAACACGCACTCGGTACGCCTCGGGAACGGATGACCGAGTTAGCCAGACAAGCGGGTTCAGCGATGCTGTATCAAGGGCTATTCGATTCTGCGCGAGCATATGGGTCGAGAGCAGGCGCGCTCGACGGTCGGCCGCGGTGTCGGCCATGATTTCCAGCACCATACGACGATCTTGCCGGCGATCATCGGCATCGATGGCATGCGAGCGCGAATGATCGCGGATCTCGGGTCGATCCAGGCGGCAGTGACCTGGACGATGGATATTCCCGGATGGGGGCGTCACGCGATCGCCGGCTATCGGGGGTTGGTCAGCATCACCAATAATGTTCATGTGGCGTCGTTGCACATATTCGATCCCAATACCGGCGAATATGTTGGTGAGCTGGATCAACTGGAAGTGATGTTGCGAGATTTGTTCAAGCGGAATCCGCATTATAATATGATC
>CAVULI010000007.1:0-920126 GCA_963742295.1 uncultured Verrucomicrobiae bacterium
CCTAACGACTGGAAGAAAGCGTGCCTCGACCCATTGGCGCACCGCATCGCGGAGCTGTCGCTCCTCCGGCGTCAGCAGTTCTTCGAGAAGATAAAAATCGGCCGCTTCGAATGTGGGCATCGCGCTTTCCATCCTAGCAGCCGGGTCGGTTCGCGCCAGAGCCGGTTGGAGCCGGTAGGGTGAACCGATCGCCTAACGAGCCGTGGTCAGTTCGAAGAGGCCGCCGAGTTGTCCGCGGTCTCCAGGCTCATGATGAAGCGTTGCAACTTCTGGCACTGATCCTTGCCGATGACGTCGCCACCGAGCGCGGTAAAATTTGACAGCGATTTCTTCCTCGGTCATCGGATCGCGCGGATCGCCTTTGGGGAAATCGACGCGGGTCGCGTACAACTTGCCGTCGTTCGTCGTGATCGTCACCCGACTCGGCTGGAATTTCGGAAAAAGCGCCTCGAACTCTTCGTTAGGTACGACTTTCACCTTGTCGAGGACGCGTTCTTCCTTGAACTGCAGCGGCGTGACCATTCCGTCGACCAAGCCCGCGGCCATGCAGTAGGGGAGCGAATGATCGGCAGTCTCTTTTGAATCCGGTCGATACTTGTGCGGGTCGCCGAGGATGTCGGCGGCGCGCGCGATCACTTCGACTTTGATTTCTTTGACGTCGTCGGCCTTGAGATTGTGTTCCTTGACCGTCTTCATCATCGCGGTGAGCGGAGCGTGACTAAGCGCTTCGATCGGGAAACTCTTCATGCCGCAATCAAGAATGCGGTAGTGGGAGTCCTTGGAATTCGGCAGATCCAGTAAATTGGAAGTCACGGTCGTGTCGCGGGAGAAGGAGAGTCCGCATTTTCCCACGGTTTTCGCGACGGGCTCGAAATAGGAGCGGGTACTTCAGCCTTGAGTTTCGCCCCTAGACTTGGGCAGATAGTTCCCCTAGTACATTGCGCGTGCAGCGACGCGATCAAATCTAGATGCAAAGGCGAGCGGCGATCATCACGGCTCTCCGAACGCCTGTCGGTCGGCACGCGGGCGCATTGGCGTCGGTTCGCCCCGACGATCTTGCCGCCCACATCATCAAGGCCGTCGTGGCGCGATCCGGCATCGACCCCGCATTGATCGAGGATGTCTACTTCGGCGCTACCAACCAGGCCGGCGAGGACAACCGCAACGTCGCGCGCATGGCCGCGCTGCTGGCGGGCCTCCCCGCGTCCGTGCCGGGTTCGACGGTGAATCGCCTCTGTGCGTCGGGGCTGGAAGCCGTCAACATCGCGGCGCGCATGATCGAGGCGAGTCACGGCGATGTGTTCATCGCGGGCGGCGTCGAGTCGATGAGCCGTGCACCTTATGTGCTGAGCAAGGCGGAATCCGCGTTCGACCGGTCGCAGCAGATCTTCGACACTTCGATCGGCTGGCGCCTGGTCAATCCTCGCCTGGCGGCGCTGCATCACCCCTTCTCCATGGGCGAGACCGCCGAGAATGTCGCCCGCAAGCACAAGATCAGCCGGGCGGATCAGGATCAGTTCGCGCTGCAGAGCCAGCAACGGTGGTCGGCGGCGCACCAACGCGGGCTGTTCGCCCAGGAGATCGTGCCCGTCGAGATTCCGCAGCGCAAGGGCGCTCCGACCCTCGTCAGCGTGGACGAGCACCCGAGGCCGGACACGACGCTGGAGAAACTCGCCAGGCTGAAACCCGCATTCTCCAAAGACGACCAGGGCACGGTGACCGCGGGCAATTCGTCGGGCATCAACGACGGCGCGGCGGCCTTGCTGATCGTTGAAGCCGGGCTGGCCAAATCGCTGGGTCTTCAGCCGATCGCCTTCATCGGTCCGAGCGCCGCGGCCGGCGTCGATCCCGCGTTCATGGGGCTCGGACCCGTGCCCGCGATTCGCAAGGCGCTTCTGCGCGCGGAACTGACGCTCGACCGCATCGACCTGTTCGAGTTGAACGAGGCGTTCGCCGCGCAGGCCCTCGCCTGCCAGCGCGAGCTGGGCATCGACAACGCAAAATTGAACGTCAACGGCGGCGCGATTGCGATCGGTCACCCGCTCGGTTGCAGCGGCGCCCGCCTGGCCACGACGCTGATCCACCAGATGGCTCGCACCGGCGCCTCGCGCGGCATCGCGTCGCTCTGCGTCGGGGTAGGACAAGGCTTGGCGACGGTCTTCGAACGGGAGTGAGCCCATGCTGCGCGCAGTCATGGACACGAACGTCCTCTACTCCGCGCTCCGCTCCCGCCTCGGTGCATCCTTCGCGGTCTTTGTCGCCCTGCGGCACGACCGCTGGCGCGCTGTTCTGAGTAACCACCTCCTGCACGAATACGAGGAACTCCTGAAGGCGCGTGCATCCGAGCTGAACCTTTCCGTTGCCGATATCGACACTCTGCTCGACGCGATTTGCGCCCGCGCCGAAGAATGGAAGCTCGCGCCAGGCTGGATCCCAATTCTCGCCGACCCTGACGACGAACCGCTCGTGCAACTTGCCTACGACTCCGGCGCACGGCGCATCATCACACACAACCAGCGCGACCTCGCGCCTGCCCGCTCCCTCGGCATCGAAGTGTTGCCTCCGCGCGCGTTTTCAGCCATGCTCATTACGTCATGACGCTCCACGTCAAGCTTCCCGAATCACTGGCCGCGCAAGCGCGCGAGCTTGCCGAGCGCGAGCACACGACATTAGATGCTCTGATTGCCTCCTCGCTTGTCGCGACACTCGATCACTCGCCACATCGGCCTACAATTTCCGAGCGCGCTGCTCGGGTCGATTGGGTGAGAGTGGACGCCATCCTCGCGCGTGTAGCAGAGGTCCCGCCCGAGGCGGGTGATGAGCGGTGAAGCTCGCGACACCCCGCGATGCGCAAGGCGCTTCTGCGCGCGAAACTGACGCTCGACCGCATCGACCTGTTCGAGTTGAACGAGGCATTCGCCGCGCAGGCCCTCGCCTGTCAGCGCGAGCTGGGCATCGACCACGCAAAATTGAACGTCAACGGCGGCGCGATTGCGATCGGTCACCCGCTTGGTTGCAGCGGCGCCCGCCTGGCCACGACGCTGATCCACCAGATGGCTCGCACCGGCGCCTCGCGCGGCATCGCGTCGCTCTGCGTCGGGGTAGGCCAAGGCCTGGCGACGGTCTTCGAACGGGAGTGAGCTTGGCAGTGGGCACGACGCTCAGATCGTTCGAGCCCCGTAGGCTCCGGGGTTTTTGTATTACAAAACCCCATTTTACTTGTCACCAGCGTTACGACCTCAGCGGCGCTTCAACGCCAGAGAATTGAAGCACTGCGTCGGGAAGACGCGCACCACGAATCTCAATCGTGGAAAGCGATTTGTTGAGTTCAGCAATTTCCTCAGGCGTAAACTTCAGCGCATCGGCGCCGATATTCTCCAGCATGTGCGCCATGACTGTCGTTCCGGGGATTGGCACGATCCAAGGCTTCTGCGCCATCAGCCAGGCCAGCGCAATCTGAACAGGAGCAGCCTGCTTGCGACCCGCCCAGGCCTTTATCAGATCAACCAACTGCATGTTGTGAGCGAGGTTCTCCGGCGAAAATCTCGGCGTGGCTGCACGCAGATCGCCAGGTGCGAATCGCGTGTCAGCGTCGATCCAGCCGGTTAGCAACTGGCAGTCCAGAGGCCACCAAGGCACAAAGCCGATTCCCAACTTTTCGCACAGCGGTATCACTTCCTTTTCCGGATCTCGGGTCGCCATCGAGTACTCATTTTGGATCGCCGTCAGCGGCAATGCGGCATGAGCGCGGCGGATAGTCTGTATTCCCGGTTCGGAAAGTCCCCAGTGGCGGACCTTGCCTTGCTTCATCAGGTCTTGAACAGCGCCTGCGACATCTTCGATTGGGACCTGTGGATCGACGCGATGTTGGTAAAGCAAGTCGATGTGATCGGTCCGGAGCCGCTTTAGCGATCCGTCAACGACGGTGCGGATGTGCTCTGGCTTGCTGTTCAGTCCCGGAAGTCGCTTGCCGGTCTCCTGGTCGATGTTCCAGCCGAACTTCGAGGTGATAACAACCTTGTCGCGAAACGGTGCCGCGGCTTCACCGAGGATGCGTTCGTTCTCGAAAGGTCCGTAAGCCTCCGCGGTATCAAAGAACGTCACGCCGTGGTCGTATGCGGTGCGGATGATGTTGATCATCTCGGGGCGGAAAGGAACCTCGGTCGTGTATTTGCGGTGCATGTTCTGCACGCCCATGCCGACGCTGGAGACCTCGAGGGAGCCGAGCTTGCGGCGTCCGCTGATGTTCGCCGGGTTGCTGGAACTGCTGGCTGCGGCGCCGCTCGCCGAGTGCAGGCCCGCGGCTACAAGAGGCACCGCAGCGACCGCCGCGGCGGTGCCGACGAGGAATTTCCGGCGACTAAGATCAGCGCCGGGTTGGGTGGATTCGTCGTTCATAGGTCGCAAGCTTACGTGTTTCGGCTAGCGGTGCTGATCCATTTCACCATCTCGGGATCGCGGTGGTCGAAAAAGGCGGTCTGCTTGGTGTCCAACGATGCGATTGCCGCCATGTCCTCGGGACTAAGCTGGAAATCGAAGATCGCAAAGTTTTCGGCCATCCGTTCCTTCCGCACGGACTTCGGAATCGCGACCACTCCTCGCTGTGTCAGCCAGCGGACAATCACCTGCGCGATGCTCTTGTTGTACTTCCGCCCGATCGCGCTCAGGACCTCGTTGTGAAAGATGTTGTTCTTGCCTTCCGCGAACGGGCCCCACGATTCGATCTGCACGTTGTTCTTTTTCAGGAACTCCTGCGTCTCGATCTGTTGATGGAACGGATGCGTCTCGATCTGGTCGACCGCGGGAGGCACCTCGTTGTGCAGGATGAAATCCATCACGCGATCAGGATGAAAATTGCTCACGCCGATCGCCCGGATGCGCTTCTCACGGTATAGCTCCTCCATCGCGCGCCACGAGCCGTAGACATCGCCGTACGGTTGGTGAATCAGATAAAGGTCCAGGTAATCGAGCTGCAGCTTTTGCATCGAACGCTCGAATGCTTGCTTGGTGGGGTCATAGCCGGTGCCCGAGACCCACAGCTTCGTGGTGATGAAAAGCTCCTCGCGCGGGACCCCGCTGCGTTTGATCGCCTTACCGACTCCCTCCTCGTTGCCGTAGGACGCCGCGGTGTCGAAGAGGCGGTAACCGACGCTTATCGCGTCAACGACGCTGCGTTCGCACTCCGCCTGGTCTGCGATCTGGAAAACGCCGAAGCCCAGGAGGGGCATCTCGACACCGTTGTTCAAAGTGACTGTTTGCATGGTCGTGGTCTTTCGGCGCCTCTGCAATGCATTCCACCCGTCCCAATCATCCGTCCCTTCGCTCGCTCAGCCCATCGAAGCCAGCTTTGCAAAGCCGGACTTGAACGCCCCCACCAGCGTGTCGATCTCCGCTTCGGTCATCGGCGTGGAGAACGTGCACGCACCCGAGCTGATGATGCTGCAACCTTCGTTGTAGAGGTGATCGAGCAACGCCTTGAGTCGGCGCGACTCGTCGGGCGTCGGGTACGCATCGCGGTAATTTCGTGGCGGCGTCTGCTTCATGTGCACCAGGAACATCGAGCCCGCCCCGGTGACGCTCGCGGGCGCGCCCGTCGCGCGGATCGCGCCTTCGATGCCGTTCCTGGCCCGATCGGTCAGCGCGTTTAGGCGCGCCACCGCGGGTCGGTCGAACTTCAGCATCGCCGCCATGCCCGCGGTCATGCTGATCGGGTTGGCCGTGAATGTTCCGGAGTGCGGGAACACGTACCGGGGCGACTGCGGGTTGAGCACATCCATGACTTCGGCGCGGCCGGCGACGGCGCCAATGGGAAATCCACCGCCGATGATCTTGCCCAGCGCGGTCATGTCGGGCGTGACGCCGTAGCGCGCTTGCAAGCCGGAGTGCTCGGCCCGGAACGTGATGACTTCATCGAACACCAACAGCACCCCGTGGCGCGCGGACCACTCGCGCAGCGCGGTAACGAACTCGACATCCGCCGGACACAAGCCGACGCGGTGCGGCATCAGATCGATCAATACGCACGCGAGGTCCTTGGCGTGCTCGTCCAGGATCGCCAGCGTGCGCTCGGTGTCGTTGAACGGAAAGACAACGACGTCCTTGAGCGCGGACTCGGGTGTCCCGTGCACCAGCGGAACGCTGCGCGGATGGTCGATGCCGCCCCAGGTCGCCGGCGTGGAGCCCTGGCTCACCTCGGCGTAGTCGTATACGCCGTGGTAGGCGCCCTCGGCCTTGGCGATCTTCGGCCGCCCGGTAAATGCGCGGGCCGCCTTCAGCGCGACCATGATCGCCTCCGTGCCCGAGTTCATGAAGCGCATCTTCTCGAACGAGCGGTTGCGGCTGCACAAGTGCTCGGCATAGCGCACCTCGATCTCGGTTCCCATCATGAACGCGGTGCCGCGGGTCATCTGCTCCGTCACCGCCTGGATGATCTCGGGGCAGGCGTGGCCGTGGATCAGGGACGCCATGTTGTTGGAGAAGTCGATGCGCGTGACGCCCTCGAGGTCGGTCACGCGGCAGCCCTTGCCGCACTCGACGTAGGTCGGGTGACCCGCCCGCAGGATCGCGTTGCGGCTGACGCCGCCGGGAAGGACTTTGAGGGCCCGCTCGTAGAGGGCGGCGCTGCGCGAGAGGTCGGTTTGCGTGGTCATGTCAGCCTGCTGTTGATCGGTTCCGGGGTGCGAAGCAGAGGCGCAGCGGTGCGCTCCTGCACGAAATTGAAATCGATGCCTGGGCTCAGTTCGACGAGCCGAAATCCGTTCGGCGTGACTTCGATCACGGCGAGATCGGTGTAGATGCGGTTCACGACGGCCAATCCCGTCAGCGGAAAGGTGCACTCTTGCACGAGTTTCGCCTCGCCTTCCCTGGTGCAATGCTGGGTGATGACGAAGATCGACTTCACGCCCGCGACCAGGTCCATGGCGCCGCCGACTGCGGGGATGGCGTCGGGCTCGCCCGTGGACCAGTTGGCCAGATCGCCGTTCTGCGCGACCTGGAGCGCGCCGAGCACGCAAAGATCCAGGTGGCCGCCGCGGATCATGGCGAAGCTGTCCGCGTGATGAAAGTACGCGGCGCCCGGCAGCGCCGTCACGCGCTGTTTGCCCGCATTGATCAGCTCGGGATCGCCTTCGCCGGGACTGGGCGCGGGGCCCATGCCGAGCATGCCATTTTCTGTGTGGTAGATCAGCGAGCGGCCCGCCGGCACGAACTTGGCGACCAGCTCCGGAATGCCAATGCCCAGATTCACATACGAGCCGTCGGGAATGTCCTGCGCCAGGCGCTGCGCCATCTCCTCGCGCGTTCGCCCGATCACTGGCGGCTTCGTCATGGGTAGGACGCTCCTGCCTCGACGAGTTCCGATTCGTGGGCCGGGTTGGCGATGGCGACGACGCGATCCACGAAGATGCCGGGCGTGACGATCGACTCGGGGTCCAGCTGGCCCGGCTCGACGACCTCGGCGACCTGGACGATCGTGACCTTGCCCGCCATCGCCATCGGCGGGCCGAAGTTTCGCGCCGTCTTGTTGTAGAGGATGTTGCCGTGGGTGTCGGCGACCCGCCCCTTGATGAGCGAGAAGTCCGCGCGGAGGCCGTGCTCAAGCAGATACTTTCTGCCGCCGAATTCCCGGGATTCCTTGCCTTCCGCCAGCGGCGTTCCCACCGCGGACGGCGTGTAGAACGCCGGGATTCCAGCTCCGCCGGCGCGGATGCGCTCCGCGAGCGTTCCCTGAGGAACCAATTCCAATTTCGTGCGCCCGCTTCGGTAGAGCTCGGGGAAGACGGTCGAGTTGGCGGTGCGCGGAAACGAACAGATGACCTTGGAAACGCGGCCCGCCTTGAGCAGCGCCGCGAGGCCGACCTCGCCGCTGCCGCAGTTGTTGCTGATCATCGTCAGATTCGTGGCGCCCTGGTCGATCAGCGCGTGGATGAGCTCGATTGGACTGCCCGCTTCGCCGAAACCGCCGAACATGATGGTGGCGCCGTCGAAAATGTCCGAGACAGCCTCGGCCGCGCTCGCCACCCGCTTGTCGATCATTCGCAGGCGGCTAGAAGAGTGGCGGCGCGATCCGGCGCCGCGGCTTGAAGAGCAGTGGCGCGAACCGGCGCCTGTCCGGGAGCCGCCACCCGCGCGTAGTCGTACAAGCCGGCCTCGTCGAACAGAACGCGGTCCTCGTAGTCGTCGAACCAGAGCGCCTCGGGGTTGCGGCCGACGATGCAGACCTTGCCGCGGTCGGGGGCGCTGCCGGCGTTCCGAAGAATCTTGAAGATCAAGACGCCATTCTCGCTGCCCGCGAGTCCCGGTATCCCCTCGTTGGTGACCGCCGCAACTTCGGTCTTGCCTTTGTAATGTGTGATGGAAAGGCGCGCGTGGGACTCGACGCCCGACAATCCCTTTTGCGAGTTCGTTGAGAATATTCCACGCGGTCTCGATCGGAACGTTGAACGCCTTGTAGGCGACGATGTCGCGCCCGCAGAAGAAGTAGTGGTTCTCGCCGCCGGCGCGCTTGAACTCGCGCTGCAGAATGCGGAGGGCGTCCGCGTCATCGTTGATGCCCTTCATGATCGGCGCCTGGTTCTGCACGGTGAGCCAGCCGCGCGAGGCCAGGCCCCGCATCCCTTCGCCCGTCGCGGGGACCCATTGCTTAAAGCCCTGCGCGTCCTCGACGTAGTTTCCTTCCGCATCCTTGGCGAGGAACTCGTCTGGGTGCTCGAAGTGCAGCATCATGTGCAGGCCGACCTGCGGGTAGGTCTCGTGGAACCGATCGAGCATCGACAGGAAGGTGCGGTCGAAGCGCTGGGGATAGAACGCCATATCCTTGGTGCCGATGCGGATCGACTCGACGCCGGCTTCGGCCAGCGCGCCGAGCCAGGCCGCGATCTTTGAATTGTTCAGCACCATCGCGTCGCCGCCCGACATCAGGATCTCGCGCAACTTCTCGCGTCCGCTTTCGGGGTGCACGCCGCCGTTCTTCGCCACGGCCGCGTTGTGCTGCTTGATGTAGGGGATGATCTCGGGGATCAACGCGAGACCCTTCTTCGCGATGGTGCCGTCCTTTCGCTTGATCTGCTTGCGGGCGATCAATTCTTCGCGATAGCAGAAGCGGCAATGTGCCGAGCAGGTCGACACGACGTACATGAGTCCCATCTCGTACTTGTGCAGCAGGCCCTCGACGGGGCTGTAGTCCATCTGGTTGCCGGGATCCTCCGAGCCCGCAAGATCCATCGTCTCGGCGGGGTCGGCCTTGACGATGCGCTGAATCGCGGCGCTGGTCCTGGCCAGCTCGTAGTAATGGCGCGTGATCTTCACGGGCATCCGGGTTTCAACGTCACGATCGGTGCCCTTGAGCGCTTTCAGGCTTGTCACCTCGTCCTTGGAGTAGAAGTTGAGCATGTCCTCCGGCGCCTTCTCGTTGAAGAAGGGGCCAAGCCCACTGATAATTTCCCGCTCATAGCGGCCTTCTTCGACGCTCTCGAGAAACTTCTGCTCGCGTGCGGTGGGGACGTGGGGTTGTGGCTGTGTCATCGTTCGGGCTCCATGTGCGGGAATAAATTAATGTCGATCGATCGGTTCGCGATTTTACGCTCAAATCCCCATCCTACAAAGTGCAATGTCTCAACGAGACGAGACCGGACAAGAAAAAATTTGGGGCGCATCGCTGGTCTTATCGTTGGTGACGAGATGGCTCCGCCCTTCCGGCAGAGGATGACAGGGGGGGAAGTTTGGCGTAGGTATTCGGCACCCTATGGAACCTGTTTACATCCTCGGCGCTGGCCGGACTGACTTTAAGCGCAACCTCAAAAAGGAAGGCAAAACCATCCGCGATTTGATCACGGAAGCGGGCCGCAAAGCGATCGCGGATGCGAAGATCGACGCTGGCGAAATCGAAGCGGCGGCGGTGGGAAATTTCAACTCAGGTCAATTCACCAAGCAACTGCATCTGGGCGCTTTCGTGCCGGAGATCGATCCGAAATTGCACGGCATTCCGACCATGCATACCGAAGCGGCCTGCGCGAGCGGCGCTCTTTCCGTCGTGCTCGGCGCGCAATGGATCGCCGGTGGATTTCATGATGCGGTGCTGGTGGTCGGCGCGGAGCAGCAGAAGACGATGTCATCGCTCGATGGCGGCGATGTTCTCGGCGCCGCGGCCGATTATCACATCGAGAGACCGCAGTACGGCGATTTCATGTTCCCGAAATTGTTCGGGCGCATCGCGCAGATTTACATGGAGAAATACGGTACCTCTGCAGACGCATTCAACTGGGTTGCGTACAAGAATTACGCGCACGCGCGCTTGAATCCGCTCGCGCAAATGCGGGATGCCGATCTGACCTACGATTACGCGTCGCAGGTCTCGGAGAAAAATCCGAGCGTCGCGCCGCCGTTGAAGGTGACCGATTGCTCCCAGATCACTGACGGCTCGGCCGCGCTGGTTCTGGTTTCGGAGAAATATTTGCAGAAGCACGGCATCGATAAAGCGAAGTTGCCGCGCCTGCTTGGTTACGGTTTGTCGACGGATTATCTCGCGCTCGAGAAAAAAGATGCGCCGACATTTTCCACGGCGCGCAAGGCTGCGCGAAAAGCATTCGGAATGGCGAACCTCAAACCGCGCGACATGAATGGCGTCGAAGTTCATGATTGTTTTTCAGTCACGGAAATCTGCGCCTACGAAATTCTCGGCCTGGCCGAAAACGGCAAAGGCGCGGAGCTGGCCATGAGCGGCGCGACTGCATTGCCGCAGGTGCGCAACGAAAAGGTGAGCGGGAAATTCGACTTCCAGATTCCGGTCAACGCCGGTGGCGGATTGATCGGCGATGGTCATCCGGTCGGCGCGACCGGTGTGCGCCAGGTGGTCGAAGGTTATCAGCAATTAACTTCGCAAGCCGGCGCACGCCAGATCGAGAACTGCAAGAAATTCCTGACCTTCAACATGGGCGGCAGCCTAACGACTGCTGCGGCCATGATCTGGGGTCGCGATTAGTTCTGCGTCACGTGTGTAGCCACGTCGCTGTGCGACGTGCGCACACGGCCCACAGGGCCGTGGCTACACATCGGGGATAGGTCGTTAGGCGCTTAGCCCATGTAGAATCCACCGTTCACGTTCAGGACGTGACCGGTGATGTAGCTCGCCATGGGTGAAGCGAGGAACAAGGCGGCATCGACGATTTCGCGCGCGTCGCCCAGGCGGCCGAGCGGAATCTGTTTCTTGAAATTCTCGGTTACTTCATCGGGCATGCCCTTTGCTCATGCCGACATCGATGAAGCCGGGCGCGATGGCGTTGACGGTGATGTTCTGACGCGCGAACTCACGCGCGGAAACTTTCGTCAGCGCGATGAGCGCGGCTTTGCTCGAGGAATAATTCGCCTGGCCGAAGAGTCCCATTTGTCCGCTGACCGACGACATGTTGATGATGCGTCCACCCGCGCGCAAAATCGCCGCGGCTTTTTGCGTGACGTTGAATGTGCCAGCGAGATTGACGCGCACGACGGCTTCGAATTCCTCAAAGGTGAGTTTCTTAATCGTGCGATCGCGGATGATGCCGGAGTTGTTGATCAAAATATCGAGACCGCCGAAGCGCTCGCCGATTTGCTTCATCATCGCTTCGGCTTGATTTGGATCGGTCACATCGCATTCGATCACGAGGGGTTGTCTCAATTTCGCCGCGACCATTTCTGCATCCGCCTTGTTCTGACCCTTCTCGTCGCCGACGAAATTCACCACGCATTGCGCGCCGCGCGCGTCGAAGGCCTGGATCATTTCTGCGCCGAGTCCGCGTGAACTGCCGGTGACGAGCACAACTTTGCCGGAGAAATCGAGAGGATCAGTCATGTTAAAGCGGAGTATAGCTCAGGATTTAACAGGATCAGAAAAGCGCCGGACAAGGAGCGAAATGGTTAGTCCGATCAAGATCATGTGAATTGCGACCTGAGTGAGATCGCCGCTCCAAGTGTGGCGCGGAGTCGCGGCGGAAAGCGGGACGATGATCAGATTCATGACCAGCCAAACGCACAAGCCGAAGATCAGACCGCCTGCGATCGGTCGCTCGCGCAGAATAGGAAGTTTTCGACTCGCCACGTAGAAAACAGCGGTGGCGCCAAACGCGATCACGAAGTGAAGAAAAAGACCGAGCGCGGCAGTGGCATTGCCGCCCTGAAATGATTGCCGCCCGATCAAGCCGCTCGCGACAAATTGCAAGAGCCGGACCGCCGAGATGCCGCGCATCCAGGCGAGGATGATCGCGGAAGTGATATCGAGTGTGCCGGCGACGAGGCCGGCAATGCCGATCGCGCGAAGGGCTGATTGCATTCCGCGACGTTAGGCTGGAAACGCTTTGCCCGACAAGCGATAGCCGCTAAGATTTGCAACTCATGTCAGCGCCCATTCGTGTCCTTACCGCTGTCCCGATTTGTGATGGGCACGACAGCGCGATCAACACCATTAACCTCGAATTCATTCGGCATGGAATCGAGGTCGTCTATCTCGGTTACCATCGTTATGCGCAGGACATTGTGCGTGCGGCGATCCAGGAGGATGTGCGTGCGGTTGGAATTTCGAGTTACAACGGCGGGCACGTCGAGTTTTTTGCCGAAGTCGTTAGGCAACTGAAAAGACGCGGCGCGTCCGATATCAAAGTCTTCGGCGGCGGCGGCGGGACGATCACACATGATGATCAGCGTGTGATGCAACGGCAGGGGGTGGATAAGATTTTCTTCGCCGGCACTTCCTTAACCGAGATGACGCAATGGGTGCGCGAGCGTTATGCCAAGACGCGGAAACGTGCGGCGACTAAATCGCCGGAGATGAAACTGGCGCGGAAGCTGACGGAGATTGAAGACAGCTACGCCAGCGGGAAGAAGAAACGTTCAACTTCCAAATCGAAAAACTCGTTAGGCAAAACGCGCGTCATTGGATTTACCGGACCGGGCGGAGCAGGGAAGACGACCTTGATTGACGAAATCATTCTGCGTTTGCTCCATCGCGATGCGAAATCGCGTATCGCCATTCTCTCGCATGACCCAAGCGTCGTGGGTGCGGGTGCGCTCCTGGGCGATCGCGCGACCATGATCAATGCGCAGAACGATCGCGTGTTTATGCGCAGCATGGCGACGCGCGGACAGGCCGGTGGTTTGTCGCCCGCGACCGAGGATTGTTTGCAACTGCTCGCGCAAAGCGATTTCGATTACGTCATCATCGAGACGGTCGGCACGGGCCAGGAAGCGATGCCCTTTCAAAGCACGTTGGTCGATCAAACCGTGCTGGTGATGAATCCCGATTACGGCGCGCGTTTGCAACTGCAGAAAATTGTCATGCTCGACCTGGCCGACATCGTGGTCGTGAACAAGAGCGACCTCGACCGCGCCAAGACGGCCATGAGCGAAATCGAGCGGCGACTTGATGGAAGCGGGCGCGAGCAGAGATTGGTTTCGACGGTGGCGAAGCGTCATCGCGATCGCGGGGTGGATGAATTGTGCGATCTGCTGACGGGCGCGTTGGAAAAGAAAGGTGGACGAAAATGAGCAAACTAGGACGCGTGGTTGAAGCGGTGGAAAATTACAACGAGCACGTGCTCGATGAAGTAAAGCGCGCGCGGACGGACAAGAAATTCGGGCAGGAAATGCTCGATCGCTGGAAGGAGATCAAGAGCAACATCGAGATTGGCACCGCGCCGACGGGTTTGAAATTACCGCGGCTGGCGCTGCCGGAAATCGATGAGCCGGGCGAGATTGCGCGCTACTTGTTAGGCGACGGGATTGCCGGGGCAGTTTCCCTTTTTGAATGGCGCCTACCGCGAGATGTATCTCGAGCCACTGCAGGACACGCCGGTCGAAACTTCGCACGGCAAGAATGGTCACGGAAAAAATGGCAAGAACGGTGCGCCGAAATTAGCGACGGCGGAGGAGCCGACGCGTTTGTTCTCCGGTCTTATGCTGGCGGAGGACACGAACAAACGTTTTCATTTTTTGAGCGCGCATCAGCGCTCGAAGCGACTCAGCACTGCGTTCGACGGACCGACGCTTTACGGCATCGACAGCGACGCGGATGGCGTCTTCGGCAAAATCGGCGAGGGCGGTGTCGCGGTCGATACGGTCGAAGACATGGAACGTCTTTATGACGGTTTCGACATCGGTTCGCCGGATTTTTCGGCCTCGATGACGATCAGCGGTCCGGCCCCGATCATCATGGCGATGTATATCGCGGCCGCGAAACGCCGTTTCGGTCCCGCCGTTGTTCCGAAACTTCGCGGCACCGATTCAGGCCGACATTTTCAAAGAAGTGCAGGCGCAAAACGAAACCATCTTTCCCATCGAAGCGTCGCTGCGTTTTCTCGGCGACATGATGGAATGGACCACGCGTCACATGCCGCGTTGGTATCCGGTTTCGATCAGCGGTTATCACATCGGCGAAGCCGGTTCGACACCGGTGCAGCAGGCGGCCTACACGCTTTCGAACGGTTTCGCTTACGCGGAAATGATGGCGAAACGCGGGATGTCCGCCGATGAATTCGGGCCGCGGCTTTCCTTCTTCCTCGATTGCGGACTCGATGTGGAATACATCGCGCTCACGCGCGTTTCGCGTCGCATCTGGGCCATCGGTATGCGCGATGTTTTCGGCGCCGGACCGAAGGCGCAGCTCTTCAAAGTGCATACGCAAACCAGCGGACGCTCGCTCATCGCGGCGGAATTTCGCAACAACCTAACGAGAACTGCGGCTGAGTTGATGCTCGCCTACATGAACGGCACTAACTCGTGTCACTCCAACAGCGCCGACGAACCGTTCACCACACCGAGCGAAGAATGGATCCGTCTCTCCGCCCACAGCCAGGCGATCCTGCTCGAGGAATCGGGCATCTTCAAACACACCATGAACATGCTGAGCGGTTCGCCCGGAATGAAAGCGGTCGAGCGCGCGGTCGAGGCGGCGATCCTGGAAGAATTCCGCCAAATCGAGTCGTTAGGCGGCGTGATGGGTGCGGTGGAGAATCGTTATCAGCGCAGCCAGATTCAAAACGCCGCGCATCGATACGAAGAACAAATCTACAACGGCATGCGGCCGATGGTTGCACTCAATAAGTATCGCAACACCTCCGAGGAGGTTCCCGAGTTCGAACTCGCCCGCACCCCGCGCTCGCGACAGCAGCTGCAGGTCGATCGCCTGGGGAAATTCAAAGCGAGGAACGCGAAGAAAGCCGAGAAGGCGTTGGATAAACTCGCTGACGTCGTGGAGACAAACGAGAACTGTTTCCCCGCCTTGATGGAAGCGGTGGAAGTCTGCTCGTTAGGCCAGATCAGCGAACGCTTGCAGGAAGTAGTCGGGCGTTTCCGACCGATGGTGTAGGAACAGCGCGAGGAGTGTCGACATCGACCGCGCCTTTTGCTAGAAGCGGAGCGTGTGTAGCCCGCAACCCCCGGCGGCGGTGGCGAAGTTCGCTATCGCCTTTGTCACGAGTGTCTCCTTGTTCCTAAGCGTTCGCGACGGTTTTGCGCAGGGAAGTCTCACTCCGCCCGGTGCGCCGACGCCGACCATGAAGTCGTTAGATCAGGTCGCTTCCACCGGGATCGCGCTCAACGCCACCAACACACCCGGTGATGCGAGTAATCATTTCGTTATCAATCAATCAGGTTCGTACTTTCTCACCGGCAATCTCGACGTGACCAAGACGAACGGCATTCGCGTGAACGTTGCCAACGTGACGATCGACCTGAACGGTTATCAGATTGCGCGCGCGTCCGGTTCGGGCGGTGATGGCATCACCCTTCGGCCGGCGGCCGATGGTTGCACGGTGACGAACGGCTCAATTACCGGCTTCGGCAACGCGATTGATACGATCACGACCACCGCGCGTGGCTGCGTCTTTCGCGATATTTCCGCCGCGAATTGCACCAATATCGCCATTCGCGCGGGGGAGGGGGCAGTGCTGGAAGCGTGTCGTGTGCATGATAACAGCGGCGCGGCCGGCATCCTGACCGCGAGCGGCGCAACGCTGCGTAATTGCAGCGCGATCGGCAACAGCGCGACCAATGCGATTCAAGTCGGATCCGGTTCGACGCTGACCAACTGCACGGCCTCGAGTAACACGGGGACGAATGGCATCTTCGCCGGTGACGCTTGCTCGCTGACCAACTGCGCGGCGGCGGCGAATACCCTGACCGGCAGCGGCATCGTGACGGGCGAAGTTTGTCCGATGACCAACTGCACCGCCTACAACAACACTGCCGTTTACGGGATCAACGCCGGCATCGGGTCGCCGCTGGTCAACTGCAGCGCGAGCAGCAACACCGGCGTCCATTACGGCATTTTCATCGACGACGGCGGTTCGCTCACCAACGGTGCGACTTATTCCAACGCCGCCACCAATGGAACAGACTCAGCCGGTACCGGGACGGGTTTCGGTTGCTTCATCACTGCTTCGACCTCGAGCGATAACAATAGTTCCGGCGCGATAGACCGGGCTAAAGGCGAAGGGTTCTTCCTTGGAGGGAGCGCGACAATTCAAAGCAGCACGGCCAGATCGAACACCGGCAGCGGGATTGTTTTGAGCGGCCGAAATGTGGTGCGAAACAACAGCGCGATCGGGAATGCCGCCACCTTGAATTTTCCTGCGGGAATTTACGGCAATAGCTCTTCAGCGAATCGCGTCGAGAACAACAACGTTACCGATAACCAACTCGATGGGTTTCTCATCGATATGCACGCCCTGATTATCAACAATACGCTCAGCGGCGAAATTTATGTCATCGATACTGGGAACAGTTTCGGCGCCATCGTCGACGACACCGGCGGCGGTGCTGGCGTAAACGGAAACTCTGCCAGTGCTACCTTCGGCAGTCCGAATGCGTGGGCGAATTTTACCTATTAGACCTGTGCGAATTCCTTTAACCCTAACGACAAGTTCAATCTGGCTGGCGACGGCCGGCTGGATCTTTGCCCAAGGCTCGCTCACTCCACCGGGCGCACCGGCGCCGACTATGAAGTCGTTAGACCAGATTGCCTCGACCGGCATTGCTCTGAACAACACGAACACGCCGGGCGACGCGAATTATCATTTCGTCATTGATCAGCCGGGTTCCTATTTTCTCACGGGAGACCTCGGCGTGACCAAGGCCAATGGTATTCGCGTCCTCGCTGCCGGAGTTACGCTCGACTTGAATGGCTTTGAAATTTCGCGCAGCTCGGGCAGCGGCGGCGATGGCATTACTGTAAACACACCCGCGCATCGTTGCTCGATCAAGAACGGCTCGCTCAATGGCTTTGCCCAGGGCATCAACACAATTACTACCACCGCGCGGGGCTGCCTCTTCCGCAATTTGTCCGCCGATAATTGCACCAATTACGGCCTGCGCGCGGGTGAAGGAGCAGTCCTGATTTCGTGCCGGGCCCGGAATTGCGGCGGCACCGCCGGCATTCTGGCTGGCACCGCCGCGACCTTGACGGATTGCACCGCCAGCAGCAACACCGCCAGCAGCGCTATTCAGGCCGGGTCGGGTTCCGCGTTCTCTAATTGCAGCGCCACCAACGGCACCGGAACAAATGGCATCAACGCCGGCGGCGGTTCCGTTCTTTCCAATTGCGTGACTCTTTCCAGCAACCTGATCGGAAACGCGATTGCGACTAGCACCGGCGTGGCGCTGATGGGCTGCGTGGCCCGAAACAACACCGCGACCAACGGCATCAACACCGGCTCGGGAGCAGCGCTCTACCGCTGCGTCGCTTCGGAGAACACTGCTACCTACGGCATTTTAACCGGTAACGCCTGCGCACTGAGCAACTGCATCGCCCAGGGAAATACGAGCGCCGCTTCCGTTTCGGCCGGGATCGGGACCAGCCCCGGCTGCACTTTTACGCATTGCAGTTCGCACGCTAATGCCACGACCGCGGCCACCCACACCGCCACCACTGGCATGGGTTACGATGTTGGCAGCGGCAGCACCATTCAGGAGTGCAGCGCGTCGGACAATACCGGCGATGGATTTAATATTTCCAATGACACTTTTGTCCGCGCCAACAGCGCCGGCAATAACGGTTCCGTCAGCACGGCGGCGGGATTTCACATTACCTCCAGTGACAATCGCATCGAGGGAAACACCGCCACCTTGAACTATCTGCGGAACTTCGCGATCGACGGCAACGGCAGCATTCTCTTCAAGAACACCGGCAACGTTTTTTTCGGCTCCACGATCAATTACGTTATCGCCTCGGGCAACAGTTACGGCGTCATCGTGGATGACATAGCTGGCAGCAGCTTCAGTGTGTTCGGAACCAGCTCATCCTCGAGCTTTGGTAGCCCGAATGCCTGGGCGAATTTTTCCCACTGATTATTTCTTCATTCGCATCACGCGAATGTTATCGCGATAAGACTTCGCGCAGGCCGCGATGTTGGCCATCGTGGTGGCTTTCAGGGAAACAAGAAGCTGATCGCCGTGCGCCAAGCACGGTGCGGATGCGTCGCCGATGATGATGAACTAACGCGAGTAAGCCCAATGCCACTGCGAGGCACGTGGTGGTAGGCTCGGGAGCCGGCACAACTTCGCCGTTACCTAAACCGGAAAAGCGCGCTGTGCCGAGTAGGTTTAGCCCGGCGTCGCTGTAGAAGCTTATCTGGTTGAGCTGTGTTTGGGTGAGGCTGGTAGAGTTATCGGCGGTGCCGAAAAGGAGTTGCTCAAGCGCGCCGCCATTGAAGCTGCCGTCCCAATTCCAAATCGAAAGAGTGCCGGTCCAGATTTGGCTGCCGCTGGCGGCGATGTGCAGGAGACTCGTGCCAGCGAGATCGAGGACGGCATTGGTATTACTGGTCAGGCTCAATGCGCCCAACCCGGGCGTGGCGGTGGTGCCTTCGGGCACGCTGTTGAGGCGCAAGGTGCCGTTGGTGAGGGTGAGGGTAGCGTTATTGTTTAGCCGATCAGAAACAGCAGGGTCACCGGCTAGGTTAAGGATGGCGCCGCTCTGCAGGGTAATCGTGGAGGTGTTGCTCAAGTTGCCGACACTACCCGAACCATTCTGCACGGTTAGAGTGCCGTTCTTAACTGTCGTACTGCCGGTGTAGGAGCTCGTTCCGGTGAGAACCCACTGACCGGAGCCATCTTTGATGAGGTTAGCCGTAAAACCTCCGCTCCCATTGTTAATGCCGCCGCGTAGTGTGTTCGCGCCCATGTTACTGCCGGTCAGCGTAAGTGTGACAGGGTCGTTGTGGGTTCCGACGTTGGTGTTTGTGAAAGCGATTGGCCCTGTGCCTGACGAATCCAAAATTGGACCATAGCCGAGTATAAGCAATTGATTAGTGCTATCACCGCTGCCGATGTATCTGAGCGTAGGACTAGGTCCGGGTCCGGGTGGTGATGTGAACAAGTTGAGTCCGATAAAGATAGTGCCTCCCGTCCCGATCGAGCTAATGCTTCCGCTGTTTGCGAGTTTGGCGATCTCGAGTGTTCCACCGGAGATTATGGTTGAGCCAGAGTAAGTGTTGGCCGGTGAATCTAGCTTCACCGTCCCAACACCGATTTTTAGGAAGTCACCTGAGCCACTAATGACGCCATTTATTGTGAAAAAATTCCCATTGCTATCGAGCCCCCCCGTTCCGCTAAGCACGATGTTCCGTTTCGCGTCGAGAGTGATGTTGTTGGCAGTATCCTGGAGTGTTCCACTGCCAGTTAGCTGGATGTTATTGTAGGCGGATGCCGGGACTAACCCGAGACTGCCATCACCGTAAATGCCGAGCGTCCCGCCGCTAATCTGCGTGCCATTTGGATTGAGCTGGCTGGAATCCGTGCCCGTGTAGTTGTTATTCGTACCTTGCAAGATCAACGTCCCTACGCCGGTTTTGATTAGTGAACCGCCAGAAGCGAGTGAGCTCCCGAGCGTTTCGTTGATCGTGACTACGGCGGCTGCGCCAGCAAAGGGTCCCCCTCCGCTGCTAACGGTTAACGTGCGGTTCTTGATGTCGAAGCTGCCGCCTTGGAATAGCAGCGTTGCCGGATTGGGGAAGACGTTGGTACTCGCCTGCTGAATCCTCAAGTCGCTATCAAGGAAGATCTGGCTACTAATCGCGTTGGTGCCGCTGGTGTTCCGCGAGTCGATAAGTAACGCGCCGGAAGTGTTGCCGGCGACGGCGTTGATCGTGCTGGAGAAGCTCTGGCCACCTGTAGCACTCGTTAGGGCAAAGGTGCCACCTCTGGTCTGGTCCTGATTGCCCGTAGTTCCGAAGTCGCCGCCGAGACGCAGCCCGCTGGTAGTAAGGGAGCCGCCGCTGTTTAGATTCAGCGTGCCGCCGTTCATCAAGTAGAAGTCGCCGGTAGTGGCGCTGCCGTTGATGTTAACGGTATTGGCGGTGTTGCCGGTCAAGGCGAACCACTTTCCGCTGCCGTTGATCGTGTTGTTGAAGGTGACGCTCTGCCCACTGAAGAAGAACTTGATCCCAGCCACCGCGCCGCTAAAGCTGATTGTGTTCGAGCTGCCAAAGGTGAGCGGACCGTTGACCGCGTTGATTTCGGCCCAGCCAAGGCTGCCGCCAAACTGAAGGCCAGTGAAGTTGAGAGTTTGATTGATCGAAGAGAGGTTATAGATCTTCGCTACCTCGCTGTTGAAATCGTCCAGAGTGATGGCGTTCCCCTGAAGCGTGAAGCTGACCGGATTCGTGACGTTCTCGAAAGTGATGTACCAGCCGAAGTAGTTACTCAGGTCGTTGTTAGCGATGAAGTTGGTGCCGTTGGCGTTCTTGTAACCCTGGCCGAAGAAGAGATTGCGCTCGTCGACGACAGGCGGTGTGCTGTCCCAGTTGGCGGCGTTACTCCAATTACCGATGTTCGCGTTGCCGTTGGTCACGGCGCCGGTCCAGCCAGTGCCATTGATGGTGGCACTTGGTGTTCCGATCGCGCCCGTATTCGCGTCATAGGTGGTCCGTTGTGCCCAGACATCATCGCCACTGAATTGCTGCCCCGCGTGCAATTCATCGCACTGGAGCCGCTCGGGGAACATAATGGCGAAGGAGTGTTCGCCGCAGCAAAAAGCAACGACCGCAAGAAGGAAGATCGGCAACTGGAGCGAGCGGCGTCTGAGTTGCCATTTCAATAAGAAGAGGAATGGGCTGGCCAAGCGGCCTTCCCGTGAAGAGGCAGAATCCTTGCACATACTTGGTCGAACTGTCCTAATCCCAATAGGGAACACGCACGCATGTCAATGTCGGATATCTAGGGAATATGAAATTTCTAAGCAGCGGAATGAAGACGGAATAAGCCCGTATGGACTCTCCGAAAATAGACGCAGGCGCCAGTGCCCGCAGCAAGATTGCATGGCGCCTGTTGCCGTTCCTTTTCCTCCTTTACGTCGCGAATTATCTCGATCGCACCAACATCGCCTACGCGACACTCGGGATGAAGGGCGACCTGGGACTCAGTGATTCGGTCTTCGGCAACGCCGCCGGGATTTTTTTCCTAGGCTACTTCGCATTGCAAATTCCCGGGGCGCTGCTGGTAGAACGCTGGAGTGCGAGAAAGTTACTGGCGCTAACTCTCATCACGTGGGGTGTCCTGACAACACTGACTGCCTTTGTGCGTACGCCGATGCAGCTTTATGGAGCGCGGTTCTTGTTAGGCGCGGCGGAGGCCGGGTTTTTTCCCGGGGTGATTGTCTATCTTTCGCACTGGTTCATTTACCAGGACCGGGCCAAGGCGGTGGCGCGCTTTATGTCGGCTATTCCGATAGCGTATATTCTAGGCGGACCGCTGGCTGGATGGGTCCTTGGCATCCATTCGTTAGGTATTCCGGGCTGGCGCTGGCTTTTCCTGGTGGAAGGTATTCCGGCGGTGTTACTGGGCATAGCTACTTTCTTTGTTCTACCTGATCGACCAAACGAAGTAACATGGTTGAAACCTAAAGAACGCGATTGGCTGGCTGCCAGGCTAGGGGAAGAGCGGGAAGCTAAAGCTCACGTGGAGCACATGACCATCTGGCAGGCGCTCCGACATCCGGCGGTGCTGTTACTTACCGCCGGCTTGTTCTTCTGCTACACCGGAGGCTACTCCGTTTGGTTTTGGTGGCCGACCATGCTGCAACGTCTTACCGGTTGGACTGATCTTCAGTGGATTGGCCTGATCGGCGCGATCCCATTTATAGCCGGGTTGTTTGGAATGCTGATACTAGGCTGGAATTCCGATCGGACGCGGGAGCGGCGCTGGCATTTTGCTGTGCCTCAACTCATAGCGGCCGCGTCGCTTGGCGCATGGTTCTTTGTTCCACATTCGAACGTCATGCTCCTGCTTGTGTTTACCTTGGTCGTGTTCGGCACGATCGCCTACCTTCCTTCGTTTTGGGCGTTGCCTTCTGCGTTTCTGAGTAGTTCGGCCGCCGCGGCGGCGATCGGATTCATCAATTGCACGGCTAGCATCGGTGGCTTTGTCGGTCCCAAGATTGTCGGCGAGCTAAGTCAGCGGTCGGGTTCATTCAACAGCGGATTTGTTTTCATGATCTCCTGCTGGGTGATCGCCTCCCTGCTGGTGCTGCTCTGTCCGAGGGAAGCAAACTCCTGATTCGTGGCGAGTTTGCGTTGTTCGGCACCGGCGATCATTTGTCGAGTTGGCGTTTCAACTCGGCGAAGAAACGTCGGTCTTAATCAAGACGGCAAAATCACCATTGTCGCGCGCGATCAGACAATCGACGCTTGAGCGGTCAACCTGTTATTGCCGTCCCCAAGGCAGAATTCAGCAGCAACAAACGGTGAACTTTGAACAAGCAATGCAAAGCATATCTTGAGCGACCGTAGAATTTGAATGGTCAATCTTATGAACCACTGCCATAACCCAGCGGCAGCGCCTAACAACACACCATCCCTATGAAGAGGCAAAGTATCATCTATCTCATCGCCGGCACGCTCGTGCTCACCGGCCTGGCGCTTGGATATTGGTTGAACCATCTCTGGCTGCTTCTCGCAGCCTTCGTCGGCTTAAACCTTTTCCAGACGGCCTTCACCGGCTTCTGTCCGCTCGAGCGCATTCTTATCAGGCTGGGCATCGGTCGGGCGGGCGAAGAGTGCGGCGCCGCGCCCAAGTAGGCGCCGATGAGTTTAGCGCGCTCGCTCTTCACGGTCGTCGCAGCTCTCGCGCTGGTCGCGTGTCATTCGAAAAGGGAAACCGGGGCCGAGTCGTTGCCGCCTCTGGCGATCCGCACCGTTGTGGTCGAAAACGAGAAACATCCATCGAGCGAGGAAGTCGTCGGCACCGTGCGCGCAAAACTTCGTGCTGCTATTGAATCGAAAGTGAGTGCGCGAATCGAAGCGCTCCTCGTCGCTCCGGGACAATTGGTTAAGGCGGGAGAGCTGATTGCACAACTCGACTCGCGCGAGATTCAAGCCAAGCTTGATCAAGCGCTCGCCGTTCGGGAACAGACAACGCGTGATCTCGCCCGCGCTCGCGAACTGCTTGCTAAAAAAATCACGACCCAAGCGGATTTCGACGCTGTGCAGGCGAGATCCAGCGTCGCCGAAGGCGCGGCGCGGGAGATGGAGACAATGCTCGGCTATACGAAAGTTCTCGCGCCCTTCGACGGCATCGTGACCCGCAAACTGGCCGATGTCGGTGACCTCGCCGCACCCGGCAAACCGATCATCGAAATGGAGGATCCTAGCGCGCTGCGCCTCGAGGCCGACGTGCCGGAGGCGCTCATCGGCCACATCAAATTCGGCGCCAGCCTTCCCGTGCAAGCAAGCGCCGGCGCGGGGCCGGCCGAAGGCACGGTGGTCGAAGTTGCGCCCGTAGCGGACGCCGCGAGCCGCACGTATCTGGTAAAACTTGACCTGCCGGCTACGGAAGGCATGCGTAGCGGCCAGTTCGGACGGGTTTGGATTCCAACCGGCGAGACAAGGTCGATCCGCGCGCCAGCCTCGGTAGTCGTTACCCGTGGACAAATGGAATGCGTCTTCGTCGTCACGGACCACCGCGCCCAACTGCGCATTGTTCGCACGGGGAAGCAAACCGGCGGCCAAGTGGAAATTCTCGCCGGGCTCAGCTCCGGCGAACGCGTCGTGAGCGAAGGCGCGGAGTTACTGCACGACGGACAGCCCGTCACTCTGGAGCAATGAGCACCGACGCTCCGCGCGCGAGCGGCGTGGCCGGGCGGGTCGCACGCGCCTTCATCAACTCGAAGCTCACGCCGCTTATCGTTGTTGCATCCGTCCTTCTCGGCATGGTCGCGATCTTCCTCCTGCCACGCGAGGAGGAGCCGCAGATCAAGGTGCCGATGGTCGATGTAATGGTGAACATGGCTGGCTTCAGCGCGAAGGAAGTCGAGGAGCGCGCGACACGGCCGATGGAGAAACTGCTCTGGGAAATCCCCGGCGTTGAATACATTTATTCGACTTCGCGCGACAGCGAGAGCCTCGTCATTGTGCGCTTCAAGGTCGGCTCCAATCCAGAAGAGTGTCTGGTCAGGCTAACAGAAAAGCTGCGCTCGAACTACGATCGCATTCCACACGGCGTGGGCGCGCCATTGATCAAGCCGAAGTCGATCGACGACGTGCCGATCCTTGCCCTGACTTTTCACAGTGCGCGCTACGATCATCTCACTCTGCGCCGGTTGGTGGCGGAGGTGGACGACGCAGTCAAAGCCGTCCCGCTCGTTGCCGAGACGACGATCATCGGTGGTTCGCGACGGGAAGTTCGTGTGCTGCTCGATCCGGTACGACTTGCTTCCCGCAATCTCAGCGCGGCCGGTCTCGTACCGATGTTGCAGCAGGCAAACCGACAGTATCGCTCTGGCGGCCTAACGACTAATAATCAGGAGTTCGTGATTGAAACCGGTGCGTTTCTGACCAGCGCGGAGGACGTGGGAAACGTGGTCGTCGGCGTCTTTGGCGGACGACCCGTCTACTTAAGGGAGGTGGCGAAGATCGTCGATGGGGCGGAAGAACCTTCGAATTATACATTCTTTGGTCATGGCGCGGCGCGCGCCTCAACGCCAGATGAAGAACCGGCCGTTACCCTCAGCATCGCGAAACGGCCAGGCGCGAATGCCATATCCGTTACACACGACGTGCTGCGCAAGATCGAGATGCTCAAGGGCACGCTGATCCCGCGCGACGTTCAAGTCTCGATCACGCGCAACTACGGGGAAACCGCGGCAGAGAAATCGAACGAACTCCTCTTTCACATGGGCCTCGCCGTCATTGGCGTGTCGCTTCTCATCTGCTTCACGCTCGGCTGGCGAGAATCGATCATCGTCGCGCTCGCCATCCCGGCCACGCTCGCGCTCACCCTGCTCGTTTTTTATCTTCTCGGGTTCACCCTTAATCGCATCACGCTCTTCGCCCTCATTTTCTCCATCGGCATCCTGGTCGATGATGCGATCGTGGTGGTGGAAAACATCGTCCGCCATTTTCATCTGCGGCAGAACAAGGGCCGGAACTGGGCCGCGATCGCGGTGGAAGCAGTGAGCGAAGTCGGCAACCCAACGATCCTCGCGACCTTCGCTGTTATCGCGGCGGTGCTGCCGATGGCGTTCGTGGGCGGATTGATGGGCCCTTACATGCGGCCGATCCCGATCGGCGCGAGCGCGGCAATGGGCTGGTCGCTCGCGATCGCGTTCATCGTCACACCGTGGGCATCGATCCGAATCTTGCGCTGGGGAAAAAAGTATTCGCGGCTGACCGAAGGCACCGCGCCCGCCGGCAAGCACAGCCACTTCGCCCACGAGGAAGATCTCTTCACCCGGATCTATCGACGACTAATGGGACCGATGATTGCGCAAGCGCGCTGGCGCTGGATTTTTCTCGGCTCGATCAGCGCGCTGCTGCTGCTCGCGCTGGCGCTGGTGGCACTCGGTTGGGTAAAAGTGAAAATGCTGCCCTTCGATAACAAGAGCGAATTCCAGGTGATTCTAAATATGCCCGAGGGCAGCTCACTCGAAGCGACTGCACAGGCCGCCCGCGAAATCGCCGCCGCCATCCGGACGGAAACAGAAGTGACCGATTACCAGATCTACGCTGGCGTTTCCGCGCCATACAATTTTAATGGACTCGTTAGGCATTACTTCCTCCGTCAGGGCGCAAACGTGGCCGACATCCAGGTAAATCTTCTTCCGAAGGGCGACCGGAGCGCGCAGAGCCACGATATCGCTAAACGCGTTCGCCCGGGCATCGCCAAGATCGCGACGCGCTACGATGCGCGGGTTGCTGTCGCCGAGGTGCCGCCCGGTCCGCCCGTGTTGCAAACGCTCGTCGCCGAAATCTACGCGCCTAACGAATCGGATCGCCACGCTCTCGCTCGCAAGGTCCGAGACATTTTCAAAAGCACGCCAGGCGTGGTCGACATCGATTGGTATGTCGAGGCCGATCAACCGAAGGCACGCTTCGTCATCGACAAGGAAAAAGCCGCTCTCCATGGCATCAGCGCGGAAACGATCTCGGAGACGTTGCGCATTGCCGTCGGCGGTGAATCGATCGATCTCCTCCATCTGCCGCGCGAAAAGGAGGACGTGAACATCATGCTCGAACTGCCGCGTGCCGCGCGCACCACACCGGATGAATTGCTCGCGTTGCGCGTCCGGTCCGGCGACGCGAACGCGTTGCCCGAGCCCGGGACAACCGGCTCTGCGCCACTCATCCCCCTGCGCGAACTGGTCCACGTCGAGCAGACCACGACAGAGAAGAGCATCTATCACAAGAACCTGATGCCGGTGACCTATGTCATCGGCGATGTGGCCGGCACCATCGAAAGCCCCGTCTACGCGATCCTGAAAATGAACAAAGCGCTCGCAAGACTCGATACGCGCGAGTTCGGCGGCGATGGTACATCGGTCCAAGTCTTCAACGCTGTCCAGCCTTTTACCGAAGCAAAGCCGGCCATGAAATGGGATGGCGAATGGCAGATCACGATCGAAGTCTTCCGCGACCTCGGCTCCGCCTTCGCCGTTGTGCTTGTCCTGATTTACGTGTTGATGGTCGGCTGGTTCCGCAGCTTCGTTACGCCGATCGTGGTGATGGCCGCGATCCCATTCTCACTCGTTGGCATCCTGCCCGCTCACGGACTGCTCGGCGCGTTCTTTTCCGCCACGTCGATGATCGGCTTTATGGCCGGCGCGGGGATCGTGGTGCGCAACTCCATCATCCTTGTCGATTTTATCGAGCAACGCCTCCAAGAGGAAATGCCGCTGGCCGAAGCAGTCGTTGACGCCGGTGCGGTGCGTTTTCGCCCGATGCTCTTGACCGCGCTCGCCGTGGTTGTTGGCGCGTGCGTCATCCTCGCTGACCCGATCTTCAAAGGACTCGCCATCGCGTTGATGGCTGGCGAGATCGCGTCGCTTCTCATCAGCCGTATGGCGGTGCCGGTGCTCTATTTTATGGCGAGTAACCGCGCGCACCGTGCCTTGCAACGGAGGACGATGCCGACATGAAGCTAAAGCTCACATAGAGCACATGACCCCTTGGCAGGTGCTCGGACATCCGGCGGTGCTTTTACTTACCGCCGGCTTGTTCTTCTGCTACAGCAGAAACGCCTGGGCTTCGTCGTCCAACGAATATTCAAGCGTCATCATACCTAACGACTCCTTTAGCTTAGGTTCTAAGGGCAACGTCGAACGGCGCTCCGGTCTTGGCGCGCACATCTTCTTCTTTCACGCCGGGATGCAGTTCGATGAGAACCAGCCCGCCGCCTGGCTTTACTTCGAAGACGCACAGGTCGGTGATGATGAGGTTAACGACTCCGAGGCCCGTGATGGGTAGCGTGCATTTCTTCAGAATCTTCGGGCTGCCATCCTTCGAGGTGTGTTCCATCAGCGCGACGACGCGCTTTACTCCTGCGACCAGGTCCATCGCGCCACCTGGACCTTTGATCATCTTGCCGGGAATCATCCAGTTCGCGATGTCGCCTGCGTCTGTGACTTCGAAGGCACCGAGAATGGCGAGATCGATGTGTCCACCACGGATTTGTCCGAACGAATCGGCGCTGGAGAAAAAGGCCGAGCCGGGCATCGTGGTGATGGTTTGTTTGCCGGCGTTGATCAGGTCGGCGTCCACTTTGTCGTCGGTGGGGAACGGGCCGATACCTAACAACCCGTTCTCGGATTGCAGTGTGACGCTCATGCCTTCGGGAATGTAATTGGCCACGAGCGTCGGAATGCCGATGCCGAGATTGACGTAGTAACCATCACGCAATTCCTTCGCGGCGCGTTTCGCCATCAATTCGCGAACCGGATTCTCTTTCTTCGACGCCGCCGCGCCTTGCACGGTGCGAAACTCGATCCGCTTCTCGTAGTTCGCTCCCTGGATAATACGATCGACGAAGATGCCCGGGGTGTGAATCTGATCGGGATCGAGCTCGCCGATCTCGACCAGTTGTTCGACTTCCGCGACGCAAACTTTGCCGCAGGTGGCGATCATCGGATTAAAGTTCCGCGAAGTCTTTCGGTAGATAAGATTGCCGGACTTATCTCCCTTCCACGCCTTCACGATCGAGACTTCCGCGCGAATGCCCGGTTCGAGCACGTATTCCTTGTCGTCGAAGATTTTCGTCTCTTTGCCTTCGGTCAATTTCGTGGCGAAACCGGTGCGCGTGTAGAACCCGGGAATGCCGGCGCCGCCCGCGCGCAACCGTTCCGCGAGCGTGCCCTGCGGAATCAGTTCGAGCTCGAGTTCGCCTGCCAGAACCTGGCGCTCGAACTCCTTGTTTTCGCCAACGTATGACGCCATCACCTTTTTCACCTGGCGCGTCGTGAGCAGAACGCCCATGCCGAAGCCATCCACGCCCGCGTTGTTGCCCACGATGGTGAGTCCTTTCACGCCGCTATCGTGCAACGCGGCGATGAGATTTTCCGGAATGCCGCACAAACCGAAACCGCCGGCGGCGATCGTCATGTTGTCGTGGAGCAGACCGTCGAGGGCACTCTTGGCGTCGGGGAAAACTTTGTTCATGCGAAGGGAAGTTTAATCACGGATGGTCGCGCTTGTCCTGCGATGATTCATCGCCACATTGCAGGCTCAATTTTTATGACGACTCTCGCTCACCAACTGGCCAATTTCGCCTGCTCGCTCAACTTCGAAGACCTTTCCAAAAACGTGGTGCACGAGGTGAAGCGGCGCGTCATCGACTCGTTAGGCTGTGCGCTCGGCGCTTGGAACGAGGAACCGTGCGAAATCGCGCGCAAGGTCGTGTTGGACTTTTCGGCCAAGAATGGCGCGACCGTTTTGGGAACGACGCACAAGGCGCCGCCGGATTGGGCGGCCTTCGCCAACGGCTGCTGCATTCGCTATTTCGATTACAACGACACCTATCTTTCGAAGGAACCGGCGCATCCGAGCGATAATTTCGCGGCGGTTTTTGCGGTGGCGGAAAGTGTGGGCGCGACAGGACGCGATGCGATCCTGGCGGCGGCGATTGCTTACGAAGTGCAATGTCGTTTGTGCGACGCAGCCAGTATTCGTGCGCGCGGTTGGGATCATCCGACTTACGGTGCATTCTCGACTGCGCTGGCTTGCGCGAAGTTGATGAAGCTCGATCCCGAGCGCACGCGGCACGCGATCAACATCGCCGGTGTGCATTGCGCGGCGTTTCGACAGGCGCGGGTGGGGGAGCTATCGCATTGGAAAGGTGTGGCGTTCGCGAATGCGTCGCGACTCGGCGTTTACGCGGCATTATTGGCGCGCGCGGGCATGACGGACCAGCGCCGATTTTCGAAGGTGCGATGGGATTTCGAAAAAGAACTTGGCGTCTCGTTAGGCAATGTCGCCGAAGTTTTCGACAAGAAGAAAGACGCCGTCGCCGGCGAAGGTCCGGCCTCGATGATTTTGAAGACGAGCATCAAATACTGGCCGGCGGAATATCACAGCCAGAGCGCGATCGAGGCGGCCTTGTTTTTGCGTAAGGAAATCGGCGACGTCGCGCAGGTGAAATCGATGCGGATCGAGAGTCATGATGCGTCGGTCGATATCATCGGAAGCGAACCGGAGAAATGGAAACCGCAGCAACGCGAAACGGCGGACCACAGTTTGCCCTACATCACGGCGGTGGCGCTGATCGACGGCGCAGTGACGGACAAACAATTCGCGCCCGAGCGTTTCACCGAACCGAAAATCGTGGCGTTCCTGCAAAATGTGAAAGTGGAGCGGAACAACGAACTCAGCGCCATCTACGCCGAGGCGGTGGCGAACATCGTGCATGTCACGCTGGCTGACGGACGCACGCTGACGAAACGCGTCGATTATCCGTTAGGCAATGCCAGGAACCGGTTGTCGGATCCGCAGCTGGAAGGAAAATTCCATTCGTTAGCCGATGCGAAGGTGGGCAAAGATGCGGCGGATCGCATCGTGGCCGCAGGGTGGAAGCTCGACGACGCGAAAGATGTCACCACCCTGATGAATCTCTGCGAAATCAAATGAGCGAACGTTGCGCCAGGTTGCGGCAGTTGATTCGCGACGGGTGCGTCGCGATGCCGGGCGTTTTCAACGCTTCGCTGGGACGCATGGTCGAGCGCGCCGGATTTGATGCGCTCTATATTAGCGGAGCGGGTTTGTGCAACGCGACGGCCGGGGTGCCGGATGTTGGCCTGCTTACGTTAACGGAAGTGGCGCAGCTCGCCGGTTACGTGGCGCGTGCGGTGAAAATTCCCGCGATCGTTGATGCCGATACGGGATTTGGGGGAGCGGAAAATGCGGCGCGAACAATTGAGGAATTCGAGCGGGCGGGATTAGCTGGATGCCACATCGAAGATCAGGAATTTCCCAAACGCTGCGGACATCTTGCGGGGAAATCGCTCGTCGCGGTTGAAGACATGAACGAAAAAATCGCAGCCGCCGCAGCTGCGAAGCGCGACAAAGATTTTTTGCTCATCGCCCGCACGGATGCTCGCGCGGTCGAGAGTTTCGCGAAAGCGGTGGAGCGCGCGCAGAGTTATCTCGCGGCTGGCGCGGATGCGATTTTTCCCGAAGCCTTGCAGAACGAAAATGAGTTCCGCGATTTCGCCAAGGAAGTGAAAGCGCCGCTGCTCGCGAACATGACCGAGTTTGGCAAGAGTCCCTTGCTCTCGTTAGGCCAACTGGCCGATCTCGGTTATCGGATGGTGATTTATCCGCAGACGGCCTTTCGGGTCACGATGTTCGCGGCCGGGCAGATGTTGCGCGATTTGAAATCGAGCGGAACGCAGCAAGGTTGGCTCGACCGGATGCAGACGCGGCAGGAACTCTACCAGCTGCTAGATTACGACCCGACAAAGTAGGAAGCGATTATGAGCGTTGAACCACAACCAAGTTACAGCCCAGGCCTCGCCGGTGTGATCGCGGGCGAAACGTCGATTTGCTGGGTCGATCCGAATGCCGGTCTGATGTATCGCGGTTACGACATTCACAAGATGGCGCAGCAGGCGAACTTCGAGGAGGTCGCGTATCTACTCATCAACGGCGAACTGCCGAACGTCACGCAGTTGGAAAAGTTCACCAGGGAAATCGCGGCGGACCGCGAGCTGCCGAAAGAAGTTTTCGACATGCTGCGGCTCTGTCCCGCGAAAATGCATCCGATGGACATGTTGCGCACGGGCGTGTCGATGCTGGGCGCATTTGATCCGGACCTGAATGACCACTCGCACGAGGCGAATGTGCGCAAAGGCAAGCGCTTGATCGCGAAGGTGAGCACGTTGATCACCGATGGCTGGCGCATTTCGAAAAAACAGGATCCGATTCCAAATCGCGCGGACCTGACGCACGCGGGAAATTTTCTCTACAAGCTGACCGGCGCGGTGCCGAGTGATTGGCAGATCCGAATGTTGGACACCATTTTCATTCTCTACGCCGATCACGAATTCAACGCTTCGACTTTCGCGGCGCGCGTCACGGCTTCGACCCTGGCCGACATGTACGCGGCGTGTACTTCAGCCTGCGCCACGTTGAAGGGGCCGCTGCATGGCGGCGCCAATGAAGAGTCGATGAAGATGCTCGACGACATCAAGACGCCCGACCGCGCGGAGAAGTGGATGATGGATGCGCTGGCGAAAAAGGCGAAGATCATGGGCTTCGGCCATCGTGTTTACAAAAAAGGCGATTCACGCGTGCCGATCATGCGCGAGATCGCGCGCGACTACGGCAAACGCATCGGCAAAGAGAATTGGGTGCCGATCTGCGAAAAACTGGAGGCAACGATGGAGCGCGAAAAAGGTTTGTGCGCCAATGTCGATCTCTACGCCGCGCCCGTCTTCACCATGTTCGGTTTCCCGCCCGAGCTAAACACGCCGATCTTTGCTGCGTCACGCGTGGCTGGTTGGGCGGCGCATGTGATTGAACAGCACGATCACAATCGCTTGATTCGTCCGCGTTCGCTTTACGTCGGGCCGGAAGAACGGCCGTACAAGGCCGTCACGCACAACGGCGCCTAACGAGAGCCTAACGAGTGATGGTTGAACCGGCGCAATCGCTGCAGGAACAGTACGCCCCGCACAATTGCTGCTGGGGTTGCGGACCCGCCAATCCGGACGGTTTGCGCGTCCGCAGCTTCGCGCAGGGCGATGAATTGGTGGCGGAATGGCAGCCGCAGCAAAAATACGAAGCGTTCCCCGGTGTCTTAAATGGAGGAATTATCGGCACGTTGCTCGATTGCCATTGCAATTGGACGGCAGCGTGGCATCTGCTCCGGTCGCTTCCTGATGGTCATCCCGCAAAGCCTCAACCTAATCATCTGCCGTGTACCGTTACAGCCGACTACGCGATCAAACTCCTGCGGCCAACCCCAACCAATGGACCAATTCACCTCGCAGCCAAGGTCATCGAATCGAGCGGGAACCGCGCCACGGTGGAAGGAACCTTAAGCGGCGGCGGAAAAATCTGTGCGACTTGCCGCGGAACGTTCGTCGCGGTCAGCGAAGGTCATCCCGCTTTTCATCGCTGGTAAGAGTCGCGGCGCTGTTCGCGCTCGCTTTTTCGGTTCCACCCGCCTTCGGCGGCGAAGCCGTGATGCACACCATCACGCTGAGTTGGGATCCGTCGCCGACGCCGGAGGTTGTCGGTTACCGGCTTCACTACGGGGAACAGATCGGGAATTACACCACGGTCATCGATGTCGGTAACCAGACGAGCGCCGAGGTCGCGAACCTGATCGACGGCACGACATATTATTTCGTGGTTACCGCCTACGACGCGGACGGAACTGAAAGCTCGCCGTCGGAAGAAATTCATTACATGCCGAGCCCCGCGATCCTGTTGAACATTTCGGCGCGGTCCTATGTGCAGACTGATGACAATGTGCTGATCGCAGGTTTCACGGTCGGCGGATTTGGTGAGAAGAAAATCGTCGTGCGCGCACTCGGGCCGTCGCTTTCCAACGCCGGCATCGCGTCCCCACTGTCCGATCCGGTTCTGTGGGTCTATGCAGATAGCCAGATGATCGCGGTGAATGATGATTGGCGTTCCGACAATCCCGACGCGCTGCTCGCTTTGAATCTCGCGCCGTCGAGCGACGCCGAATCCGCCATCGTGCTCACCTTGAAACCGGGCGCGTACTCCGTGGTCGTGCGTGGAAAAAACAACACGACCGGCGTGGCAGTGGTGGAGGTTTACGACGCGGGCCCGGCAAACTAGTTCACGCACCCGGCAGGACTCGAACCTGCGACCGTCGGATTAGAAATCCGATGCTCTATCCGGCTGAGCTACGGGTGCCCTTGATCGGCAAAATGAGGCAAGAACATGGCTCCAAAATCTGCTCCGCCATAAGTCTGGCCGCTACTATGCCCGAGCCTTCGCTGGCGGCAAAGAGGTTTGGAAGGCGGTAAAGACGACACGTTTCTCGGTGGCTGATACTGAGCTTGCCGAGTTTCTAGAGGACGTGAGAGACAATCAGTTACCCGGCTGGCGCCTCCGTTTTTCCGCATGGAACCAGCGTGCCATCAGGCAAGAAACGCCGCGCTTATCACAAGACGCGCCGAGTGCCGTTGAATGAGTCCCGCCAAAGTGCGGTGAGATGAGTTTCATTGCGCTGAAGATGTTGCTCGGCGATCGGGCCAAATACATCGGCATCATCATTGGACTAACCTTCGCGTCATTTCTGGTCACCTGGCCATCGGCGATTTTCAGCGGCGTGATGAGCCGCACCTTCAGCTTCGTCACGGACGTCGGCCAACCAAACATCTGGGTGGTCGATCCGCAGGTGCAATACATCGAAGACATCAAACCGTTGCGCGATACGGAGGTGCTACGCGTGCGCGGAACGGAAGGCGTGCAATGGGCCGTAGGCCTTTATAAGGGCATGCTGCGGGCGCGGATGGAGAATGGCACGTTCCAAAGCTGCAGCGTTATCGGATTGGATGACGAAACATTGATCGGCGGTCCGCCCCAGATGCTCGCGGGAAAGCTGGCCGATCTGCGGCAGGCCGATTCAATCATCGTCGACGAAGCGGGCGCCGGGGGAAAACTCGCGCGCCGCGATGCGAGAGGAAAACGTATACCGTTGCGCGTCGGCGACACACTCGAATTGAATGATCATCGCTGCGTCGTGGTCGGCATCTGTCGCGTCACCCTGACGTTTCAAAACGTTCCGGTGATTTATACGACGTATTCGCACGCGACGACGATCGCGCCGCAAGAGCGAAAGCTGCTCTCGTTCGTCATCGCGAAAACGAAAGAGGGCACGGACCTCGCCACGGTTTGTGCATGCATCCGGAGCAATGTCGGACTGAGCGCCTACACGCCTAACGAGTTCAAGAAACTGACCTTCTGGTATTTCCTCAAATACACCGGAATGCCGTTCAACTTCCTCACGGTAGTGACGCTCGGTTTCATCGTCGGGATCGCAATCTCGGGGATGACTTTCTACAACTTCACCCTCGATAACCTGCGCTACTTCGGAACGCTGAAGGCCATGGGGACGAATAATCGCAAGCTGCTCCGCATGATCTCGCTCGAGGCGGCGGTCGTCGGCGCGGTTGGTTATGGACTAGGTATCGGCGCGGCCTCCGCATGGGGGGGAATCCTGAGTGGGCGCACGCAGATCGCGTTTATGCTGCCGTGGCCGCTGTTGCTCGTGAGCGCGACGGCGGTACTCATCATCTGCGTCGGCGCGGCAGTGATTAGCATTCGGAAGGTAATCAAACTCGAGCCGGCAATGGTTTTCCGGAGCTGATGTAATGGTCGTCGATCTTTCCCCTAACGAGTGCAGGACGCGCGTCTCTGTTCGTTGCGCGAACGTGACGAAGACGTTCGGCAGCGGCAGCACGGCGGTGCGCGCCTTGCGGGGAATTAATCTCGAAGTGCGTGTTGGTGAGTTGATGATGCTGGTCGGACCGTCCGGTTGCGGAAAGACAACGCTCATTTCCGTTGTCGCCGGCGTGCTCAGTCGCGACGGCGGCGATTGCTCCGTGTTGGGGCGCGATTACACGCGCATGTCTGCCGATCAGACGACTGACTTCCGCGGCAAGAACATTGGCTTCGTTTTCCAGGCGTGGAATCTCATCCCCGCGCTGACCGCGGCGGAGAACGTGGCCGTTCCGCTCATCATCAACGGCATGCGCCCGCGCGCAGCGATTACACGCGGCGCGGAGATCTTGCGCAAAGTCGGCTTTGACGATCGCATGACGCAGTCGTTTCCGCTCGACCTTTCCGGCGGTCAGCAGCAACGGATCGCGATCGCGCGCTCCCTCGTGCACAACCCGCGCCTGATCGTGTGTGACGAACCAACGAGCGCGCTTGACAGCGAAACCGGTCGCAAGGTTATGCAGCTCATGCGCGACCTCGCGGTGAGCGAAAGCCGCGCCCTCATCGTGGTGACGCACGACGCGCGCATTTTTGATTTCGCCGATCGCGTCGCGCAGATGGAGGACGGTGTCATCACCCGCGTGGTCGATTCACCGCAGGAAATGCAAAACCAACGCTGAAGTTATGTTTCGCAAATACATCTTACCCGCCATTGCCCTCCTCGGCATTGCACTCGCCATTTTGGTGGCGGTCCGGTCTAACAAGTCCAAACCACCCGCGCTGCCTGTCTCCGCCGCGCCGCAGCCGCCCTTTGAAAGTTTCGTGGCCGGCTCCGGCATCATTGAAGCAAACACGGAAAACATCACGATCGGCACGCACATTCCCGGCATTGTCTCCAAACTCTACGTGCAGGTCGGCAGCCAGGTGAAAGCGGGCGATCCGCTCTTCACGATCGATGATCGTGCGCAGCGCGCACTCGTGGCGGTGAAGACGGCGGCGATCCAGGTCGCGCAGGCGCAACTGAAACACGCGCGCTACGAGCTCGGGCTCGGTGAAGGTTTAACCGAGAAGCGCGTCCTTAGTCTGGAGGATCGCGAGACGCGCCGACACAACGCGCAGGCGGCGGAGGCTCAACTGGCGCTGGCCATGGCCGAATGCGATGCCGCACAGACGGATCTGGAGCGACTAACGGTGCGCGCGTCGGTTGATGGACAGGTGATGCAACTCAAAGTGCGCCTCGGCGAATTCGCGCCGACCGGAGTGCTCACACAACCCTTGCTCTTGTTAGGCAATGTCACGCCGATGAATGTGCGCGTGAATTTCGACGAGAACGATGCCTGGCGTGTGCGCAGCGGCGCAAGGGCAGTGGGTTACCTGCGTGGCAACAAGCAAATTCACACGTCGCTGCAATTCGTCAGGTTCGAACCGTACGTTGTGCCGAAAACTTCGCTCACGGGTGATAGTGCCGAGCGCGTCGACACGCGCGTGCTGCAGGTTATCTACAGTTTCGACCGCGGCAATCTGCCGATCTTCGTCGGACAGCAGATGGATGTGTACATCGACGCGGCCTCGCAAGGCAGTCCGGAGTTTCGATTGGGCGCGGTCGAGTCAGCTCGTGGCGACAGTCACTGACTGGAAGCGATTGAATCGGCCCGCCCGGATGGCGCTGAAATCGTGTCGCAAGAATCGTCGACTGAGTTAGCCGCAGGCTCCGTAACGAAGTGAGAGACGGGGCAAGGCGGCGTGGCGCCAAGCGCATAAAGCTATGTTAAGTTATTCGTCGCGAAAAGCGGCGCAAAAACCGCTTTAGCAATTAGAAATCCGATGCTCTATCCAGCTGAGCTACGGGCGCCTTGCTGGTCGAGTTTTTGCCATCGCTCGCAATCGCACAAGCGTACTGTTAGGCTGCGCCGCTTCCATCATGTCTAATAAGAACATTAACTACAGTTGGCATCAGCGGTTTCGCGAACTTTACGACAAGGCTCTGGTGAAATACCGGAACGAACATCGACAGCTGAACAGTTTCTTCACTCCGCGCGAGGTTGGCGTGCTGCGTAGCTTTGGCGCGAAACCGATGGAGCTTTTCGATTACGCGGAAGATTCCTCCGATCTCGACCCGGAGACGGCCTTACTCATCACGGCGGTGCGACGCGATTATTTTCTCACCGAACAGAAGGGGAAATGGTCGGAGAAGGAAATTTCGATGGAGAAGTTGCCAGCCAAGGATGCACAGCTTGCGGGAATTCCCTGGCTGCCGCGTTTGATCGAGAAAGCGAAAGGCCGGTTGCGGGGCGAGTTGCCTAACGAGTTGATGTATTGCTGCGGCGGCGATCGCCGATTCTTCCGCGCGCACGATCTGCATCCGGCGGATTTCCTGCGCTACGTCTGGGCGGCGAACGGCAACGAGCAGAAAATTCTGGCCTACGTCAAAGGCAAAGGGCTGTAACCAGAGCCACGCGTTACTTCGGTTGCAACATCGTGCCGCGACAGCTCTCGGCATCGCAACCGCAGGCGAATTCACGCTCGAGCTTTTTCGAGCGCCGGTCTGCCGGCTCGATGCGGTAATCGTAAAATAATTCCTCGCCCGGACGAATGCTGCGCAGCGCGTAAACAAAAATGCGGCCGTCATCTTCTTCCGTGTCGCAGTTCGGCGCGCAGGAATGGTTGATCCAGCGCGACTCATTTCCGCCCACGTTCGCGTCGATCACGTCGTCGTCATCGATTGAGAAAAAGAAAGTGTGATACGGATCGCCCGGCCGGTGCGGCGGCAAGTCCATCGCGATTTTCCAGGGCAAACGCCGCCCGGTGTATTCGATGATGCGTGACCCTTTCCGAATCTGCTTCGCTGCGTAAACCCCGCGTCCATGAATGCGCGATTTCGCCACGCGGACGCGCTTCCCGTTAACCTTCCCTTTTTGCATCGGCGACCTTCGCACGAAATTGAGATTCGTAAATCGACGTCAAAAGAATCGCGGGCTGTTATTTCAAGCCGTGGTTTTCGGTGGGCCGAGCAGGAATTTCGCGAGCAGGAAGAATCCGGCCGCGAAGCAAATCGTGCCGAACGCTCCGAAGATCATGAGCAGCGGGTAATAACCGCCGTTGGCCGCGAACCCGCCCGGCATGGACCTGATGGCGAGAAAGCCGAGTTGCGGAATTAATTCCAACAACGCGCCGGCGGTAAAGCATGCGATGAACGCGTGCGTCACGCCGCGGATGAGGAGGAAGGTGCAAAGGCCGAGAAGAAAAAGGAGATAGAGCAATGGAACAATGAAAGCGATGGATTCCATGGCGCGGGAGTGTAATGCGTGGCCGAGAAGGCTCCTAGACTTTTCGCGGCCCGTCGCGGATTTGTAGGACTTCGCTTTATGCCCAATGCTCTTCAATCTTTCGTCGAGGTTCCGAAGAATTCGCATTTTCCATTGGAGAATTTGCCGTTCGGTATTTTCAAACCGCGTGAGGGAACAGCGCGGGTCGGCGTAGCCATCGGTGATCTCGTCCTCGATCTCGCGGTTCTAGAGGAGCAGGGAAAATTTGCGTTGCCGGAATTTCAGCAGCGCAAAGTCTTCGCGAGCGATGCGCTCAACAATTTCCTGTCGTTAGGCCGGCCGGCCTGGCGCAAGGCGCGCGAAGTCATCCAGCAACTGCTCAAGGCGGAAACGGCCGAGCTGCGCGACGACGCATCGTTGCGCAGCCGCGCGTTTCACCAGCAGAGCGAGGTGACCATGCAGCTTCCCGCGCGCATCGGCGATTACACCGATTTCTATTCGTCCTACCATCACGCGCATAATGTCGGCACGATGTTGCGCGGGGCGGAGAACGCGCTCATGCCGAATTGGAAATGGCTGCCGGTCGGTTATCACGGCCGCGCCAGTTCCATTGTCATCAGCGGCACAGATGTGCGCCGGCCCTGCGGCCAAATCAAACCGCCCGATGCCGCCGCGCCGATCTTCGGTCCGACGCGCAGTTTTGATTACGAACTCGAGATGGCGTTTTTCATTGGACCCGGCAACTCGTTAGGCCAACCGATTCCCATCGCGCAGGCCGAAGATCATATTTTCGGAATGGTCCTGATGAATGACTGGAGCGCGCGTGATGTGCAGGCCTGGGAATACCAGCCGCTCGGTCCGTTTCTGGCGAAGAATTTTTGCACCAGCATTTCGCCGTGGGTGGTGACACTCGATGCGCTCGCGCCGTTTCGGAAACCGCTGCCGCCGCAGGATCCAGCGCCGCTGCCTTATCTCTCCGCGCCTAACGACTTCACCTTCGACATCAAATTGGAAGCGCAGCTGCGCACTGCGAAGATGACTTCACCCCATGTCATCACGCGCAGCAATTTCCTGAATCTCTACTGGAGCATGGTGCAGCAGCTTGCGCATCACACCGTCGGTGGGTGCAATCTGCAACCGGGTGATCTGCTCGCGAGCGGAACAATCAGCGGCCCGACCGAAGAATCGCGCGGCTGCATGCTGGAGTTAACATGGCGTGGTGCCAATCCGCTCACGCTGCCGAACGGCGAGACGCGCAAGTGGCTGGAAGACGGTGACAGTCTCACGATCACAGGGTGGGCGCAGGGTGATGGATACCGCGTTGGGTTTGGCGAAGTAACGGGACGGATTCTTCCGGCCGTCAGTCGTTAGGCGGTTCTAGCTGTTCGCCTTCTTACCTGAAATTGGTTGTTGCTTCCGGCGCCTTGGTTCGGCGTACTGTCATTTTGTTCCCATAAACCCAAACATCAGGAAGATTATGAATAAGATAATTAAACGAGCTTGGTTGCTCTTTCTCTTGGCGGTCCTGCCCATTAGTGGCAGAGCCGCGACGCTCTTGTCGGAAAACTTCGACAATATTTCCACCCTGGCCGGCAGCGGCTGGACTATCACCAATAACAGCACGGCCCCGCAGGGAAGTTCCTATTTCCAAGGCAACCCCGGAGTCTTTCCTTCGCAGGCTGGTGCGCCCAATTCCTACGTCGGCGCGAATTTCCTAAACGCCGCGCCAGGCGGGAACATTAGTAATTGGCTCATCCTTCCCACGCTCACGCTGGATTCGACTAGCCAGCTCACCTTCTACACGCAGTCGGCCGGCTGCGGTTTTCCCGATCGTCTCGAGGTTCGGTTGAGCACCAACGGCTCCAGCGCCAATGTCGGAGGGACCGACACATCAGTGGGTGATTTCACTACTCTGCTCTTGAGCATCAATCCGGTGCTAACCGCGGCGGGTTACCCGACGGCCTGGACGCAGTTCACCGTCTCGCTCGCAGTCTTAGCCTCCCAATTAGTGGACGCCTCGCGTTCCGTTATTTCGTTACGAATACCAACATCAACGGCGAATTACATCGGCATCGACACCGTGCTCGTAACGGGAGCAGGCGGAGCGGGTGGCGGCGGAGTGCCCGAATCTTCGTCGACGTTAGTGCTTTGCATGATTGGCGTAAGTGGCGTCCTGGGTGCCTCGCGGTACCAAAAGGCCCGTCAACAAAGAGGAGAAACCAATGTATAAGATCACATCCCGCGCGGTGCTGATTACAGCCATAGGAATCGCCGTCGCCGTTGGGGCTGGGGGCGTATTCTTGGCCACCCGCAACACGACACAGGCACAAAACAAAGAGACCGCGTCATCCAGCTTGACGCCACAGCCAACCGGAGAGACGGATGGTGGGTTGGTCGTTTTCATCGATCCGGTCACGGGTCAGATCAGGCAACCGGACGCGGCGGAGATCGGGACTCTCTCACGTCCAGCCACTCGCAAAGCAGGCGAAACCAGACAAGCACAGCCCTTCCCTGTACCGGGCGGCGGTGTGGGGATGGCCCTTGATCCGAGCTTTGACCTTTCCGTCATGGTGACGAAAACCGCGGACGGCAAATTAAAAACGGATTGCGTGGTCGGGCAAGACGCCGCGGCTGCAGTCGCACGCGGCGAGGCAAAGGCACCAACCAAGGAAGGGAACACTCCCGATGAAAAATAAGAATTCGATTTTCCTCGCGGCCTTGCTGTTTCTCGTGCCCTTCGCGGTTCAGGGTGCGGCGACGATTACGATCGTGAATAACGACCCGGCTAACGTCGGGTTTAACGATCCCACCGTGGTCGCGCCGGTCGGCGGGAACACTGGCACCACGCTCGGTCAGCAACGGTTGATCGCCTTCCAGGCGGCGGCGAACAAGTGGGGCGCCACCCTCAATAGCAGCGTCGTCATCCGGATAAGGGCCCAATGGACAGCGTTGACGTGTACTGCGACCAGTGCCGTCCTTGGCAGTGCGGGCGCGACAGAAATTTTTCGCGACTTCACGGGTGCGCCGCAAGCAGGTGCCTGGTTTGGCAAAGCACAAGCGAACAAGCTGGCCGGCACGGATCTTGACTCGGCGACGCCTGACATCAATGCCAACTTCAATGTTAACCTGGGACAAGCGAACTGCCTGACCGGCACATTTTTCTACCTCGGCCTGGACAACAACCACGGCAACAACGTCGACCTGGTCACCGTCCTGACGCACGAGTTCGGCCACGGTCTTGGTTTCCAGACCTTCACGAGCGGCTCGACCGGTGCTCAGCAAAGTGGTTTCCCCAGCATCTGGGATTTCTTCCTGACCGACAGGACCACCGGCAAGCTTTGGAAGGACATGACCAACGCGGAACGCGTTGCTTCGTCGCTCGACAGCAAACTGGTTTGGGCCGGCGCGAACGTGAATAATGCGCTTCCCACTGTTCTTCAGGCGGGCACTCCATTACTGACGGTGAATTCTCCCGCAAGCGTTGCGGGCGCCTACGCTGTCGGGACAGCTTCATTCGGTCCGGCACTGATTAGTCCGGGCATCACAGCCGAGGTCATGCCAGTTGTGGATCAGGCCAATGGCGTCGGCCTGGCGTGCACCCCGCTGAGCGCAGCGAATGCGCTCGCGGTGAACGGCAAGGTCGCACTCGTGGATCGCGGTACCTGTACCTTCACAGTCAAAGTGAAAACCTGCCAGGATGCCGGGGCCATCGCGGTGATCATCGCTGACAATGCGGCTGGGTCACCGCCAGCGGGCCTCGGAGGAACCGACGCGACGATCACCATCCCGTCCGTGCGTATTACCCTATCCGACGGAAACGCGCTCAAGGCCGCACTTGCCACTCGCTCGCGCGCCCACTCGGGCATGCTCGCTAACCTTGGCTTGAACCTCGCGGTTCGTGCCGGCGCCGACCTGCAGGGACGCATGCTTTTGTACGCGCCTAATCCCTTTCAGGGCGGGTCGTCGGTCTCGCACTACGACGTCAGCGCGTTCCCGAACCAACTGATGGAGCCGGCGATCAATGGCGATCTGACCCATGAGGTCACCCCGCCGCAGGATTTAACCTTCAAGCTCCTGCAGGACATCGGCTGGTAATCGAGGGAACTGAAGATTCAAAGGCAGGTCTCCAAGTCGGGACCTGCCTTTTTCCTTTACGCCCGGTCGGCGCGGTCTCGATTGGCGACCACTCGTTAGGCATGTGTAGCCACGTTCCTGCGGAACGTGCGCGCACGGCCCGCAGGGCCGTGGCTACGATTTCGCTTCGCGCAGCGGCCGCGAGAGATCTTCTTTCACGCGATCGAGAATTCCGTTTACGAATCGGCCTGAATCCGGGCCGCCAAATGTTTTCGCCAGCTCGATCGCTTCGTTAATCGAGACGACCGGCGGGATGTCCTCGCGGAAAAGCATTTCGTAAATGGCGAGTCGCAGCACGGCGCGATCGACGGGCGAGATGCGGTTCAAATCGTAGTTCTCGCAATAGCGTCCAATGCGTTCGTCGATTTCGGTTTGATGCTCGACCATTCCGTCGATGAGCGGCTGGGCGAATTCGCGCACGCCGCTTTTGGCCGGACAAAATTCCCAGAAGTCATCCATCTTTTCCGGCGCCTTGCCGTGGTGCAGGTCGCGCCAGAAATGAAATTGAATCGCAGCCTGCCGCGCGTTGCGCCGTTTGCCCATGATGCCTAACGAGCGCGCAATTCGCTCATGATATTGCTGATCTCGACCGCGGCGCGGGCCGCTTCGATGCCGCGATTAATCTTTTTTTCCAGGCAACGCTCGCGCGCCTGCTCTTCGTTTTCCATTTCCAGGACAACGTTGATGATGGGCACACCGCATTCGATCGCGATTTGCTGCAGCGCATTGGTGACCGAGCTGGCCAGATGATCGGCGTGGGAAGTCGCGCCTTGCAGAATCACACCGATGGCGAGAATGGCGTCGGCTTTTTTCTGCAACGCGATTTCGCGCACGACAATCGGAATTTCGAAAGCGCCCGGCACTTGATGCAAACTCAGGAGCACGCCGGGAACGAGCGCGCGCAATTCTTCCGAAGCATGATTGACCAGGCCCTGCACGTACTCCGCATTGAACTGACTGGCGACAAGCGTGAAATGACGCTTCGTGCCGACCATGGCACGTGGTCGGGGCGCAACAGCGGACGACATGCGGGGCGTGAGTTTCAGAGTAAATGCCCCATCTTCACCTTCTTGGTTTCGAGATATTTGGCGTTGTGCGGATTCGCTTCGCCGCGAATCGGCACCTGCTCGACCATTTGAATTCCGTAACCTTCGAGACCGACGACCTTCTTCGGATTGTTGGTGAGGAAGCGGAACTTGCGCACGCCGAGGTCGAACAAGATTTGCGCACCGAGTCCGTAATCGCGCAGGTCCATGCCGAAACCGAGTTTCGCATTCGCCTCGACGGTATCGAGGCCTTCCTCCTGCAATTTGTAGGCGTGAATTTTCGCGGCCAATCCGATGCCGCGACCTTCCTGGCGCATGTAAACAAGCACGCCGTGGCCTTCCTCGGAAATTTGGCGCAAGGCGGCGTGCAGTTGATTGCCGCAATCGCAGCGCTTCGAACCGAAGACATCGCCGGTGAGGCATTCGCTGTGCACGCGCACGAGGGTGGGTTCGTTAGGCGAGATTTTTCCCTTCACCAAGGCGAGATGATGCGCGCCGTCGAGAACGGAGCGATAAAGATGCAGGTCGAAATCGCCGTAATCGGTCGGCAGACTAACGACTTGTTCGCGCTCGATTAGTTTTTCCTTCAAGCGGCGATGCGCGATCAAACTCTGGATGGTGCAGATGCGCAGGCCGTGTTTGCGTTTGAATTCCATCAACTCCGGCAAACGCGCCATCGTCCCGTCGTCATGCAAAATTTCGCAGAGCACACCGGCTGGTTGCAGACCGGCCATGCGCGCAAGATCGACGGCCGCCTCTGTGTGTCCGGCGCGACGCAAGACACCGCCGTCTTTCGCGCGCAACGGAAAGATGTGTCCCGGCTGGATGAGATCGAAAGGCGTTGACTCAGGATTCGCAATCGTCGTGATCGTCGCGGCGCGATCGTGCGCGCTGATGCCAGTGGTCACGCCGCGCGCCGCATCCACCGACACGGTGAAGTCGGTCCGATACATCTCGCGGTTCTGCGCCACCATTCGCTGCAGACCGAGCTGCTCCGCGCGCTCATTCGAAAGCGGAACGCAAATCAAACCACGTCCGAATTTGCTCATAAAGTTGACCGCAGCCGGCGTGGCTTTTTCCGCCGCCATGACGAGATCACCTTCGTTCTCGCGGTCGGCGTCATCCGTCACGATGACGAGCTTGCCCTGCGCGATGTCGCGCACGACGTCGTCGATCGCGTCGAATTCCAAGACGGGCGGTGCTTCCGCAAGCATGCGGTAACTGTTACTTCCGTGACGTGAGACAGCAACGTGAATTCACGAATGTAAAGGGACTTTCCAATTGTCATCCTGAGGCTGGCGAAGCGCGCCGAAGGATCTCACAACGAAGTCGAAGACACTCGTCGACGTTCGGTATTCTAATATAAGTTGCGAGATCCTTCACCGTCTCCGCGGTTCAGGATGACAACCACTTGTTAGGCAAGCCAAATTATTTCGGCTGGTCGCTCGTGGCCACGACCGCCTCCGGCCGATACATGTCGCGATTGCTACCTTGGAACTCGGCTTTCAGTTTCACTTTGAAATGGGCGAGGTCGACGATGTCCCAGCGCGTGAATTTCCAATAACCGGCTTTGCGCGTTTCGTGCTCGAAGCCAAGGATCAGATGCACCGCGTCGTCGCGCACTTTGTTGGTCGCGACTTTCGGCTCGAAGTAGAACGTGCGGAAACTGCTGTCGCGACTGCCGACGGCGTAGAGTTTCGGGTCGAGATAATAGATCGCGCTGCGTGGCGGTATCGACGAGACGCAAATCGGGATAACCGGAACGCTGCACTTTTTCCTGCGCGGTTTTCGGAAAGTCGCACGATAGCCCCGGCGCTTTGTCCAAAATTTCGCGCAGCATGTCTTCAAAGTGCGAACTCACTTCGTTGATCCGCGCCGCACTTTGGATCGGCGCGTTCGGTTCATTCATTCGCCGGACGACTTCATCCAGCGCCGCACGCAATTGTTTCACGACGCGTTGATCGGTTTCGTCTTTCGCATCGATGGCACGGACGTGTTTGCCGGTGGCAGCGGTGATGACATCGCCGAATGGCAGTGAACGCAATTCCTGATCTTCCTGCAGGAGCCAGGGAATGAGATGGTCGATCGCGGGTGTCGGCGCAACCTGCAACGCGCCAGCGTAAAGTTGCATCGCGGCCAGCAGTTTTGTCGCGCGATGCATCGCGCGATTCAAAAGCGCACCGTGCCGATCGACAAGCGCAAAGCTCGAGTGAGCGGCGCGGTATTCAGGCCTAGGCCGCGTCTTTCTTTTTCTCCGCCAGCAATTCCGGCCGTTCGGTTTTGAGATGCTGGCCGAGCCAGCGCACGCCTTCCGCGCGGTCGCGTGAAATGTGAACGGTCCAGCCGAGATCGGCGATGAGGCCGTGCCAGGCACACGCCAGGTCGTAAGCGGAATTTTGCGGAGCAATGATCACCATGATGGCGCGCGGCCGCAGGGTCGCCGCCACGCGATCGATTGCGGCAATTTTCTCGACGTGCCGCGGTTCAACGCGCAACTCGGTCACGTCGGTGAAGTCGGTAACTTCGTACTGAAAATTATCCGTGTTCTCCACCAGTTGAGCGGCAGCGGTGCTGCTCTCCACCAATTCCTCACCGGTGACCACGCCGCTTCCGACGTGCACAATTCCCAGACAATCCTTGGTCAGTTCGGTGGCAACAGGCATGGCAGGATTCGGTGACGCAGCCGCGAAGCTCGGCGCGTGAGTGCAATTTAATCCGGTTCGGCGAAAATCCAGAATGAAAACGCGCGGAAGCGTTTTCTGGGAAAAATTTTCGAGGTGAAACGCGCGGAACAACCACTCGTTAGGCCAGCCATGGTCTTTCTGATAATTATTCCGCAACTCGTCACACTAAATTTCTTGCTGCGGTTCCTCGTGGGTCGATAGTCCCGGAAATTCAACAGAGGAGGCCGTATGCCCGTCAGGATTCCGACTCGTTCGTCGCAATGGTATGGATGGCTGCCCGATCTTCCCGATCACCGCGATTTTCTCTATGCGGCGGTGGCACGGAGGGCAATAAAACTGCCATCGAAAGTGGACCTGCGTCCGCGTTGCTCACCCGTCGAAGACCAGGGAGCGCTCGGCAGCTGCACCGCCAACGCGCTGGCCGGCGCGCTCGAGTTTCTCGAGCTCAAACAAGCGCCCAACAGCTTCGCCGACCTGAGTCGCCTCTTCATTTATTACAACGAGCGCGTCATCGAAGGCACGGTGCAGCAGGACAGTGGCGCCTTCATTCGCGACGGCGTAAAATCGCTCGCGAAAATCGGTGTCTGCCCGGAGGCGAAATGGCCTTACAAGGTCGCGAGTTTCAAGAAGAAGCCGACCGCAACTTGTTACAAGCTAGCTCCCAAACATCGTATTTCGAGTTACCGCCGCATCAATACCACGGATGAGATGCGCAGTTGTCTCGCCGAGGGCTATCCGTTTGTCTTCGGCTTCACCGTCTATGACGCCTTTGAATCAGCGGCGGTGGCGAAGTCCGGGGTCTTGAATATGCCGGGGCCGAAGGAACAAGTGCTCGGCGGACATGCGGTCCTGGCGGTCGGTTACGACGACGGGCAGAAACGCTTCATCGTTCGCAATTCGTGGAACACCGATTGGGGCATGAAAGGTTATTTCACCATTCCCTACGCCTACCTGGCCGATCGCAATTTGTCGGACGACTTCTGGACGATTCGTTCCTAGCCTAGTTCCACCGCGCCTTCGAGAAGCGGCCACGCGACGCGCAGCGTCTCGTCGTTGCGCGCGTGCGCGAAGAGGAGCGGTTCGCCCGCTTCCACTTTTTCGCCGATTTTCTTGATCGCGGAAATGCCGACCGCGAAATCGACTGCGTCGGTGGATTTCTGCCGGCCCGCTCCGAGCAGAAGCGATGCGCGACCGATGGCTTGCGCATCCATCTTTTGAACCACGCCGGCGCTCTTTGCCTTCAATGGCTGACAAATCGGTGCGCGATGATGTTGCTCGAGTTTCTCCAACTTCGTCACGTCGCCGTCCTGCGCTTCGACCATCTGCACGAATTTTTTCCAGGCGCTGCCGTCGCTTAACCATGTGGAAAGTTGCGCCCGTGGTGCGACGGAAATTTTCTCCGCCAGGTCGAGAATCAAATCGATCAAGTCCTTCGGCCCGCCGCCGTGCAGAATTTCCACGCATTCGATTACTTCGAGCGCGTTGCCGACGGCGCGACCGAGCGGTTCGTGCATCGGGCTGAGCAGGAATGAAGTCTGCACACCCATGAGTTCGCCAACTTCGCGCATCGAATTCGCCAGTTGTTCCGCCTCGGTGCGCGTTTTCATGAACGCGCCGCTGCCGAATTTCACATCGAGCACCAGGCGATCGAGATTTTCCGCCAGCTTCTTGCTCATGATGCTGGCGACGATCAACGGCTGCGACGGCACCGTGCCGGTGACATCGCGCAGCGCGTAAAGTTTTTTGTCGGCCGGACAAATGTCGGCGGTTTGTCCGATCATGAAAACGCCGATGCGTTCAAGCTGCTTGAGCGCGCGTTTCTCATCCAGATGCACGTTGAAGCCAGGAATGCTCTCGAGTTTGTCGAGCGTGCCGCCGGTGATGCCGAGTCCGCGGCCGGAAATCATCGGCACCCAGACATCGTCGCAGGCGAGCAGCGGCGCCAGGACGAACGAGACCTTGTCGCCCACGCCACCGGTCGAATGTTTGTCCACTTTCAGTGGCGAACCTTCCGGGTAACTCAAGCACGCGTCCGCTGTGCATCATCGCCTGCGGTCAGATGTTGCGTTTCCGCCGGGGTCATGCCGCGGAAGAAAACCGCCATGGCCCACGCGCTCATCTGGTAGTCCGCCACCTCGCCGCGCGTGAAAGCGTCGATGAGCTCGCCGATCTCTTCCGCGCTCAGCTCCGCGCCGTCGCGCTTTTTTTCAATGAGCGACGGAATGTGCATGTGAAAGGAAACGAAGTGCCGGCTGGCCAACCACTCGTTAGGCCAAAATAATCCGCCAGCGACGCTGCAATGTCGGCGAAAGTCTTTCGCGTGCCGAGATCGCGCGCTTCGTTTTGATGCAAGACGAAAAGCGGAACTTCTTCGCGCGTGTGATCGGTGCCGCGAAAAGTCGGATCGTTCCCGTGATCGGCCGTGATGATGACGAGGTCTTCCGGTGCGATTTGCCTGACGAATCCTCCCAGCCATCGATCGAACTCACGCAACGCCTGCGCGTAGCCGGCGACATCGCGCCGATGACCGAAGAGCATGTCGAAGTCGACCAGGTTCGCGAAGATGAGGCCGTGGTCGATTTGCGACCAGAGAACTGCAATGCGCTCCATGCCTTCCGCGTTGGAGGCGGTCGGATACGAATTCGTCAGGCCTTCACCGGCGAAGATGTCGCTGATTTTTCCGACGCCGATGACTTCTGCGCCGCTTTCGCTGATCGCATTCAGGACCGTGCGTGGCGGCTTCATCGAAAAATCGTGGCGACGCGCGGTGCGCCGAAAATTTCCTGGCTTCGCCGGTAAACGGTCGCGCGATGACACGACCGATGCGCGCGCCATCGGCATGCCGTCGCGCGATCTTGCAAATTTCGTAGAGCCGTTGAATCGAAACGACGTCTTCGTGCGCCGCGATCTGCAGGACGGAGTCGGCCGAAGTGTAGAGAATCGGTTTGCCGGTGCGCAGATGTTCCGCGCCGAGTTCTTCAAGAATGGTCGTGCCGCTGCGCGCGTAATTGCCGATGAATTGAATCCCGGCGTCGTGTTCGATTTGCCTAACGAGTGGTTCCGGAAACTTTCGAAGACGGCAAACGGCTCATCCAGAATAGCACCGGCAATTTCCCAATGTCCGGTGGTCGTGTCCTTGCCCGCAGAACGCTCCTGCATCCGACCATGGCTCGCGCGGAAATTTCCCGCGGCTCCTTCCAGCAGGTTCGGCAGGCCTAACGAGTCCAGATTCGGCAGATGCAAATCCGGCCTGCGCTCGAAAATGTGTCCAAGCGTGTTTGCTCCTTCGTCGCCGTATTTCGCAGCGTCCGGCGCGTGACCAATGCCAACGCTATCGAGAACCAGAAGCAGTGCGCGCATCAAAGTTTGTAGCCACGGCCCTGTGGGCCGTCGAGAGCGACATCTGGCGACAATGGCATGAGCGAATCAGCCGTGACGGGCCACAGTCCCGTGGCTACAGGTTACAGACCGATCGGGTGCCAGGCCGTTTTCATTTCGACGCGTATCGAGAATCCAGTACGGATTTTCGCCGTCGCCAGAACGCCATTGCGCGGGCGTGAGTTCGCGACGCACGTAACGCTTCACATTGAAGTGTCCGCCGCCCTGCAAAACTTCGCCGACCTTGGCGTCGCCGCTCGCATCGACGATCGCGTTCACATCCATGTGACTGGCGATGAAGGGCGCGATCTCCGCGCGATCGCCGGCGAGGATGTTGATCACACCGCCGGGCAAATCGCTCGTGGCGATAATTTCCGAAAATGTCAGCGCGGGCAGGGGATCGGTCGCGGAAGCAAGAACGACGACGGTGTTTCCCGCCAGAATGATCGGCGCGACTAACGAGATCAGCGCAACCAGCGGCGATTCGTCGGGACAAAGCGCGACGACCACGCCGGTCGGTTCCGGCATGACGAAATTAAAATGCGAACTCGCGACCGGATTCACGGCGCTGAAAACCTGGCTGAACTTGTCCGTCCAGCCGGCGTAATGGACGAGGCGATCGATTGCCAGCGTGGTCTCGTTAGGCCCGCGTGATTTCTTCGCGCCGTTCGATCGCGCGACTTCCGCTTCGAGTTCGGCGCGACGGCGCTCCAGCATTTCCGCCGCGCGATAAAGAATTTGCCCACGCAAATACGCGCTTTGTTTCGCCCACCCGGCCTGCGCTTTGCGCGCCGCGCCCACCGCATCGCGAAAATCTTTGCGTGACGCGCGCGAATAATTCGCGCCTTGCGCGGGAGAAACGCGTCCGCTCTCGCTCCGGACGAATTTTCCGCCAATGTAAAGCTTGTAGGTTTTCTGAACTGCCAGTCTGTTGGTTCGCTTGGCCACGAAGTGAGAATTGCGTAACACCGCGAAAAAGAAAATGGTAAACCTCGTTAGCGGACAATGGACAAGAACGACAAGATTTTCGTAGCAGGCCACAAAGGCCTGGTTGGCAGCGCCGTGGTCCGCCACCTCGAGGTCGCCGGTTTTCGTAATATTCTGAAACGCGATCGTGCCCAGCTTGATCTGCGCAACGAAGCGGCCGTCTCGGGATTTTTCGAGAAAGAGAAACCGGACATCGTCATTCTGGCGGCGGCGAAAGTCGGCGGGATCAAGGCGAACAATGATTTCAAGGTCGAGTTCCTGATCGAGAATACGCGCATTCAAAACAACGTCATCAGCGCGTCGCACGAGAATGAAGTGCGCAAGCTCTTGTTCCTCGGCAGCTCCTGCATTTATCCGAAGTTCGCGCCGCAACCGATACCGGAGAGCGCGTTGCTCAGCGGCGAGCTGGAAAAAACGAACGACGCCTACGCCATCGCCAAAATCGCCGGGATCAAACTCTGTCAGGCCTACGCGGAGGAGTACGGCGAAAATTACATTTCGTTGATGCCGACGAATCTTTACGGGCCTAACGACAACTTCAATCTCGTGACCGCGCATGTGCTGCCGGCGTTATTGCGCAAAGTGCACGAGGCGAAACTGGCGGGCGCGCGCGAAGTCGAAGTGTGGGGCAGCGGCAAACCACGCCGCGAATTTCTGCATGTCGACGATCTGGCGGATGCGTGTTTGTTCCTGCTCGAGAAATACGATTCGCCCGAGATCATCAACGTTGGCACCGGCGAGGACGTGACCATCCGGGAGCTGGCGGAAATGATCTGCGACGTCGTTGGATTCAACGGCGAGCTAACCTTCGATCCGACCCAGCCGGACGGAACGCCGCGCAAATTACTCGATGTTTCGAAGGTGAATGCGCTCGGCTGGCGGGCGAAGATTTCGTTGCGCGACGGAATCACGCAGACCTACGAATGGTTTCTGGCCAACGACAAAGCGCCGGCCCTATCCGCGTGATGAACAAGTTGCGCGTCGGTGTTGTCGGTGTCGGACACATCGGGAAAAATCACGCGCGACTTTATGCGGAGAACGGCGCGGCGCAGTTCGCGGCGATTTGCGATACCGATCGCGCGCGAGCGGAAGAGATCGCGCAGGAATTCGGGGTTGGGATTTCGCCGTCGCTCGATGATTTCGCGGAGCAGATCGACGCCGCCTCGATTGCCACGCCGACGAACAGTCATTTCGAGATCGCGAAAAAATTACTCGAACGGGGCAAACATTTGCTCATCGAAAAACCGATCACGGAAAACACCGCGCATGCCAGCGAGCTGGCGCAGATCGCATCGGAACGCGGTTTGGTTTTGCAAGTCGGACATGTCGAGCGGTTCAATCCGGTCCTAAGTGCGCTGGAAGAGCGACTGACCCATCCGCGTTTCATCGAAGCGCATCGCCTCTCGCCGTATCCGAATCGCAGCACGGATATCGGCGTCGTGCTCGACCTGATGATTCACGATCTCGAAATCATTTTGCACCTGGTTCGCTCGCCGGTGCAGACGATCGATGCCGTCGGCGTTCCGGTGCTAAGCCGCGGTGAAGACATTGCCAATGCGCGGCTGCGTTTTGAGAACGGCTGTGTCGCGAATGTGACCTCGAGCCGCATCAGTCCGGAACGGATGCGCAAGATTCGCGTCTTTCAGGAAGACGCCTACCTCTCGTTAGACTACGGCAGCCAGAGCGGGGAAATTTATCGCCGCACGCCGACCGGTATCACGCGCGAGCCGGTCGAGATCGAAAAGGAAGAACCGCTCAAGCGTCAGTTGGCATCCTTTGTCGAATGCGCCGCGACGGGACGCGCGCCGAAAGTTTCTGGGTTACAGGCGACAGCCGCGCTCGAATTGGCGGTCGAGATCACGAAGAAGATCGAGGAGAATATTCGCGCCGGCCGCTGATCATCGCCGCCGAAGTCAGCGCCGCGCCAAGAGCGAGCAGGGCGCACGTTGCCACGACCACGCGAAATCCATAAACGAAGGAAAGACTGATCGCGTCCGCGATCGCTGCGCGCGTCTCTGCCTCGACGTTATCCGGCGGTTCTATGCTGCCGAGTTTCACGCGTTCGCTTTGTGGAATCGTCGCGCCGGGCAATCGGCGATCGAGTTCGGAATTGAAACTGTGCAGCATGATCACGCCGAACACCGCGATGGCGAGCAAGCCAGCGACGCGCGAGACCGCATTGTTTACACCGGAAGCGAGGCCGGTGCGTTCGCCGGAAACTGAACTCATCACCACCGTCGTTAACGGCGAAACGCTGATCGCCATTCCCAAACCGAGAACGACCACACCGGGAAAGAAGGTGCTCCAATAGCTGCCGCCAAGACCCGGCCTAACGAGTAGTGCGAAACCGAGCGCGGCGATTGTTGGTCCGATGATCAGCGGAATTTTTGCGCCGTAACGATAGATCAATCCGCCGGACCAGCGCGCGAGAACGAAGATAATCAGAATGAACGGCAGGATGGCCGCGCCGGCCGCCGTCGGTGTGTAGTGCTGCACCTGAATAAGATTGAGCGGCAGGAAAAACATCGTTGCGCTGAGCGCGGCGTAGAGCAAAAGCGTGAGAAGATTCGCGCCGGAAAAATCGCGCGAGCGAAACAACGCCGGCGGCAACATCGGATGACGCAGACGCGATTCGACGAAGAGAAATGCGACGATGAGAAAAATTCCGATGAGCCCGCAGCCGATGATGATCGCGTTTCCAAATCCGAATCGCGAAGATTCGATCAGGCTGTAGATCACGGCGCCTAGCCCGAGCGTGATCAAGGCTGCGCCGACGTAGTCGAGTGGCTGGCGTTCGCCGCTGCGGCTTTCCGGGACATGGCGCAGCGCAATCGCAATGACGGTGAACGCGATCGGCAGGTTGATGAAGAAAACGGCGCGCCAGGAAATTGTCTGGACCAGCCAACCGCCGAGCACCGGACCGATCGCGGCGGTGATCGCGCTGAAGGCGGACCAGGTGCCAATGGCGCGACCGCGTTCCTCTTCGCGAAAAGAGCTTCCGATAATGGCGAGACTGCCGGGAACAAGGAGCGCCGCGCCGATTCCCTGCACGGCACGCGCGGCGATCAATTGACCGATGCGGGGCGCGAGCCCGCACCAGGCCGAGCTGAGTGCGAAGATGGCAACGCCGAGCAGATAAATTTTTCTGCGACCAAAACGATCGCCTAACGAACCGCCGACGAGAAGAAGCGCAGCGAGGAGCAGCAGATACGCTTCGACGACCCATTGTACGTCGAGCACGGTTGCGTTCAGATCTTTCTGCAACGCGGGCAGAGCGACGTTCACGACGGTGCCGTCGATGAACGCCAGGCTCGAACCGAGAATGGTCGCGGCCAGCACCCACGGTTGGGAAGATTTCGCACACGGCACGACGCCGGCGCGCGAATGATTCGTCACGCTCACGCAATTCGCCGGACAAGTTGGCGCAGCGTGATTGCTTTCAGGTGGGAGCGCATGGCGTTTTCGGCGTCGGCCGCGACCCGGCCCATGATTCCTTTCATGTGACAACTGACCGCGCAATGTTTCCAGGCTTTGCGTTCGCTCAGGGGAATGACCGGCCGCGGCTCGATCGCGTCGTAGATGTCACGCAGGGAAATTCGATCGGCCGGTTTGCGCAGACGCGAGCCGCCGTGTTTACCCGCGATCGTTTCGATCAGGCCGGCGGCACGGAGCGCCAGCAGGATGCGCCGCACCACGACGGGATTGGTGTTCACGCTGCGGGCGAGGGTTGGCGAATCCATTAGCTCGCCGGAAAAGGCGAGAGCGGTCATGATGTGAACGGCAAAAGTGAATTGCTGGTTGACCAAAACGGAAAATGTAATTGTGTTAGTTACAATTAAGACAAATCAAACTCTATGAGCACAAGCAAAATCGCATTGGTCACGGGAGCGAATAAGGGCATCGGTTTGGAGACGGTGAAGCAATTGGCGCGCAAAGGCATGACGGTTCTGCTCGGCGCGCGCGATCTGAAAAAGGGCGAGGAGGCGGCGGAGAAGTTGCGCAAGGAGAAACTGGATGTGCGCGCTTTGGAAATCGACGTGAGCAATTCCGCCAGCATTCAGAAAGCGGCGCGGGAAGTGGAGCGCGAGTTCGGCAAGCTCGACATCCTGATCAACAACGCCGGCATCATGGTCGACGACGAGAAGAAGAAGGCGAGCGAGCAATCACTCGAGACCTGGCGAAAGACGTTCGAGACAAATTTGTTCGGCTTAGTCGAAACGACGAATGCGTTTCTGCCGCTGCTGCGCAAGAGCGACGCCGGCCGGATCGTGAATCTGTCCAGCATTCTCGGCTCGATCACGCATCACGCGACGCCCGGTTCGCCGATTTACGATTCGAAGTCGTACACGTCCTACAATGTTTCCAAATCGGCGGTGAACGCCTACACCGTGCAGCTCGCCTACGAGTTGAAGAACACGAAAATCAAAGTGAATGCGGCCCATCCCGGCTGGGTCAAGACCGACATGGGCGGCAAGGGCGCGGTCATGGAAATTCCCGACGGCGCAAAAACGAGCGTGCAACTCGCCACGCTCGACGACAACGGACCGAGCGGCGCCTACATGCACATGGGCGAGAAGTTGCCATGGTGAATTCTGGTTCGCGCACGGCGTTGGTCACCGGCGCAAACAAGGGCATTGGTCGCGAAGTTGCGCGGCAACTGGCGGCGAAAGGATTTCAGGTTTTTCTCGGCGCGCGCAACGCGAACGCTGGGCGCAAAGCCGCGAATGAAATCGGAGCGACGTTTCTTGCCGATCGATGTTTCAAAAGTCGCGAGCGTGACGGCGGCAGTGAGTGAGTTCGAAAAGAAGGCCGATCATCTCGACGTCCTCGTGAACAACGCGGGCATCATTGTCGACGGTGATGACAACGTGCTCGAGGACACCGACGAAATGTTTCGCGAAACATTCGAGACAAACGTGCTCGGACCATTGCGTGTGACGCGCGCGTTCGCGGCGTTGCTGGACAAAAAGCAAAGCGCCGCGCGTGATCAATGTTTCAAGCAGCGGCGGACAGTTGGCGGATGGCGCCGACGGCTGGGCGCCCGCTTACTGCATTTCGAAAACCGCGCTCAACGGCGTGACCGTGCAGCTCGCCGCGGCGATGCCGAAGGCGGCGGTGAATTCCGTTTGTCCCGGCTGGGTGCGCACCGACATGGGCGGCGCGGGCGCGCCGAAGTCAGTCGAAGAAGGCGCGGACACGATCGTATGGCTGGCCAGCGAAGCGCCACACAGGATCACAGGAAAGTTCATGCAGAACCGGAAAGAAATTCCGTGGTGAGGCTGTGCGTCAGGGTTCCCGCTTGTCCACGCCGCGTTTGTGATTCACCCAATCATCCCATTGGTCGAATCCTTTCATCTGTTCTTCGACGTGCGCGTCTTTGATTAGCTGCTCGACTTCCGCGCGCGTCTGCCGCGGCGCGGGACGCTCCGGATTCTCCGCCAGGCTCCAGATCAAGATCGCGGCGATGGCGGCGTTTCGTCTCGCTTCCTTCTGATCAACCATGTCGAAGACATCAGATTCCGCGTGGTAATCCGGTAGGTACGGCGCAGCGTCCTGGTTGGCGCAGAAGTTGGGAATTCCCGAGAGAAGAAAATCGAACGTGTCTACGCCATCGACGCCGTCGAGTGGATTTTCCGTCATGGCGAAATCGGGAAAGGCGCGGAATGCATCGTCGATCGCACGTTTCAATTCCGGGCGTCCGTTGAGATAAAATCCTGTCGTCTTACCCGAGCCGATGTCGAAATTCACGGCCGCGACGTGGTCGTCGAGTTCCGCGGCGTGACTCTTCACATAATCGGCCGAGCCCCACATGCCTTGTTCTTCGCCGGTGAAAAGCGCGAAGCGAATCGTGCGCCGCGGCGCGAGCTTCAGTTCGTGCATGGCGCGGGCAAGCTCGATGACGGTAACGGCATTGATGCCATTGTCGTTCGCGCCGGTGCCGAGTTCCCATGAATCGAGATGCGCGCCGATGAGCACGACTTCGTTTGGTTTTTCGCGCCCGCGAATTTCCGCGAGCACGTTGCGCGATTGAAATGCAGGGCCGGTCTTGTTGTTGATGTTAAGACGCAGGCGCACTTCGCCATCACTCGTTAGGCGGGCGAGACGTTCCGCGTCTTCGCGTGCAATCACGGCCATGGGCAAGGTGAGTTGTTTCGCCACCACGCTGACCGGATGGCGGTAGAGCAAAGCACGCGGGCGCGTGGATTGCATGAGTACCGCGCTGACCTGCGCTTCTTGCGCAGCATCGATGAGCGGCAGATTACGCGCGTATTCCGCGAAGAGATCGTCAAGCGTCTTCATCTCGCTGGAGTGAACAAGCGCAATGGCGCCGCGCGCTTTCTCGCCGAGGCGCTGGAAATCTTCGGCGGTGCCTTCAGCGACATCGACAATGCGCGCTTCCAGAGGCTGTCGAGTGGACGCTCCGTAGGGCGCAGCCGCGAGATGAATCGGAAATGAAGTTGGCGCGATGCAGGACGCCTCGGCGCTTTGACCTAACCACAACGCGGGCACGGTGAACTTCTCGGTGTGCGCAGAATCGAGTCCGGCTTCCTTGAATTTCGCCAGGCCCCAGTCGATCGCGCGTTCGCAGCTTGGCGATCCGGTGATTCTGCCGCCGATGCGGTCGCACAACTCATGCAAATCCTTGAGCAGCGGTGTCTCGCCCAATTCGCGCTGTGCGAGTTGATGCGCGGGATCTGATCGCGCGCTGGCGCTAGTGGCGAGCAGGGCGGCAAGGACGATTCGGCCTAACGAGTGCATTACAGCACTTCATCCCACTTCGCTTTGTCTTTCAACATGATCTGGCGAAGAACGCGAATGGGCGGCATGCCGTGCTTGAGCATTTCGTCGTGGAATCTTTTCAGGCTGAAGATCGGGCCCTGCTCGGCCTTGAAATCCTCGCGCAATTTCAGGATCTGCATTTTGCCTAACGAGTAGTTGAGATAGCCGGGATCGAAGGTGCCGCGCATTGCTTCGGAACGCGACGGCTTCTCTTCGTAGTAGCAGTTATCGACGAAGAATTTGGTCGCTTCCTCCACGCTCATGCCCTGGGTGTGCATCTTAATCGAAACGCACAGCCGGCAGAGCCGCAGGAGCGCTTCGTCCGATTGCGCCATGCGATATTTGGCCGCGCGTTTCTTCTCCTCTTCGCTCGGCTCCGGGTTCGAACTTTTCCCGAAACCTTCGTCGAGCATCATTTTCTCGGCGTAATGAGCCCAGCCTTCGATGAAGGCGTAGCTGCCAAAAATTTTCGCGGGCTTGGACACGCGCGAGGCGTTGAGATGCAGGAACTGAACGTAATGCCCGGGATAACATTCGTGAATGGACGTGATGTCAGTGGTGAAATAGTTGAACGAAGTCAGCCACTGTTCCTTTTGCTCCGGCGGCCAGTCGGCCTCGGTCGGCGTGACGTAGTAATAGGCTTCGGTGGCTTTTTTCTCGAACGGTCCCGGCGTGTCCATCGAGGCGAAGGAAGTGGCGCGCGCGAATTGCGGCGTCTCTTTTACCTGCGCGAGCACGTCGGACGGGATGGAGATTAGTTCGTGGTCTAACAAGTACTGGCGAATCGCGTCCAAGTTCTTCGCCGTTTCCGGAATCAGATTTTCCGGAGTCGGATGTTCCTTCTGGATGTCCCGGAAGACTTCGATGGCGGGCTTGGTCGGGTCGATGATTTTGGCGGCTTCGGCAAAGACACGTTGCTCGGCCTTCAATTCCGCCAGGCCGATTTCGAGAATTTTTTCCGGCGGCAAATCGACCAGTTCCTGTTCCGCCAGCATGCGGCGATATTTTTCTTCGCCCAGCGCCCAGTCCGCGGTCGCGGTCGGCAACCGCTCCTTCTCCAGCCAGGTCGCGTAATCGGTCAGGGCCATGAATGCCTTGCGATTGGCCATGGCGAAGGCGGCGTTGAGTTTCGGGTCTTTTATTTCCTTGAGCGCATCGACCAGGTCCTTCTTCAGAAAATCGGCGTTGCCGCGCGCGATTTCGATCGCCAGCTCGACGTACGGTTTCGGCAGGACCGGCGCGAGATTGGTCTTGGCCGCGATCATGATGTTGGGCATCTGGTTCTCGATCGCGATGATGCTTTTCACGCGGTCCTCGAGCGGGGCGAAGTTGCGCTTGATGTAAGTGTTCACATCGAGCGCCTGCGCGTAGGTCATCGGGTTCAAGTCGAACGCCTGCATGTCCTGCATCTCGAAGAGGTCTTTCTTGACCGCGCTTTGCAGGATGCGCAGATCGACTTGCGCGGCGGCGTTCAGTTTCGCCGGATCGAATCGCTTGAGGCGCTCGTCGAACCGCTTCAGGCGTGAAAGCTCGGCGTCGATCGAGAGCCGGGTGTAGTCACTGATGCGGCCGTCGAAATCGTGCAGGCCCAGGGAAGTGGCCTGAAGCGGATGCGCGGCCAGCCAGCCTTTCACGTATTCGTCCGCGACTCTTTGGAAATCGGCGTTTTGATTCTCTTCCGCGGCGACGGCCAGCGAACAGACCAGGAGGTAGAGGAAAAATAAGACGGGCTTCGAGAAACTCATGCAGTCAGGACGGGAAAGAGCGCCAAGCTTACGCTACGTTTGCCCGTTGCCAAAAATTTCGCCCTGAACGATGATCGTTATCCAATCGGAGACATGAAACGTATGAAGCGTCGTCTTGTAATCAGCGTCAGCGCCACGCTCACTCTTGCCGCGGTCTTGCTCGGCTTCCGCTCTCACAACGCGCAGGCGGCGGAGAAAGAAGACGATAGCGGTTACGCGCAGATTTCGGTCTTCGCGCGCGCGGTGCAGCTCATCCGGCAGGATTACGTCGACAGCAAGAAGACCAGCTATCACGACCTGATTTACGCGGCGATGAAAGGCATGCTGGCCTCGCTCGATCCGCACAGCCAGTTCATGGACCCGGATGATTTCCGCGACATGCAGGACGACACGCGGAGTCGTTTCAACGGCCTCGGCATTGAAGTTTCAGTGAAGAACGGATTGCTCACCGTGATCGCGCCGATGGAAGATACGCCGGCGGCGAAAGCGGGAATTCTTTCCGGCGACCAGATCCTGCGCATCAACGGCAATTCGACCGAGAAATTGGAATTGCAGGAGGCGGTGAATATTTTGCGCGGCCAGCCGGGCCAGAAGGTAACGCTGACCGTGCTGCGGCCGTCGACCAAGGAGGTCAAGGATTACGCACTGGAGCGGGCGGAGATCAAAGTGCAGAGCGTGAAAGGCGCGAAGATCCTCGACCCGGAAATCGGCGGCCCATTCAAGATCGGGTACATCCGTTTGATCCAGTTCAACGAGCCGACCGCGGAAGAATTGGAACACGCGCTCGACGATTTACAGAAGCAGGGAATGCAGGCGCTGGTGCTCGATCTGCGCAACAATCCCGGCGGTCTGCTCAACAGCGCGGTCGACGTGTGCGCGCAATTTCTGCCGCCCAACACCACCGTGGTTTCGACGCAGGGCCGCGTCGCTTCGCAGCAAAATGAATATGCAACTTCGGGCAGCACGAAAGCGCGGCCGCGGCTTCCGATGACGGTGCTGGTGAATGAAGGCAGCGCGAGTGGCGCGGAAATTGTGGCGGGCGCCTTGAAGGATCTGAAGCGCGCCATCATTGTCGGCGAAACCACTTTCGGAAAAGGCTCGGTCCAAAACGTGGTGCAGTTGCCCGACGGTTCGGCGTTGCGTTTTACCACCGCGAAGTACTACACACCGAGCAAGCAGGTCATTCACGGCAACGGCGTCGCGCCCAATATTCGCGTCCCGCTCAGCGCCGAGCAGGAACGTGTGCTCTTCGCCGCGCGCAACAACGACAGCCTGAGCGCGGAAGAAGAGAAGAACATGGTCAAGACCAAGGACCCGCAGATGTTGCGCGCCATCGATGCGCTCAAAGGCGTGATGATTTACGCGCAGGAAACGGGGCCGAAGGTCGAGGCAGCGAAGAAGTAAGTGGCGCAAGTTTCCGACTTGCGATTTAACTTGCGTGCAAGTTGGAAACTTGCGCCACGCTAATTCTCGCCCTCGAAACTTCCTGCGACGAGACCGCGATCGCGATCATGCGCGGGCGGGAATTGCTCGCGAGCGAGATCGCATCGCAAACGTTGCTGCATCAGGCATACGGCGGTGTCGTGCCGGAAGTCGCGTCGCGTAATCATCTGCTGCATGCGCCGCGCCTGCTGGAATCGGCCTTGCACCAGAGCAAGGTCTCGTTAGGCGAAATTGATTGCTTCGCCGCGACCAGCGGTCCTGGACTGGCTACGTCGCTCATGATCGGCGCGTCGATCGCAAAGGGATTGGCGATTGGTTTGCACAAGCCGTATCTCGCCATCAATCATCTCGAAGGCCACCTGCTTTCGCCGCACTTCGATTCGTCCGGCGAAATCGGACGCAACGTCTCGTTAGTCGTCAGTGGCGGTCACACTTTGCTCGTCGAGGTGAATGGCGCCGGCGACTATCGCGTGCTCGGTCGCACGGTCGATGACGCGGCGGGCGAAGCCTTCGACAAAGTGGCCAAGATGCTGGGCCTCGGTTATCCGGGCGGGCCGGAAATCGAGCAACACGCGCGCGGCGGGGATCCGACGCGTTTCGATTTTCCGCGCAGCATGCTCGATTCGGGCGATCACAATTTCAGCTTCAGTGGCTTGAAGACCGCGGTGCGATACACGCTGGCGAAACTGGATTTGCCTAACGAGACGTTACTCGCCGATCTGTGCGCATCATTTCAAGCCGCGGTTCTTGACGTGCTGGTGCGAAAGACGATCGCGGCGGCGAAAATGCGCAAGGTTTCGTTGGTGACGTTGAGCGGCGGTGTCAGTTGCAACAATGCGCTGCGAGACCGGATGAAATCGGAATGCGAACGCGCGCGCCTGAATTTTCTCTGCGCGCCGATCGCCCTGACGACGGATAACGCCGCGATGATTGCTTTCGCGGCGATGCTGCGATTCCGAAAAGGGATGAAGTCGGACGTGAGCGAAGAGATTGACCCGAATCTGGCGCTAGCATGATGAAACGTTTCTGGGGAGCACGGGCTGTCAGCCCGTGGGCGCCGGGTGTTACCCGGCGCAATATTTCGAAAGCATGTTCGGCGAGACTCGCCGAACCAACGGGCTAACAGCCCGTGCTCCCCAGGCGTAGAAGCTCAGTAGTCGCGCTCGAGGAGATAATTGGCGAGGGCGCGCAACGCTTCGCCTTCGTCGCCAAAATTGGAAATCGCGTTGTGCGCACGAGTCGTCAGGCGCTTGGCTTCCTTGCGCGAAGCTTCCAAGCCGATAATTGCCGGATAGGTCGCTTTCTGCGCGGCGACATCTTTGCCAGCGCTCTTGCCCAGCTTCTCGCTCGTTTGGGTGACGTCGAGAATGTCGTCGATCACCTGGAAGGCCAAGCCTAACGAGTGGCCGAAATCGGTAATGGCGGCGAGCTGTTTCGCGGAAGCATTCGCGCTCATGGCGCCCAGCCGCACCGAAGTCGTGAGCATGGCTGAGGTTTTGTTTTCGTGGATGTAACGCAAACCGGCCCGGCTAATTTTCTGTCCTTCGCCTTCGAGATCGGCCACCTGGCCGGCGATGAGTTTGCGACTGCCGGCCGCGATGGCCAGGTCTTGCAGCATGTCGCGCAGGCTGTAACGCTTCGTTGGTTGTGCGTGCGTGGCGATTTCGAAGGCGATCGTGAGCAACGCATCACCAGTGAGAACAGCGATGCCTTCGCCGAAAACTTTATGCGAAGTCGGACGACCGCGACGCAGATCGTCGTTGTCCATGCTCGGGAGATCGTCGTGCACCAACGAATAGGTGTGGATGCATTCGACTGCGCAGGCTAGGGGAAGCGCAGCTGCAATTTTTCCGCCACACGCTTCTGCTGCCGCGAGGCAAAGAATCGGGCGCAGCCGTTTCCCGCCAGCGAAAAGGCTGTAGCGCATGGCGCGATGGATCGTGGGCGGCTTGGCTGATTCGCGCGGCAGATAGCGATGCAGGGCGCGATCGATCTCCTGCTGGCGACGGGCGAGATATTTTTTCAGATCCACGTGGCGGATTGTGAAACTCGCTGGCCGCTTGGCAAACGGAAAGTTGCCGTTCAGTTGTTACCGTGGTAACATTATGACATAAAAGCAAAAACCGCGAGCAAGCGCATCGAGCGGGTGCAGGTCGGCGCGCGCATGGAGAAGACGCTGGTCAAAGTCTTGAAAGGCCTGGCCGAGTATCTCGACATTTCGTTGGGCGATTTGCTCGAAGGCATCGCCCTGCATGTGATCGAAGGCAAAGCGCCATTCAGTCCGGAGACGCTGGCCCAGGTGAAACGGTTGCGTTCGGTTTACGGACTGACGCTGGTGGCGAGCGACAGCCACAAACTGGTGGAGGACGAATGAGCGCGCTGCTGGTCGAAGAGGAACTGCGCGCGCTGGAAGAGGGAAGAATCGATCCGAAAGCCTTTCCGCATCGTGAGCATGTTCGGCTTGCGTTTGAAATGTTGCGGCAACATTCATTTGCCGAAGCGACGGCGCGATTTGCGCGCGGTCTTCGTTTGATCGCGGCGAAGGCGGGTCGTCCGGAAGTTTACAATGAGACGATCACGGTGGCGTTTCTGGCCTTGATCGGAGAACGAATGGCGCGGCAGTTGCCTAACGAGTGGTCGCAATTCATTTCCGATAATCCCGACCTGGCGGACAAAAACATTCTCGCGCGCTGGTACGAAACGGCGGAACTGAAATCGGATGTCGCGCGGCGAACCTTTGTCTTGCCTAAAGGCCTTCCGCCGCCGGCGCAGTGCGTTGCGGCTTGACCTGCATGGCGAGGAAAGCGCCGAGCAGGAGAATGGCGGCGCTGACGATTTGCAGTTGCGTGAGGTGTTCACCGAAAATCCAGGCGGACAAGGCGAGCGAGGCCAGCGGTCCGAGAAGTTGCAGGGTTTGCGAGAGGGCGACGCCGAGTTCGCGGATCGACACATAATACAGAACGTGCGCCAGGCTGATGCAGGTGACGGCCGAGAGGGCGAGAATGAAATTCACGTGGGCGCTGTTGTGAAAGGGCGAGGTGATGTCGCCGAAAGCCAGCGTGAGCGGCAGCAGCAAGGTTGAAGTGATGAAACTGATCACGGCAAAACTCCGCACTGTGCCGAGCGCCGCCGAGGGACGTTTGACCAGGACGCCGTAGAGCGCCCATGTGCCCGCCGCGGTGAGAGCAATACCGAATCCGCGCGGCGAAATGTGCTTGTTGCCGGTTCCTTCTTGAAACCACAAGACGCCGATCGCTCCGACCAGACCAAGCAGGGTGCCGGCCTGAAATTTCCATTGCCGAATGATCCAGCGTTCTTCGGGGAAAAAAATTACGGCGAAAATCGCGGTCATGATGACGGTCGAGCGCATGAAGACAGCGAAGACCGCCGGCCCCATGTAATGAAGCGAAAGCACCTGCGTGATTTGATGAATCACATTCGGCAGCGTCGGAAGCAGACAGTAAAAGAGGAGACGCGGATTGAGTGGAACCGCATTTTCGCGCAAATAGAAGGCGAAGGGCAGGACGGCCAGGCAGGCCAGGGTGTAACGGTAAAAATTTTGCGAGAACGGCTCGTAGAAATTGTTCAGGTAAAACATGAACAACGAGGGCGTGGACCAGATAATGACGGTGGCGAAGACGGCGGCGTAGCCCTTGGAAAAATTGGGCTGACGTGGCGTCGGATCGGTCATGGCGGAAATAGAGAAGTTTAATTTGCTCGCCTGCAATCGATTACTCGCTCAAAAACGATGTGAGCTAAGGAGACGCATATGAAAATGACATTCAGATTCATCGCAGTGGCGCTTCTCTGTCTGGCGCAGAGCAGCATGGTGCTGGCAGCGGAAAAGGAAAAGAAAAGCGGCGGCGGCGGGAGCGCGGCCGAGCACGCCAACAAGGCGGTGCAGCTTTCGCAGCAGGGCGCGTTCGACGCCGCGATCGACGAATTTAATAAAGCAGTCGAAGCGAACCCGAAAGATGCGCGGCTCTACAACGATCGCGGCGGCGTTTATCTGACGATGAAAAAATTCACCGAGGCCATGACTGATTTTTCCAAGGCCGTCGAGCTGGCGCCGAAGGATTATCGTGGTTATTCGATGCGCGGTGCGGCTGAGATTGAACTGAGTCAGTTCGATCCAGCCGGGGTCGATTTGAACAAAGCTCTCGAGCTGAAGCCGAATGATCCGCAGACGTTGGAGCGGCGCGGCTACCTCGCTTACAAGCAGAAGAATTACGATGCTGCGCTGACCGATCTGAATAATGCGCTGACGCAAAATCCCAGCAGCGCGCTCGGCCTGAGTCGCCGCGCCGACGTCTACGCGGCCAAGAATGACTGGGCCAATGCCGCGACCGATTTGGAAGAAGTGCTCAAGCTGCAACCGGACAATTTCAGCGCGACGGACCGCCTGATGCAGGCAAAGGCACGCGTGGCCGCGGCCGCGCCGCGTCCCGCCTCCACGCAGACTGCGGAAGCAACGCCGCCGCCCACGCCGACGCCGCCGAAAAAGACGAAACTCATCACGCGTGAAAATATGTTCATCGCGATGGGTGGCGTCGTGTTGCTCGTTATCCTGGGCGCGGTTATCGGAAAATTCGCAAATACTAGCCGGTCGAAGCGTCTCTGAGAGACAGCCGAAATCGTCGTGCGCGCGGTCTTGCGTCAGCGAAGTCGCGTCATTAGGTTCGCCCCAGGGCATCCCCAGAACATTATGAGAACACGGAAGACTGCGGTTTTTGGATTGGCTGTCTTGCTGGCGGCAACGCCGCAAATTTTTGCGCAAGGCGATTCAGCGGAACACACGAAGCGAGGCATCGAACTCGCGAAACAAAAGCAATACGACAAGGCGGCGGAGGAATTTGGTGCGGCCATGAAGGCCGACCCGAAAGACCCAAAGCATTACCTGAATCGCGGCCGTGCTTACAAGGCCGCCGGCAAATACAAGGAGGCGGAGCAGGATTTCACGCAGCTGATCGCGATGACGCCGGGTGAGGCGAACGGTTACAGCGAACGGGGCAAGACGCGCGCGGCGGACAAGAATTTTGACGGGGCGATCGAAGATTTGTCCAAGGCGATCGAGATCGATGACGAAGACACCGACAGCTATCGTTTCCGCGCCTTCTCCTATTTGTCGAAGAAGGAATACGACAAGGCGATCGAGGATTACTCGAAGGTCCTGGAACAGAAAAAGGATGACGCGCAGGCCCTGGAGCGTCGCGCGTTTGCCTATGCCGCTCTAAAAAAGTGGGATGAAGCGATCGCGGATTACACGAGCCTGATTGCGAAGAACGCTAGGGACGTCGAAGCGTATCGCGGACGCGGTTACGCCTACGCGCTGGCGGAAAATTACACGAAGGCCGAAGCGGACTATCAAATGGTTTTGAAGTTGAAGCCTAACGACCCCAATGCCGAGACCGGTTTGAAGTCAGCGCAGCAAAAACTGAAGGCGGCCGGCAATGGAAAACCGAACGAAGCCGCGCCGTCGCCCGGTCATTGATCCAGCGGGTTTTCCCGCAGGAAATTTCTTTGACACTCGAAGGCGCGCTGATAGTTTGCCCCCGCTTTTTGTCGGAACGAGGAGGTCCCACGGTCGTTCAACTGCGAAGTTTGACCGGCTCTGGGACTTTTGAATCTCCGCGAGGAGCAACCGGTTGGTCGTTAGACTCGTACACTCGCGAAAGCATTCGGAGTTAGGCGAGGTGGCGGCCAGCAGCGATAACAACGCGGCCCACATAGCTCAGTTGGTAGAGCACGTCCTTGGTAAGGACGAGGTCACCGGTTCAATCCCGGTTGTGGGCTCCAGAGTGAGCGCGCAGCCGAAAGTAAACCCAAAAGACGAAGTTTAGTTAAAAGAGGAAACGAAAATGGCTAAGGAAGCATTTAAACGCGACAAGCCGCACATTAATGTCGGCACGATTGGTCACGTCGACCACGGCAAGACCACTCTCACGGCCGCGATCACTAGCGTGCTGGCGAAGAAGGGCATGGCCGAGGTGCGTGCCTACGATTCGATCGATAACGCTCCCGAAGAAAAAGAGCGCGGCATTACGATTAACACCGCGCACGTTGAATATCAGAGCGACAAACGCCATTACGCCCACGTCGATTGCCCCGGCCACGCTGACTACGTGAAGAACATGATCACGGGCGCGGCGCAGATGGATGGCGCGATCCTGGTTGTTTCCGCCGCCGACGGTCCGATGCCGCAAACTCGTGAGCACATTCTGCTCGCACGTCAGGTCGGTGTGCCGGCCATCGTTGTTTTCCTGAACAAGGTCGACATGGTGGACGATCCGGAACTTCTCGATCTCGTGGAGATGGAAGTGCGCGATCTGCTCACGCAGTACGAATTTCCCGGCGATCAAATTCCGATCGTGAAGGGCAGTGCGCTCAAGGCGCTCAACGGCGACCCCGAGCAGGAGAAGCAGATTCTCGCGCTCGTTTCGGCGGTGGATGATTACATCCCCGTGCCGGATCGTCCGATCGATCAGCCGTTCCTCATGCCGGTGGAAGACGTGTTCAACATTGAAGGTCGCGGCACGGTTGCGACCGGTCGTGTCGAGCGCGGCATCCTCAAGAAAATGGAGGAAGTCGAAATCGTCGGCATTCGCCCGACCGCCAAGACGACTGCGACCGACATCGAAATGTTCCGCAAGCTTCTCGACGAAGCGCGCGCCGGCGACAACGTCGGTGTGTTGCTCCGCGGCACGAAGAAGGAAGACGTCGAGCGCGGTCAGGTCATCGCCAAGCCCGGGTCGATCACGCCGCACAAGAAATTCAAAGCGGAAGTTTACGTCCTCTCGAAGGAAGAAGGCGGCCGTCACACGCCGTTCTTCACCAACTACCGCCCGCAATTTTATTTCCGCACCACGGACGTGACCGGCACAGTGAAATTGCCCGACGGCGTCGAGATGGTGATGCCCGGCGACAACGTTTCGGTCGAAGTCGAATTGATCACACCGATCGCGATGGAAAAAACGATCCGGTTCGCGATTCGCGAAGGTGGCAAGACCGTCGGCGCGGGTCGCGTGGGCGAGATCTTGGACTAACTTAGTTGTTCAGAACGCCAGTAACTCAATTGGTAGAGTAGCGGTCTCCAAAACCGCCTGTTGGGGGTTCGAGTCCCTCCTGGCGTGTTTTGGGAAAAGTCTCATGATCACGAAAGCGAAAAACTTCATCAGCGAAGTAAGGGTCGAACTGCAGAAATGTTCGTGGCCCTGGGAGCCGAAGGAGAAGGGGATCAAGCGCTACAAAGAGCTGACCGATTCGACGCTCGTCGTCCTCATCGCCATGGTTTTGTTAGGCGGTTACGTCGCGCTTTTTGATTTCGTCCTCGTCAACGTCATTCATCTCTTCACCCGCATTCATTGATTATGGCTCAGGTTCTCGCCCCCAAAGACCAATGGTATGTGGTGCACGTTCTTTCCGGACAGGAAAACAAGGTGCGCGACAACATCGCCAAGCGCATTAAGACGGAAGAGATGGGCGACGTCGTCTTCGAAGTGCTCGTCCCGACTGAGCGCGTTTCCGAAATCAAGAAAGGAAAGAAGAGCGAGACGACGCGGAAGTTTTTCCCCGGCTACCTCATCGTCAACATGCACTTGTTAGACGAAAACAATCAGCTCGTCGGCCGTACCTGGTATTTCATCCGCGACACGCCCGGAGTGATTGGTTTTGCCGGCACCAAGGACAAACCAATCCCGATGCGGCAATCGGAAGTCGACAACATGCTCGCGCAGATGCGTGAGCGTGAAGAGAAGGTAAAACCGAAAGTCAGCTTCGAAGTTGGCGAGACGGTCAAGGTGGCCGACGGCCCGTTCCAAAATCAGAACGGCATCGTCGAAGAAATCGATCCGGAGCGCGGCAAGCTGCGCGTTTCGGTCACAATTTTCGGACGCGCCACGCCAGTCGAACTCGAATACTGGCAGGTCGAGCGCGGATAAAAGACTGACAGGATTTACAAGATTAACAGGATAAAATCCGCTGTCTTGAAAACCAATCCTGAAAATCCTGTTAATCCTGTCTAAGAAATTTTTATGGCAAAAGAAATCGTAGCTCACATCAAATTGCAGATCCCGGCCGGTCAGGCGAATCCCGCTCCGCCCGTCGGCACCGCGCTCGGACCGCGCGGCGTCAACATCATGGCGTTCTGCAAAGAATTTAACGCCGCCACCCAGAAGCAGGCCGGCGACATTCTTCCCGTCGTCATCACCGTCTTCAAAGACAAGAGCTTCACCTTCATCACCAAGAGCCCGCCGGCCGCGGTCCTCCTGAAGAAAGCCGCCAACATCGCCGCCGGTTCGAAAGAGCCTAACAAGAACAAGGTCGGCAAAGTCACGCGCAAACAGGTCATGGACATCGTGAAAACGAAGGGCAAAGACCTGAACTCACGCAACGACGAAGCCGGTTTCAAGATCATCGCCGGCACCGCGCGGCAGATGGGTCTCGAGATCGTCGATTAATCCTTCGCTCGTCGTTAGGCGGCGAAAAAGGCGCGGCTCCTCTCGAATCCCTTCAGGGTGTGTTCGCCCAAGGGACGCGCTGGCAGTAGGTCGCCGAGCTTGGCGTGAGCCGCCTCACTGAGGCCGCACATTTCGCCTAACGAGCCGGCAAGCTTTTCCAGTCGGAAGATGAGATTCACTTCCCGACCCATCAAGCTTTCCTCGCCCATGGCCGCAATTCCGCCGAGGGCGACCGATCCGAAATGCGACACCATCCGAAATTCGGGTGGGCCTTTGCTTTGCAGCGTTTTCAAGGCGGAAATCGCGTCGGCGATTTCGTCCGGAGTCGTCATTGCCTCCGTCCAGAAAGCGAGAAAGCCATCGCCGAGATATTTATTGATAGCGCCGTGATGGTTCTCAATGATTTCCTTGCAAGCGCCGATCCAGGTGCCGAGCAGAAGATCGAGCCCTTCCGCCTCCATGCTCCGGCTGAGCGGCGTGAAGTTGCGAATGTCCGCCACCAGCAGCCAGCAGGGGACATTCTCGACTTCACGCAGGGTCCGCTGCGTAACCATTGTTTTATATTCGTCGGAGATTTCCTCCGGCTGATGAAATTCAAGAGAGTGATCGCCGACAGTGATGTGATCGCCATCGGTTAATCGAACGGGACGCTGGATGCGGCGTTTGTTCAAAAACGTGCCGTTGCTGCTGCCAAAATCGATCAGCCAAAACTCGCCGACGTTTTGCAAATGAATCAGTGCATGACGCCGTGACACGTTTGGCGATTCAAGGACGATGCTATTAGCCGCGGTGCGGCCTAACGAGCAGCTGCCGTGAAGCCGATGGCGCTTGCCGTCGGCGGTTTGCACCCAGGCTTCCTGCGCCTCAGATAGATCCACGCGAGAAGTTCTATCAAGAACTGACCGCCGAGGCAAAGCGCGCGAGGGGCGTTAGCCTTTAAGCTTTCTTCCAAACAAGACTGCCTTAGCCTTGGGGCGTGGCTAACGACGGCGCCGCCGATCGCGCACACGCGACCTTGCGCGAGTATGCGAACGGCCAAAAGATCTTCGGCCGCTACACCCTGAAGAAAATTCTCGGCCGAGGCGGGATGGGAATCGTCTGGCTGGCGCGCGATGAGGAATTGGAACGCGATGTCGCGCTAAAGTTTCTCCCTGATCTCATCGTCCTCGATAAGTCGCTACTGAGCGAGTTGAAGCGCGAGACGCGTCGCAGCTTGGAACTCACACATAAGAACATCGTGCGCATCTACGACTTTGTGCACAGCGAGAACTCAGCCTGCATCTCGATGGAATATATCGATGGCGAAACGCTTTCAAACCTGCGCGCGGAAAAAGAGCAGAGGGTTTTTCAGCCTGACGAGATCTCCGCCTGGACCGCTCAGCTCTGTGATGCGCTCGACTACGCGCACAATCACGCGCGCATCATTCATCGCGACATAAAACCGGCGAACCTGATGGTGAATCGGAAAGGCAACCTCAAAGTCTCCGACTTCGGTATCGCGCGCAGTCTGGGTGACTCCATGAGCAAGCTGACGCTGGCCAGCGGCACGAGCGGAACGCTGGTTTACATGAGTCCGCAACAGTTAGACGGCGAGCGGGGTACACACCTCGATGACATCTACTCGTTAGGCGCGACTCTTTACGACCTGCTCTCGAGTAAGCCGCCCTTTTATTCCGGAAACGTGGACAAGCAGATTCATGAGCGCGTGGCACCGTCGATGACGGAGCGGCGGAAGGAATTCAACATTGAGCCGGCTTCGGTTCCGGCCATCTGGGAAGAAACGATCGCCGCTTGCCTGGCGAAAGATCCGGGGCGACGCCCGCAATCGACCGCGGAGGTGGCTAAACGGCTGCAACTCGACACGCCACAGAGGGGCTGGGCGCGTCCGATTAGAACCACGCGGCAAAAGACAAAAACTCTGGCTGTCATTGCGATTGCAGCGCTTTTTGTCATCGGACTTGTCGGATTGTACTTCGGAGTAGTCACGCGGCAGGCCAAACCGGTATCGCAAGCCGCAGCAGTTCCAGACAAAAGCATCGCGGTGCTGCCGTTCGAGAACCGGAGCGAAGACCAAGCCAACGCCTATTTTGCCGACGGGATACAGGACGAGATTCTGACGCGCTTATCGAATATCGCCGATCTGAAGGTCATCTCGCGCACATCGACGCAGCATTACAAGAGCGCGCCGGAAAACTTGCCCGAGATCGCCCGGCAACTTGGCGTCGCTCATATCGTCGAAGGAAGCGTGCAGAAGATCGGCGACGCCGTGCGCGTGAATGTGCAGCTAATTAAAGCGGCCAATGATTCCCATCTTTGGGCCGCTACCTTCGATCGCAAACTGACTGATATCTTTTCGGTCGAGAGCGAAGTGGCAAAAGCCATCGCCGACCAATTGCAAGCGCATCTGACCGCTGGGGAAGAGCAAGTCATCGCCGCTAAACCCACAAACAATCCTGAGGCCTATGATGCGTATCTGCGGGGTTCGGCTTTTTACTTACGCGGCCTCGGCACCCCCGGGGGCGCGTCCGATCCCGTACTAAAAGCCGCCGGTTTTTATGAGAAGGCGGTTGAGCTTGACCCCAATTTTGCCCTTGCCTGGGCGCGGCTTTCTCGAGCAGACGCCTTTCTCTACTTATCCCGGAATCAGGACCCCACTCTTGCCGGTCGAGGCGAGGCAGCGAAACATGCTTGGGAGATGGCGCAGAAGTTGGCGCCGGACTCGCCTGAAACCCTGCTCGCCCTGGGTTATTATCAATACTGGGCCTTGCGTGATTTCGGACTGGCCAAGGCCACGTTCGAGTCGGTCAACAAAATGTTACCAGGGAGCAGCGAGGTGCCACTGGCTCTAGGGCTAATCGCTCGACGCGAGGGTCGTTGGGATGAGAGCATCGCCTGCTTCGAGCAAGCCCTTGCTCTGGACCCACGCAATGTGGAACTGCTTAGGCGCGCGTCAGCAACGTACGGCATGCTTCAACACCACTCAGCTCAGCGAAAGCTGGTCGATCGAGTGTTGGACATTATGCCAAACGATCCCGATGCGATGGCGGCAAAGGCCGGAACGTATCAGGCCCAGGGCGATCTGCAGGAAGCCGGGAAATTTCTTTCAGAAACAAACGAGCAGACTCCTTCTGATTTTATCTTCGCAGCGAAGATCGATCAGTTGCAACTTGAACGAAATTACGGTGAGGCCATTCGATTGCTGCGAGCCCGACTGACTCAGGACGACGACGGCGGCTATCACGTAACGCTTGCGTTCATGCAGCGCTTTGCTGGCGATACGGCTGGCGCAAAAGCTACCGCTGAAGAGGCACGCAATATACTCGAGCCGCTCTCCAGAGATCGGCCCGAGGACTACGATCTCGCAACACTCATGTCTCAAGCCTATGCCGTGCTCGGGGAGAAGGACTCGGCCCTAAAGGCAGCGGAGCGTGCAATCATGATTTTGCCAAGTGCTAAAGATCCGCTGAACGGACCTCGCATGGAAGAAAACCTGGCGCTGATTCAAACGATCTTCGGCGAGAATAGCCGCGCGATCTCAACTCTCACCCGGCTGTTGCAAACGCCATACGGCCTCCCACGCATTACGCCAGCCCTTCTTCGGCTCGATCCAGTCTGGGATCCATTGCGCGCCGATCCGCGTTTCCAAAAACTCTGCGAAGAGAAGGAGCAGACCGGTTCCAACAAGTAGCGAAGGTCGAAGCGAGAGCGAGCTGGGGCGATTATCAAAATTGACCGGAGGAAGGAATGGGTTGCGACAGGGGCTTTGAAGCTTCCGTTGGTTAGGCGCGTGGGGTAGCCTCGCGCCGTGAGCAGCAACGCGACTGTCCGCGAAAACGCGAGCGGGCAAAAGGTGTTTGGCCGCTATACCCTGCGAAAGATTCTTGGTCGCGGCGGGATGGGCGTCGTCTGGCTGGCGCGCGATGAGGAATTGGAACGCGATGTCGCGCTAAAGTTTCTCCCTGATCTCATCGTCCTCGATCGGTCGCTACTGAGCGAGTTGAAGCGCGAGACGCGTCGCAGCTTGGAGCTCACGCATAAGAATATTGTGCGCATCTACGACTTTGTGCACAGCGAAAACTCAGCCTGCATCTCGATGGAATACATCGACGGTGACACCCTCTCGAACCTGCGCGCGGAAAAGGAGCAGAAGGTCTTCCAGCCCGGGGAACTCGCCGGCTGGACGGCGCAGCTTTGTGATGCGCTCGACTACGCGCACAACCATGCCCGAATCATTCACCGCGATCTGAAGCCGGCCAACCTGATGGTAAACCAGCGCGGCGACCTGAAAGTTTCCGATTTCGGGATCGCCCGCGGGCTGGGCGACTCCATGAGCAAGCTGACGATGGCGAATGGCGGAACAAGCGGGACGCTCGCCTACATGAGCCCGCAGCAACTGGACGGGGAGCGCGGCACGCATCTCGACGACATCTACTCGCTAGGCGCGACCCTCTTCGACCTCTTGACGGGCAAGCCGCCGTTTTACTCGGGCAACATTGATCGCCAGATCCACGAGAGAAGCGCCCCGTCGATGACAGAGCGGCGGAAAGAATTCAACATCGAGCCGGCGTTGGTTGCACCGCTGTGGGAGGAAACGATCGCGGCCTGTCTGGCCAAAGATCCCGCCCAGCGCCCGCAATCAAGCGCCGAAATCGCGCAGCGGCTGCACCTGGCTGTTCCGGAAACGGGGAGGGTAGTCACAGCGTGCGGAAGCGGCCAAAGGCAACGCTTCGTAGTTGCGGGCATCAGCGCTTTTCTCCTGGCCGTGGCGGCGGGATCGTATTTGTGGTGGCAAGCCACGCATCCGGCTGCTCCCGCTCTGTCAGCACCGCCTGCCGCACCTGTTTCCGAAAAGAGCGTCGCCGTTCTACCCTTCGAAAACCTTAGCTCCGACCAGGAGAACGCTTTCTTCGCCCAAGGCATCCAGGGCGAGATTCTTACCTCCCTGGCCAAGATCAGCGGAATGAAAGTCATCTCGCGGACCTCGACGGCACGTTACCAAAGCAGGCCGGACAATCTCTCCGCCATCGCGGCCGAGTTACGTGTCGCCCACATCATCGAAGGCAGCGTACAGAGGTCCGGCGAGCGCGTTCGCATCCATGTGCAGCTTATCCGCGCTGCGACTGATGAGCACGTTTGGGCGGAGAGTTATGATCGAACGCTCACCGACATTTTCGCGATCGAAGGCGAGGTCGCGAAGAGTGTTGCTCAGGCGCTGCACGCGACACTTACGCTGGCGGAGAATGAGCGTCTTACGCGCCCGCCTACCAGCAACTCCGAGGCGTATGTTTTCTACCTTCGCGGGCGCGAATACTTTCAGCGCGTAGACCGGACGCGTGAGCAGTATGAAGCTGCGCAACGCCTCTTCGAACAAGCGATCGCGGCCGATCCCGGCTTTGCTTCCGCCTGGGCGCTGCTCTCGCGGACGCTGATCAACAGCAACTTTTTTTTCGAGAACAAGCCAGAGCGCAAGGAGCGAGCCGTCGCGGCGGCCGAAGAAGCCGTGCGTCTGCAGCCAGATTCTGGTGAAGCGCATCGCGCCCTGGCAGCTGTCTACGCAAACTTCCTCGAGCACGATCGGCGGCTGGTTGAACTGCAACTGGCTCACCGCGCGCTGCCGAATGATCCTGAGATCATTTCAGCGATGGCCAGCAGCTATTCCGCGAAAGGCGAATGGACGGAAGCTCGCGCAGCTTGCGAACGAGCGGTAGCGCTCAGCCCAAATGATCCCACCTGTCTCTTCGCTCTTTCGAACTGTGCTAGCCGGCTTCGAGATTGGCCTACGGCGGCCAGCGCCCTGGATCGCGTGCTTGCACTCACCCCGGACGCCACCAACACCAGAATGTCGCGCGCCTGGGTTGAATTCTTCTGGCATGACGACTTGCGTCCGATGAAGGAGTGGCTGGCAGCCATTCCGCCCGGAACGCCGGATCCTCGCGGTACGATCGCGTTTGATCGCGCGCAGTTGGCGCTGTTCGAGCGGGACTACCTTCTTGCTGAGCAAATCTACGCTGCTCTGCCGCTGGAAGAGATTGCAGGCGGGCAGGCGGACATGACGCAGCCGAAAGCCTTCCACCAGGCGATTGTACTTCTCGCACGTCGAGGCGCCGGAGATATCGAGCGCGCGCAAGCCTATCTGCAGAAGGCGCGCCTCTTTTTCGAGGCCGAAATCGCGGAAGATCCTCAAAACCCGTGGGCACACGCCGATCTGGGCCGCGTATATGCCGCTCTCGGTTGGCGCGATGCCGCCGTAGGCGAAGGGCTTTACGCCGTTGAACTGCGTCCCGAATCCAAAAACGCCGAAGACGGCCCGGGTATCTCAGAAGATCTCGCCTGGATCTATGCCGCGTTGGGTGAAGCAGACGCCGCGATCTCTCTTCTGGATCGCCTTCTCCGCACCCCCGCCGGGACTATCCTCGCCCTTCTGCGCCACGACCCAGAGTGGGACCCACTACGCAAAGATCCACGCTTCCAGAAGATTCTGTCCGCGCCGGAGCCGAAGACGATCTACTGACGAGGCGAAGCCTCGCCTTCGATCGCAAGCCCCGCACGATCATCGCCGGTACCGCACGGCAGATGGGCCTCGAGATCGTCGACTAGAGTTTACTTTGGGACATCGTCCCGCCCGCCGAGATATTCCGAGCGCTGCAACGCGATCGGAACATTGCCATTCGTCCATACAAAATCGTGGAAGGCGCGGAGGTCGAATTTGTCGCCTTGTTGCATGCGCGCATCGGCGAGAAATTTTGTGATCTGAAGTTTTCCGATTTGGTAGGTGAGCGCCTGGCCGGGGCCGGTGGAAAACGCGATCGCTTCTGAGCGTGCGGTCTGCACATCCATCGGCACCTTCTCTTCCAGATATTTCGCGGCTTGCTCGAGCGTGAATTCGCCCAGCGCAAGCTTCACATCGACTTCGACGCGCAGCGCGCGCAGTCGCATGAAATTGTAAATAATTTCGCGCGTGTGCGGGCTGTCGTCGAAGAGACCGGCCTGCAACATCATCTCCTCGGCGTAGAAACCGATGCCTTCGTTCGCGCCCGAGTCGTAGTAATGACGACGGATCGGGTCTTCGTGTTTCCAGGAAAGACAAAGCTGAAAGTAATGGCCGGGAATTCCTTCGTGCACGCAGATGGGCCGCGAATCCTGCGCGGTCGCGCGCCAGAAGTAGCCAAGGTTCGGTGACGGCGGATCGGTCCAGCGGATGCAGTTTTCGTTCAGGCGCGATGGCCCGGTGAAGTCGTCCGCTTCAGTGAAGCCTAACGAGTGCAAATATTCCGGCATCGGTCGCAGGGTGTAATGTTGCATCCAATTCGGCACCGTCAGGATTCCGTGTTTCTCCAGAAATTCGCGCACCTGCAATTCCTTCGCCGCGGCATCTTTGATCCAGGCATCGAGGTTATCGGCGAGTTTCAACGGCGGCACATCGCGGTTGCGCTCGCGTTCGTAGGTTTCAAATGCGACCGCGCGATTCCATTCCTGCCGGCCCATCGCCAGGATTTCCTCGGGCGAATAAGGATAGAGCGCGACGTTCTTGAGGAAGAAAACGTAGGCGTCGCGACCGAGCGCAGTTTGTTGCGGCAGTTTTGGCAGACGTTCCTGGAGTTGCGCGCGGAATTTCTCCAGCGCGTCGGCGGCGCGCGCCGTGGCGTCGTTTAACGTTTGTTCGGAAAGCGTAGTCGCAGGCCGCAACGCTTTCGCCGCCGTCTGCAGGCGTGGTCGAATATTTTCCAGCGCTTGAATCGCGACAGTGGCGAACGGCGCCGGCGGATTTTCCAAATTGGCCGCCGCGCTCTCGAGAATCGCCGGAATGTTTTCGATCCGGGTCAGAATTTCCTTGCTGCGCGCTTCGTTGAACGGCGGCGGAACAGTCAGTGCCTCGGCCAGCGCGGTCAGCGTTTGCTCGATGTAAAAGTTCGGATCGCGTTTCCAGCGCGCATTGATTTCCAATTCCCAGTGGATGCGCGCGAGCGCGGAACCCATGAGACGATAGTCGACCTGCTGCGGAATCGGCCACTCGTTAGGCTTGATCTCCTTCCAGCGCGCCTCGAAGCCCGCGAGATCGGTGCGTCGTTTTTCAATCGAAGCCGCCGACCAATCGCGCAAACCGCCGGGCCGATCGAGTCGATTCACATCATCGGCGGTGAAGGGCGCGTATTTGGCGCGCCAGGTCCAGAAATCGTCCGCTAATTTTTGCAGGGCGGCATTTTCATTAGGCGTCTGCGCGAAGGCGCGAAGCGAGAGTGAGAGAACGAGAATAGTGAGGGAGATTTTTTTCACGGTGAGATTCCTGACAGGTTCGCTATTCGAGGTGGAAAATGGCGGAATTGAAAGCCGCGATTCCGGTCTTGTGATTAATGGGCGAAATCGCTATCGGCGAGCAATGCATCGATTGTTCGCAGTTCTCGCCATTGTTCTTCTGGCTGTTTCCGCCGGCTTCGCCGCCGATCAGCAGTCTCCAACCATCGCGCTGAAAGCCGCGCATCTCTTCGACGGCAAATCGAATGCGCTCGTGTCGAACGGCGTCGTCATTGTGCAGGGCGGCAAGATCGTGGATGCCGGCGCGAATGTCGCCATTCCGCAGGGCGCGCAGGTGATCGATCTCGGCGATGCGACGTTGTCGCCGGGATTCATCGACGCGCACACACATCTGACTGCCGATTTTTCGCAGCCGTACAACGAACGCCGCTTGAAGGAACTCGAAACGGAAGTTCCGATGGCAGCCTACCAGGCGATTCCCTATGCGGAGCGAACGTTGATGGCGGGTTTCACGACGGTGCGCGACCTGGGCAGCGAAGCGTTCATGGATGTGGCGTTGCGTGATGCGATCGCGAAGGGAATCGTGCGCGGCCCGCACATCCTCGCGGCGACGAAAGGCATCGGCGCCACCGGCGGTCACTTCGATGACTCGAATGGATTTCGCGATGAACTCTTCGGCCGCCAAATGGATTACACCGACGGAATCGCCGATGGACCCGAGGCCATTCGCAAGGCAGTGCGTTTTGAAATCAAGAACGGCGCTGATGTGATCAAAGCCGCAGTTTCGGGTGGCGTGCTTTCGATGAAAGATGAAGTCGATGTGCCGCAGTTAACGCCGGAGGAAATCGCGATGCTGGTGACCGAGACACATCGCCTGCGCAAAAAAGTGGCCGTGCATTGTCATGGGGACACCGCGGCGAAGGATGCGATTAACGCCGGCGTTGATTCGATCGAGCATGGCTCGTTTTTGAAGAAGGACACGCTGCAATTGATGAAAACGAAGGGCACCTACCTGGTTCCGACGTGTTCGGCCGGCAACTATATTGTGGGCAAACTCGCCTCTTATCCGCCGGCGATTCAGGAGAAGGCGAAAGCCGCCGATACGGCGCATAGCGAGATGTTTCGCAACGCGGTGCAGTTAGGCGTGAAGATCGCGTTCGGCACTGACGCCGGTGTCTTTCCGCACGGCGATAACGCGAAGGAGTTCAAGCTCATGACTGATCTGGGAATGCCGCCGCTCGATGCGTTGCGCGCTGCCACTTCGTCCGGCGCCGACTTGCTAGGTATCGCCGCCACGACGGGCACGATCGAAAAAGGCAAAGCAGCCGACATTGTGGCGATGCCAGGCGATCCGACCGCTGACATCACCGCGACGGAGCGAGTGATGTTCGTGATGAAGGACGGACAAGTAATGAAAAACTCCGCGAAGTGACGCGCTTCTCAACGCGCCAACTTCGCGGAGACCACTCCCGATTTTTCGAAATTAGCGGTGGGAAATAACGGCAACGCGGGCAGCGCGATCAGTCGCTTTGCCAATGTAGTAAAGCGAGACTTCACCGGCGCCGTAAACTGGATAAAAGGCGTACGGTTGGCCCTGCACGTAAACGGGATTCTGCCAATCGATCATCAAACGCCGCGAAGCGAAATTCGAGCGCACGGAAATCGCTTCGTTCTGATTGAGACGCTTATCACGTTCATCGATCGCCATGTCGTAGGGCATGTAACGTTGATTGCGCACGCTATTCGTTAGGAAGAAATCGCGCGACAAGGCTTGATCTTCGCTCATGAAAGCAGTCGGAATCGGATGCGAGATTTCTGTGACCGTCCGGAAGGGATCGATCATGGCCGCTTCGATGTGATCTTCGCCAGCGAAACGATAAGAATAGAAGGCGATCTCGTAGGCGAGTCCGCCCCACTGACTCAAATTCAGCGGCTGTCCGTAGGCGACATTCATGATGTGAACGTTCGGTGCGTCGTTCACACTTTCTTCGTTCATGGCCGCGTGGGCCGCGCGCTGCGCCGCGCGGACTTGGTCGCGCCGCGTCTCGAAGGCGGTCGCATCGGCCGCGGGCAACGCGAGATCGCCACGGCGCAACGTTTGGACTAACGAGTCGCTGGCGCCTTGTGACTTTAGGGTCTGCTCCTGTTGCGGTGTCAGCGCGTGCAAAAGTCTGCGGCGCGTGACTTCCTGGGTGATCGAAGGCTCGCTTTCGTGCGCGCGCACGAGCAACGAAACTTCGCTGTAATCGATGGGTTCGGCGAAGGTGCGACCCGTAAACAACGAGATCGCAACGGCCGCCACGACGAGTGGGAACCGAGTGTGGGGGTTCATAATTGCCAGAGTTTTAACAGGTGTCTCGATCCCGTTGGCAATACTGGAATTGCTTTTGCGTAAAATATTCTGAGATTTGTTTTTGACAGCCAGCGGGTAACGCCTACTTTCCCGTCCCGTTCGCCTCGGCGAGCAACCACCGCAGGAGAGCCAAAAGCTCGTTCGCACTGCAAAACATCATGCAAAAAAATCGTAGCAAACGTTATCGCGCGTCCGTCGAGAAGGTGGAGCGCAACAAGGCTTACAACCTTCCCGAAGCCGTCGCGACGCTGAAGAAATTCTCGCCGCCGAAATTCGATCAGACGGTGACGATGTCATTCCGGCTCGGCGTTGATCCGAAACAGTCCGATCAAATGGTGCGCGGCACTTGTCCGCTTCCGCACGGCAGCGGCAAGAAAGTACGCGTGCTGGTTTTCGCGGAAGGCGAGGCTGCAACTGCAGCGAAGAACGCCGGCGCGGAATATGTCGGGTTCATGGATCTGGTGAAGAAGGTCCAGGAAGGTTTTCAGGATTTCGATGTCGCGGTTGCGACGCCCGCCGCGATGGCCGAAGTGCGCAAGCTCGGCAAGGTGCTCGGTCCGCGCGGTCTTATGCCGAATCCGAAAACCGGCACGGTGACCGACGATACCGGAAACGCCGTGCGCGAAGTGAAGGCCGGTCGCGTTGAATTCAAGCTCGACAAGAACGGCAACGTCGCGGTGCCGGTCGGAAAATTTTCGTTCGCAGAAGAGCAGCTCGTGCAAAATGGAACAGCGGTTATCGAAGCGGTCGTCAGGGCGCGTCCCGCAACGGCGAAGGGCCGCTTCGTTGAAGGATTAACTTTGAGCGCGACGATGTCGCCGGGGATCACGCTCGATCCGTCACCTTATCTCGCCACCACTTAATATGAGACCTGAAAAAGCCAACATCGTCGCGGATCTCTCGGAGAAACTGAACAAGTCGCCGTTCATGCTGGTGACCGATTACCAGCGGATGAAGGTCGATCAATTTAGCGAACTGCGGAATCGACTCGCGCCGGCTGGCGCGGAATTGCGCGTGGTGAAGAACAGTTTTCTGAAACGCGCCATGAAGGAAAGCGGATTGCCGGATGTGGAAAAACATTTCGCCGGACAAACCGCCGTTGTAACGGGCGACAAGGATGTCGCGCCGGTGGCGAAAATTCTCAAGGCGTTCGCGGCGGAATTTAAGATTGCGACGCTGAAGATTGGCGTGGTGGACAAAGCGATTTTGTCGACGTCGGAAGTAGAAGCGCTGGCGGAATTGCCGCCGCGCGAAGTTCTCCTCGCGAAACTTCTCGGCCTGCTGCTTGCGCCGGCCACGCAATTGGTACGCCTGCTCAACGAGCCCGGCTCGTCGCTGGCCCGCTTGCTCAACGCGAAGGCACAAAAGGAGGGCGCGCCCGCAGACGCTGCGGCCTAACGAGTACAAATTTGTCCGGCTGAGCTGGACGAAACAACAAACAACAACTGTCCGATTCGGCGGCTGCCGGGTTTAATTCTTCGAAAGCTTTCGGAGGCGGCAAGGAGGAAAATAAAATGGCAGATACAAATGCAATCGTAGATCAGCTCAGCGGCCTGACCGTTCTTGAGATCGCTGGCTTGGTGAAACAGCTGGAAGAAAAATGGGGTGTGAGCGCGGCGGCACCAGTCGCGGCGGCAGCTCCGGCAGCTGGTGGCGCCGGCGGCGCAGCGGCGCCCGCGGCGGAAGAGAAAACCACCTTCGACGTTATCCTCAAGGAAATGGGCGCCAACAAAATTGGCGTGATCAAGGAAGTTCGCGGCGCGGTTCCGGGCCTCGGCCTGGCCGAAGCGAAAGCTTTGGTGGAAGGCGCTCCCAAGACCATCAAGGAAGGCGTGACCAAAGCCGAAGCCGACGAGATCAAAAAGAAGATCGAAGCGGCTGGCGCGAAAGTCGAAATTAAGTAAACCAACTTTCACAACGCAACGGCGCGCAAGAAAATCGCTTGCGTGCCGTTCGCGTCTGTGGCAACAATTCTTCTCGTTAGAAGTAATCGAGAGTTATTTTTAACCCGCCCCACGACGGAATAATTCAAGACTGGCAACGAAATAGCCGCCGATTTGACAGGCAGCTATTTCGCTGCCATTTTTGCTGTCTTCGCTTCTTCCGGCCGGAGCGATAACCCCACATGAAAGCCAAGGTCACCGGTGTCGCTTGGCCCCAGTAGCAGGTCCTAATATGTCAGAACGCATCGCAGAACGTATCCACTTCGGGACAATCAAAGAAGGCGTTGAACCGCCAAATCTGATCGAGGTCCAGCTTAACTCCTACGTCGATTTCCTCCAGAAAGACGTGCCGCCCTCGAAGCGCAAGATCTCCGGACTGCAGGCCGTCTTCAAAGAAGTTTTCCCGATCGAGAGCTACGATGAAAAGGCGACACTCGATTTTTCGCATTACGAAATTGGTGAACCGAAGCTGAGCGCGCTCGAAGCGCAACGTGAAGGTCAGACTTACAGTGCGCCGCTCCACGTTACCTTCCAACTGCGTGAAGAGAAGGGGACTAAGGAGGAGAAAGTTTACATGGGCGAAATCCCGCTCATGACCCCGCAGGGCACGTTCGTCATCAATGGCGCAGAGCGCGTCGTCGTTTCGCAGCTGCATCGTTCGCCCGGCATCGCGTTCGAATCGAGCGTGCACCTCAACGGCAAGGTTCTCTACAGCTTCCGCATCATTCCCGATCGCGGTTCGTGGATCGAAGTGCAATTCGACACCAGTGATTTGCTCTACATCTACCTCGATCGTCGCAAGCGCCGCCGGAAGTTCTTGGCGACGACGTTCCTCCGCGCGCTTGGCTATGGCTCGGACGAGGAAGTCATCAAACTTTTCTATAACATCGAAACGTTGAAGCTGAGCGAGAAGCTTGGCGAAGAACAGCTGGCGACCAAGGTTCTGATCGCTGACGTGCTCGACGGCGAAGCGACGGTGGCGCGCGCGTATGAGCCGCTCACGGCCGCGACCGTGCGTCAAATCATGGCGCTCGGTCAGAAGGACGTGAAGGTCATCGACATTTCGCACGACGACACTGTCGTGAAGGCGTTGAAGAAAGATCCGGCGCACGATGTCGACGAAGCGTTAAAGGATATTTATCGGAAGCTCCGCCCTGGCGATCCGCCGACGGTGGCGAATGCGAAGGCGTTGCTGAAGCGACTCTTCTTCGATCCGAAAAAATACGATCTCGGTCGTGTTGGTCGTTACAAGATCAACCAGAAGCTCAGCATCGATGTCGATCTGAACGAACGCATCGTTACCGACAAAGATTTCATCGCGGCAATCAAGTATCTGATCAACCTGCGCCGCGGCGAAGGCACGCTCGATGACATCGACCATCTCGGCAGCCGCCGCGTCCGCACGGTGGGCGAATTGCTCGCCAACCAGTGCCGCGTCGGTCTTGCGCGCACGGAGCGTCTCGTGAAAGAGCGCATGACGTTGTTCGACATCAACATCGACGGCATGACGCCGCAGAAGTTGATCAATCCGAAAGCGCTCAGCGCGGTCATCCGCGATTTCTTCGGACGCTCGCAGCTCTCGCAGTTCATGGATCAAACGAATCCGCTGGCGGAATTGACGCACAAGCGTCGCCTCTCCGCCCTCGGGCCGGGCGGTCTCTCGCGCGATCGCGCGGGGTTCGAAGTGCGCGACGTTCATCCGTCGCATTACGGCCGCATTTGTCCGATTGAGACGCCGGAAGGTCCGAACATCGGTCTCATCAGCTCGATGTCGACCTTTGCGCGCATCAACGAATTTGGTTTCATCGAAACGCCGTACCGCAAGGTCCACAACGGTCGCGTGACAGAAGACATCGATTATCTAACCGGCGATCGCGAAGAAAATTATCTGGTCGCGCAGGCGAACGCGGCGGTTGACGGCCGCGGTCATTTCACAGGCGAAAAAGTTTCAGTGCGTTACCGCGGCGACTTCCTCGAAGTCGAACCGTCAAAGGTTCACTACATGGACGTTTCGCCGAAGCAGTTGGTTTCGGTCGCCGCAGGTTTGATTCCGTTCCTCGAACATGACGACGCCAACCGCGCGCTCATGGGTTCGAACATGCAACGCCAGGGCGTGCCGCTGATTGTTTCCGAAGCGCCGCTCGTCGGCACCGGTTTGGAATCGAAGGTGGCGCGCGATTCGCACGCTGTCGTGATCGCGGTTGAGTCAGGCAAAGTCGCATCGGTCACGGCCGATCAGATCGTCGTGACGAAAGACGGTCACATGCCGGAAGGCCGCAAGAAGCTGAAAAGCGATCACGAAGAAGGCATTCACGTTTACGAGCTGCGCAAATTTATGCGTTCGAATGCCGGCACCTGTGTGAACCAGAAGCCGATCGTGAAGAAGGGCCAGCACGTGAAGAAGGGGCAGGTTATTGCCGACGGTCCGAACACCGATCACGGCGAACTCGCGCTCGGCCGCAACGTGCTCGTCGCCTTCATGCCGTGGAACGGCTACAACTTCGAAGACGCCATCATGATCTTCGGAGAAGGTGGTGAAGGAAGACATCTACACTTCCATTCACATCGACGAATTCGAGATCGGCGCGCGCGACACCAAGCTCGGCCCGGAAGAAATCACGCGCGACATTCCGAACGTGAGCGAGGAAGCGTTGCGCAATCTCGGCAGCGACGGCGTGGTGCGCGTCGGTGCGGAAGTGAAACCCGGCGACATTCTCGTCGGAAAGATCACTCCCAAATCGGAAACCGAACTCGCGCCGGAAGAACGATTGCTGCGCGCGATTTTCGGTGAGAAAGCCGCCGACGTTAAGGACACATCACTGACAGTTCCGTCGGGCACCTACGGCATCGTGATGGACGTGAAGGTCTCATCGCGCCGCGAAGTTTCGCGCGAAAAACTGACGCCGACCGAAACGAAGCGTCAGCTCAAGACGATCACGGAAGATCATCGCAAGAAAAAGGAAGAGCTGACCGAACAACTGACGGACGCGCTTTCGCAACATCCTGTTAGGCGAAAAAATTCCGCTCGATGTGGTCAACGCCGAGACCGGCGAAATCATCATCCCGGCGAATCGCAAGATCACCAAGACGCTCCTGCGCAAACTGGCGATGGTTTACGATCACATCGAGATCGATCCTTCGCCGATCCGCAACAAGATCCGCGAGATCATCGCGAGCTACGAACACAAGTTCGCCGAGCTCGAACTCGAGCGTGAGCGTTCGATGGATCGCGTCGAAAGCGGCGACGACATCGATCCGCGGCATCATCAAGCAGGTCAAAGTTTACATCGCCTCGAAGCGCAAGCTTTCCGTCGGCGACAAAATGGCGGGACGTCACGGCAACAAGGGCGTGGTCGCGCGTATCGTGCCGGAAGAAGACATGCCGTACCTCGCGGACGGCAAACCGGTCGACATCGTGCTCAACCCGCTCGGCGTGCCGAGCCGCATGAACGTCGGTCAGGTTTTGGAAACGCACCTCGGGGTGGCGGCGAAAGCGCTCGGCTTCAAGGTTGCCACACCGGTGTTTGACGGAATCACGGAAACGAAGATTCGCGAATATTTGAAGGACGCGAAGAAGGCGGACGGTTTCACCTGGGTGCAGGAAAACGGCAAGACGCGTTTGTTCGACGGTCGCACCGGCGACGCATTCGATCAGGAAGTTGTCGTCGGCTACATCTACATGATGAAGCTCGGCCATCTTGGTCGCGGACAAGATTCACGCGCGCGCGGTCGGGCCTTACTCGCTCGTCACGCAACAACCGCTCGGCGGCAAGGCGCAATACGGCGGCCAGCGTTTCGGCGAAATGGAAGTGTGGGCGATGGAAGCCTACGGCGCGGCTTACACGCTGCAGGAACTCCTGACCGTGAAGTCCGACGACGTGCAGGGGCGCACCCGCATCTACGAGTCGCATCGTGAAAGGCGACAACTCGCTGGAAGCGGGCACGCCTGAATCTTTCAACGTGTTGATCAAGGAAATGCAGTCGTTAGGCCTCGACGTCAAAGTCGGCGGCCAGGCGCCAACTTTCCTGCAAGACGTAGCATAAAAATTTTTGGAACTTTTTTAGAACGGAACATTAATGAACGAACATTCCTGGCGTGAGTTAGTGGGCGAAGAGCGCCCAGTTGGTTTCGATCAAGTCGCGATCGGCGTGGCGTCGCCCGAGACGATCCGGTCGTGGAGCAAAGGCGAAGTCAAGAACCCGGAGACGATCAATTACCGCACCTTCAAGCCGGAAAAAGGCGGCTTGTTTTGCGAGCGCATTTTCGGTCCGACACGTGACTGGGAATGCTCTTGCGGAAAATACAAGCGCATCAAACACAAGGGCGTGGTCTGCGATCGTTGCGGCGTCGAAGTGACGCTGGCGCGCGTGCGTCGCGAGCGCATGGGCCACATCGAACTGGCCGTGCCGGTTTCGCACATCTGGTTCTTCAAGTGCATGCCGTCGCGCCTCGGCCTGATGCTCGACATGACGCGCGCGCCATCTCGAGCGCGTGATCTATTACGAGGATTACATCGTCATCGATCCGGGCAAAACGCCGCTGACCAAAACGCAGTTGCTGAACGAAGCGGAATACCGCGAAGCGCAGGAACAATATGGCGACGATTTCGTCGCCAACATGGGCGCGGAAGCGGTCGCGAAACTCCTTTCCGAAATCGATCTGCACAAGCTCAACAAGGAGCTGGAAGTGGCGATGACCGAGACCAAGAGCAAGCAGATTCGCAAGAAACTCGCGAAGCGGATCAAGCTGGTGCAGGGGTTTGCCGCGTCGCACGCCCGTCCGGAATGGATGATTCTCGCTGTGCTGCCGGTCATTCCGCCGGACTTGCGTCCGCTCGTTCCGCTCGAAGGCGGCCGCTTTGCGACTTCCGACCTGAACGATCTTTATCGCCGCGTCATCAACCGCAACAACCGGCTGAAGAACCTGCTTCAGCTCAAGACGCCGGAAGTCATCATCCGCAACGAAAAGCGCATGTTGCAGGAAGCCGTGGACGCGCTGTTCGACAACGGCCGTCACGGTCGCGCCGTCACCGGCGCGGGCAATCGTCCGCTGAAATCTTTGAGCGACATGCTCAAGGGCAAGAGCGGACGTTTCCGTCAGAACTTGCTCGGCAAACGCGTCGATTACTCGGGCCGTTCCGTCATCGTCATCGGACCGGAACTGAAACTGAACCAGTGCGGTCTGCCGAAGAAGATGGCGCTCGTCTTGTTCGAGCCGTTCATCATCCGCCGGCTGAAGGAACTCGGTTACGTCCACACCGTTCGCAGCGCGAAGAAAATGATCGAGCGCCAGACGCCGGAAGTCTGGGACATTCTCGAAGAAGTGACCAAGGGTCATCCGGTGCTGCTGAACCGCGCGCCGACGCTGCACCGTTTGTCGATCCAGGCGTTCGAGCCGCATCTTGATCGAAGGCGAAGCGATCCGCATTCATCCGCTGGTCTGCACCGCCTACAACGCGGACTTCGACGGCGACCAGATGGCCGTGCACGTGCCGCTGTCGGTCGAGGCGCAGATGGAAGCGCGCCTGCTGATGATGGCGCCGAACAACATCTTCTCGCCTTCGAGCGGCAAGCCGATCATCACGCCGACGCAGGACATCACGCTCGGCTGTTATTACCTGACCGCCGAACCGCGCACGCCGCCGGCTGCCGACAAAGGAATCGCGTCTGCTGTTCGGTTCGACAACGAGCGAAGTCGAGTTCGCCTATGGCGGACGGCGCGGTGAAAACGCACGACCGGATTCGCCTCGCGAATCCCGATTTCGGCAAGCAAGACCGATTTACGGCGACTCCGACCAAGAAGGTCATCGAGACGACCGTCGGGCCGCGTCATCTTCAGCGAAATCTGGCCGGAGGAGCTGGGCTTCTCCAACAAGGCCGCAGGCAAGAACCAGCTCGGCGATCTGATCTGGCATTGCTACAAGATCGCCGGTCACGAGAAGACCGTCGATCATGCTCGACAAGCTGAAGGAACTCGGCTTCCGCGAAGCGACCAAGGCCGGCATCTCCATCGGAATTTCGATGACATGATCATTCCGAAGGAAAAGAGACCAGGAGATCGCAGCACGCGCAGAAGCAGATCAAGGAAGTCGAGAAGCAGTATCGCAAAGGCGTCATCACCCCCGGCGAACGTTACAACAAGATCATCGACATCTGGACGCACTGCACGCGACCAGATTTCCAACGTCATGTTCCAGACTCTCGAACACAACCAGGGCAAGAAGGAATACAACCCGGTTTACCTGATGGTGGATTCCGGCGCGCGCGGCAATCGGCAGCAGGTCGCCAGCTCGCCGGTGTGCGCGGCCTCATGGCCAAGCCTCGCGGCGACATCATCGAGAAGCCCGATTCTCGTCGAACTTCCGCGAAGGTCTGACGGTGCTCGAATACTTCATCTCGACGCACGGCGCGCGCAAAGGTCTGGCCGACACCGCGCTCAAGACCGCGGACTCCGGTTACATGACGCGCAAACTCGTGGACGTGTCGCAGGACGTGATCATCCGCGAGGAGGATTGCGGCACGACCAACGGCATCTGGGTTCAGGCCATTTACGAAGGCGAAGACGAAGTCGTCAAGCTGAGCGAGCGCATCGTCGGTCGCTTCTGCTGCGACGACATCGCGAATCCGGTCGACAAGAAGAAGGAATGTCGTGAAAGCCAATCGAGCAGATCGACGAAATCGATCGCTGCGAAGCTTGCAGAACATCGGCGTCGAGAAGGTGAAGATTCGTTCCGTGCTCACTTGCGAAAGCAAGCACGGCGTCTGCGGACTTTGCTACGGCCGCAATCTGGCCACCGGTCAGCCGGTCAAACTCGGCGAAGCCGTCGGCATCATCGCCGCGCAATCCATCGGCGAACCGGGCACGCAGCTCACGATGCGCACGTTCCACATCGGCGGCACGGCGTCGCAGGTGTTCAAGCAGCCGCAGATCAAGGCCAAGTACGACGGCACGCTGCAGTTCAACGAACTGCGCCTGGTGCAGGCGCTCGGACGGCAACAACATCGTCCTGAACAAGAACGGTTCCATCGGCGTGCATAATGCCGACGGCCGCGAGCTGGAAAACCACAACGTCGTCATCGGCTCGGTCATTTCGAGAGCCGACGGCGCGAGCGTGAAGAAGGGCGAAACCTTCGTGCAGTGGGATCCGTACAACGTGCCGATTCTCTCCGAGAAAGCCGGCAAGGTGAATTCCACGACATCATCGAAGGCGTGACGATGAAGCAGGAAATGGACGAAACGACCGGCGCAGGAGGCCATGGTCATCATCGAGCACAAGGAAGATTTGCATCCGCAGATCATCATCGTCGACGACAAGAAGGAAGTTCTCGCCAACTACTCCGATTCCTTCCGGCGCGCACATCGTCGTCGAGCGAAGGCGACAAGATTCGTCGCCGGCACGTTGATGGCCAAGACGCCGCGCAAAACCGCCAAGACCAAGGACATCACCGGCGGTCTGCCGCGCGTGGCCGAACTGTTCGAAGCGCGCCGTCCGAAGGACGCCGCCGAGATCTCCAAGATCGACGGCATCGTGGACTTTGGCGCGAACGTTCGCGGCAAGCGCTGCATTGATCATCAAGGATCCGCAGACCGGTTCGGAAGAGGAACATCTCATCCCGATCGGCAAGCACGTCATCGTCTTCAAGGGCGACTTCGTGAAGAAAGGCCAGCAGTTGACCGAAGGTCCGATCGACCCGCACGAAATTCTCGACATCTGCGGCCCGCAGGAATTGCAGGAGCATCTGGTCAACGAAGTGCAGGAAGTTTATCGCCTGCAGGGCGTGACGATCAACGACAAGCACATCGAGATCATCGTGCGCCAGATGTTGCGCAAGGTGCGCATCACCGAGCCGGGCGACACCACGTTCCTCTGGGGCGAACAGATCGACAAGCTCGAGTTCGAAGGCGAGAACGCAGCGCGTCGAGAAGATGGGCGGCAAGCCCGCCGAAGCGCCGCCGGTGCTTGCTCGGCATCACCAAGGCCTCGCTCGAAACCGAGAGCTTCCTCAGCGCGGCGTCCTTCCAGGACACGACCCGCGTGCTGACCGAAGCGGCCACGCTCGGCAAGGTCGATTACCTGCGCGGCTTCAAGGAAAACGTGATCATGGGTCACATCATTCCGGCGGGCACCGGCTTCCCCGAAGTGCGCGAGATCAAGCTGATCGAGAAGGGCGAACCGGTCGGCGCTTCCGTCATGGAAGATGCCGAAGTGCTGCCGGCCATCGGCTAAGTCGTTAGGCAATTCAACAAATGTGGAATGACGAATTGGCGCGAGCTGATTCGTCATTCGCATTTTAAGGGCATGTCGATCGCAACCAAAACCGGCGATGCGGGGCAAACCTCGCTCATGTATGGCCGGCGTGTGCCGAAGAGCGATCCGCGCGTCGATGCCTATGGTTGTGTTGATGAACTAAACGCCGCGCTCGGCGTCGTCCGCGTGACCGCGAACGATCAATTCATCGCCGACGAAATTCTCGCCATTCAAAAAGAACTGATCCTCGTCATGGGCGAACTGGCGACGGCGCCCGAAGACCTGCCGCGCTATAAGAAGGATGGCTACCAGATTACTTCATCAGCGATGGTCGATCGTCTGACGGCGCTGGTTGACGACCTGGAAAAGAACAAGCTGCAACACTTCAAAGGTTGGGCGATTCCAGGCAGCACGCACGCATCCGCAGCGCTCGATGTAGCCAGAACGACATGCCGCCGCGCGGAACGCCGCGTCGCGACGCTGGGCGAGAGCGTCAACCCTGAAATTCTGCGTTACTTGAACCGCCTTTCCGATCTCTGCTGGCTGCTCGCGCGCTACGTGGATAAGTCGAGCGAAGCATCGAAAACAGGTTAGCAATTTTCTTGTCTCGTTGGGTACTTTTGATTCTTGCCGCCCGGGGGCGGCCCGTTCCTACTACTCCGTTGCGAAGGCAACCGAGAGGCGCTTCATCTAGCGGGATTGCACCAAAGCGCGCAAGGTAGTTTGTAAAAGTCCGATTGGTCGGGAATCTCAATCTCGACTTCAGGAGTCAAGGCGACGGGGAGCTTTGATCTTCGGCATAATCAGTTCTCTACACTATTGCGACTCACAAACTCGAGGGCGACTCATGGTTTAAACCCGATCTTCGGTTTTTCCGGCGCGCGTGGCGGACTCGGCGGGTCGATGATGTCCATGACGCGCTGAAGGATGGTGACGATGGCCGCTTCGTGAATATCGAGCCGTTGTTTGAGTTCCTTTTCCAGCGCGGCGAGTTGTTTGGCCAGTTCGCGTTTGTCCCCGAGCAACGCACGCATCTTTAAAAAAGCGCGCACGACAAAGACACTCATCTGCACGGCGCGCGGGCTATTCAGAACATTCGCGGCCATGATCGCGCCGTGTTCGGTAAAGGCATAGGGACGGTATTGGTGACTCGCCCGATGCTTCGCTTGAAGGTCGCAATTTGCGACCGTAACGTCGCATCACCCTGAGGATCAACTGCTTGCGGTGAACTGGTCGCAAATTGCGACCTTGAAGCCACACTCTCTCTCACGGTGAGCTGGAACATGAAATCGGCAGGAAAGCGGTCACGATTCCGTTTCACCTGTTCGTTCAGCCGCTTGGTCGTGACGCCGTAGAGCCGCGCCAGATCGGAGTCCAGGATGACTTTCTCACCACGGATTTCCTGGATCAGCGGCTCGACTTGCTCGAGGGCGAGCGACTCTGAGCCTGTGGCCTTTTTCTTCGAGGGAACGCGCGGTCGCGGCATTACCGGACAATGTGTATTTATTGAGACGGGCTCCGGCCAGAACAAAGGCTACATATCCGCCGCCCGCGTTGTCCCGGCGCTCGATCGCCTTGGAAATTCCGGTTGCCATTCATCCCTTTTATAGCATCTTCCCCGTCCCGCTCCGCAGCTGCGGAGCGCTTACGTTTTTCCCTATGGCATCAATGACAGAATTAGTTCCCGAATTACTCGAGGCCGGTGTCCATTTTGGTCATCAGACCAAGCGCTGGAATCCGAAGATGAAGCCGTTCATTTTCGAGCAGCGCAATCAAATCTACATCATCAATCTCGATGAGACGGTGAAGCAGTTGCAGCGGGCGACTGATTTTCTCCAGGAAGTGACACGGCGCGGCGGGAAGATTCTTTTTGTCGGTTGCAAGAAGCAGGCGCAGGAAGCGATCAAGGAAGCGGCGCAGGCTTGCGGACAATTTTATGTCAATCAGCGCTGGCTCGGCGGCACGCTGACCAATCTGGCCACGATCCGGAAGAGCATCGGTCGCTTGAAATATATCGAGGAGATCGAGCAGTCGCCCGATTACAAGAAGATGGGCAAACAGGAATTGGCGGCGTTGAATCGCGAAGCAGCGAAGTTGAAGCGTAATCTGGATGGAATTTTGGAAATGCAAAAGTTGCCCGACGTGATGGTCGTGATCGACACGACGCGCGAGCAAAACGCAGTCAACGAAGCGCGCCGTCTTGGAATTCCGACCGTCGCTGTCGTCGATACCAATGCGGATCCGGAGTTGATCGATTACCCGATCGCGGGCAACGACGATGCCATCCGTGCGATTCGCGTTGTTTTGCAGAAGCTGGTGGACGCGATTGTCTCGGCGGGCGGCGAAACGCGCGCGCGCGAGGAAGTCGAGATGGCTGGCGTGTCCGCGTAAACGCGGAAGTTCCAAATCCCAAGATCCAAGCTCCAATGGAAGCCAAGGCGGAAATTTCTCCACAACTCGTTAGGCAACTGCGTGAGAAAACCAACGCAGGCATGATGGATTGCAAACGCGCGCTGGCAGAGTCCGGCGGCGATTTGGAAAAGGCGGAAACCATTCTGCGCACCAAGGGCATTGCCAGCGCAGGCAAGAAAGCATCGCGCGCGACCAAGGAAGGCATTGTTGCCTCCTACATTCATCTGCAGGGCAAGGTCGGCGTGCTGGTGGAAGTGAATTGCGAGACCGACTTCGTGGCCAAGAACGAAAACTTCCGCGAATTCGTCAAGGACATCACGCTGCACATCGCGGCGGCGCATCCGCTTTACGTTTCGCGCGAGGAAGTTCCAGCGAAAATGGTGGAGTCCGAGCGCGCGATCTACGCGGGCCAGGTGAAAGGCAAACCGGAAAACGTCATCGCGAAGATCGTGGAAGGTAAGCTCGACAAGTTTTACAGCAGCGTCTGTTTGCTCGACCAGGGTTTCATCAAGGATCCCGATCACACGATCAGCGATCTTTTGAAATCGAAGATTGCCGAACTGGGCGAGAACATCGTCATTCGCCGCTTCACCCGTTATCTCGTCGGCGAGCCCCTCGAATCCGCCTCCGCATCGTAGAGCGTAACGCTCCGACGCTCGGCTGGCCACGTGTCATAGCCGTACGTTCGTTATCCGATTCTTACAAACGGAAGCGTCGGCATTGTATTGGAACGCCGACTGAACGCGCGTCCGGTCTAACAAACAAAATGGACAGCGACTCTCGTTCGCCGTAGCGATGCAAGTGGTTCAAAAATCTATTTTGCGCGTCGCAGTCGCGATCGCGCTTTTTAGCCCGTTCGGTCTTCGACAATTGGCAGCGAAAGATTCGCCTGCGCGCCCCAACATCATCTTCATCCTCATCGACGATTTGCGTTGGGACGAAGTCGATTATCCGTTCGTCAAAGCCCCAAATATTGGGCGGGTTGCGCGTGAAGGCGTTCGTTTCAACAATGCGTTTGTCACGACGCCGCTTTGTTCGCCGAGTCGCGCGAGCTTTCTGACCGGCCAGTACGCGCACGCGCACGGCATCACGGACAACACTGATCGAAGCCGGCGCAGTCATGAACTCATTACCTTTCCGCGCTTGCTCCACGATGCCGGGTACGAGACGGCGTTTGTCGGTAAATGGCACATGGGACTCGACGATAATGTGCGTCCGGGAATTGACTACTGGGTCAGCGTTAAGGGTCAGGGCAGCTACCTCGATCCTGAATTCAATGTGAACGGCAAACGCGAAAACATCCCCGGCTACTTCACGGATATTCTCAACGACTTCGCAAATCAATTTCTCACGCAACAACACACAAAGCCATTTCTTCTCTACATTGCCCATAAGGCCGTTCATCCCGACGTGGTTCAAAACGCGGACGGAAGTTTGTCTGACCCGAGCGCGGCAAAATTCATTCCAGCGGAGCGGCACCAAAAGCTTTATGCAGAGGCAAAAATTCCGCATCGTGAAAATTACGGCAAGCCACCGCTGGGTAAGCCCGCGCTGCTCCGTCAACTCGCCGACCTGCCGCCGCTCGGCGAAAAAACCGGCACTGACGACGAAACCATCCGCAATCGCCTGCGCATGCTGGCTTCGGTTGACGAAGGATTGGGCGAGATTTTCAAAATTCTCGAGAAGCAAAATCAATTGGACAACACGCTCATCATCTTCACCAGCGACGAAGGCTATTTTTACGGCGAGCATGGCCTGAGCGTTGAGCGTCGGCTCGCTTACGAAGAGTCAATTCGCATCCCGCTTTTCATGCGCTGGCCAAATCATATCAAGCCATCCACAACGATTGATCAATTCGCGTTGAGCATCGACCTCGCGCCAACCTTGCTCGACGTCGGTGGCGCAAAAATTCCTGACACGATGCATGGTCACTCGCTGCTTCCACTTCTTCGCGGAGAAAAGGTTCCCTGGCGCGACTCCTTTCTCGTGGAGTATTTCTCCGACAAAGTTTTTTCCCGCGTTCAAAGCATGGGCTATCAAGCCGTCCGCACCGAGGGTTGGAAATACATCCATTACGTTGAGCTGAAGGGGATGGATGAATTTTACGATCTGAAGGATGACGCTTTTGAAATGAGGAATTTGATTTCCGAACCCAACTCACAGACGGCAGTGTCCAAGGCGCAACAGGAACTGGAGCATTTGTTGGAGCAATCAAAATAAGATTCGAACGTTCTTCTGTAGCGGCGGTCGTTGACCGTCGATAGATTCACTCGCGATGGCGCTGGAGAAATACAAAGCGAAGAGAAACTTCGCGGTTACTTCGGAACCAGAGGGCAAGCCGTTGCCGAAGAGAGTGAAGGGCGCGTCTCGGTTCGTCATTCAAAAACACGACGCGACGCGATTGCATTACGACTTCCGTTTGGAAATGGACGGCGTGCTCAAGTCGTGGGCCGTGCCGAAGGGCTTGCCGTGGACGAAAGGCGAGAAACATCTGGCCGTCGAAGTGGAAGATCATCCAGTCGAATACGGCGGGTTCGAGGGTGTTATCCCGCAAGGGGAATACGGTGGAGGCACGGTCATGCTCTGGGACCGCGGTTCGTATCGTGTTTTTGACCAAGAGCCGCTGAAATCTTTGCGCGCGGGCAAACTGCAATTCGTTATTGCAGGGCGAGAAAGCAAAAGGCGAGTGGACGCTCGTGCGCACGCGTATGCCTGCGACCAAGACGCAATGGCTGCTAATTAAGAGCAGCGAAAGTGTAAAGCCGCTTTCGAAGAAGCTGGACGATCAATCGGTCGCGAGCGGTCGCACGATGAAGCAGATCGCAAAAGGTGACGGATAGAACCGCCTTGGCATCGCGGCGGGTGCGCGTGATAGTCGCTCGATGAAAATGAAGGTGATCGTGACGCCGAAAGCGGCGGTGCTCGACCCGCAAGGCGCGGCAGTGCGCGAAGCGATGCAACATCTCGGGATGCCGGAAGTGCGCAGCGTGCGCATCGGCAAATATCTCGAGATCGAGGTCGATGGCGACGAATCGAAATTGGAACCGCGACTGCACGAGCTTTGCCGCGATCTGCTTTCGAATCCAGTGATTGAAGATTACAAATTGGAGAAGGCGTGAAGTTCGCGGTCATTCAATTTCCCGGATCAAATTGCGATCAGGATTGCATCGCGGCCTTGAATGGAATCGATGGGATCCGGGCCGAATACGTCTGGCACAAGGAGACATCGTTGGCCGGGTATGATGCGATTGTTTTGCCGGGCGGATTTTCCTACGGCGATTATTTGCGCTGCGGCGCCATCGCGCGTTTCTCGCCGATCATGCAGTCGGTGAAAAAGGAGGCGGCCTCTGGCAAACTAGTCATCGGCGTTTGCAACGGCTTCCAGATTTTGTGCGAAGCCGGACTCCTGCCGGGAGCACTGGTGCGCAACCGCGGGCTGCGTTTTGTCTGCGCGATGACGACGGTGCGGATCGAGGTCGATCATTCGCCCTTCACGCTTGGCCTAACGAAAGGAACACTGCTGCGCATTCCGGTCGCGCACGGCGAAGGCTGCTTCTTTGCCGACGAAACGACGCTGCGGGATTTGAATGCGAACCGTCAGGTCATCATGCGTTATGTGAACGGAAACCCGAACGGCTCGATCGAAGACATCGCCGGCATTTGTAATCGCGAGCGCAATGTTTTCGGTCTCATGCCGCATCCGGACCGCGCCTGCGAAGAGCGGCTCGGCAGCGCGGATGGCGCGAAGATTTTTCGCTCGATGGCGGATTGGATTGCGCGCGAGCGTGCGCGTGCGGCGTGATTTTTTCGGCGCGCCGGAAAATCCGCTAATCGTTCAGCGATTGAACACAAGTGTAACGGAGAGTTACACGGTTTTCACTGTGACATGGTGCGCTTCCCTCGTGAAAGCATGCTGGCACCTGCATTGCTCGAAATTAGGCAACAACCTCGCTTGCCATGCTTTTACAAAAAACTTTGCACATGAATCAGTCGCTGCCGGAGAGCAAGGCGCGTCTGTGCAGCATCCAATCTTATCGTCGTCAGTTTCTAATGGTGACGAAGGCGACGGTGACTTCATCGAAGACGGTCGATTTCAATTTTCGCGGGCCACTGGGTTTTGAGGCGCGCACAGTGTTGCTGGCTGCGGACACCGACGATCCCAATCAAATGGCGTTCGAATCAACCGGCGGCAACATCGACGTGATGGGCATCGTCGATTTCACGGAAATCCGGCCGAATTGCACGGAGGTGACGCTGGCAGTGCACTACGAGATCAAGAGCAGGCTGTTCGCCTGGTTGGATCGACACTTCAATTTCGTGGACGCGTTTGTCGCATCGGAATTGCGCAGCATTCGCGCGCATTTCGAAGGCATCGCGGCGCCGGTGGCGGAACGCGTGCCCATGGTTTCGATGCTGGAAACAGCCGCGGCCTAACGAGACCTGAAGATTTGGGGAATGGGCGCAGAGATGGGTCTCTGCGCTCCTTTTTCTTACTGAATCCGCACGGCGCGCGTCTTGTCGAGGCGCAGGACCTGGCCGGGCTGCAACGACAACGTCGCTTTCGGATCGGATAACTTCACGCCGTCCAGCTGCACGCTGCCTTGCTCGATGAGGCGGCGCGCTTCGGTGCGCGATTTCGTGATGGCGAAGGCGGATGCATAGGCCGCGGCAATGACGCTAACAGCGTCGGCCGGTTCGCTGCGAAATGACGGGAGCTCGGCATCGGCCAAACGCTTTTCGCTGAAGCGCGCGTTCCAATCGTGCAGAACTTTTTCGGCAGCGGCCGCTGAGTGATAAGTGCGCACCATCTCCGCGGCCAAATCCTTCTTCGCCTGCAACGGATGCGCGTCGCGCGCGAGTTCGCGACCGAGCAGGAGCGGATAATATTTCGCCATCAGCTCATCCGAGATGCTCATCAATTTGCCAAACATCTCCGGCGCGCTTTCGTTGATGCCGACGTAATTGCCGAGGCTCTTGCTCATCTTCTTCACGCCGTCGAGTCCTTCGAGGATCGGCAAGAGAAAGACGACCTGCGGCGGAATTCCCTGGTGTTTTTGCAGATCGCGTCCGACCAGATTGTTGAAAAGCTGATCGGTGCCGCCGAGCTCGACGTCGGCTTTGATCATGACCGAATCCCAGCCCTGCATGATCGGATATTGAATTTCGTGCGCGTGAATCGGCTGCTGTTGCTCGATGCGTTCGCGAAAATCCTCGCGCTGCAACATCTGCTGCAGCGTGACCAGGCTGTTGAGACGAATCACTTCTTCGAAACTCATCTTCGAAAGCCAATCGCTATTGTTGACCATGTGCGTGCGAGTGGGATCGAGAATCTTGAAGGCCTGGGCGCGGTACGATTCGGCGTTGGCCAGAACCTGTGCGCGGCTGAGTTGCGGACGCGTCACGGAACGACCGCTCGGATCGCCGATCATGGCGGTGAAATCGCCGATGATCAGAACGGCTTCGTGGCCGAGGTCCTGGAACTGCCGCAGTTTTCGCAGGACAACGGAATGGCCGAGATGCAAATCGGCGGAAGTAGGATCGACACCGAGCTTGATCTTGAGCGGCCGGCCTAACGAGAGCTTTTCCCGCAGCTCATGTTCGCTCACGATCTGGGCGGCGCCCTGCTTGAGAAGATGGAGCGCTTCGTCCGGCGACATGACGTGAAACGGAACCCCGAAAGCTCTCCGGGGCTATTTGTTTTTGTTCAACAGTTCGCGCACGTCGTCGATCGACATCGGTTTCTGCGGCGCGTTCAGAGATTTCTGGCTCTTGCCCTTTTCGAGGAACGGCCTCGTGTCGGCGTAACCGGAGACCGGCACCTTTTTGGTGGTGTCACGCGCGGTTCGCACATCGCCATACATCGCGGTGGCATAGGGTGTATTTGCCTTGGCAATCTGCGAGCGCGTGGAGAGATCGGCCATCTTGTGCGCATCGCGCGAATTTTCCGTGCCGAATTCCTTCGTCGAAACCTGGCGTGTATTCCAAAAACCCTTCTCGGCTTTTCTCGGCGCGACGAAGAATGATTTTGTTGGCGCCTTCTTGGTGATGGTTTCGCCGCCGGCACCGGTGAATTGCTTATTCTGCACGTCGTTCTGCAGCGTCATGTCGGGTTTCAAGAGGCGATCGAGAAGTTTTTTCTCCTGCTCCTGCGCGTGTGCGATGCCGGCCAAGGCGAGCAGGAAGGAAAAGATGAAGGCGGATCGCACGAGAGCGAACGTGCGAATCGCGGCGCGGCTTGTAAAGAAAATATCAGCGCGAGAGAAGTGCGCGCAGTCGGCTCGCTCCCGCCGGGGGCTCCATATCGCCGAATAAAATTTCGCGCGCGCGCACAGGATGTCCGTAATAGCGCGTGTTCGCCGTTTTCTGCGTCGCGATCACCGCGCCCTCGAGCGAGGCGCCGGCGAAAAGTCCTTTGCTCCGGCTATAGGTGTAAACGGCCGCGGTGGCAGCCACACCGGCTTGCACGTCGCGTCCCACTGGTCCGGCTGCCGCACTCACGTCGGTGCCGAGTGTGAGGTTGCCGTCTCTGGAGAATGCGCGCAACGCGTCGTCGTCGTTCAGGACAAAAACAAATTCGGTCAGCTGGGCGCCGATTTGCAAACCGAAGCCGGCGCCACCCGTTCCGATGAATGACGGACCCGACCAACCGTTCTCGGTGCGGGCCACGACCACGCCTTCGCCGCCTTTGCCGCTGATTCCGAATCCCACTTTCACCACCTGCATGATGGCGAGCCCGCGCGCGTTGCGCAGGATGGAGCGCGGAATGCTTTTCTCCGGCATGGCGCGAAATTCGCGAATGATTCCCGCGCAATTATCGACGACTTCCTGTTCGGACGCGGCGAGGGCAATTTTGCCCAACGCGAAGAGTAACAACGGAACAAGGAGTGATTTCTTCATACGTATTGGCATCGTTGATCTGTAACCGAACGGCTGTATCGCGAACTTCGCATCGCGAAAAGGGAAAGCCAGCGCGTCATCTCTGGTTTAATCTGCGCGGCATGCTCGAAACGCAAGACGATGATTACTTCATGGGCGAAGCGCTGCGCCAGGCAGAGAAAGCCTACAAGCTGGAGGAAGTTCCCATCGGCGCGGTCGTGGTGCGTGCGGGCCGGATTATCGCACGCGCTTACAATCAGGTGGAATTACTGAAGGATGCGACGGCCCACGCGGAAATGCTGGCGATTACGCAGGCGGAAGCAGCGGTGGGCGATTGGCGGCTGAACGATTGCGATTTGTATGTCACCAAAGAGCCCTGCCCAATGTGCGCCGGCGCCCTGGTTCATACGCGCGTGCGTCGAGTGATTTTCGGCTGTGCCGATGATCGCGGAGGCGGGGCCGGAGGAGTCGTAAACCTTCTGCAAATGCCGTCGCTCAATCATCACTGTGAAATCACAACCGGCGTGCGCGCCGCCGAGTGTGCCGCGATTCTGCAATCGTTTTTTCGCGCCCGGCGTGGCTCAGATCACGACAATGATCGTTAGGGAAAATTCGATTGGAAAGGCGGAAGGCTTATCGCCCTGCCGCATCGTCGCTGTCCGCGATAAAAGAAAAAGGCCTAGTCGGTGCTAGCTTCGCCGCCATCCGGGTCTTTTTGAGTCATGACGATGTAATGTCGCCATCGTTCCTGTTCTTCGAAATGCTCGAAGATGTAGGAGACGAGTTCGCGTTGACCCAGAAAGGGCGGATGCCGCCATTTGCTAAATGACACGGGAAAGAAGAATAGCTTGGTGAGAAATCGTGAATTAGCGGCGTTATACTTCTTCTCGTCCAGCGGCTCAACGAGATCGGGCGCATAGCTCTCCGGAATCAGAAGATGAGGCATCTTCCTGATCGCGGTGATCTGTTTCTTCAGACCTTTTCGATCAAATATCTCGATCGGATTGACCCGATAAGCCGGCGTGTAACGTTCGGAAAGTTTGAGGAAATGGTCGATCTCCATTTCGCAGCTGACGGGAGTCCCTAAAGACGGATACTTCTTAAGTGCCTCCAGGTCGGACCAAAACCGCGGAGCCGGTTTGCTCAAGACTAGCTGTGGATGGTTGAGTTGAATGACACCTGGCTGGTGCCGGTAGGCATCACCTTGCTTAATAACAGTTAGCCTATTCTTTAGTGCGGCAATTATTAGTTCATGGTAATGTCCCCAGAAACAAAACACCGCCACCAGAATGAAGGCCGCAGCATAGTAGCTATAGCTCAGGCATCTAATCCGTAGTGAAGGCCAGTTAGCCAGCACGGCCGCGGCAAGAATGAATAAGCCGAGGCTATTGAAAAGGATATGGCCCGCGTCGCATCGACCGAGCGAAGCAGGCAGCGTGGTCGCGCAAAGGACAAACAAAGCTCCAGCCACGCCCTGCTGCGCACCGCGTTCATACCATTCATTCGCGGCAAGTTGAGGAAGGAGCAGACCTAGAAGAGCAAGATAAAGAATTACATGGGCGGTCGGAAAGATTGGAAAATTGGCTCCGCCCTCACCGATACTAATCAAACCTTCGAAGTAGTTGTAACCAAATAGCTGAATGACCGCAATGAGACCCAGGATGGCAGCCCCAATAGGATAAATATCCTTGCGCAGGGCAAAGTAGGTAATGATTGAGAGGAAAGCAGCTATGCCCATCTCCGGAGAAACCAGGAGGTTTAAGAAGGTTAATCCACAGGAGAACACGCATCGACGGAGCACCGTCTTATGCGATCCAAGTGCGTGGAGGTAAAAGATAGCTAACGGCGGTCCGATAAACCGGACCAGCGTGTAATTAAGCCCCACGGCAAAGATTGCGATGAAGAACGTCCCGCAAATGCACAAGAAGGGCAGGGTCAGGTCGGCTTTGCCACCGATCTTTCGGAACGCGAGGTAAAGAAGAAAGAGTCCACCCACGAAATGGATGGTAAAGGCAATGCCATAAGCTTGTTCTACGGAAAGCGCTCCGGAAGCAATCCGGTATAGCCAGAACTGCGGATAGATTAGCAGCGGCCCGTAAAGGAAATCGAAAGCAGAGTAGGGCTGATGGCCTAAAACCATGAGCTCAAGGCGGGATGTAAAGTAAGACATCTCGCCGTAGTCAGCATAAGGCAGGATGATGTACCAGCTCACTGCCGTGGCGAAGAATAGTGCACCGACAAGTAACGCTGTCTTGCCTAGCAGAGTGTTACGTTTCTTCTCGGAAGTAAGTGTTAGTAGCTCGGAGAGGCACGCGGCGACGGCGTTTGGCGGTGCATTTCTGCGCCGGAGAATCTCCAGGAGACTCAAGGCGGCGATAGTAATAAGTGCAGCGGCCCAGGCGACCTGGTTGTTGAATCCGTAAACGTAGGAGAGGGAATCGGTCGGCTGCGATGGCGGGAGATACCAGGGAAGAAGAAAGACACCCAGGCAGCCCAGCGCGATAACGACGCATCTTACTACGAGTAGACGCGGAGGCGACATCTTCGATTGCTCAATGGGGAGAGCGAGATCGTGCATTAGGTATCAGAAGAGGGGGGCTGCTACACTTACAAAATTACTGCCTCGCTAGGATTCGAACCTAGACAAAGAGATCCAGAATCTCTGGTGCTACCGTTACACTACGAGGCAAGGGACGCAAAACCTAGGCCGATTCCGCTGGTGGGCAAGAGATGGTTACTTACGCGCCAGCCAGACTTCCGCGCCTTCGCGCCCGGCTTCCACCTCGAGTGGCTGTCCGCTTTCGACGACAAGCAGGCGCGCACGTTCCAGCATTTCGTCGATCTTGTCGTCGTCGTGCTGCGGATCGTGATGGAAAAGAATCAGGCGTTTGACCTTCGCTTCGAGTGCGAGTGAAACGACGCGACTGAGCGAGCCGTGTCCCCAGCCGACATGCTTTTCGTATTCCTCATCGGTGTATTGCGTGTCGAGGATCAGGACGTCCACGTCGCGCAGGAACTCCACCAGCTTGGCGCGTTCTGCTCGCGCAAACTCACGCGCTTCGTCGAGGCTGGTGTGATCGCGATCGGCGATGTGCATCTTGAGCAATTCGTACGGTTCGTTGTCGGGAAAGTAGGCGATCGATCCGCCGCTGGTGGTCAGGCGATAACCTGCGCAAATGCCCGGATGATTGGCGAACTTCGCGCGCACCCGAACCTTTCCGATTGAGAATTCCATCTCCTTCAGTTCTTCGATCGCGATGTGTCCGGGCAATTCTTTCAGGCTCACGGGAAAGAATGGCGTCTCCATTTGTCCGGCAAGAATGCTGGCCAGCCCGACGCGCGCGCCTTCGTAGCCGAGAATGCGAATCTGATTCTTCTCGTTGTAGGCCGGCAGGAAGAACGGCAGTCCCTGGATGTGATCCCAATGCGTATGCGTGATCAACAAGGTTAGCTTCACTTGTTGTTCCCCGAATTCCTCCTCCAGTGCCGTGCCGAGCAGCCGAATTCCGGAACCGGCATCGAGCACGATGATTTCGCCATCGGCGCGAATCTCCACGCAACTGGTGTTGCCGCCGTAACGCACGGTCGAGGGACCCGGCACGGGAATGGAGCCGCGCACGCCCCACAAGCGCAATCGCGTGGAAGGAGTGTGAAAAGCCGAAGGCGCATGGTGGTTGATCGGTTTGTGCGGGACCTCCTTCATCACCCGCTCGATCGACGACGAAAGAAGCTCCCACGTGACCGGCTTGACCAAATACTCATCCGCGCCAGCCTCGATCGCGCTGTCCCGGTCAATCCCGTAGTCGCGTCCCGAAATGACAATGATCTTGGCCGGCTGGAGCTGTTGACGAAGCGCCCGGCAAACCTGGAAGCCGTTCGCCTTCGGCATGAGCAAATCGCACAGAATAACTTCGGGCCGATGTTTTAGCGCGAGATCGATTCCAGCTTCGCCGTCGCCCGCTTCGAGGACAGTCCATTTCTGGCGCGAGAAGAGATCGCCGGTGGCGCGGCGACTCTCGTCGTCGTCTTCGATGAGCAATACGGTAGGCATGGCAGGAGAAATTTTGGCAGCGAGGCTAGTGCAAAAGCCATTTGCGCGCCACGGGAAGTTTCAGTGGCGTTGGAGCCAGGAAAATCAGCGATTTTGCTTACAACAAAGTGCGGCCGAACGCGCCCGGCACGCCGCGTTTCCAGCGCAGCTCAGGGTTGAGATTGATCTCTTCGGTGCGGACATCGAACCCCGCCGCGCGCAAAAGATGCGCCACACCTTCTCGGCTCTCCATCGTTTCCTTCAAACTGCGCGCGAACAGTTCGATGTATTCCTTGTAGGACTCGAGCTCGAGTTTTCCGGCGGCGAAATTTTCCGCCAGCGCTTCGTCGTGATAGTCGATCAATTCGAAAAGTGCGCGGCGCAATTTCGCCCGCATTTCCGGATCGACCACGATCTTGAACGGCGTCGAGCCGGGATCGGGTCGCGTCGGTTCTTTGCGCGCCAACGGTTGTGCTACAGGCGCGATTTGGAAATCACCCGGTGGTTGTGCCATGTCGTTATTGTCGGGCCGATGCCCCGCGGACGCTAAAAGAAAATCGGAATGATTAGAATCGCGACGATGTTCACGACCTTGATCATCGGATTGATCGCCGGTCCGGCTGTGTCCTTGTAAGGATCACCCACCGTGTCGCCGGTCACCGCCGCCGCATGTGCGAACGATCCCTTGCCGCCGAGATTTCCTTCCTCGATGTATTTCTTCGCGTTGTCCCACGCACCGCCGCTCGATGTCATGGCGATGGCTACGAAAAGACCGGTAACGATTGTGCCGACGAGCAATCCGCCAAGCACGACAGGACCGAGCTGTTTGGTCGCCGCGACGACCACGACAAACGCAACCGGCAGCAATGCCGGGATGATCATTTCGCGCAGCGCGGCTTTCGTCACGATATCGACGCACACGCCGTAGTCGGGTTTGTCGGTGTGGGTAAGAATTCCCGGCTTGGCCTGGATCTGCCGCCGCACTTCGCGCACGACCGCGCCGGCTGCTTTGCCGACCGCGTCCATGCTAAATGCGGTGAAGATGAATGGGAGCAATCCGCCGATGAAGAGACCGATGATGACTTTCGGATCGTTCAGCGAAAAATCGAAAGTGTAGGTGCGACCTGTCGCGAGATAGTGCGCGCGCAATTCTTCCACGTAAGAACCGAACAGCACCAGCGCCGCCAGACCGGCCGATGCGATGGCGTAACCTTTCGTTACCGCCTTCATGGTGTTGCCGACGGCGTCGAGCTCGTCCGTCGTGTCGCGCACTTCCTTCGGCAACTGGCTCATGACCGCGATGCCGCCGGCGTTGTCCGTGATCGGTCCGAAGGCATCGAGCGAGATGATGATTCCCGCCATCGACAACATGCTCATGACCGCAATGGCGATTCCGTAAAGACCGGCGAAATGAAAGCTAACCAAAATCGAAAGACCAATGAACGCGACCGGCAACGCGGTGGCGTGCTGTCCGATGGCGAGGCCGGCGATGATGTTCGTAGCGTGTCCAGTCTCAGATGCCTTCGCGATTTTTCGCACCGGACGATACGCCGTTGAGGTGAAGTAATTGGTGATGACCACGACGATGAAGGTCATGAACAATCCGACCAGCGCGCAGAAGTAGATGGCGTTGGCCGAGCGATTCATTCCGGCGATGGTTACGCCTTCGGGGAAAAATTTGTGCGTCGCGGGCCAGAACAATACCGCCGAAACGATTGCGCTCGCGCCGACCGAGCCCATCAAGGCCGCGCCCGGTTTCATCTTGGTGATGTTGACGAAGATGATTCCGAGAATTGCGCCCAGCACGGAAATGCCGCCGAGAATGAAAGGATAAATCACCGCCGCCGTGTTGCCCGCGATGGTGAGCGCGCCGACCAAAATCGCGCCGATCAAACTGACTGCGTAGGTTTCAAAAACGTCCGCCGCCATGCCGGCGCAATCACCGACGTTGTCGCCCACGTTGTCCGCGATCGTCGCCGGATTGCGCGGATCATCTTCTTCGAGATTCTGTTCGATCTTGCCCACGAGATCGGCGCCGACGTCAGCCGCCTTGGTATAAATTCCGCCACCCAGTCGCGCGAAGACGCTGATCAAGCTTGCGCCGAGCGCGAGGCCGATGAGGCTGCTGACCGCGCGCTCAGGACCGACGATAAGATAGAAAACTCCAACCGCGAGCAGGGCCAGCCCGACGACGAGAAGACCGGTGACCGCGCCGCCATTGAACGCAACTCGCAACGCCGCGGTGCGCGAGCTGGTCGCGGCCTGCGCGGTGCGCGTATTCGTGATGACCGCGATACGCATGCCGATGTAACCGGCGGCTAACGAACAGAAAGCGCCGATGAGAAAACCAATTGAGGTCAATCCAGTCTTGAAGAAGTGGTCCTTGAAGATGAGCAGCAGAACAAAAATAACCGCGGCGATGGCGCTGATCGTCGCGACCTGCCGATTCAAATAAGCCTTCGCGCCTTCCTGCACGGCGCCGGCGATTTCCCGCATGCGTTCGTTGCCGGGGGATTTGGCTGACCAGCATTTTGATCAGGATGCCGGCGAATAACAAACCAGCCACGGCGCAGATCAGCGCGATTTGCACACCGGAAGTCAGGAGGGAGAAAGCAAAGAAAGTCATAAGTGTTCCGAATGGAAACGCGGGACTCTATGGACTTTTCCCTCGCTGGCAACCGCCTTGTCGCTGTCGGCTAACGAATGGTTGGCCAGTCGATATGCCAGTTATAATTCGAAGAACGAGCGCAGCCGCTTCATGAACGTCGCGGTATATTCGCGTTCGATCTGAGCTTCCTCTTCCGGGAGCTGCACTTCCTTCAACTTGCCTTCCGTCTCCATCTTGTGATGAGCGAGCAATTCGCTCAGCTGCGTCAGGCATTCGGGCGAGGAGCGCAGCAAATCCGCCATGACCGGTTTACTGATCTCGAGCACTTCACAATCGTTCTCCGCCCGCACTGTCGCGGTGCGCGGTTCGCCGGTGAGCAGCGACATTTCGCCAAAACAATCGCCCTGGCGCAACTGACCCACGCGCACGAGCGAGCCATTCTTCGAGACCGAGACCTGCGCCGTTCCGTGCAGGAGGATGAACATCGAGTCGCCGTCCGTTCCTTCCTCGATCACCGCTTCGCCGCGACCAAAATGGTTCGCATCCGAATTGGTCAGCAGCGTCGTTAATTGCTCGTCATTCAGGCAGGCGAAGAGCGGCTCCTGGCGGAGAATGCCGTGGCCGCGGCTGCGCATTTCCTGCGCGTGCGAGCGCTGCTTGCGCACCAGGTGCAGGGTGCGATGCGGGAAAGGAATGGTGATTTTGCGCCGGCGGAATTCATACCAGGCATTGGTGTAGATGGCGTCGCGCACTTCGTAGTAACCGGCGTGCGTCGTCATGGTGAACTTGATCTGGTAAACAATGGCCGAGTCGCCGTACTCGCTCAGGAAGACCTGTGGCGGTGGATTCTTCTCGACCCCCCGCACCTGCATCGTGGCCCGGAGCAGCGCATCCTTCACGCGATTCGGCGGGGCGTCGTATTCCGCGCTAATATGCAAGCGCATGTAATGCGACGGGTTCGGATAACTCAGGTTCGTGATGGTCTGCTTGACCATCTCATTGTTCGGGATGTGCAGGGTAATGGCATCGTTGGTCCGCAGCTTGGTCGCTCCCCAATGAATCTCCATCACCTCGCCATAGGTCTCACCGATCTTAAGCCAATCGCCCACCTGGTATGGCCGCTCGATTTGCAAAGAGAGGCCGGCAAAGAGGCTGCTGAGAAAATTTTGCGCGGCAAAGCCGAGGATAATTGCGACCACGCCTGAACCGGCCAGCACACCTTTCAGTTGCCGTCTCGGCGTGATAACCAAAACTGAGTACGAGGAGCAGCGCGACCAGGAACAGGCCCAGGGCAACCGTTTCGCGCAGCAATCTTGGAATGATGATGTGCTTGCGCTCTTGGAAGTATTGATCCCACAAATAACGATCCAGCAGCGCCACGATCACGGCCGTGCTCAGCAGCACCAGCAGCGCGCCCACATGTCCACCCCACGGAACGGCCAATCCCCAAACGCGGATCGCGGCGTAGAAAGCGAGCGCCAGACAGAAAATCTGATACTGAATTCCGAAAGGCACGCCGCCGCGTCGTTTCATGAGACGGCCAATCGCCAGCGCGATCAAATACGTCGCGATGAAAATCACGACAGTCTCGAGCGCTTTCTCTTTCTGGAAAAGGTCGAACATATTTCCCGGCGAGGTTAACAGTTCAGGAACAAGATCACGAGGATGAAGTCCCACCGGCCACGATTCGGTCTCTCAATGTGTGAGACGCTATTTCAGATTGAAGCTCTAAATCAAGTGCGTCTAACGACTCGGCCAGATGAACAGCCAGCCCCAGCCGACGAGAAAACACAGGCCGCCCAGCGGCGTGATCGCGCCCAGCCAGCGCACATTCGTCAACGCGAGCAGGTAAAGACTGCCGCTGAAAATCACGATGCCCGCAGCCAGAAAGTAGAACACGCCACGGTTCGCCGTCGCGGACAAGGCCAGCGCCACCAGGGCGACGGCATGGACGAGGTGATAGAGCACGGCCTTGTTCCAGATCTCCAACGTGTCGTTAGCCTGGAGCAACCCTTTCAAGCCGTGCGCGCCGAAAGCGCCCAGCGCCACGGCCAGAAAACAGAACGCCGCACCGATGCGAAGAAACAACATGCGCTTGTTTGTAGTGCATCATAGCGCGCGATACCAGCGCGTATCGTGACAGTCAGCAAATCCCTCGATTCGAGACTGGACTATCGCCAGAGCTGCGTGGCCCGCTTCGGACGATGGGGCGAACGGATGGGGTCGCTTCTCAACATTTGACATTTCTAATCTAGCTTTCTAAAAAGGGCTATGGCGCGTCCTTTGCGGCTGGAATTTGAGGGCGCGATTTATCACCTGCTCGGACGTGGCAACGACCGGCAAGCCATCTTCGCCAGCGACGTCGATCGCACGAAATTCCTGGAGATGCTGGCCGCTTCCGCCAGCCGCTTCGATGTCGAAGTGCACGCTTTTGTCCTGATGAACAATCATTTTCACCTCCTGGCGCGGACGCGGCGTGCGAACCTCGGCCGGTGGATGCATTGGCTGATGGTGAGCTACACGGTTTACTTTAACTGGCGACATGCTCGCAGCGGACCTCTCTTTCAGGGAAGGTACAAGAGCTTCCTCGTCGAAGGCGGCGAGCATCTGCTTGGCTTGAGTCGCTACCTGCATCTCAATCCAGTGCGGGGCGCGCGTCTGGGAGCCGGCCGGCTCGCGCAACGTCGCGCGCACTTGCGCGGATTTCGCTGGAGCAGTTATCGCGGCTACGCTGGCTTGGAGAAGCCGTTTCCCTTTGTCAAAGAAGATCTCGTCCTAGGCGAAATGCACCCTGCCAAGCGCGGCCAACGGCTGCGTTACCGGAAGTTCGTTGAAGAAGGTTTGCTGCGCGAAATTGCCAATCCTTTCGAGGCCGTGCAGTGGCAGGCTTTCCTCGGCAGTGAGCGTTTCATGCAAGAAGTGCACGATCGAGTTGTCGCGCTCAATCGACCCGGACGCGCAATGGTCGCCGCGCGCCGTGGGACGAAAGGAGGTCGCTCCGGCTGAGGTCATCCGATTGGTCGCGCAGCGCTACGGCGTGTCGACGAAAACACTACTGGACCGTGGCGGTTACGGCCTGGAGGCGCGCAACCTGGCCATGGCGCTGCTGTGGGACAAATGCGCTCTCGGCCACCGCGAAATTGGCGAACTATTTGGCGGCATGGATTACCAGGCGGTGGCCCAGCGCATTCGCCGCATCAACCAGGCAGCGCCGAAAGAACTGGCCAGGCTGAAGCGCGAAATGTCAAATGTTTAGACGCGACCCCAGTTCCGCGCACCGGCCCGCCTTGAACCAACTAACTACTCGTTAGGCTAACGATTGCGGGTGGAAACCGGCGCTTCCGCTTCGTGCGCTCCACCACCGAAGGCCATGGAGAAGACGACGAAGACCTGCGCGCGCGGGGAATCGTCAGTCACGCCGAAGAGCGGTGCGATATCGAGCTGCGTGTAGCGGGTCGGTTTCCAGGAGAAGCTCGGCCCGATGACGAAACGATTATCGGCATCGTCGCGCGTATCTTTGTCGGTGAAATTCTTGTATTCCATCTCCACGCCGACTTTCACCTTTTCGTCGTGCGTGACTGGTATATTGATGGTTTGGGCGAAGCCCCACTCGCGTCCGCGATCGCCGCTGACTTCCTGTTCGAAGAAGGCATTGAAAGCCCACTCGACGTGCTCGCCGAAATCCTGGGCCAGGAGCAGGCGACCTTCGACGGCGTCCGGAAGATCTCTCGGGAATTCTGCTTCGTCTTCGTCTCCCATGTCATCTTCCTGAGCGCGCCGTGAATGATGGCTGCCGCTCAGCTTTCGCCTTAATTCGTCTGGCGGCGGCATGTCGCCTTCGCCGGATACGCCAATCTTTTCGTCATGCAGAACCTGGCCGATGCCGAATTTGTACTCGAAGAACAGGGTCGGGTTGAGCGGTATCTTGTTCCAGTCCGCCAGGGCATAGCGTGCTTCGAGGCTGATCGATTTCGCCTGGCGCGTGTCTTCGAAAACGTTGGCATCAAACTCCGCCGCGATCCCGAAACGGTGCGGCAGGCCCACTTCAAATTCCTGCGTGATGTTGTGATCGGTCGAAACACCGTGGCGCAGCCAATCGCCTTCCCAGATGGTCGCGGCCAGCCATCCGCCGGGCGGCAGGACATAAGCGGTCGTAGTGGGCGAAAAGCGCGTGCGCGAAAATGCCGGCGGCGCGCCGTAGGCGCTGGGTAGTTCGTTCGCGGTGACAATGACGCCAGACTGGTCGGCGCTTTGGGCACGGAGCGATTGCGGGAGAAACACGGCGGCGACGAACAGGGACGGAGCGATTAGGAAAGACCGCCCTAAAGCGGCTGGGAATTTGCGCATGCGCGTCCTTACAAGATTGTCAGGTGGCTGACAATGACATTTTTGTAAGGAAGATTGAGCAGCTCGTTAAGCAACGGCCGCCCGCGATTTGCTCTCGTTCGGAAAATTTAGCCTAACGAGTGTTCCGTCGCCCGGTGTGCTTTCCATTGTGGCCGTGCCGCCGTGCAGATCCATGATCGATTTGACCAACGCCAGGCCGAGTCCGCTTCCTTTTGAACTGCGCGAAGAATCGGCGCGATAAAAACGATCGAACACCCGCGGCAAATGCTGCGCGGCAATGCCGGCGCCGTTGTCTCTGACTGTGATCGAACTTTCGGCCGCGTTGTTTTGCAGCGCGATCGCGATCTTTCCGCCGTCCGGCGTGTAACGCAGCGCGTTCTCGACCAGGTTGCCAAGCGCGCGGCTGAACAAAAGCTGGTCGGCATAAATCTCGCCGTCGCCTTGCAGCGAAAGCGTGATGCCGTGCTCTTCCGCGACGCTCTCATAATAGCTGATGATTTTTTGCACAGCCGACCGGCCATCGAAAACCTTGCGTTCCACCGGTCCATCGGCCGCTTCGGCCCGCGCGAGAAAAAGAAGATTCTCGATGATCCCGGAAAGTCGCTCGCATTCGGCCACGCCCGATTCGATGACTTCGCGATATTCGTCCGTCGTTCGAGGTCTCGTTAGGGCAACTTCCGATTCGCCGCGCAGATTCGCGATCGGCGTGCGCAATTCATGCGCAAGATCGGCGGAAAATTGCGAGAGCCGCGTGAAGGAATCTTCCAGGCGGTCGAGCATTTGGTCGAAGGCCACGACCAGCGGTTGCAATTCGCGCGGCCAGCCGGCGGGCGGCACGCGCTCGTGCAAGCGTTTCGGTCCCACGCGTTCGAGCGCTTGCGTCATGTCGACCAGCGGCCGCAACCCACGCCGGGTCACGCGCACGGCGATGAGCACGGAGGCGAGCGCGCCCAGCGCGATCAGGCTGAACAGGAGGATGCGCAGCCAGCGCGTGAATTGCCGGTCGCTCGATCGATCCTGCGCCACCTGAATGATGTAATCCTGTCCATCGATCGATTCGCGCGCACTGGCCAGGGCGAAGAAATTCCGCCCGGCGCGAAATTCCTTCGGCGTCGACGACTCGTTAGGCAACGGGGTCGGAAAAATTTCCGCGCGCAGATCCCTGGGCATGCCATTCGCCTCCGCGCGCATCTTTCCCGCGGCATCGAGCACGCGCACCCAGTAGACGACGCGCTCGCCTTTGCGCGGAAGGTTCAATTCGTCGGCCAGCAGTTGCGGGCCATGCGCGCGTTCCAGATCGGCGCGCACTGCGGCCATCTTGTCGGCCAGCATTTCGTTGTCCTCCTCCAGCGCGTGCCGGATGACGACAACGTAGAAAATCGCGAACCCACAGCACAGCAGCAGCGTCGCCGCCAGGGTGAAAAGAATGACGAGCTGCGACGCGATGGAGCGCGCGCTACCTGGCTTCGAGGACATAGCCAACGCCGCGAATTGTCTTCACCAGTTTTTTCGCGAACGGATCGTCCACCTTCGCGCGCAGCCGCCGCACAATCACATCGACCACGTTCGTGCCCGGCTGAAAACCGATGTCCCAGACCTGCTCGACGATTTCCGAGCGCGACACAACTTCGCCGGGCGAGCGCGCCAAATGAGTGAGGAGAAGAAATTCTTTCGGCGTGAGATTAAGCGGCGTGCCGGAACGCGTGGCCTTGTGCCGGCGCGTATCGATTTCCAAATCGGCCACGCGCAAGTGTTCTTCTTCCTGTCCGGAGGAACGGCGCAGCAAGGTGCGGATGCGTGCGAGCAATTCGGCAAACGCGAATGGCTTGATCAAATAATCATCCGCGCCGAGGTCGAGGCCTTTCACGCGATCTTTCACGCTGTCACGCGCGGTCAAAAACAAGATCGGCGTTTGCACTCCTCCGGTGCGGAGTTCTTTCACCAAATCCCAGCCATCTTTTTTCGGGAGCATGACATCGACGATGAGCAGATCGAAACGCGTCGCGCGCGCCACGGCCAGGCCGGCTTCGCCATCCGCGGCTGTTTCCACGGCGAACTCCGCTTCCCGTAATCCTTTGGCGAGAAAGTTTCGCAGTTTGGTTTCGTCTTCGACAATAAGGATGCGCATCGTTCGCCCATCGTAGCCGTGTCGCGAAACGCACTCAAGCGCTCGCGCACGATCTCCGCCGCGGCACTTCCCATTTGCTTTCAACGCCTAACGAGTCTAAAAGGGAAGTCAGTCAGTCAGGCTACTAAGCGCGAGTTGGAACGCGCGAGAAAAGGAGATTGCCATGACTCGATTAATTTTTGTTTTCGCTCTCTTGCTCGCGCCGGGCCTTACGCGAGCCAATCCGGATCCCTCACCCTCGCCAAAAATGAGGAAGACGCTCACGCGGGTGGATCAAACTTCGATCCGTCGATTCTCCACACCCACGCCGATCCCGGCTTCAAAGCCTAAAGGTGAGCACCAGGGAGTCGTCAGCGGCTCTTCCACGAAACCGTCATCACGCTCGAGCACCTCGGACGCGCAGCCGACCGGGCCGACCTTCGGACCCAACGTAGGTCGCGGCACGAATGCGCCACGAACGGGCAACGCCTACTCTGTTCCGAATGCCGGACCATCGCGCGTGATCGTCAATCCTGGCGGTGCTCCTGAGCGCGTCTACACACCCGGCGCGTTCCTCGAGCCTCCCTCGCCGGCCATGGGTCCAGGTTATCGCACTGGTTCGTCCACACCTTCGAACAAAACGAAATCGCAGAGCAACGTGGTCAGTTCCACCGCGACACGAAAAGTTCCCGAGAAAGTTTTGATTCCGCCGTTGCCAAAAAACTCCGATGCCGCGGAAGAAGCGGGCGCGGAAACAAACATCGACGCGAATCCACCCGCGCCAGGCGAACTCGGTGCGCCCATCGTCATTCCCATGATTCCGCGCTACGATGCCGTGCCGCGTTCGAAGGCGCTCTTTCTTCCCAGCGGCAATGTGCCGGTGCCGGTCAGCTACACGCCGCCGGGTGCGGACGCGCCGCGCGAGATCAGCCCGACTTCCTTGCGCGCCTGGAATGGCGAAATGACACGCGAGACTCGTACCTTCGACCAGACTCGCGTGGAAGTTTCGACTGACGCGGATGGCGCGCGCCGCTGGCAATTTTTCTGGCGAACTTCGGGTGCGAAACCGCGCGCCGCGCGCTGGGAAATTTCGACCGCGCCATTTGTCGATGACGCGAATCATTTTCCACCGGCGGGCCTGATTGCTTACGGCGATGCCTCCATCAACGCCTCATCGCCAACGCTGGAGAATTTCTTCTCGGTCGAATTCAATTCGCTCGCGAAAAATCTCGGCAACACGTCCGCGCCATCGCAACTTTATCTGCGCGTCGTCCCGGTGGATGCGGGCGGCAATCCCGCCGCCCAGCCGTCGAACTGGATTCGCGTCGATATTCGCTAGAGAAGATCTACTTTTTTTCCCGGTAACAGGTCTTTCGTCAGCACCATCTTGCGCAGACGCGAATCCTCGGGCCGCACCGGATAATTTTGCCCGGGCACAAAGGTTTCATTGAAGTCGGTGCGGCAGATGCCGGAATAACCGAGCATCAATTGAAAGCGTGGCTTAACGCAATTGCGGCTACCAAAATGCATGCAGCCGGAGGATTCGATGAACAAGACTCGACCGCGTTTGCCGGTGAACTCGATCGCTTCTTCACGACTAGCTACCGAGTAAACCTGTTCGTCGCTCAGTCGATAACCGCGTTTCTTCGTCCAGTAACTTAGCTTCCGGGAAACGCCCTCCGAGGCTGAGCGCGGTAGAAAAGTCCAAGGGCCATTTTCCGAAGTGGTATCGCGCAGCAAGACCAGGACGTAAACATTCGGCAGCGAATAGTAGTCGATGTGGTAGAGCTGGCTATCGTGCAGTTTATCCGGCTTATCATCGAAAGCAGCGTTCGATTCCACAAAACGAATTCCTGACGGGAACTTATCGGTCAGCACGGGAATGGTCTTGAGATAATCCATCACGGTCGCGAGCAGGTCGCTGGAAGTGGCAAAATCCAAAAACGCCGGATAGGTTTGTGCGTCCGCCGGCGTCCAAAGGTCCTGGAAGTGGCTGCGATATTTTCCTTTCTCGGAAAGTCGCACTCCACGGCGTTCGGCGATGATTTTCTCCGAGTCTTCCAGGATGCGCTGCAAATGAGGGAGCGACATGGAATCGTCGATCGCCCAGCCGTCGGAGAGTTTGATTTTCGGCCGCGTGAGCGGGCCATTTTCCGCGAGCAATTCGGCTAGCTGGTTGCGATAAAGCCGCGAGCGCCAGTTGTCCTCGCGCCGATACTTGATGCGATTGTAAAAATGCGCGACCCGCATCGTGCGACGGATGCCGAGCCGCGCCATGTGACTGGCCTGCAATCGCTTTCCGATTGGTTCGAAAACGTGGTCGAGTTTCGCTTGAATCATGACACGCTTCGCCGGCCCTGGGCTCCGTTGCGAAACGACTGATCTTGAGCATCCCGGCTTGCGCTCTGGCAAGAATTATTTTCTGCGGTGTGCCTCAATCACTCGTTAGGCCGACGATTACCTTTTCCATTCCACTGACCACGCGCGCCATCGAGTCGTAATCGAGTTTGTCCGGCGTGTCGGTTGGTTCGTGATAATGTGGGTAACGGAACGGCGCCGTGTCGGTGATCATGATCGCCGGATAACCCTGCTGCCAGAAGGCCCAGTGATCGGACCAGCCGATGCCGGGAATGACGGAAGGCAAGGCCGCGCCTTCCGACGGAATGGTGGCGTCGCGGCGAAAAATTCCCAGCGCCTGCCTAACGAGTGCTCGAGAGGAAACGTTACCGACAAAGCCGATGAAGTTACCGGTGGTCGGATACATCATGCCGAGACCAGGTGCCGGATAATTCTGTGAGCCGGGTGCATTCGAATAATAGCCGATCGTTTCGAGACTGATCATCGCGGTAATGTGATCGCCGCGCGCCTTGCACGCCGTGGCGTAAACCACGCTGCCCATTTGCTCCGACATGAAATGACCGGGCTCTTCATTCACAAATGCAACGAAGCGCAGGGTGCGCGCGGGATTCTTCGGCGCGCGCCGGGCGAGGGCGAGCAAGGCGGCGACGCCGCTGCCGTTGTCGTTCGCGCCCGGACAATCCGGAACGGTGTCGTAATGCGCGCCGATCACGACGACTTCCGGTTTCGTGCCGGGAATTTCGACTTCGATATTTTCGCAAAGCTTGCCCTGCAACTGATAACCTTGCCGGCGCGGTTGCAGTCCGGTTTCGCCTAACGAGTGCTCGATGAAATTCGCCGCGACCTGCAGGCTGGCATATTTCGCAAGATTTCGTTCGCCGATATCGCCGGCGAGTTTTTGCACATCAGCGCGCAGTTCGTCGCGCAGGGTAGATTCAGCACTCGTTAGGCTGGGCAAGGCTTCAGCTGCGCTCTTGCCTGGCATGCGGATCATGAGCCACCATGCCACGATTGCCGGCAGCGCGAGCAAGAGAAGAATGTACGGCCACGCCGCGCGACTGGTAAACCGCACCATGGTCATTAAGATGCAGGCGGGATGAGTCAAATGACCCAGGAAGAGCGGCGCGCTTTGCGGGAAACGGAACGGCAGGAGGCGCATGCGCGCGGCGAAACGTCCATGGCGCGTCTGCCGGAGGAAGGACTCAGCACGGGATCGATCATTCGGGCCGTTGTCGCAAAAATCCGCGAACTCTCGCCGCAACTGCACGGCGATTATCTCGATGTCGGCGCGGGCAACGGCGAGTTGATCGATCGCGTCATGCGCGAGTTTCAGGTGAAAGTGCGTGCCTGCGATTATCGCGATGACCTAATGACGATCGGGGATCTGAAGGTCGATGTGGTTGACCTGAACACGGGACCGCTGCCGTATCCTAACGAATCGTTCGATCTGGTCACGTGCACGGAAGTGATCGAGCACCTGGAAGATTTTCGTGCGCCGCTGCGTGAGATCGCGCGCGTTCTGCGGCCGGGCGGTATTTTCGTGGTCAGCACACCGAACGTGCTCAATCTCGGCTCGCGTCTGCGCTATTTGCTATTCGGCTTCTTCAACATGTTCGGGCCGCTCAAGCTGGACGACCATCGCGTTCACTCCACGCACGGACACATCAATCCGGTCGGTTATTTTTATCTGGCGCACGCGCTGCATGGCGCCGGCTTCAGCGCGATTAATCCGTCGGCAGATAAACTGCAAGGCGGCTCGTGGTTTTCGCTCGCACTTCTCTGGCTGCCGATTCGCATTTACGAAATGTGGGCATTGCGCAGGGAACGCGAGAAATACCGGACGCTGGACGAGCGCAACGAACCATTCGTTAGGCAAATGAACCGCCGCGATCTCTTGTTAGGCCGGACGCTGGTCGTGGGTTGTCGGAAATTGTAGCCGCGCTCCTAAGGGCCGTGCGGATCAAACACGTCCCGCGGGGACGTGGCGACAGAGCGAACTAGTGCTAACGTCCGCCATGTTTCGTCGTGTCCTCTTTGCCATCGCGTTCGTTTCCGCATCATCTGTTCTGCGCGCGCAGCAATCGCCCGCGCCGCAAATCCAGCCGGAGATTCCGCCGCCGCCGGCCACGCCACCACCGCTGACGGAGGTCCTTTTTAAGGGCCTGAAGGCACGCGCGATCGGACCGACCGTGATGGGCGGACGCATATCGGATATCGCGGTCGATCCGCGCAATCCAGGCGTTTTCTTTGTCGGCACCGCGACCGGTGGCGTTTTCAAGACGGGAGACAACGGCGCGTCGTTCGATCCGATTTTCGATAAGGAAAGCGCGCTTTCGATTGGCGCGATCGCGATTGCGCCTTCCGATTCCGATGTCGTCTACGTCGGCACTGGCGAAGCGAACGATCGAAATTCGTCGGGATGGGGAAACGGCGTTTATCGTTCGAGTGACGGCGGCAGCACCTGGGAAAATGTCGGCCTGAAAGATTCGCGCGCGATCGGGCGCATCATCGTGAATCCGAAAGATCCGAACGTCGCCTATGTGGCGGCGTCCGGCCATCTGTGGGTCGATGGCGGCGAGCGCGGTCTCTTCAAAACGACCGATGGCGGAAAAAATTGGAAACCGATTTTACAGGCCCAGGGTCGCGCGGCGGCGCGCACCGGTTCTTGTGATGTCGCGTTCGATCCTTCGAATCCGGAAATCGTTTATGCGGCGCTTTACGCGCGGCAACGCACGCCGTGGACTTTCCTTTACGGCGCGGCCGCGACGGATGGCGAGGATGTCGGCGGAATTTTCAAGAGCACGAACGGCGGCGGAAGCTGGAAGAAGCTAACGAATGGTTTGCCGACGCAGACTGGTCGCATCGGTCTGAGTGTTTCGGCGAGCAATCCAAAAATCGTCATGGCCGTGGTGCAAAGCGATGAAGGCGGCGCCTCCGACATTCGCGATATCACGAGCAAACGCGGCGGCGTTTTCCGCTCGGAAGATGGCGGCGAAAAGTGGACGCGTACCAGCGATGTCTGTCCGCGGCCGTTTTATTTCAGCCAGATCCGCATCGATCCGGTGAATGATCAGCGTGTGTACGTGCTCGGGTTTGCCCTGCTCGTTTCGGACGACGGCGGGAAAACTTTTCGCGAAGATCTGACGGAGAAAACGCATCCGGATTGTCATGCACTGGTCATTCAACCCAACAGCGCGCCACCGCCGAAAGCGTCGAAGCCGACCGACGACAAGAACAAACCGCCGAAACCGCCGGTGTGTCAGCGCCTCGTGCTAGGCAACGACGGCGGCGTTTATCAAAGCTTTGCCGCGGGCAAAGGCTGGGACCATCTCAACAACATTCCGTGCGGCCAATATTACCGTATCTCGGTCGATGATTCGCAGCCGTTCTACCGCATCGGCGGCGGTCTGCAGGACAACTGCAATTTTGTTGGTCCGAGCGGCGTGCAAAACAAAGACGGGATCACGAATGGTGATTGGACGAATCTCGGCGGCGGCGATGGATTTTATGTTCTCTTCGATCCGACCGATCGCGACATTCTTTACGCCGAGAGCCAGGAAGGATCGATGCATCGCATGAACACGCGCACGGGCGAACTGCGCCAGTTGCGCCCCGCGCCGGCGGAAGGTCAGCCCGCGTATCGCTGGCATTGGAATTCACCGATGGTTCTGAGCAAACACACGCAGGGCGTCTTGTATCTGGCGGGCAATCGCGTTTTTCGCCTAACGAATCGTGGTGAAGATGCCACGCTCATCAGTCCTGATCTCACCCGGAATGATCCTTCCAAAACAACTGCCACCGGAAGCGGCGCGGAAAATTACGGTGTGGTCTACTCGTTAGCCGAATCGCCCATGAAAGCTGGTTTGCTCTGGGCCGGGACAGACGATGGACGGCTCTGGGTTACCGAAAACGACGGACAGAAATGGACCGAGCTGACGCAGAATTTACCCGAGCCATTCCGTGACCAATGGGTCGTGCGCATCGAGCCGAGTCATCACGATCCGAAGGTCGCGTATGTCGCCGTGAATGCCTATCGCGCGGGCGACGATCGGCCGATGATCGCGCGCACGACCGATGGCGGCGCGACCTGGCAGAGCGTGGTGGGCGAGGGGATTCCGTCTTACGCGCCGGTCGAAGTCATTCGGGAAGATCCGGGAAATCCGCGCCTTCTATATTGCGGCACGCATTTCGGTTTGTTCGCCTCGTTTGATGGCGGTGCGAAATGGATGCGCTTCGGCGATCTGCCGGCGGTGCGCGTGGATGATCTGCAAATTCATCCGCGCACGAGCGATCTCGTCATTGGCACACACGGTCGCAGCATCAGCATTATTGATGACACGCGACCGCTACGCGAGCTGACGCCGGAAGTCGCGGCGCAACCGGCGCATTTGTTTCCGGTCTTGCCCGTGAACGGCGCGTATCAATTGCCCGGCTGGGTCGAATGGGCGGGCAAAGGCCAATATCGCGGGAAGAATCCGCCGGAAGGCGCGGTCTTTACCGTGTGGGTGAAAGAATACACGGGCGATGAAATGAAAATCGCGATCACGAACGCAAACGGATCGCCGGTGGCGAATTTGAAGACGACACCGCCGCAAGGTCTAACGAGACTGAATTGGGACCTGTTGCCGACGAAGGATGTGCTGACAACCTACGGCGGGATTGATGCGAAACGTCTCGTGCCGAGCGGCGATTACACCGCGGAAATGAGTTTCGGCAAAACGAAGGAGAAACAAACCTTCAAGGTCAACATCGCGGAAGGAATCAGGACTCGTTAGGCGGGAATTCGCCTTGGCATTTCATTCTTGTCGCCGCTGATCGTGGTCGATAATCTCAACGGACTCGTCCGGCTGAGGTTTCACCGCGATGAATACTGCTGCTATTCGTTGGCTTGCGAATGGGGCGATCTTGTTGCTCCTGAGCGCGAGGACTGCATCGGGAGCTATTGATTTTCCCGTCACGTTTAGCGATCCCGGCGGGACGCAGGCGGCGTATTACGCAAACCTGACTTCGAGCATTCAGGCAGCCGGCAAGCAATGGGCGCGGTTCCTCGGCGGCAACGGCTCGATTGAGGTGGAAGTGTCCTTCTCAAACGCCGTCCCTTATGCACCAGGCGGGAGCGTGACCACCGGCTTTGTTCGAAACAATGGGACGCGCGACATCTTCGAACAAGGCGCGATCTACGAACTGCGAACGGGAATGGATGTGAATGGCGCGACGCCCGATATACACATCACGATCAACCCGGATTACCTCACGACCAATCTGTGGTTTGATCCCAATCCCACCAAGCGGACCGATCCTATCCCACCCAGCCGAACTGATGCCCTCAGTGTGTTCGTGCATGAACTCGGACATGCCTTTGTCTTCAACGGTTGGATGAACGGGAATACCGGCCAGTTACCCGCGACCTACATGTCGACCTTCGATGAACACGTCATCTTCGATGGCACGGATTTCTTCTTTACGGGGGACAACGCCAAGGCCGGATATGGCAACAAGAACGTCCCGATTACTTTCGGAATTCCGTTTCATCTCGGAAACAATTTGCCGCGCCCCGGCTCTGATCTGATACCGGATTTGATGAACGGGATCGTGTTTACCTATCAAGTCAGGTATCGCATCTCCGCGCTCGACCTGAAGATCATGAAAGATTGCGGCGCGACCACCAAAGAACTGAATCTGACGACCACTTTAGTGACACGGCTCGCCAACGGTCATATGCAGGTCTCGGGCAACGGAGAACCGAACACCTTCGTGCGAATCGACGCTGCCTCCAGCCCGGGAGGCGCTCCGAGCCAGATCGCCACCGCGTCAACGGATGGCACAGGCGCTTTTCAATTTGAAGACACGGACTCCGGTAGCGTTGCTTCCCGCTTTTATTTTGCCTCCTATCCGTAGCGTCTGACTCTACCTAACGAGTGGTTAACCACTCGTTAGTCTTGCTCCACTGCTTCGGCAAAGGCCACATCGCCTGATTGCAGGTCGAGCTTGATTTCGTCCGCGGTCCCGAAGACACGCGCGCGATTGTCGTCGAACTCGCCTTCCCAGCGCGCGACGACCGCGGTGGCCAGGCTGTTGCCGATCAGGTTTACGGCGCTGCGTCCCATGTCCATGAGCGCATCGACGCCGAGGATCATCGCTACTCCGAGCGCAGCGATGTCGGGTGCGATCATGCCGGATAAGGTCGCGAGCAAGACCAGGATCGCCGCTCGCGGCACGCCCGCGATGCCTTTGGATGTCACCATGAAGGTCAGCATCATGAGCATCTGCTGACCAAATCCGAAACTGATCGGCATCGTGTTGGACGCCGCCTGCACAATGAACATCGAGGCGACACCGAGAAACAGCATCGAGCCATCGAGATTGAAGGAATAACCGGTCGGCATGACGAAGGCCACGATGCGTTTGGGCACACCGAGCCGTTCCATGGCCTGCATCGCTTTAGGCATGGCTGATTCGCTGCTGGTGGTGGCAAAGGCGAGCGCGGCCGGTTCGCGCACGGCGCGGATGAATTGCCACGCCGGCAGACGGGCGATGAGAATCACCGAGCCGAAAATCAGGAGAACGAAAATGATGAGCGCGAGATAGAAGGCAAGGATGAGATGGCTGAGACTAACGAGTACTCCCGGCCCCTGCGCGGCAACGGTATGGGCCATGGCCGCGCCCACACCGAAGGGCGCGAAACGCATGACGTAGTTCGTCAGTTTGAACATAATCTGCGACAAGCTCTCCATCGCGCGCAGGATGGGCGTTCCTTTTTCGCCGACCGCGGCCACGGCCATGCCGAAGAGCACGGCAAACGCGACCGTTTGCAGAATGTCGCCGCGCGCCAGCGCGTCGATCACGCTGGAGGGAAAAACGTGCACCAGCGTTTCCACGAATGTCTGCGGATGCGCCTGGCCGATCTTTTGCGTCAGCTCACTCGGCTGCACCGCTGAGCAGCACGCCGCTGCCGGGCTTGAGCAAATTGACCACGCCCAGTCCGATGAATAACGCCGCCGTCGTGATGACTTCGAAATAAATGAGCGCCTTCACGCCCATGCGCCCGACTTTTTTCAAATCGCCGCCGCCCGCGATTCCGACCACGAGAGTGGAAAAAACCAGCGGACCGATGATCGACTTGATCAGGTTGAGAAAAATGTCGCGCAGGAAAAAGATCTTGTTGCCCCAGTCCGGCCGCAGCCAGCCGAGCAGCACGCCGGCGACCAGACCGATCATGATCTGCGTCGTTAACGATGGCCGATACCACGGGCGTTTTGCGTTGGCTGCGCTCATCAGGCGCGAAATCCTAGCAGGTGAAGGAAGAGCGGTCGCGTTTTTCGTTTCCCCGACGATAATGCGGCGCAATGATTTCTTCGGTATCGACAGGGCAATCTCAAATGGTGGCTAAAAAGACGGGCAGACATCGTCACAGACACAACAAGAGCTTGCTCGTCATCGCGCCATTTTCAAGTTCGTGAAAGGCTGCCTGCTGCTCGCGCTGGCCATCGGTCTCCTCCAATTACTCCATCAAGACATCGCCCACACTCTTACCCGCATCGCCAATGCCTTGAAGGTCGATCCGAACAACCGCTACCTGACCGACCTGCTGGCCAGGTCGCGCTTGATCAGCGACAACAACATCGGCGTAGTCAGCGGACTTACCTTTGCTTATAGCGCCTTGTTCTTTGTCGAGGGCTTCGGACTCTACTTCGAGAAGGTATGGGCGGAATTTCTTACCATCATTGTTACTTCCGCCTTCATTCCGCTCGAGCTATTCGAAATCGCGCTTCATCCCAACATCTGGAAGGTCGCGACCTTATTCATTAACATCACCATCGTCGCCTATCTGGTCTGGATTATTCGCAAACAACGAGCGTCGGAGGCAAGCTAGCCGTGATAGATGTGAAGATTTGCGCCTTTAAAGACATAGTTAGGTCTAATTCTCGTTAGGTGCTAGCACAATGTGGGTACGCAAGTCAGACCGAGAGTTACGCGTGGACCGTCTTCGGGAGCGCTTCTCACCGCTATTACCGTTTGGCTTCTCCATCGTCTGCGGCTGCTTGGCGTTTCTATGGGGCGTCGGTGGGAATGAGTCGTTTTCGGGCACCGGCTTTCGGCCACCAGTTCCAGCCCGTGTCGCTGCCGTTGACGCTGTGCAGTTTGCTATCATCATTTTCGCGTTCGGATATCTCCTTCAGCTGTTGTTTCCGGGCTGGTATCGCGATCGCAGTCAGGCGCTTTGGATTTGCGAGAGATGTGGCACCGTGCAGAGTGGCAACGCATCTAAGACATGTTCATGTGGAGGGCAGTTGGAGGTCCTTCACAACTACCTATGGCAGACCGATGTCACCGAACGTAGCTAACCAGGCAAGGCAGCGAACGGCTCTTGGCGCTGCGGTTGTATACTTATGGTAGCTAGTACCCCTTCACTCCAAGGCACGTGCGCTCTCAGAGCCGTCGCTGATCTTGCGTCTCGTTAGGCAAAGGATGAACCCTAAAGTTGCATCGCTAGATTCACGCAAAGCCGCGCTGCGAGAGTTGCAGACGATACCTGGTGTTGGTCCTAGCTTGGCGCAGGACCTGGTAAGTTTGGGCATCTCGCGTGTCGCGCAGCTGAAAGGCAAGAATCCGGAGCGGCTCTACCAACGATTCGAGCGGGAAGTGGGCACGCACGTGGATCGATGCGTTCTCTATGTGTTTCGCTGTGCCGTTTATTACGCCGAGACTCCGAAGCCAGATCCTAATTTGCTCAAATGGTGGAACTGGAAGGATGCATCAAAAAGGAAGGCTGGAGGGAGCAGACGTTGAGCCGCCAACTCAGATAAGCAAGTGCGGCAGCCTTAGGCCACCCCTTTTGTTTCGTTCATGACAAGTGAAGCTGTGCTTGGCACAATCGCGGCATGCGACGGACGAAGCCTGTATTTGTTAGGCTAAGTTTGCTTTTGGCGGCGGGCGCGGTTTTCGTTCCGGCGCTTTTCGCGCAATCGGTCACGCGTTCCAAGTTCACACCGCCAGTCGTACCGGAAACGCAGGTCAATCCGGTTTTGTATGAAGCGACTGTCAGCGGCAGTCCGGCGACCGTCGTCTTCAATTACAACTCCGCCGATCGCCAGATGTACGATGACGGAACGCACGGTGATCTGGTGGCGGGCGATGGCACATGGTCGATCCAGTTCACGCCGAGTGAGATCTTGAGCCTCAATACGGCGGCGCGCGTTTATCGGCCGATTGTCGGTTTCTGCAAACCGACATCGACCAGTTCCTTCAATGTGATCGGTGAAGTTTGGACTTCCGCGATCGGTTTGCGCGAAGTGCGTCCGATCGATGCCAGCGGACAGGAGACGGACTACATGACGAACTACGTTGCGACCAAGGCGCAGCTACTCACCTTCGATCCGAAAATTTGGGCGCAACATTTCTACCTGACGCATGGCGACAAGTACGACTTCCTCAATTTCATCCTCGTCGGCGGCACGGTGGGAAATCGCGGCCATACCGCGGTGAAGAACGCGGTGCAAGGCATCGAGACCACGCTCTTCGATAACACTTCGCAGTACGGCAGCGCGGGAAAATTGCAGGGACTCACGGTCTTTCCCATCTCGACCTTTTACGATGGCGGCGAGCAAGGGTTCGAACACGAGACCGGACATCAATGGATCAACTTTCTCACCGGCACCGCATTCGCGCCGGGCATTCCGCATTGGGCGACAGGCAACGCCGCGATCAATGTGATGGGATTTTCCATTCCCGGTTCCGGCGGAGTCGGAGGCAATTACCCCTGGACCTTCACCTCCAACGGCTCCGGCGGTTACGTGGTCGGCCCGGGCAATCCGCTCAATATCACCACCTTCAACACGATGGAGCTTTACCTGATGGGCCTGGCCGCGCCGGCCGAGGTCGGGACATTTTTTGTGCTTAACAATCAGAGTCAAAGCCTAACGAATGGTCAGACGTTACAGGCCTCGGAAATAACTCTCGTGACGGTTAACGATGTCATCGCCGCGCGCGGCACGCGTGTCCCGAGCAGCGTGATTGCGCAGAAAAATTTCCACTGCGCCACGATCGTCGTTTCCGAACAACTGCTCGATCAATACGCCATGGCGCTCTACGATTTTTTCGCGCGCCGTTGTGAAGCGAAACAGCAGCTTACCTACTCGAGCGGCCTGGTCAGCGGCGGGACGTCCAATCCGTGGGAACTCGCCACCGGCGGTCGCTCGGTCATGTTCTCGAAAATTCCCGATGAAAAACCGATTGTCGGAATTAGCAAACCATCGAGCTTGCAGGTGCAGTTAAGTTTCGCGGGCAAGCAGGGAATCCATTACCAGGCGCAAAGCGTGACTGATCTTACTCAGCAATTTATGAACGACAGCACGCCACTCGATCCTGTCGCCGATGCAGCCGCTGTCCTGCCGGTTAGTGTGACGGCGAACACCACGCGGAAATTTTATCATCTGCTGCTCAACTACTAGAGCCATGCGATTTGCGCGCTTATTCATAACTTCGTTGGTCATGCTGCCACTCATTTCGAGCGCGCAAACCGCGCCGATGATGAAGGCGATCGTCGTGCCTGAGTACGGCGCGCCCTCGGTCGCGAAATTTGAGGACGCGCCGATGCCCGTGCCGAAAGATAATCAAGCACTCGTTAGGGTAATTGCGGCCGGCGTGAATCCGGCTGATCCGCTGGTCGTTTCTGGAAAATACGCACAGCAATTTGGCACACAGCTTCCGCTCATTCCCGGCTACGACATCGCCGGCGTGGTCGAGAAAACCGGGTCGGCGGTGACGAAACTGAAAGTCGGCGATGCCGTTTACGGTTATCCGTTGATGGGTGGCGGCTGGGCTGAGCACTGCGTCGTGACCGAGGACGAAGCCGTGCCGAAACCAAAGTCGCTCAGTTTTGTCGAAGCGGCGGCGGTGCCGCTGGCCGCACTCACCGCATGGCAGTCGCTCATCAACACGGCCGGCCTAACGAGTGGTCAAACGGTCCTGATTCACGGCGGCTCGGGCGGCGTGGGAAGTTTCGCCATTCAGATCGCCAAGGCGCGCGGCGCAAAAGTGATCGCGACCGCATCAACCGCCAACCAGGATTTGCTCAAGCAGCTCGGCGCCGATGTGGCGATTGATTACACGAAACAAAAATTCGAAGACGTGGCGAAAGATGTGGATGTCGTGCTCGATCCGGTGGGCGGCGATACCCTCGCGCGTTCCTATGCGGTGGTGAAAAAAGGCGGAATCATCTGCACGCTGATCGCGCGGATCGACCAGGCGCAGCTGGAGAAATACGGAATCCGCGGTACCGGAATCTTCGCGGGTCCAAACGCGAGCGACCTGAACGAAATCACGAAACTGATCGAGGCAAAGAAGATCAAACCGATCGTGACGCAGGTGCTCTCGTTGAGCGAAGGCGCGAAAGCACTCGAACAAGCCGAGACGCATCACACGCGCGGCAAACTCGTGCTCAAGGTCGCTGACGAACCTAAGAACTGAATTGTTTACGGATGAACGGGCGCGCTCGCTTCGCGTCTAACATGAGGTGACCGCCGCTAATTTTCGCCGACTCGCCTTGAGTTTCCCGGATGCGGTCGAGAGCTCGCACATGAATCATCCCGATTTTCGCGTGAACGGAAAAATTTTCGCGACGCTTTCGAGCAAGGAAGAATATGGCGTTTTGTTACTCTCGCCGGATGAACAAAAACATTTCGTGGAAGAAGAACCGCAAGGTTTCTCGCCGGTGCCGGGCGGGTGGGGACGCCGCGGAAGCACGCGTGTTCATTTGGAAAATGTGACCACCGCCGCAGTGCGCGAAGCCATGGCGATGGCGTGGCAAAAACGCGCGCCCTCGCGCCTAACGAAACCAAAATCTGCGCGTCACTGATGTCTGACGATCGCAATCTGGAGGAAGACATTTGCATCCATGTCTTCACCGTCTCCGCCGCGATGGTGGGCGTTTGTCTGACGGTGATCGGGCTTATTCGTGTGGTCATCACCCTGCGCGCGATAAATACGATCGCGGACGATCTGCTTGGTTTGGATGCGCTGTTGTTTCTGAGCGCATGCCTGATTTCTTACACTGCGCTGCGGCGACGCGGCGCGCGGCGCCGACCGAAACTGGAGTTGATCGCCGACCGCATTTTCTTTCTCGCCATGATCCTGATGACGGCGGTGTGTGGCGTGATTATCTACGCGATGTCGGGTGGTCCAACCTAGAGTCCATTGAATCGGGCTCGGAGAGCCCGATCCACCGCTGCAAGTAACGCTCTTCGCCCCAAGATCAATGACGCGACGCAGCAATCGCAGCAAGGAAGTTTCCGAGGGACTCGGTCGCATCCCGACCTCGATGAATTTGATGGAACGACATCCGTTTGATGTCGAGATGCTGCATCTCAAGCCGGGCCAGACACCGTACCCGTTTCATGCGCACAGCGCGCAGTGGGAATTCTATTATGTCGTTTCCGGCCAGGGCACGGCCCGCGACAAGGATGGAACAATCGCGATCGGGCCGGGCGATGCGCTGCTTTTTTTGCCGGAGGAAGCGCACCAGTTCACCAACAACGGCACGGAAGATTTGTTCATCATGGTCATCGCGGACAATCCGATCGGCGAATCGGCCTACTATCCCGACAGCAAGAAGTGGCTGGTGCGTTCACCGGAACGGCGATTGATGCGCGGCGAATCGCTCGATTATTTCGATGGCGAAGAGTGAGAAGCGCGCGCCGCGTCCGATCTTTTTCGCCGCGCCCAACGAGTTCCGCGATTGGCTGGCGAAGAATCACGCCGAGGTGAAGGAGCAGTGGGTCGGGTTTTATCGAAAGGCGACGGGGCGCGCGAGCATTACGTGGCCGGAGTCGGTCGATGAAGCGTTGTGCGTCGGCTGGATCGACGGCTTACGCAAGGGAATCGACAGCCAGAGTTACATGATTCGCTTCACGCCACGGACGGCGACGAGCATCTGGAGTGAAATCAACATCGGTCGCGTAACGGTGTTGACGCGCGAAGGCCGGATGCGATCGGCAGGGAAGAAAGCATTTGTCGCGCGGATCGAAGCGAAGTCGGGAATTTATTCGTATGAGCAACGCAAGACTGCAACGCTCGATGACGTCGCCGAAAAACAGTTTCGAAGAAATGCGAAGGCGTGGAAATTTTTTCAGACGCAATCACCTTCCTACCGAAGAATGCTGGCGTGGTGGGTGATTAGCGCGAAACAGGAAACAACCCGACAGAAACGGCTGGAAAAATTGATCGCCGAATCCGAAGCCGACCGGCGCATGCGCTAATGTATCCGCTCTCCTGGCTTTCACCGAAAACGATCGTGCAGCAGAGTCCGATTCACGGCCGCGGACTTTTTGCGCGCGAAGCGATTCACAAGGATGAAGTGGTGGCGGTGAAAGGCGGGCACATCGTTAATCGCAAGGTGCTGGAGAAGCTGAAACCGCAGCTCGGTTCCGGCGGAGATACAAATTGATGACGATCTCTTCGTTTATCCGACGAACGAGGATGAGCGCGAAGGCTCGATGCTCTACAGCAACCACTCCTGTGACGCGAATCTCGGCCTGCGCGGACAGATCGTGTTTGTGGCGATGCGCGAGATCGCGGCCGGTGAGGAATTGACGCACGACTGGGCCATGACGGACAACGACGAAAGCATGACGAAGTGCAGTTGTGGCTCGCCGAATTGCCGCGGCACCATCACGGGAAAAGATTGGCAGCGTCCGGATTTGCAGAGAAAGTACGGACGCTATTTCTCTTCGTATTTGCTGGAGAAGATGCGAAAACAAAACGAAACATGAATCGAATGACGCGGCCGCTGTTGGTTGTTGTTCTGATTGCGCTGATCGGAATGTCGCGAGCGATTCAAGCGCAGGAAGCGGTCATGGAAGAAGTGCGCATCGATGGTTCGTTCAGCCACAGCCTCGAACTTCCGGCCGATCGCGCGATCGATCTTTTCACGGCGCGTTTACGCGCGGGCGACGAAGGCCGCCGCGCACTCGAACTGCAGCTGGCGAATCGCTCGGTGATTACAAGTCTTCTCAGCCTGACGAGTTCCATACCGATCCCGCTCGGCGGAAGCGAAAATCGCATCGACACATTCCTGCTCCTGAATTATTCGCGGGCCGATTTGAATCCACGCAAAGGCAGTCCGCTTTTCCAGGTTAAGTAAGAAGAGGATCGGCGCGATGCCTGGCCATTACGTCTTCCTCCCCGCTCTTTTTGAAAAAGATGAGGTAACACGCGCGTTACCTTTTCCTCTGGCCGCTCATGCCGCAGTTGTGTAGGCTGCAACGCGGGGCGAAGAGAACGGAGGTCAACATGGTCACACACCGGCATCTCAACCGGAGCAGCGGGCGGCTGCGATTCTTCGTCGCGCTCTTTCTCCTCGCGTGCGCCGGTTCGCTGCAAGCCTCGTTTCACCTGATGCAAATCGAGCAGGTGGTTGGCGGGGTGAATGGCGATACGACTGCACAGGCGGTGCAATTGCGCATGCGAGCCGCGGGCGAGAATCTCGTTTCCGGCGCGGAGTTAATCGTGGTGGACTCCGCCGGGAACAATCCCGTTTCGCTGATTACGTTTCCTTCCGACGTTATTTCGGGCGCCGGCAAACGCATTCTGATCGCGTCGGCAAACTTTGCCAAATACGAGGGAACACTGATCACGCCCGACTTCACCATGACCAACCTGATCCCGCCGAGTTACATTCCGGCGGGCCGATTGATCTATCGACGCGGCACGACCATTTACTGGTCGGTCAGTTGGGGCGGCGCCAGTTACACCGGACCCAACACCGGCACGATGGACAACGACGCCGACGGCAACTTCGGTCCGCCGTTCGCCGGTGTCTTGCCGGCGACCTCGCTGAAAGCGTTGCTCTTCAACGGCATCGCCTCGGCCATGAGTACAAACAATGCAGCCGATTACAGCCTAACGAGTGGTGCAGCCACTTTCACCACCAACTTGGGCACTTCGACCACGTTGGTTACTCCGGGCCGCTTGGGCAATATTGCCACGCGATTGCAGGTCGGCACTGGGGACAATGTGCTCATCGCCGGTTTTATCGTCGATCAGCCATTGCCGAAGACGGTGCTGATTCGCTCGCGCGGCCCTTCGCTCAGCAACTTTAACGTTCCAAATCCGCTGGCGAATCCGCAGCTCGAATTGCACGACAGTTCCATCACCATCGCGACGAATAACGATTGGGGAACGACGATCATCGGCGGCATTATCACTTCCGATCAATCGGCTGACATCGCGAACAGTCCGCTCAAGCCCGATTCGACGCTGGAGCCGGCGATCATCGCGACACTTTCCTCCGGTAGTTATACCGTCATTCTCCAGGGCGAAGGTGGGGGAACGGGAGTCGGAACAGTGGAAGTCTACGAACTCGATGGGAACGGAAAACTGGCCAACATCAGCACGCGCGGCTTCGTCCAAACGAACGACAACGTGATGATCGGCGGAATAATCGTGGTCGATCAACCGCTGCGCGTTTTCATTAAGGCTAAAGGACCTTCGCTCGCGAACTTCCAAATTCCGAATTCGCTAGCCAATCCGCAAATCGAATTGCACGACCTCAATAACACGATCGCCACCAACAATGACTGGGGAACCACGCAGATCGGCGGTATTATCACGTCGGATCAATCGATGCAGATTCAGAACAATATCCTGAAGCCGGATAACACTTTGGAATCCGCGATGATCGTGACGCTGCAACCGGGCAACTACACCGTCATCGTCAGCGGCGTCGGCGGTGGTGTCGGCGTCGGGACGGTGGAAGTGTACTCCTTGCAGTAAGCAGGACCGCGCGCGCTGCGGGTGAAGCTTAGTGCTTCTCGAATTCATCCGATCTGCTAACAATTTCGGCATGAAAGAATCATTGATGCGACTGCTCTTCGTCGTCGTGGCCCTCTCTCTTGCCACGCCAGTTTTTGCCGGGGGCACCAAGAAGAAGGCGCCCGAGTACCACGACACCGTCATCGCTTCTGTCACCGGTAGCACGCTCGTCATTACCGAAGACAAGGCGACCAAGACTTTTCCGATTACCCAGTTCACTGAAATAACAGTGAAGGGACAGCGCGCGACACTCGCCGATCTTAAACCGGGAATGACGGTGAGCGTTACGCTCGGGACGGACGGAAAAAGCGCGAGCCGGATTGCGGCCGGTGATCCGCCGGTGCACTCCCAGAACGACCAGAAGACGACGAAACCGCCGAAAGGCTGGATGAATTAAGGAGTCGGGCGGACGAAGCGCGCGTCGTGGCCGCTTGATTCCTGATACATGGCGCCGACGGTGATGTGGACCTTGTCGTTGCCAACACCGCCGAGCATGTAGGCTTGGAAATCTGAGCGGTCATACTTACCGCCTGAGCCTCCGTAGAAGACTCCTGCTTCGCCGCCGGAATACATGCGGTTCATTCGCAGGTTCACTGTTCCGCCCGGCGCGTCGCTTCCGTACATCGGATTCGAGCCGACCTTTTGCACTTCTACTGCAGAAAGAAAAGCGAGCGGGAAAATATCAAGCGGCGCCGTTCCCATCCGGCCCATTTCGCTTGAAACAAGAATGCGACGCCCGTCGAGAAGAGCGAGGACGGGAAGTCCGTGAATCAGAACAGAACTGTCCACCGCGCGAAAAACGTCGGGCCGATAAAGTTCAAGCGCAGGGCCGGTATCGATCTCTCCGGTCTGTTGTAACTGGTCGCGCGTGTACGTTTCGGTTTGCGCGCCGATCGGCTGCGCGAGGAAGGAAAGCCAAACACAGAGAGAACCAACCAGAGGGCCGACTGTGTTCTTATTCATGAAAAGGAATTCACAGCCAAAATCGCGCAAGCGCCAGTAAAATTTTTGTAATGGGCGGACATTCGTGATGAATTTCCGGCCGCGCATGCTTTCTCGGAAGTAAACGTTCACGCCGCCCTAGTTTGCCTCAGAAAAGAGAAACTCTGCATCTTTTTCGCGATCTTGCGACAAGAAAGCAGGTTTGCGACTATTCGTTCCCAGGAATGAGAGGATCGGCATAATTTGTGCTGATTTACCATAATTACAAGAGTATGCGACGTCCCTTGTCATACTACACCGCCCGTGGCGCATTCACGCTCCTCGAGTCCGTCGTCGGTATGGCAGTTCTGGGAGTCGGCATTGCCTGCGTTGTCGGTGGATTAACCAAACTCAACAGCATCGCCTTCACGGCTCGCAACGCCACCGGCGCCTACACTGCGGTGATGAATCAGCTCGATTTGATTCAATCCGACGGGCCATTTAATCCGAGCCGGACAAACACGGACGGGACCGCGCAGATTCCACCGGAGCTGCAGCTTGGAACACAAACCAAGAGCAATGTCCCGATCTATCAGGATCCCAACACGGGCGTGATCGTCTCCGGCACTATGACTACCACTGTCACTGACATTAGTTCTACCTATAGCAGCGGCCCAACCACCTTCCCGCTGACCATGTATAAGGCTGTCGTCACCATCAACTACACCTACCTCACTCGAAACTATTCGTTTTCGATGAGTACAATTCGGGCATCTGACATATGAAACTGGGATCAAATACGCGCGGCTTCACCCTCGTGGAGATGGGTTTTTCCACCGCTGTCTTCAGCATCGTTGGAGCTACTCTTTACTCGCTGGTCAACATAAGCACTGTGCTGGGAGCGAAGAACACAGCTATTAACACCGCTCACGAGCAGGCACGCACGGCCATGGTGCAAATGTTACAGGACCTGCACTCAGCTATCTCGCTGCCTTATCTCGTCGATACTAACGGCAACCAGGTAAGTGGAGCAGGCCCGGCCGCCGGAATCGGTTTTCAGCAGTGGTCGAGTGGTCCGCATAAGATTACCTCGGATGTAGCTACGACGCAAAACCAGGTTAGTATAACCTTTACTAACGGAGCTGGCCCTGCACCCGTGGCAGGACAACGGCTGATTGTTCCGACGCATCAGATTGAAGATGATGTTACCGCCGTGAGTGGGAGCGGACCTAACTACACCGTAACCCTCGCACACAATCTGCCGGTTGCGATTACTGGCACGGGCACCTATTCCATCGTCTGCTTCTTTACTGATCGCTGCTCTTACACCGTCTCGAACGGCAACCTGCAATGGACCGGGCCAACCACCAAGAAGGGTGTCAGCGTGCTAGGCAGTGACATTACTTCGAGCCTGCCTTTCAGCACACCGACTACGCCAGCCGGCGCGCTTTACTATAGGTTTGTATCCGCCGTCAATCTTTCAACCGCCGACCCCGCCTACAGTAACCGTGGATTCAAGGCTGCCAATATCTTCCTCAACGGCCAGATCCCGATGCGGGCCAGGCTAGCAACATACCAATGAAAAAAACGGGCGGAAACCGACGGGTCGGTAGTTCCTTAATAGTAGTAGTCCTGGCCATGGCCGTGCTGATGGTCGTGGCCGGAGTGGCGGTCGATTATACGACAGCTATCAACCGGAATGTGCAGCGCACAACGCAGCTGCAAAAAGCGATAGCTGCGGGTGACGCTACGGTCGAACAGTTGTTTGCGAACTGGCGGGCGATTTGCCGAGCCACGCCGACTTCGCCCCTGGCGACGGACTCATTCGCCAGCCTTCCATTGCCAACGGCAGTGCAATTAGACCTGCCTGATAAGACGAACTTCGCCAAGGCCGGAGTAGCTAACGACTTGAGCGATGAATACGATCCGACCTACACGGTTTCTAACGTCAAGGTGGTAGCGGTCGATGGCACACTAAAGGCCGTGTCCGGAGCGACAACCCCACCGCCGCCGGCGGTCGGTATGGCCCAAACCGGCTCGATTAACACCACGTCCGCCAGCTACAATTACATCGCCACGGCGGACGTAACCTTGCCGACCCTGAGTGGCAATAACATTGTGGCCAAGGTCCGTCGCGTCTTTTCGAAACAGCAGCTATCGCCGTGGAACTGGGCGATATTCTATGTTGATCCGCTGGAGATTCATCCGGGTCCGCCGTTTGTGGTCACGGGATGGGTGCACACCAACTACAACCTTTACTCGGCCCACAATACTCTCACCTTTGCCGATAAGGTCACCTATGCTTCCGACTGGTTTGTTGGTTTCATGCCCGGTGATGGCCAGCATGCTGAGACACCGGCAAGTCCCAACTGGCCTTCCAATTTGCCTCCGGCACGTGACGTGGCCCTGCAGCCGTTTGGCATGGATTCCACCTCGATCTTTAGCACGACTGATACTAACCCCAATAACGATAACTACCGCGAGCTAATCCAGCCTCCGGTGGCTGGTTATACCGATCCAATGGCCGGTTCACGTTACTGGAATCAAGCGAGCGTGGCCATTCAGGTCGATGGAAGTAATAACGTAACCATCGGCACGCCGAATTCGAATGGAACGGTCACGGCCTTTAACAGCTCGAATCCGCTTTACCAGATGTTTTCGGGCGCGATTACCACGGGGCAAAATATCCAGGACAACCGTGAAGCAGCCCAGATCAGGCTAGTTACCCTGGACATAAGCAAGATTGAGAACAATACCAGCGGCCTATCTCCCACCTATAAGTCCTCCGGCTTTAATGGCATCGTTTACATCTTCGATAGCAGCAACACGACGAGCACAAGACGCGGTGTGCGTCTGCTAAACGGAACAAAGATCCCATCGACAGGCCTTACCGTAGCCAGTCAGAACGCAGTCTATATCCAAGGTGACTACAACACCGGAGGTAGTCCTGCTTCCGACTCTAACCCTAGTGATCCTACCAATCCTCAGGTGTCCGGTTATACGCGGGCGCCCTGCGCGGTGGTCGCCGATGCCGTAAACATCTTATCGAACTCGTGGAACGATGCGAATTCCTTTAGCGGAACCGGCTCCCGCGTGGCTACGAATACGACCGTGAACAGCGCCATCCTCTCGGGCATAGTTCAGACCGCGCCGGTAGGTGGTGATGGCTCCTATAGCGGCGGGGCGGAGAACTTCCCGCGTTTCCTGGAAGATTGGTCGCATGCGATCCTTACCTACTATGGTTCGATGGTAGAGCTATACCAAAGCGGCCAGTCCAATGGCGAATGGGGAAAGGCCAACGTCTATGTCCCTCCTACCAGGCATTGGTACTTTGATACTAACTTCAAGGTGCTCCCGCCACCGGGATCACTCATGGTTTATAGCTACGTGAAAGGACGATGGTCACTCCAATAAGACTTACGCTGGTTCTAGCTTTGCTGGCGTGTTCAGCCAGCGCCAAGCTCGACCTGACGCCGGGCGAAAGTGAGAAGGAACTCGATGGTGCCAAGGTTCATCAGCTTGTTTTTCTCGACGGCGCGCAGCGAATTACCTATGCGCCGCCGCGCGGCTGGCAATACTCCGGCGGTGGCAATCGCTTAGGTTTGCGACCTGCCTCGGTGCCGGATGCTGAGGCATCGATAAGTGTTGTTGATCTGCCTGAACCTCAGCCGTTCGACACGGCCACAACAAAGAAACTAACCGCGGCGGCGATGGCGATGCTTCCGCGCGGCGCGGCCAACATCTCCGTTGTCTCCGAAGACAAGAACCCGGTCCGGATCGAGCAGAAGGAAACATTTCTCATAGTCCTGCAATATGATGCCTTTGGCGTCAGCTATGCGCGCTCAATCCTGTTCGTGAATCGCAAGAATGAGCAGCTGCAATTTCAGCTCACGGCGCCGCGAGCGAGGTTCACTCAATTGCAGAAGGAATTTCTCAGCAGCCATTTTTCCTGGGAAAATCTCTGATTCCCTGCTCTTCGCCACTTGTCTCCCGGGACAAGAACGATTTAAGTCTCACCTGGTTTGTCGTCCTCGTAGTTCAACGGATAGAACGAGGGTTTCCTAAACCTTAAATCCGAGTTCGATTCTCGGCGGGGACAAGGCCACCGCGTCTCCCCGGGGCCGATTCCGGCAAAATAGCCGTAGAATTGAGAACGCGAGATGCTTAGAGAGAACCGTTTCATGGGTGAAGCGGTCATTAGTATATCGAACCTGAGCAAGCGCTTTTGCGTTCAGCACGATGCGCCCAAGGGTTACGTTGCGCTGCGCGAGGTCGTGGCCGACGGCGTTAAGAATTTCTTCCGCCGCAATGGCCGGAACGGCACCGGGCCGGGCAAGGAATTCTGGGCGCTCCGCGATGTCAGCTTTGAGGTTCAGCAGGGCGAGGTCGTCGGCATTATCGGCCGCAATGGCGCGGGAAAATCGACGCTGCTCAAGATTCTGTCCCGCATTACCGAACCGACCAGCGGCAGGATTCGCCTGCGCGGCCGGGTCGCGTCGCTGCTGGAAGTCGGCACCGGTTTTCATGCGGAGCTGACCGGGCGCGAAAATATTTTTCTTAACGGCGCGATTCTCGGAATGTCACATGCCGAGATCCGGCGCAAGTTCGACGCGATTGTCGCCTTTTCCGGCGTGGAAGGTTTTCTCGATACGCCGATGAAGCGTTATTCCACCGGAATGGCGGTGCGCCTTGCCTTTGCCGTTGCGGCGCATCTCGATCCGGAAATTCTCATCGTCGATGAGGTGCTGGCCGTGGGCGACGCGGAATTTCAGCAGCGCTGTCTCGGTCGAATGCGAGCGATCGCGTGGGAAGAAGGCCGCACGGTTATATTCGTTAGTCACAGCATGCAAGCCGTCACTTCCTTGTGCAATCGGGCCTTGCTTCTGCAAAAGGGTCAACTAGTCGCGAACGGACGCGGCCGATGACGTGGTGGCGCAATACCTGAGCGCGTCCAGCAACGGCGCCCAAGCCGCTATCTGGATAGGGGATGAAGGCGACCATGACTTTCGTTTGACGCGCTTTCAATTGATCGGCGGCGAAGGTGAAGTTCTCCGCACCGACAAACCGCTCACCTTGGAAATAGAGGCGCGGCTGATCCGGCCGATTCTTGGTCTGGTGGTGGCGGTCGAGGTCTGGACGACTCGCGAACAGCGTCTGGCCTACTCCGCGCATGACGATATCATGCCGCCGCCGGCCGCGCCGGTCAGGGCAGGGGAGCATTGCTGGCGTTTGCACATTCCCGCGCACACCTTTGCCTCGGGCAGTTATGAATTCCGGCTGCATACCGGCGTTCACGGTGTGCGGAATTTCGTCGATGGCGTCCGCTTGACCGCCATGTTTGAAAATTCCCACGGCATCGGGCGAAGATTTCAGAGTCCGGCCACGCATCTGTTCCGTCCGGATTGGCGATGGGAATCGATCGCCGCGCCGGCGGGCGTGCGGGTGGTGGAGCGACCGGAGCCGATCTTCGCCAGTGCCTAGTAGGCGATCGCGCTCGCGATGGCGAACGCAGCCGCCGCGGCCAGGCTGCCGATGAAGGCGGTTTGAATCGCGCTCTTCACCGGATTCACGCCGGTGAAGCCTCCCTTGACGAAACCGAAGATGAGCAGGGCGAACAAGGTGATGAGCGCAGAATACCAGAGCGCCGACCGCGCGTGCGCGACGAACATGTAGGGAATGAGTGGAATGAAACCGCCGGCGATGTAGGCGCCGGCAATGGTGAGCGCGCTCTGCCAGGCGCGGTGTGCTTCCGGTTTCTCCAGGCCGAGTTCGAAGCGCATCATGAAATCGACCCAGGCTTCCGGTCTCCGGCTGAGTGCCTCCACCACCGGTTCGGCTTCTGCACTCGTTAGGCCAAAATTCAGGAAGACATCCATGACTTCGCGCTTTTCCACATCCGGTTTCTCCACGACCTCGAGCCGCTCGCGTTCCAGTTCGCTGGCGTAATGCTCAGCTTCGCTGCGCGCCGCCAGGAAACCGCCCAGGCCCATGGCGATGGAACCGGCCGCGATCTCGGCAAACCCCGCCGTGATGATGAGGCGTGACGAAGCGATTGCTCCGGTCAGACCGGCGGCGAGGGCGAAGGGCACGGTCAGGCCATCCGACATTCCGATGACAATATCGCGGACCGTGGGGCCGGCGGTGAAATGCTGTTCGATGTGTGGAGTATGAGCCATGGCCGCATCATACGACGATTCCGGGCGTTTCCCACCACTCGTTAGGCGCACCCGCGGTTTGACACGGCCGCGCGCAGCGTATCTTCACCGCCAATCGCCCTCATGCTGTCACTTTCCCGCGGTCGCCTTGCAGCAGTCGTTTCCATCATCATGGCAGTGTCCGTCATTTCCTCTCATGCCGCTCCCGCGCCCGAATCAATGAACGCCGCCGAGATCCGTCTCGGCCTTGAGAAATTGAATGTGCTCGGTCGCGTCCTTTACGTCGCGGCGCATCCCGATGACGAAAACACCAACCTGATTTCGTTCTGGGTCAACGGCGCGCTCTACGATGCCGCCTATCTTTCGCTGACCCGCGGCGATGGCGGACAGAATTTGATCGGGCCGGAATTGCGCGAACAGCTCGGCGTTATTCGCACGCAGGAATTGCTGGCCGCGCGCCGCATCGATCATGGCCGGCAATTTTTCACGCGCGCGAACGATTTCGGCTATTCGAAATCCGTGGGCGAAACCCTGCGCATCTGGGATCGCGAGAAAATCCTTGCCGATGTCGTCTGGGTGATTCGCAAATTTCGACCCGACGTGATCGCGACGCGCTTCGCCCTGGAAGATGATGTTACGCACGGGCATCACACCGCCTCTGCGCAACTGGCGCATGAAGCCTTCAGCGAGGCGGCTGATCCGGAGAAATTTCCCGAGCAACTGAAGTTCGTGCAGCCGTGGCAGGCGACGCGATTACTTTGGAACACGTCGGAATTCTTCTTCCGCGCACGCAACATTCCATTTGATCCGAGCGGCCTGATCAGGATCGAAGCGGGCGGATTCCAGCCGCTCCTCGGCAAATCCTATCCGGAGCTGGCGGCGGCGAGTCGCACCATGCACAAGAGTCAGGGCTTCGGCGTCAGCATCGATCGCGGCGCGCAAAAGGAGTACTTCAAATTGCTTGAAGGCAAACCTGTAGCTGGCGGCGATGACGCCGGCAGTAGCGCTGCCGCGCCGGGTTCAACGCCCCCAGCTACAAACGCCAATCTTTTCAGCGGCATCGACACGACCTGGGCGCGTCTGCCGCAAGCGACCGGGATCGCCGATAAGATCCGCACGATCATCGATGATTACGACATGAAAGATCCGGCGGCGAGTGTGCCGGCCCTGATCGAGCTGCGCAAAATGTTGCCGCAAGCCGGCGATGAATTCTGGACGAAGGAGAAAACCACGCAGGTGGACGGATTGATCGCGGCCTGTCTCGGTTTGCATTTGGAAGCCGTGGTGGAAAAACCGGCGGCACGTCCCGGCGAAATGCTGGGTCTGCAGGTGGAGGCGATCAATCGCTCCGCGCAGCCGGTCAAATTCAAGACCATGCGCCTGACGAATGGCGACATGACGCTGGTCGAAACCATGCTGCCGGCCGACGAACTGATCACGCGCAAGCTGCAATATCAGTTGCCTAACGACACCCCATTTTCACACCCTTATTGGCTGCGCGAACCCGGCACGGTCGGGACGTTTACCGTTTCGGATCAGACCTTGATCGGCCAACCGGAAAGTCCGCCGCCATTTTCCGTCGAGGCGACGATGGAAATCGGCGGCGAGGATATTGCCTTCCAGCTCGAGCCGCGTTTTCGAAAGATCGACCGCGTGGAAGGCGAGACGATGCGGCCGCTCGTGGTCACGCCGCCCGCCTTCGTGGAATTGCCGCGGCCCGTTTTCGTTTTTGGCAATGGGCAAACCAAGAGCGTCGATGTGCGTGTGATCGCCTCGGCCGATGCGGTGAAAGGCGAAGTCGTCTTGCAAGCGCCGGCTGGCTGGAAAGTCGAGCCGGCCAGCGCGCCGGTGGAACTCTACGGCGCCGAAAGCGAAACAACCTGCATCTTCAAGATCACGCCACCAGCGCAACCGGGCGAAGTGACGTTGCAGGCCACCCTGCGTTTGGGCAAAGAGGAGAAGCGCGATGCGTTTAGCCGGCAGCGCATTGAGTATCCGCACATCGAGCCGCAAACGCTCATCACACCTGCACGTGCACAACTCGTTAGGGCAAATATCGAGAACAAAGCGGCGCTCGTCGCCTATCTCCCCGGTGCCGGTGACGATATTCCCTCGAGTGTGCGCGAGATCGGTTCCGATGTGAAAGTTCTCAGCGATGGCGAAGTGACAGCGGCCAACCTCGCGCGCTTCGATGCCATCGTGATTGGTGTGCGCGCGGCTAACGTGAATGCGCAGCGCCTCGCCGCCTGGCTGCCGGAGCTGGTCGCTTACGCCAAGACGGGCGGCGTTGTCATTTACCAATACAATACCACGCCCGGTCCGAAGCCGGAGCACTTGCCGTTTCCGCTCAAGATTTCGCGCGACCGCGTCACGGATGAAAATGCCGAAGTGCGCATGCTTGTGCCCGATCATCCATTGCTGAATTTTCCGAACAAAATCACGGCACAGGATTTTTCCGGCTGGGTGCAGGAGCGCGGACTTTATTTTGCCAACGAATGGGATCACGCCTGGCAGCCGATCTTGTCCTCGAATGATCCGGGCGAAAAACCGCTCGATGGCGGTTTGCTGGTCGCGCGCAAGGGCAAAGGCTGGTTCATCTACACCGGCTATTCCTGGTTCCGGCAATTGCCGGCCGGCGTGCCCGGTGCGTATCGCATTTTTGCCAACATGATCTCGTTAGGCCACGCCAAATGAGCGCGCCCGACGAACGCGTTCCGCTCTTCGGCACATGGCGTAATGCCTATCTCTCCGTCGTCGTCTTTTTCGTCGTCAACGTCGCGCTCTTCTACATTTTCCAGCGTTACTTCTCGTGATCTGGATCGATTACGTCGTGCTCCTCGGCACGCTGCTGGCGATCGCGATCTACGGTCACTGGCGCACACGGCGCGATTACGATCTCGGACATTATCTGCACGGCGACGAATCGCTGCGTTGGGGCACCATCGCTCTTTCCGTCATGGCCGCGCAGGCCAGCGCGATCACGTTCCTCTCCACGCCGGGACAGGGATACGAAAACGGCATGGCCTTTGTGCAAAATTATTTCGGTCTGCCCTTCGCGCTCCTCGTTGTTTGCGCGGTTTTCATTCCGATTTTTCACCGGCTGAAGGTCATCACCGCCTACGAATATCTCGGGCAACGCTTCGACCAAAAAACACGCCTGTTCGGCGCGTTTTTGTTCTTAGTGCAACGCGGGCTCTCCGCCGGCATCACCATTTACGCGCCGGCCATCATCGTCTCCGCCATTCTCGGCTGGAACCTTCAGCTCACCATTGTTCTCACCGGTCTCTTCATTCTCATCTACACCGCCGTCGGCGGAACAAAGGCGGTCAGCATTACCGGCAAATGGCAAATGATCGTCATTCTCTCCGGCATGGCCGTCGCCTTCTTCATGATTATTCATCGCCTGCCGTCCCACGTCTCGTTAGGCGAAGCGTTCTCTCTCGCGGGCCGAATGGGACGACTGAACGCGGTCGACTTCTCGTTAGACCCGAGCAAGCGTTACACTTTCTGGTCCGGTTTATTTGGCGGATTCTTCCTCGCGCTTTCCTACTTCGGCACCGACCAATCGCAGGTGCAACGCTACCTCGTTGGCGGTTCGCTGGTCGGCAGCCGTTTCGGTTTGCTCTTCAACGCCGTCGTCAAAGTCCCGATGCAATTTCTCATCCTGCTCACCGGCGTGATGGTTTTCGTCTTCTACCAATTCGAAAAGCCGCCGATGTTTTTTAATCAGCCGGCCTTCCGGGCGGCCCAACAAGCGGATCACGCCGGCAAGCTACCGCAATTGCAGGCGCGTTTTGATGAGGTTTTCGCAGAGAAACAAGAGGCGCTGACCCGCCTGACGAGTGCAACGGAATCGGGCGGCGCCGGCCTGGCCGATGAGGCGATGAAGTCCGTCGTGCAGGGGAACGATCAACTGCAGAAGATCCGCGCCGAGGTGAAGGACACACTCAAGAGCTTTAATCCGAAACTGGAAACGAAAGATTCCGACTACGTCTTCGTCACCTTCATTTTGGATCATCTGCCGCACGGCATCATTGGTCTGCTCATGGCCGTGATATTTTGCGCTGCCGCCTCATCGACCGCGGCGGAGTTGAACGCACTCGGCTCCACGACCGAGGTGGATTTTTATCGACCACTCGTTAGGCCAAATGGTCCCGACAAGCATTACCTGAGAATGGCGGAGCTGTTTACCGCGGGCTGGGGGATTGTGGCCATCGCCTTCGCCCTCTTCGCCAATCTGGTCGAGAACCTGATCGAGGCGGTGAACATTCTCGGCTCAATTTTCTACGGCACGATTCTCGGATTGTTCGTCACGGCTTTTTTCCTGCGCTCCGTCCGCGGCACGGCGGTCTTCGTGGCGGCGATTATCTCGCAGGCGCTGGTGCTGATTCTCTTCACCACCACGGACATCGGCTACCTTTGGTACAACGTGATCGGATGCGTCGCGGTCTGCCTGTTGTCGACGGTGCTGCAAAAGACGATCTTCGCGACCCGCTAACATGCCGTCGCCTGTCATCTGTTTCGGACAACAACCGTGCGGAATTTTTCCGCGCCGATTTCTTTTCGCGAAAATCCAAACGGCCCGCCGATTACAAAAAGAGATTGGCGGCGAGATTGTCTTTTTCTATCACGACAGCGATCACGATCCGCGCGAGACGATCACGATCCTGCGCGATTTGCACACCGGCGAAGAGCGACGACTCAACTTCACTTTCGCGAATCAAATTCAGAAAAGCTTTTCCCCGCTTTTCGCCAAGCGGGTCTTGCCGGAATCGAAACGCAAACTCGCGGCGCAACTGGTGCAGTGCGTCGACCCGCGCCTGGTCGAGCATTTCAACGCCATCGAAGCCGGGAACGTGGCCGAGTTTTGCCTCCAGATGTACGAACGAATGGGATTGCTCGATGGCATCAGCATTGTGCGCTCGGGCGATCGCGATTTTCGCGAGAAGGCCTGCGCGATCGACGATTACTTTGTCGATGTGCAATACGAAGGCGAACTGGTTCGTGCGCGCAAAAGCGACAGTGAATTGCTCCTGCACAAGGGCGGCAATTCCTACATTCGTTTGCCTAACGAGAAGTATGGTCCGGCCCAGATCAGTCCGACGCGCGACACCCGGCTGCGCTGGATGCAATCCGTTGTGCAATGCACGCATTACATCGCGGGCGCGGGCGAATTGCAGTATTTGAGCAAGGATGACGCGCCGAACGTGAACTTCGTCACGCGCGATTTCATTGCGGATTCCGATCGTGCCTATGTCCCAAGGTAGCGCAAGCTTCCAGCTTGCATTCTGGAGGTTCGCAACCTGGAAGGTTGCGCTACTCTGAGCGATGCGCATCCTCGCTATCGGCGCGCATCCCGATGACATCGAGTTCGCCTGTGGCGGAATTCTGCTCGCGGAAGCCGCACGCGGTTGTGAAATTTTCCTGTGCATTTGCTCGCGTGGAGAATCCGGCACCAATGGCACGCCGGAGGAACGCGAAGCCGAAGCACGGGCCGCGGCGCACCTGTTAGGCGCGAAGATCGAATTTCTCGATCTTGGCGGCGATGCGCATATCGAAGCGACGAGACAGAATGCTTTCGCGCTGGCGCGGCAGATTCGACTCGTTAGGCCGAATGTTTTGCTGAGTTCGGTCACTTCGGCGGATCAGCATCCCGATCATCACGTTGTTGGTTCGCTTGCGCGCGATGCCGTGCGCCTGGCGCGATATGGCGGCATCAGCGAGTTGCGCGATCTCAAACCCCACGCGGTCGCGCGGCATTTGCAATATGCCGTCGCCCCATCGTCTGAGCCACGCGCTCCGAAGATTCGCGTCGATATCAGCGCACATTTCGGGAAATGGATCGAGCTGATGGAATGTCACCGCACACAACTGCGCACGCGAGATTACATTGAGTTACAGACCGCGCGGGCGCGTTTGTCAGGCGTGGAAGCGGGCGTGCAATATGCCCAGGTTCTATTTTCGCCGGATGATTTTCTAGTCGACTCGCTCGCGGGAATTCCCGCTGGCGTCCGTTTATTTTGAGTCATGATTTCATCTGCCATGTGTAGCCACGGCCCTGTGGGCCGTGCTTCGGTGCGACGTCGCCCCAGGAAACACGGCCCGCAGGGCCGTGGCTACACATGTAATATTCGTTGATGAAGATCGGGATCACTTGTTATCCGCTCATCGGCGGCAGCGGAATTCTCGCCACCGCGCTCGGCCACGAACTCGCCGCCGCCGGAAACGAAGTTCATTTCTTCAGCTCGTCGAAACCGGTGCGACTCGATCTTTCGCAGCCGCGCATTTTCTTTCACGAGGTCGTGGTTAACGAATACAGCCTCTTTCGGTATCCCGATTACACGTTGCCGCTGGCGGTAAAGATGGCGCGAGTCGCGCGCGACGTTGGGCTCGACATTTTTCATGTGCATTACGCCGTGCCGCACGCCACCGCGGCTTATCTCGCGGTGCAAATGCTGAAAAGCCATGGCGCGCGTGCGCCGAAAATTGTGACCACGTTGCACGGCACCGACACCACTTTGCTCGGGCAGGACCCGAGCTATCGCGACGTGATTGAGCATTCGCTTTCCGAATCGGATGCGATCACGACCGTCTCGGAGAATTTGCGCGAAGAAACGCTGGCCACCTTTCGCCTGAATCACACGGTGGAAGTGATCCCGAATTTTTTCATTCCATCGGAACCGAAACGAAGCCGCGCGGAACTGCGACGCGAGCTGGAAATTGGCGAGCACGAATTTCTCGCCGTGCACACCTCGAATGTTCGGCCGTTAAAACGCATCGATCTTTTGTTGCGCGTTTTTGCCCAGGCGAGAAGCAGGCGCGCGATGAAGCTGCTAATCCTGGCCGGCGGTTCGTTCGCGCCGTATGTCCAGTTGCTCGATGAACTCGCGCTGCGCGATGGCGTTATCGTGCGGGAGAATATTCTCGAGGTGGAAGATTTCCTCAGTGCCGCCGACGCCGGTCTCTACACTTCGGAGACGGAAAGTTTCGGGCTCAGCATTCTCGAAACGCTTTTTCACGCGCGACCGGTCGTGGCCTTTCGCGTCGGCGGAATTCCGGAAGTCGTTCGCGATGGCGAAACTGGATTCCTGCACGACTTCGCCGACGTCGATGCCATGGCCGCCTCACTCGATCGGCTGGCGGAATCACCCGATCTCGCGCGCACCATGGGTGAACGCGGACGCGCCGATGCACAGGAAAGATTTTCCGCCGCGCGGATCGTGCCGCTTTACGTGCACTTGTACGAACGCCTGCTGCGAACTAGCACTCGTTAGGCGCCGTTACCGCCGCGCCAGCCGTTGCCATTCGCTTCTGCCATCGCGAATTCGGACATGGTGTGTGCGTCGCCGAGTTCGTCGCCGTCGAAGTCAGGACCGATGTGTTCGCCCTGGTGCTGCTTCGCGATCAGGACGTAAAGCGAAGGCACGATGAACAAGGTGAAAATGGTGCCGATGGTCATGCCGCCGACCAGCACGAGACCGATGGAATTTCGCGCCGCCGCGCCCGCGCCAGTCACGAGGGTAAGCGGGAAGTGACCAGCCACGGTCGCGACCGTCGTCATCATGACAGGTCGCAAACGAATGCGCGCGGCTTGCGCAACGGCATCGAGTTTCGATAAGCCTTCGAGCTGTTTTTTATTCGCGAACTCGACGATGAGAATGCCGTTCTTGGCGACGAGTCCGACGAGGGTGACCAGACCGACCTGCGAGTAAATGTTGAGCGTCGTCGTAAATGAATCGGTCCAGAATTTTCCAAAGGGCATTTTCAAAAATGTAAACAACAGCGCACCGAACATCGCCAGCGGCACCGAGCCGAGCAGAATGATGAATGGATCGCGGAAGCTATTGAACTGCGCCGCGAGGACCAAAAAAATCAGAATGACGGCGAGCGCGAAGGAGGGCAGAAATTTATTTCCCTCCGTGCGCAGCTGACGCGATTCGCCGGTGTAATCGATCACGTAACCTTTCGGCAAAGTTTTCGCCGCTTCGCTTTCGAGAAACTTCAAGACCGTATCGAGCGATTGCGTCGGCACGCCGCTGAGCGTGACCGCATTCAACTGCTGCATGCGATTGAGCGAGCGCGCGACGGTCCTGCGTTCGATGTGCGCGACAGTGTTGAGCGGAATCAGCTGCTTGTTCGGGCCGGTCACGTAAATGCTCTCGAGCTGTTCCGGATTCAAACGATCGACGCGCTTGATCTGCGGAATAACCTTGTAGCTGCGGCCGGCGATGTTGAACCAGTTGACGTAATTTCCACCGATGGCGGCGGCGAGGTCAGCGCCGACTTGCGACATGTCGAGGCCCATGGACGCGACCTTGTCGTGATCGAAAACAATCTGCGATTGGGGTTGGTCGATCTTGGTGTCGATATCGGAGAAGCGGAACATTCCCGCCTGCATCGCTTTCAGCTGCAGATCTTTTGCGAGTTCGAGAATGCGGTTTTGATCAGCCGTCGATGCGATGACGAAAGTGACGGGCATTGTATCACCGCCGGGCAAAGGCGGTGGCATGACGGGAAACATTTGAATACCGGAGATGGCGCCGAGTTTCTGCTGCATCACCGGGATGTATGCCGCTGTCGGAGTTTTGCGGATGCCCCATGGCTTCAAAACCATGCCGCCGAAGCCGCCGCTCGGATTGGTGATTTGGAAACTGAATTCCGTATCGGGAATGCTATGAAACGATTTACTCGCCGCATCAGCGTAACGAATGGTGTCGTCGATGGTCGCATTCGCCGGCGCAGTCACGATGCCGAAAATCACGCCCTGGTCTTCGACCGGCGCCTGTTCTTTCGGCGATTGCATGTAGAAAAGAACGGCGAGAAGCGAGAGGCCGATCCAGACCGCATAAACAGCCGGTCGCGCCTGCAGTGTGCGATCGAGATGCGCACCGTACCAATCGCGGAAGCGATCGAAGGCGCGATTCACCAGGCCTTCAAATCCTTTTCCGGTGTGGCTCGTCTTCAGCAGGTTGGCTGACATCATCGGCGAAAGTGTGAGAGCGACGACGCCGGAAATCATAACGGCGCCGGCAAGTGTGAGCGCAAATTCGCGGAAGAGCGCGCCGGTCAATCCACCTTGCAACGCAATCGGTGTGTAGACTGCGGCGAGCGTGATCGTCATTGCGATGATCGGCCCGACAAGTTCGCGCGCGCCTTGCAGCGCCGCGTTGGTGCGCGACATACCTTCGCGCATGTGACGTTCGACGTTCTCCACCACAACGATCGCGTCGTCGACCACGAGACCGACCGACAACACGATCGCAAGGAGCGTGAGCAGATTGAGGCTGAAACCGAAAGCCTGCATCAGGAACAACGCACCGATGAGTGAGATCGGGATTGCCACAATCGGCACGAGCACGGAACGCACCGAGCCGAGGAAGAGGAAGATCACCACCATGACGATGAGCAGCGTGTCGATGAGCGTCTTGACCACTTCGCTGATCGCGTCGTTGATGTAGGCGGTGGAATCGTAGGCGATAATGCCCGTCATGCCGGTGGGCAGTTCCTTCTGGATCTGGTCCATCTCGGCGCGCACGCGCTTGATCACGTCGATGGCGTTGGCGTTCGGCAGCACCCACACACCCATGAAGACCGCGTTCTGTCCGGAGAAACGGACTTCGGTGTTGTAGTCTTCCGCGCCAAGGACAACGTCCGCGATGTCGCCCAGCCTAACGAGTGTTCCTTTGTCCTCTTTGACGACCAATTTTTTGAAATCGTCCGTCGTGTGCAGGTCGGTGTTTGCGGTCAGGTTCACCTGCAGGAGCGAGCCCTTCGTGCTGCCGACCGCGGCCAGATAATTGTTCTTCGAGAGCGAGCTGCGCACATCCGCCGGACTGATGTTGAGCGCGGCCATGCGTTCCGGTTTCATCCAGATGCGCATGGCAAACGTGCGGCCGCCGAGGATGTCCGCTTTCTGCACGCCGCCGATCGCAGTCAGTCGCGGTTGCACCAGCCTGACGAGATAATCAGTGACTTCGTTAGGCTGCAGAATGTTCGAGGTGAAGCTGAGATAACACGCGGCAAATTGCGAATCGGCGGAATTCAGTGCGATGACCGGAATCTGCGATTCCGGCGGCAAGTTGTTGCGAATGGCATCGACGCGGGTGCTGATGTCGGCGAGCGCTTTGTTGCCGTCGTAATTCAGCTTCAGTCGCGCGGTGATGGTCGAAACGCTTTGGGTGCTCGATGATTGGATGTAATCGATGCCATCGGCCGCGGCGATCGCGCGCTCGAGCGGCGTAGTAATGAAGCCCTGGACCAACTCCGCATCCGCGCCGACGTAAACCGTCGTTACCGTAATCGAAGCGATGTCGCTGCGCGGATATTGCCTAACGACTAATCCGCCGAGCCCTTGCAGATTCGGAAAAATAATCGGCAGGAGCGCCTTCGATCCGGCGATGAGAATGACGAAGCTCACGACCAGCGCGAGCACCGGCCGGCGAATGAAAATGTCGGTGAACGATTTCATTACGTATCAGCCGGCTTTGGATTCAGCTGCGGTTTGGGCGCCAGATCATTGTTGATCACGACCGGAATTCCGTTGCGCAATTTAAACACACCGGCGCCCACGATTTGCTGCCCCACTTCCAATCCTTTCGTGATCGAAACATAATCGCCGCGCGCTTCGCCCACGCGCACGAATTGTTGCCGCAGGACTAACGACTCCGCGCCAGTCTTCTCGTCTTTCTTTTTCTCGATCACGTAAACCGAATCGCCATACGGCGCGTAGGAAACAGCCGAGCCTGGAATAACGAGGGCCGGTCCTTTTTGCGCCAGCACCACATCAACCTTCACGAACATTCCCGGACGCAAGGCGCGATCCTGATTTTCCAGCGTCGCCTGCACCATCACGTTGCGCGTCACGGCATCGATCATCGAATTGATCGAGGTCAATTTGCCGTGAAACTCGCGGCCCGGCACCGCGTCGGTGTGCACATGCACTTCCAATCCCGGCGCGAGACTCGACAGGTCCTGCTGCGGCAAGGCGAAATCGACGTAGACCGGATCGAGCGATTGTAACGGCACGACCTGCTGGCCGGGGTTGATCATCTGCCCGACGTTGACCTGGCGAATGCCCAGTTGCCCATCGAACGGCGCGCGCACCTCCTTCTTCGAAATCATCGCGCGCATGTTATCGACCGTGCCTTGCTTCTGTCCGACCTTGGATTCGGCAGTGTCGAGTTCGGCTTTGGAAACCACCTGGCGTCCCGCGAGTTCACGCGCGCGCTGCCACATCCTGACGAGCTAAGTCCAAATCAGCCTCAGCCGTGTGCAGCTGCGCTTCCTCGGAAGAAGCGTCGAGGCGCAAAAGCACGTCGCCTTTCTTCGCGGTGCCGCCATTTTCAAAACGGATGTCAGCCACAACACCGCCGAGTTCAGTCGAGACAATCGCGCCTTGCACCGGCGAGATACTGCCAACTGCCGAAAACATCGGCGCCCAATCTTGTTCTTCCACCGTCGCGCTCGACACCGTCGTCGGCGGCATGGTCATCTTCGTCCCCATCATTTTCCCGATCTGCAGCGCCTTGATTCCGACGATAACAAGAACCAGCGCAAGCAGCCCGAGCGCGGTGAAAACGATAGGCTTCGCCATCGATTTCCGCTTCGACTCTACGAGCGGTTTAGCCACGTCATGCATAAGCGGGTTCATCCTTCGTCTCGAAAAGTAAGTGCCAGAGATGGCGCACGACTTTGATCTGCCGCTCGCGCCGCTTCGCATTGGAGAAACGCGGCGACTCCAGAACGTCGCGCATCAACGTCCCGCGAATCGTGGCCAAAATCAATTCCGTCAGGTCACGCGGCGTTAATTCATGCCTGACCGCGCGCATTTCCGGCGAGCGCGCGATCAAATCGGTCAAGCCATCGATCATCGTGTTGAGGATGGTGCGCACGAGCTGCGCGATGTGCGGATTGCGCCCCGCTTCGGCGTAAAGATCGACCACGAAGGTGGCGACCACCTGCGGGCCGGTCTCGCAACAATGCGCGGTGAAAAACAGTTCCAGCGCCTCCCGCAGCGAAGGCGCCTGTCGCGCGCGGGCGAGTAATTCGTTCAGTTGATGTCGATGACTGTCCGTCATCGCCGTGATGACCGCGTCCTTGTTTTGAAAATAGCGATAGATCAGGCCGACGCTGATGCCGGCTTCCGCGCTGATATCGAGCATGGTCGCGTCGTGAAAACCGCGTTTGGCAAAGCACACCATTGCGGCCTGCATGATCTGGTGCCGCCGATCCGTTGTTGTTTCAGCTAATGTTGCCATCGGGATGGGTAATGAATGAACGTTCATTCATTTGTCAAATTCTCCACCGAGCGCTGTTTCTTGACCTTGTTGCCTCACGGTGTCCTTCTCTGTAGCCAATGGCGCGCCCGGCACAGGACAGGAAAATTTTGGATGAGGCCCTCATGGGGGCCTTGCCGGTGCGCGCGCGTTACCTGGTCGGCGTTTCCGGCGGACGCGATTCAATCGCCTTGCTGCATTCGTTAGTCGCACGCGGTTATCGCAACCTGGTCGTCTGTCATCTCGATCATCAATTGCGCGGCCGCAGTTCCGCGGCCGATGCGCGGTTCGTGGCTGCATTGGCGAAAAAGTTTGGATTGGGCGCGGAAATTCGTTCGGTCGATGTGGCGAAACGCGCATCCGCGGGAAAGCAATCGATTGAAACGGCGGCGCGCGCCGCGCGATATGACTTTTTTGCCGACATGGCGCGACAACATCGCTGCAAAAAAATCTTCCTCGCCCATCACGCCGACGACCTGGTCGAAACGTTCCTGATGAATCTATTCCGCGGCGCGGCCAGCGAAGGCCTGCGCTCGATTCGGCCGGTTTCGATTCACAAAGTTGGAAAAACGAAACTCACTGTCATTCGTCCGCTGCTCACGACGTGGCGCGGCCAGATCGACGATTACATCGCTGCGCATCGATTGAAATTTCGCGAGGACGCAACCAATCGCAGTCTCGCTTCGACGCGAAACAGATTTCGTCATCGGATCATTCCATTCCTGGAAAAGGAATTCGGCCGGGAAATTCGCAGGACGATTTGGCGAACAGCAACGATCGCCGCGGACGAAAGCGCCTTTCTCGAGGATTCATTCTCACCGCAAACCAAAACAAAACTGCGGGTGAAGGATTTGCAGAAACTTCCGGTTGCCTTGCAGCGTCGCGCTATTCGTTCATGGCTGCGTGATCACGCTGTCGCCAACATCGGATTCGATTTAATCGAGAGAGTGCGCGCGCTGCTCGACCCAATTCACGGCCCGGCCAAAGTTAATTTGCCTAACGACTGGCACGCGCGTCGCCGGGCCGGGGAGCTGTTTGTGGTGTAGAGGCGCGTGTCCTCACGCGCAGATCGGTTGCGGCTGAGGACAGCCGCCGCTACACCTAAATCTCATGAGTTCTCCAGTCCGTGTCCGTTTTGCGCCGTCGCCCACCGGTTATCTGCACATCGGCGGGGCGCGCACCGCACTTTTCAACTGGCTCTTCGCGCGCAAGACCGGCGGCACCTTGGTTCTGCGCGTCGAGGACACGGACAAATCGCGCAACACCGAAGAAGCCGCCGCCGCGATTTACGAGGGCTTGCACTGGTTAGGCCTGAATTGGGACGAAGGCGTGCATGTCGGCGGAAATTTCGGTCCGTATTTCCAAAGTCAGCGCGACGAGATTTACGAGAGCTATCTGAAACGGCTGCGCGATGCCGGTCATCTCTTCGAGGACAACGGCGCCATTCGTTTTCGTTCGCCGCGCGAGCATGTCGTGGTGGACGACGTGGTCTGCGGCAAAATCGACTTCGACCTGACGAATGAAGAAACGCATCCCGACATGACCATCCGGCGTCCGGATGGTTCGTGGATTTTTCATTTCGTCAATGTGGTGGACGACATCGAGATGAAGATCAGCCACGTCATCCGCGGCGAAGATCATCTTTCCAATACGCCGAAACACATCGAGCTCTACCGCTCGTTAGGCGCGGAGCCGCCGCGTTTCGCGCACATTCCGCTCATCCTGAACAAGGACGGCTCGAAGATGAGCAAGCGCGATGTGGGCGCGAGTCTCAACAGCTACATCGACGGCGGTTATCTGCCGGAAGCGGTGCGCAATTATCTCTGTCTGCTCGGTTGGTCGTCGAAGGACAATCGCGAGAAGATCGAGATCGAGGAGGTCATCAAGTTGTTCGAGCTGGAAAAGATCCATCGTGGGAACGCGCACTTTGATTTGGAGAAATGCACCTGGCTCAACGGCGAATACCTCCGGACTTTGCCTAACGAGAGGTTCCAGGAATACGCGCGCCACGCGCTCGCGCACGCCGGCATCGATCTTTCGGCCTTCTCACCCGATTACGTGCACGCCGCTCTCGAGACCTGCGTCGGCAAAGTGCGCACCTTCGCGGAACTGCCGGCTTACTGCGGTTTCTATTTTCGCGACGACTTCGAATACGATCCGCAGGCTGTGGCGAAACATTTCGTGCCCGCAAATCGCCAACTCCTCACGATCTTGCGTGAATCCTTCGATGAGAAGGAGCAGTTCGACGCCATGTCGATCGAAGCGCGCTTCAAGACTATCGCCTCCAATTTGCAGGTGAAAGTGGGCGCGCTCGTGCATCCGGTTCGCCTTGCCATGACCGGCGCGACTGCAGGACCTAGCTTGTATCACCTGCTCGAAGTGCTAGGACGCGAGAAGGTCCTGCAACGAATGGATCGCGCCTTGCAGCAGATCTCCAGCTAGCGCACACATAAGCTGGCTTATAATTTGTAGGCGACGAGTCGGTCCTAGATCGCGGGTAGTTTCGACTTGCAGCGGGTGATAGCTTTTAGTGAAATACGTTCCGTAAAACGGACTCTCCCCGGACATGCGAGCTCACCTGATTATAGCAGCGGTTTTGCTCAGGGTTGTCAGCGCGACAGCACAGACTATCCCAAATTTCAGCTTCGAGTCGCCAGGGTTTTCAGGCGGTGATTTCATAACCGTCTCCGGAAGCTTCATCACTGGATGGACGATCGGCGGCGCCGGAGTCGATTACTTTTCCAATGCGAATCTCCCCACCTTTGCGACCGACGGCCAATATTCGGTCAATTATATTCGCGGTTCTGGCGACAGTAGTTCGATTTTCACGACGATTTCCGGTCTAACCGTGGGGGTCCCCTACGTTGTTTCGTTCGATTTGATCCAGCGTGACCCCGGCACCGGCAATGCGCTCACGGCCACGGTCGACCTAACGTCGCTGACATTCATCAACATCGTCTCTGACGTGTGGGAAACACATGGTCTGGATTTCGTTGCGACCGGGACGACGGCCACGCTTACCTTCGCTGGTCCAACTTCGGGCGCCGTCGATTCCGCCTTCGCGCACATCGACAACGTGCGCGTGGCGGTCGTGCCTGAGCCGACCTCGTTTTCGTTACTCGGAATCGGCTTCGCTTTCGTTAGTCTGACCGCTCTGCGTCGTCGACGCGCGGCGCCTGCCTCAAGATGACTACAGGCGGGAAGCTATCGCTTTGTCGCCTCCTTCGCCCAGGTATCTTTTAGGGTGATGGTGCGATTGAAGACGAGCTTGTCGGGGCGCGACTCGGGATCGAGCGCGAAGTAGGCGAGGCGCTCGAATTGATAGCGCTCGTTAGGCGAAGCGGATCGACAGCTAGGAAGAATACAATGATTTCCGGTTCTTAAGGCCTCTGCTCCGGCGAGTCTGAGCAGAGGCTTCGCTTCCTTGGCGAGTTGAGGCGTTGCGCGGCTACAAGTGAAACTCAACGCGCCGGGCTGCCGTTACCCGCTCGCGCTTTTTTCACTTCGTCGATCACGCGCTGCTCGATCTCGCGCGGCATTTCTTCGTAGTGACTGAATTGTTCGGAGTGAACGCCGCGTCCGCCGGCAAGCGAGCGCAGGACACTCGCGTAGCGGTAGAGTTCCATCGCGGGAACGTCGGCGCGGACGATTTGAAATTGTCCATCGACATCCGTGCCAAGAATTCTCCCGCGACGGCTGGAAAGATCGCCCACGACTTTGCCCATGCAATCTTCGGGAATGCGCACCTCGATCAAATTGATCGGTTCGAGCAAACAGGGCCGCGCCTTCAGGAATGCTTCCTTGAAAGCCCAATAGCCCGCGACCTGGAATGCGATGTCCTTCGAGTCTACCGGGTGCATCTGGCCATCGCAAAAATTCACCTCGACGTCCACAACGCGACAGCCGGCGAGAATTCCTTCCGCGCACGCGTTCTCGATGCCGCGCTGGACCGACGGCACGAACACGCGGTCCACGCATTGGCCGGAAAGTGATTCGCTGAACGCGATGCCGGAATTGCGCGGCCCGGGCGCGAGCTTGAGTTCGACTTCAGCGAATTGCCCTGCGCCGCCGGTTTGCTTCTTGTGCCGATACCTGTGCTCTGCGCGGCCATGAATCGTTTCGCGATACGGCACACGCGGCTCGATCAGGTCGAAATGAACGTGGAACCGCCGCCGCAGACGCTCAGCGATCACGTCGAGATGCAATTCGCCCTGCGCGGAAATGATCGTCTGGTGCAACTCAGGATCGGCGCGGAAAACAAATGCCGGATCTTCGTTGTGCAACGTCGCGAGCCCCGCGGCCACTTTGTCCTCTTCACCCCGTGCCTTGGGTTGCAGCGCGGCGTGAATGTTGGGGGGCGGATATTCCGGCACGGGAAGTTTTACGGGATGATTCGCGGCGCAAAGCGTGTCGCCGGTGTGCGTCTCCTTCAGTTTCACCGTCGCACCAATGTCGCCCGCCCCGAGACGCGACACTGGCTCGCGTGTTTGGCCGTTGAGCAGAAAAATCTGCCCGATGCGTTCGGTGGTGTTGCGGTTGGCGTTGAACAAATCGCCGCCGGTCGTGATTTGTCCGGAATAAATCCGGAAGAACGAAAGTTCGCCGAAGTGTTCTTCGTTCATCGTCTTGAACACCTGCAGCACCGGCTCGGTGCCGCCCACCTTCACTTCCAGTCCGGCGCCGCTGCGCGCGTCTTCTGCATCCACCTTCTCGCGATCGAGCGGCGAGGAACCGTACTTCGCGATGAAGTCGAGCAGGCGCCCGACCCCGACGTTCGATGTGGCTGAGGTGCAGAAGAGCGGGATGAACATCTGCGCCTGCACCGCCGCGTGAATGCCCGCGCGAAATTCCTCCTCCGACAATGAGCCTTGCTCGAAAAATTTGTTCAGCAACGTGTCGTCTGATTCCGCGATGAGTTCGATCAATTCACGATGCAGTTGTGTGACGCGCTCTTTCCATTCGCCCGTCGCCGGCTCCTCGCGAAACTTCCCGTGCCCATCGGTTTCATACGTCACAACTTCGTTGCGCAAGACGTCGAGCACCTGGTTAAAGTTTGGCCCCGGGTTGATCGGCACATTCAACGGAAACACTTTCGGCCCGTAATGCGCGCGCGCGTCCGCCAGCACTTCATCGAAGTGCGCGTTCTGTTTGTCCACGGCGTTGACCACGACGACCTTCGGGATGCCGCAGTGCGTCGCGCAATTCCACACCCGTTCCGTGCCCACGCCAATGCCATGTTGCGCGTGCACCACCACGAGCGCGAAATCCGCCACGCGCACCGCCGCGAGCGCCTCGCTCATGAAGTCGAGATAACCCGGCGTGTCGAGGATGTTCAGCTTCTTGCCCATCCACGTGCAATGCAGCAGCGACGTTTGCGTGGAAATCTGGTGCTGCTTTTCGCTGACGTGATAATCCGAAACGGTGGTGCCTTGCGCGATGTTGCCCATGCGCCCGATGACACCCGCGCACGCCAGCATCGCCTCGCTCAGCGTCGTCTTGCCGGATGACGCGTGGCCTACGATGGCAAAATTCCGAAGATCCCCTGCAGAAGACGTGGCCATAACTCAAATCGATTACTGCTCTAAGCACGCCTTGAGTTCGCCGCGGGCGCAAGCCGAAATCTCCGGCTCGTTTCGCGGGCGTTGTGGTCGGACCTCACGCCCATCGCGCGGAGAGATTGGATCCGCTGAGGCGCGCTCTACGCGGACTTCTTAGCTTCTTTTGCCCAGGTGTCTTTCAACGTGATGGTGCGATTGAAGACGAGCTTGTCGGGCTGCGAGTCAGGATCGAGCGCGAAGTAAGCCAGGCGTTCGAATTGATACCGTTCGTTAGGCAAAGCTTTGCCTAACGAGGGCTCGCACTTTGCATTAACTACTTCGAGCGAATTTGGATTAAGCCAGCGCTTGAAATCGCCATCTGCATCGGGTTCCGGAATGGTGAAGAGACGATCGTAGAGACGGACTTCGGCGTCGATCGCGTGGGCGGCGCTGACCCAGTGAATCGTTCCCTTCACTTTGCGATTCGAGGTTGGACCGCCCGATTTGCTCTCGAGATCGGCCGTGCAACGCAGCTCGGTCACATTGCCTAACGAGTCTTTGATCACTTCCTCGCACTTGATGATGTAGGCGTACTTCAAACGCACTTCGCCGCCCGGTCGCAGCCGGAAATATTTCGGCGGCGGCGTTTCCATGAAGTCGGCGCTCTCGATGTAGAGCTCGCGACTGAACGGAACTTCACGCGTGCCGGCGCCGGGATCCTCGGGATTATTCGTCGCACTGAGCTGTTCGATTCTGTCCGCGGGATAATTTGTGATCACCACTTTGATCGGCCGCAACACCGCCAGTCGCCGGTGCGCGGTCTTGTTGAACTCATTCCGCACCGCGTGCTCGAGCAGACTGAATTCCGTCAGGCTCGGGTATTTCGTCACGCCGATTTCGGTGACGAAATTGCGGATCGCGCTCGCGGTGATGCCGCGACGCCGCAGCCCGGATAAGGTCGGCATGCGCGGATCGTCCCAGCCGTTGACGTGACCTTCATTCACAAGCTGGAGCAATTTCCGTTTGCTGATGACGGTGTAATCGATGTTGAGCCGCGCGAATTCGATCTGGCGCGGTAGCGGACGCGCCAGGTCTAACGACTCCAGGATCCATTCGTAAAATGGCCGATGCACTTCGAACTCGAGCGTGCAGAGCGAGTGCGTGATGCCTTCGATGTAATCGCTCAGGGTATGGGCCCAATCGTACATCGGATAAATGCACCACTTGTCGCCGACGTGATGATGCGCGGCGTGCCGGATGCGATAGAGAATCGGATCGCGCAGCCAAATATTCGCCGCCTGCATGTCGATCTTCGCGCGCAGGGTGCGGCTGTTGTCGGGAAACTCACCGGCCTTCATTCGGCCTAACAAGTCCAGATTTTCTTCCACGCTGCGATTGCGAAACGGGCTGTCCTTGCCGAGCCGGCGAAATTCGTCCGTCTCTTCCGGCGTCATGTCGTCGACGTAGGCTTTGCCCTTGCTGCACGAGCGCGACCGCGTACTCGTAATGCTTTTCGAAGTAATCGGAAGTGTAGAGCGGCGCGCCGCCGAGGTTCTTGTCCGCCCAGCCGTCGATCAGCCAATGCACGTCGGCCATGATCGACTCGACGTATTCGCTTTCTTCTTTCGTCGGGTTGGTGTCGTCCATGCGCACGTTGCAGACGCCGCCGAACTCGCGCGCGATGCCGAAGTTCAAACAGATCGACTTGGCGTGGCCGATGTGCAGGTAGCCGTTCGGCTCGGGCGGAAACCGCGTGTGAATCTGGGTGTGCTTTCCAGCGCGCACGTCATCGGTCACGATCTCGCGGATGAAATCGGTCGGCGCGGCGGTTTCGTTTTCGTTCGGCATTTCTGATTTGGCTGGTAGGTAAGGAAGCGCAACTCTACCGAAGCCGTGAAGGATTTCTACACGCTGGCTGATTTACGGAACTGGAAACCGGAAAAACTGCCGGTGCGTCTCGGTGTGTTTGGCGATCCGGTGGCCCATTCGCTTTCGCCGAAAATGCAGAACGCCGCGCTCGACGCCTGCGGATTAAAGATGCGTTACGCGGCGTTTCACATTTTGCCTGACGAATTGCCGGAAGCGCTCTCGCTCGTGCGGACGCTCGATTTTGTCGGGCTCAACCTGACCATTCCGCACAAGGCCAGTGCGGTTTCGTTAGTCGACGATCTGGATGATTTCGCGCGTGAGGTTGGCGCGATTAACACGGCTCGCCTCGATGATGGGAAGCTGATCGGTTCCAACACCGACGGCCCCGGTTTTGCGCGCGCCATTCGGCAGGAATTTTCCGTCGATCTGCGCGACCTGCGTGTGCTCTTGCTAGGCGCGGCTGGTGGAGCAGGGCGCGCCATCGCGCAACAGTGCGCGCGCGAAGGGTGCGAGCGTCTCGTGCTAGTGAATCGTGATTTGAAGAAGAGCAAACAGCTGGTGGAAAACTTGCGCGCCAGATTTCAGGAAGCGCGCGTGCTCGGGCCGGTCGCGCGATTGGAAGCAATCGAGTGGAACGACACGGCGTTGCGCTTCCAAATTGCGAACACCGACTTGGTCGTCAACGCCACGCCACTCGGCATGAAGCGTTCTGATCCGCCCGTGCTGTCGTCATCGTTGCTCGCACCGCACCTGATGGTTTACGACACGATCTACACACCGGCGCGCACTCTATTATTAGAAGCGGCCAGCGAAGCAGGCGCGCGCGGCGCGAACGGTCTGTCCATGTTGCTCCATCAAGGCGCGCTCTCTTTCGAGAAATGGTTCGAACGCGCCGCGCCTGTCGACGTCATGCGCGCGGCTTTAAATTCGCCTTCGGGATGACCGCCCATTCTCATTTCTTTTTGCTTCCGGTTTTCGATGGAGCGTGGAGAATGCGGTGCAACTGTGGGCTGAAATCGTTGGCTTGAGGCGCCATGAAGCATCCATGACAAGATCAAAGAACTTCTTCGGCGCGCGGCTTGCGCTCAATATCCTTGCTGCCAGTGCGCTGCTGGCTTCTGCCAGTCATGTCCGTGCGCAGGCAAATCTCAGCTTTTCCGGAGGCAACAACGCGCCCTTTGTGCTGACCCTCAACACGCCGGTGCAGTATGTGATTAACGCTGCGCTAACCAGCAACGCGCCTTTCTTTATTTTCAAGAACGTGGGCAATCCGCTCGGTGGCCAAACCTCTGTCTCGGGCTCCATTTCGTTTTCGATCAACGGCGGACCCGCCCAGACGATCATGAGCGAGAACTCGGGCGCGGCCATCGGCAACATCAGCACTAATGATCTGTTCTTTTTCGGGCCGTTTTCCGCCTTGGGCATTGGCAATGTCATCACACTCACTGCGGGGACGATAACAACGAATACCAGCGTGGCGGGCGCGCCGCCGGCCGGCGGGAGTTTTACTACGTTCCTGACCGACGCCAACGGCGTGCAGGTTTCCACCACCGGCATCGCGGTCCCTGAGCCGACGACGTGGGCGCTGCTCGGCCTGGGCGGCACGATGCTGCTCAGATTTTGCTGGCGTGCGGGTCGGGCGGCTTTTCGCCAGTCGTAGTTCGTCGCCTTAACTCTTCACTGCAAGTTACGCGCGCTTGCATGCTCGCGGCTGATCTTTGGTCTTGTTAGGTAGTTCTAACCTAGTAGCTGGGTCTCGTAGAAGATTACGAACAGTTATGATTCCTGCGCCATCGCGCGGCTGCGGGCAGCGGCGGCTTCAACAGCGGCGATAAGACCTTCGCTTGTCTTTAGTTTTTCCATCGCAGCCAAGCCGGCGGCGGTGGTTCCGCCGGCCGTAGCGACGGCGCGGCGTAATTCTTCCGGCGAAGCGTTGCTTTCCGCGGCCAGTTGCGCGGCGCCGAGAACCATCTGGGTAGCGAGCTTGAGCGACGTCTCGTTAGGCAAACCGGCTTTGCTTCCGCCTTGCGCCAGCGCTTCGATCACGGTGTAAACGAAGGCCGGTCCGCTCCCGGCCAGCGCCGTGACCGCGTCGATGTTTTTCTCGTCGATCTGCACGATCGCGCCGATCGCGCCGAAAATTTTCATGACGTTGGCGATGTCGTCTTTGCTGCTGCGATTGCCGCAGGCAAAAGCGCTGGCGGCGCGAGCAATGGCGGACGGCGTGTTCGTCATCACGCGCATGAAGCGCGCGGCGGCCAGCGGTTCCATGCTCTCGAGTCGAATGCCGGCGGCGAGTGAAATGACGAGCTTGTCGCCGATCAGCGGCGCGATTTCCTTGATCACCGGCAACACGACCGCCGGCTTCACGCCGAGCAAAATTATTTCCGCTTTCTCCGCGACCTCCGCGTTCTCGGCGGTAACCGTAATTCCAGTTTTCTCCGCGAGCGATTCACGCAATTGCGCGACCGGTTCGGCGGCGATGATCTCGTTAGGCGCGCAGAATTTTACCCGCAGCAATCCGCGAATGACCGAGCCGGCCAGGTGTCCCGCGCCGATGAATCCGAGCCGATGTGTTTGAGTATTCGAAGGAATCTGGTGAAATTAGCCGATGGTAAGTGCCGGTGTAAACTTCGGTGTCAATCTGGCAGAGGAAATCGCGGAGCTGAAACGCGAGCGCAACGCCGTCATTCTCGCGCACAATTACCAGGTCGGGGAAATCCAGGACATCGCCGATTACGTTGGCGACTCGTTAGGCCTGAGTTATCACGCGAAGGAAACCGAAGCCGATGTCATTCTGTTCTGCGGCGTTCACTTCATGGCGGAGACCGCGAAAATTGTGAATCCGACCAAGCGCGTTTTGCTGCCCGATCTCGATGCCGGTTGTTCGCTCTCGGAATCGTGTCCGCCGGACAAGCTCGACGCATTTCTGCAACAGCACGCGGAGAAGAATTACTACGTCATCGCCTACATCAATTGCAGCGCGGGCGTGAAAGCGCTTTCCGATGTCATCTGCACCAGCGGCAACGCGGAGAAAATCGTGCGCAGCGCGCCTAACGACAGGAACATTCTCTTTGTGCCGGACCAGAATCTCGGCGCGTGGGTCATGGAGAAAACCGGACGGCACATGGATCTTTGGCAGGGGAATTGTTATGTGCACGTCGAGTTCACCGCGCGCAGCATCCGCAGGATTCGCGAGGAATTTCCGGACGCACCGGTGGTGGCGCATCCCGAATGTCCCTACGCCGTGCGGCTGCTGGCCGATGAAGTTTGTTCGACGGAAAAAATGGTGAACTACAGCCGGAATAGTACGGCGCAGAATATCATTGTCGTGACCGAAGCCGGCATGCTGCATCGTTTGCGCCGCGAAGTGCCGGACAAAAATTTCATCGCCGGACCGACGGATCGCTGCGCCTGCGCGGAATGTCGCTTCATGAAATTGAATACGCTGGAGAAAGCGCATGCCGCCCTGCTCAATCTCGAACCGGAAATCACTTTGGCCGAGCCGCTGCGCCAGCGCGCCGAAGCGCCCATCCTGCGCATGCTGGAATTGAGTCGTTAGGTTTGCGCTTGCTGAACAGAATTTGAATTCGTTAGGCTGCGCTGCGTGAGGCGCACGCGCAATTTCCTGCTCCTGTCGGTTAGCTTCTTCGCCTCGATCCTTCTCGCGCAGCAACCGGGAGGCGAGCAGGCGACTTTGCTCAAGACCGACAATCGGGTCGAAGTGTCGCGCGGCGCGGCGTGGTCGGCGGCCAGCGCCGGGCAAACACTGCATGTCGGCGATCAATTGCGCACGGGCGAAGACAGTCGCGCCACGGTGCAACTGGCGGATGGCAGCGTTTTGCAGCTCGACGAATTAACCACGATCGAGATCAAGCCGCCGAGCCAGGCCGGTGACAAGGCGACGCTGGATTTGCCGAAAGGCTCGGCGTTTTTCTTCAGCCGCGGCAAATCGCGTGAAGTGAAAATCGAAACACCGGCCGCGAATGGTGCGATTCGCGGAACCGCTTTTGTCCTGCACGTCACTTCGGCCGCGACCGCCGTCTCGATGATCGAAGGCGCTTTTACCTTGAGCAACAGCGGCGGTTCCGTGACGGCGCGTGAAGGACAGGCGGCGGATGCTGGCGCCGGCGGATCGCCCACGCAACGCGGCCTGAGTGATTCGGGCAGTTCCGCGCCGTGGCATCTGGTTCTCGAAAATCAGCTGAGTCATCCGCGCGCGTTGCGCAGCACCGGTCGCGCGCAATTTTTCTCCGCATTGCCGGAAGCGACGAAACAATATCGCATGATTGCGCCGCAACTGGCCGGCGCGGCCACGCTCTCGCGCCGCGAATGGGCGCTCGATATTCTGGAATCGAGTTTCAATGCCGCCGGCCCTGATTGCGGAATGCGCGCGCGGATTTTGCGGAGCGTCACCGAAGCGGACCCGGCCGATGCAGCGAAGTTGCTCGAGAAAGCGATTCAACTTGGACCGACGTGCACCGATGCCTTCGCGGCGGCGTCGGGCAAGAAGCATGGCACGGACGAACAGCAGGTTTCCGCTGACGGAGGTTATTCGGAACTGGGAACAAACACCGGCAACTTCGGTAATCCGCCGGGCGCCAACAGCGGCGGCGGTGGAGGCCAGGGCGGCTTGGTGGCGGTTTGTATCAATGGCCAGACGCTCTTCTTCACGCCACAGGACGCGCAGAATTTTGTTAAGAATCATCCCGGTGCCACCATTGGCGCCTGCCAGGTGACACCGGTAGCAAATCCGTGAGTTAATTTTTCGCGGCGAATCGCATGCGAAGTCGCGAGGCGAAAATTCTGGTGCGCGGCCGCATCGCGCTGGGCGGCAGCATTCTTGCCGTCGGCATCGGGCTGGCCGCGCTCTATTATATATACGCCGATCCGCTGGCGCGGCTCAGTTACGATCTGCCCTTCACCTGGCGTGCGCCCATCGACACAGACAAGTTCGTGCTGGTTTATCTCGACGATCTTTCCGCGAAACAACTGAACCAGCCGTTAGGCGACGCGTGGAATCGCGCGTTGCACAGTCAGTTGCTCGATCGCCTGACGAATGATGGCGCGCGTCTCGCCTTTTTCGACATTGTCTTCGACGCGCCGGCGCAGGATGCGGCCAGCGATGACGCGCTCGCGCAGGCCATCATCCGCAACGGCCATGTCATCCTGGGCGCGGCGATGGAATTGTACGCGCCGGTCGGCGGCATTTCGCAGGAACGCATTCTGCCGCCGACGCGCGCGTTGCGAAAAGCGGCCACCGGCTGGGGCCTGCTCGCCTTTCGTCCTGTCGATCCCGATTACGCCGTGCGCCAAATGTACCTGGGCACAGATACGCTGCCGACCGCCACTTGGCGCGCCGCGGAAAATCTGGACGCGCGTTTCACCGAAGAGACGCGCGCCGCTAGCGCACCGCGCTGGATAAATTATTACGGACCGTCCGAGTCAGTTTTCCTCCGTGAGTTTTGTCCAGGCCATCCAGCCGGAAGGATTGCCCGCCGGCTTCTTCAAGGACAAGATCGTCTTCGTCGGCGGGCGAACATCGGTCGGTTACCTGAGCGAAAGCCGCGATGTTTTTGCCACGCCTTACTCACGCACAACGGGAGAGAAATCGACCGGGCTGGAAATTCACGCCACCATTCTGCTCAATCTGTTGCGCGGCCAATGGCTCACCCGTCTCGCGCCGCGAGAGGAAACCGCGCTCGTCATTGTGGTCGGCTTGCTGCTCGGTCTGCTTGCACTCGTTAGGCCACTCTACGCCACTCTCGCCGCCATTCTCGGCGCGCTCGCCCTCTGTGTTTTCGCCTGGTGGCTCATGTGGCATCAAGGCATCTGGTTTAGCTGGCTCGTGCCGGTCGCGATGCAAACTCCCGTCGGCCTCTTTTGGTCGTTAGGCTCGCAGTACTATTTGGAATCCCGCCGGCGCAAGGAATTGCGCCGCGCTTTCGGTTTTTATCTCTCGCCGGAAATGGCGGACAAGATTGCCAACTCCGATTTCGATCTCACCCCCGGTGGCAAAGTCGTCGAAGCCACCATCATGTTTACCGACCTGGAAAACTTCACCGCCCTTTCCGAAGATCTCGACCCGGCCGAAGTTTCGAAGACCCTGATCGATTACTTCGAGCGCACCACGCGCTGCATTTTGCAACGCAAAGGCACCATCGTGAAATACGTCGGCGACGCCGTCATGGCCGGTTGGGGCGCGCCGATCGACGATCCCGCTCATGCCGCGCTCGCGGCCGAGGCCGCCTGCGATTTGCGTTTGCTGGCCGACATGGAATTACGCGGACATCGCATGCGTACCCGCGTTGGGGTCAACACCGGCCAGGTCCTGGCCGGCAACCTCGGTTCATCCTACCGCTTCGATTACACCATGATCGGTGACACGACCAACTTCGCCTCCCGCCTCGAGGCCTTGAACAAATACCTTCGCACCCAGGTTCTCATCTCGGAAGCAACGCGCCGCCAGATCGGTGACAAATTTCTCGTCCGGCGGCTGGGTGAATTCCGCGCCGCCGGCAAACACCACAGCGTCCTGATCCACGAGCTGATCTGCCGTTGTGACGCGGCCGCGAACGAGCGGGAATGGATTGGTCTGTTCGAGCAGGGCGTGGAAAAATTCTGCCAGGGCGATTTCGCCCGCGCAGCTGATTTCATGAAACAAACGCAGGCCGCGCGCGGCGGCGCCGATGGACCAGCGGCCTTCTATCTCAAGCAAATTGCCGCGCTGGACGGGAGCGGCCGGCCAAAGGACTGGTCAGGTATTATCGAGATGACCGAGAAATAGCTCTACCTAACGAGCAATCGACCATGGATTCAAGCCGAATATCAAATGTTGGCTTAGTTAGATAGTTGAGACTCATCGGACGAAAGCAGCTATCAACAAAGTAAGTGCGGCAACAACAGTCAAAGCCGCGCCCGCGACAAAAAGTGGTGCGTCAAAATAGAAGCGCGTAGCCATAAGTGCGAAAAGGGCGATGGGCAGTGCTGCAAACGCGAGCGCGACCGTCCGCACGACAACCTGTGCCCACGATACACCGCTCACCGCATGCGGAGCAGCGTAAATCGTAAGATAACCCAGAGGAAGCAGAAGCACTCCCACCAAAATGTGATTAAGGAGCATCGGCGGAGTGAGCCACTGCGCAGTAGCCGAAGAAGTTGAGTGTCGCACCAACGTTGCGATGTGCGGGGTCGCCCAGAGATGAACACAGCCAAGTGCCAGGAGCAGAATGCCCCCGCCGCGAAGCAACCGCACTCGAATCAAGGACCGCATAGACCTAACGATTCGAAACTGAGCGACAAGCGAGGCGGAATGTAAAGTGCGAAGTCGCTCACGATTTCTCACTCAGGCAAGTCGGTTCGCTCCAGTGCCTGGTTAGGGCGCAAGGGTGAATCGCTGCTATCGCCGAAGCCGCTGACTGATAAACGTAGCCGCGCCCGCCCCCAGCCAACCGAGCAGCGATCCAACAATCGGAATGCTAACCAGAAGAATCACCAGGCGAGTGGTTGTATATAGCGCGCCAGTGGCATCGCCGAAGATGGCCACGTAGGCGAGCGTGTAGACGCCTGCACCAACGAAGGCGCTGAAGACAAACGAAATCAAGCTTGCCCAACGCAAGCCCGGCCAGGGGGTCAACCAAAGCAGCAACGCACCGAGTCCCGTAAAGATCCCCGCTACCAGAATCAAGCCGAGGAGGACGACTGGATGCATCATACGCGCGTTACCTAACGAGTCCCAAGATCAGCGACCGCGCCAGCGAGAATGTTTAGACACGACCCCATCGCTTATTGACCAACCGCCGCCAATCCTCGCACCTCGTAACGAAGCGCAACCGTGCCGCTCTTGTAGGCTTTGACCTCCACCAGGTGGAGGGCGACGTCCCGGTCGAGCTTGTCGAAGAATGAGATTCCATTTCCAATCAAGATCGGGAGGATCGAGTAACGAACTTCGTCGGCTAGCCCGAGACGAAGGCATTCGCCGGAGACGGCGCCGCCTCCCACAAACCAGATGCTACGGAACGCGGGCCGCAGGCGCTCATTCACGAACTGCGCGAGATCGCCTGAATAGAACTCAACCGTATCCCGGGTCCGCGGCAGCGCGCGACGAGTGAGAACGAAGGTTGGTTTGTCGCCGTAGGCCCAACCCAGCCCCTTGGTCTCAAAACGCAATGCCGTCTCATAGGTTCGTGAGCCCATGACGTAACAGTCAATCGTCTTGAGAAACGTCTCGACGAATCCTGGGTCCATGGTGTCGCCGCCGGCGAATTCGTCCGAGGTCTCGAGCCAGTCGACGCTCCCGTCCTTTCGAGCGATGAAGCCATCGAGGCTCGCCGCCATGTGGATCGTTACGCGGGAATCAGTGTTTGCCATCGACTAGTTAAGTATTGTGAAGCGCCACCGTTTCGACCCACTGCGCACGCCAGGCAGGGGCGTTGAATGGGTCGGCAAAGTATTGGGTTTCATGCGACACCTTTCCATCCCGGAACTCCATAATGCTAACAGTGTAGACGCGCTTGCCTTCGTAGGTAATCACGTACTCAGTGATCCAGAGATTACCCTTTCCCACGATCCGGCGGACCGAAAACTCCGATGGCCTGCCAGGGTGATGACTGCGAAGCGCCTGCAGATTACTCCGACTGCGAATGACCTCGCCCGACTGCGGATACTCGCACACGACGTCATCGTGGTAGATTTGATGTTCGGCAACTTGATCACCCGCAGCAGACGCTGCCCAATGCCGATCAATCGCCATCCGAATGTTCTGCTCTTCCATTAGCGGCCTCCTTGAGCGTTTAGGTGTTCATCACACTGAGCTTGGTCGACATCCAACGAGACTCAAGATCAGCGACCGCGCGAGTTAGGAATAATGTTCGCATGAGCCTAGCTCGGCGGCGAGGACGAACAGACCAAATCAGGCGGTAGCGGTCTGATTAACCCGCGCGTTCGCACTTCGTGTTTGTCTTTGCACTGAGACTTTCTACTTTCAGCCGCGATGCGGCGGCCTTCTTTATGGCTAATCCTGGTCGTGCTTTTGCTCGGCCTTGTCCTCTCGCGCGAACCTCGTGTGACGGAGGCGGAGACAGCTTTTCTGCGCTGGCTGCTGGAACATTCCCAAGGCAGCAACGGTCCGCCGGTTCCGTTGACGGTGGTGGAAGTGGGGCAGGACGCTTTCGTCGATCCGCAGAAGGCGAACGAGACCACGCCGGTGAAGAAGAAGACGACGAGCGGCGCCGCGGCTACACCGCTGGAGTTCGCGCTGTTTCTCCAGGCCGCGCTGGATTTTCAGCCGACGGTGGTGGCGTTCGAAAACGTTTTGAAGTGGCGCGAGACGGACAAGGACCAGGAACAGATTTTTCTCGATCAGGCCATGCGGGTGCCGAAGCTGTTGCTGGCAGCGGAGTTGACCGAAAATCCTGATCCGGATGCGCCGGGGCCGGACATTCACGGCTTTACCAATGTGACCGGAAAACGCGGCGACCTCATCCCGTTCATCGGCATCGAGCATCAACCGAATGAAGATCTGCGTCTCATCTCCACGCAGGGTTTCGTGAATTTGCCGGAGGAAATTTCGTCGTCCGTTCGTGTGCCGCTGCTTTTCACTTATCGCGGCGAAGTCATTCCTTCTTTTGCCTTGCAGGCGATTTTGCTCTGGCAACGCATCACGCCTAACGAAGTGCAGATCGTGCTCGGGTCGCACATTCAACTGCCGCAGAACCGGCGCATCCCGATTGCGAACGACGGCACCTTGCTCATCAATCCGAATGTCGTAATGCGCGCGCGTCGCATGACCTTGAACGAACTCCTGCTGGCGGCGCAACAGCATGACAAAGCCGAAGGCGCGGGGGTGGCCGACCTGAAGGACCAAATCGTTCTCGCGCGCACGCCGGCCAATCCGCTTTCGCCGCCGGACGTTTTCGCGGCCACGATTGCGACGATGCAATCTGGTTCCTACATCCATCGCGTCAGTCGCATCTATGATTGCCTCTTTCTGGTCGGCGTCGCGGCCGTGGCCGGGTTCATGCGCCGGATGGATCGCACCAACCTGATCTTGTCGGGCGTCGCCTTTAGCGCGGCGTATTGCCTGGTCGCGCTCGGGGCGATTTCGCGCTGGAACCTCTGGCTGCCTTGCGTCATTCCGCTGGCCGCCGTCTGGGGCGCGATCCTGATCGCGTTGTTTTCGCCGCGACAGCGGACCGTGCGGGTTACTCCTCCTTCAGCACTTCGTCGCCGCGCGCCTAACCAGTAATCGGCGTGAAATTCACCAATCTGACGCGGCGGACGGAGATCGGCGCCAATTGTTACCTGCTGGAAACGGACGCCGAGAAATTCGTGCTCGATAGCGGGATGCACCCGGCGGAGGAAGGCGAAGCCGCGTTGCCGCTGCTGGAATTAATCGGCACGCGCGATCTCGATGCCATCATCATTTCGCACGCGCATCAGGATCACATCGGCACGCTGCCGGTGCTGATGCGGCGTCATCCCGATGCGCGCGTTTTCATGACGGAAGCGACGGCCGCGATCGGCGATGACTTGCTGCACAATTCCGTCAACGTCATGACGCGGCAACGCGAGGAGCTGGGCACGACGCTCTATCCGCTCTTCACGCACAAGGAAACAAATCGCGCGACCGATCTGTGGCGTTCGTGCCGTTTTCGGCAGGCGACCAACCTGGCCGGCGACCGCGTGAAGCAGCACGGCGGCGCGCGGGTCACCTTCGAATTTTTCGACGCCGGACATGTGCTCGGCTCGGCCGGCGTTTTGTTTCACGCGGAAGGCCGCAGGTTTTTCTACAGCGGCGATGTGAATTTCGAAGCGCAAACCATCGCGCAGCCGGCCGTTTTTCCCGAGAGCGGCATCGATGTGCTGATCATCGAGACGACGCGCGGCGACACGGCGACGCCGGAAGGATTCACCCGCGCCGGCGAGGAGAAACGATTCGCGGAAGCGATCGAGCGCGCTTTCACGCGCGGCGGCTGCGTTCTCGTTCCGGTGTTTGCCCTCGGAAAAACGCAGGAAGTGCTGGCCATGATCTACAAATTCCGGCGCGAGAAATGGCTGGGCGAATTTCCGGTCTACATCGGCGGGTTGAGCACAAAGATGACCGCGACCTACGATCGATTTAGCCTAACGAGTCGTCGGAATTTTCCCGCGCCTGCAGCTGCTGGAAGAGGTCGAGCCGTTCACCTTGAATGGCCAGACCATTGCGGATGCGCCGGCCAAGCCCGGCCGCATCTACGCGCTTTCCAGCGGCATGATGACGGAGAAAACGCTCTCGAATATTTTCGCGCGGCGTGTGCTCGAAGACCCGAAGCATTCCATTTTCTTTGTTGGTTACGCCGATCCGGAATCGCCCGCCGGCATTCTGCGCGCGGCGAAAATGGGCGATGCGATTACGCTGGATGAGGAAGAGCCGGCGCAGACGCTGCGCTGTCACATCGAGAAATTTCAGTTCAGCGCGCACGCCTCGCGCGAAACAATCCTGGCCTACGCCAAGAAACTCGCGCCGAAAAAGATCGTGCTCGTGCACGGCGATCCGCCGGCGGTGGAATGGATGCGCGCACAACTCGCGACGGCGTTACCGGGAACGGAAGTGATTGTGCCGACGCCCGGCCTGGAGATTGAATTGTAGCTCGCGCTACTTTGAGAATCGCCTCCTGGAACATCAATTCGCTGCGGCGCCGGCAGGATCGTCTGCTGAGTTGGCTGCAGGAAACGCAACCCGATGTCGTTTGTTTGCAGGAAACGAAATGCACCGACGAACAATTTCCGCAGTTGGAACTGCGCGCAGCCGGTTACCACGCGGTGTTTCACGGACAGAAATCGTACAACGGCGTGGCCATCCTTTCGAAAAGCGAATTGGGCGAAGTGCGAATCGGGTTGGGCGACGAAACCGAAGATGACCAGGCCCGCGTGATCGCGGCCAGCACCATGGGGATTCGCGTCTTTTCGGTTTACGTGCCGAATGGCCAGGCGGTGGGCGCGCCGGCCTACCAGTACAAATTGAAATGGTATGCGCGCCTAACGAGTTGTCTGGCGCAGGAGAACGTCGAGCAACTGGTGGTGGCCGGAGATTTCAACGTCGCGCCGCGAGACGAAGACGTGCATGATCCAGCTCTCTGGCAGGGCGCAATCATGTGTTCGGAAGCGGAGCGGTCTGCATTCGTTAGGCTGATGAATATCGGCCTGGTCGACACCTTGCGTCTGCATCATGCGGAGGCGGGACTTTTTACCTGGTGGGATTATCGGATGCTGGCCTTTCCGAAGAATCGCGGGCTGCGCATCGATGCGGTCCTGGCGAGCGAAAAGCTGGCGGCGCGTTGCACGGCCTCGGGAATCGATCGCGAAATGCGCAAAGGCAAGGAGCCATCCGATCATGCGCCGATCTGGGCGGAGTTTTCCTGATATGCGCGTCGCGAATCCGCCGCCGAAACCGCTCATGCTTTTTGACGGCACCTGCCATTTCTGCCGGCGCTGGATCGAACGCTTGCGCGAGGAAACCGGCGATCGAATTGATTACGCCGCCTCGCAGGAAGCGGGGGCGCGTTATCCGGAAATTCCGCGCGAGGAATTCGATCGCGCGGTGCAGTTAATCGAAACCGACGGCCAGGTTTACCCCGGCGCGGAAGCGTTCTTCCACTCGTTAGGCTACAGCGCCGGGAAAAAATGGCTGGCTGGATTTTATCGGAAAACGCCGGGATTCGCGCCCATAGCCAACGTTGTTTATTCCTTCATCGCGGGGCAGCGCGCGCTCGCTTCAGCCGCGACGCGGCTCTTGTGGGGGAATGATGTCCGGTCGCCAAAATATTTCGCGGCGCGCCGCGGTTTCCTGAAAACAATGGGGCTCATTTACCTTTTCGCCTTCATCTCGGTGTGGGTGCAGGTGGACGGTTTGATGGGCGAGAAGGGAATTACACCGGCGCGCGAGATTCTCCCGGCTTTGCGCGAACGCGCGGCCGCTTCGACCCTTTCGCTGGCGTGGCAGCATCCGACGCTGTGCTGGTTCAATTCCTCAGACGCGATGCTGCACGCGCTTTGTGCGGCTGGCGTGGCCGCCTCGGCCTTGCTCGCTTTCGGTTTGCTCCCGCTGCCCGCGCTGCTGGTTTGTTTCGTTTGTTATCTCTCGCTCATCGTCCCGGGAGATTTTTTCTTCAGCTACCAATGGGACATTCTTCTGCTCGAGACTGGATTCCTCGCGCTCTTTCTCGCGCCGTGGCAATGGCGCCTGCGCCGCGGCGGCGACGCGCCGGTTTCGAAAATCGGACTGCTGTTGCTCAAGCTGCTGCTCTTCAAACTCATGTTCATGTCGGGCGTGGTGAAGCTAACGAGTGGTGATGCGAGTTGGTGGGATTTGTCCGCGCTCGATTATCATTACTGGACGCAACCCTTGCCGACAGTCTTTGCCTGGTTCGCCGACAAGAATCCGGAATGGCTGAAGAAGGCGTCGGTTGCGATCACGCTTTTCATCGAAATCGTAGTGCCGTTTTTTATTTGGGGACCGCGCCGAATACGACTCCTGGCGGCGGCGTTACTGATCGGCTTGCAAATCGCGATTGCACTCACCGGCAACTATTGCTTCTTCAATCTGCTGACCATCGCTCTCTGTCTGTTGCTGATCGACGACGCCAGCTGGGCGCCGAAACGCGCGCGCGAAACGGCCGGTTCATCGCGCGGCTGGCCGGCGTTCGTTCCCGCGGCTGTGCTCATCCTGACGCTGCCGATCAATCTCTGGCTTTGCTATACCGCGATCAAACCGCGCGCGCCATGGCCGTCGGCGTTAGCGGCGATTTACGAAACCATCGAGCCGTTTCGCATCGTGAATGGCTACGGACTTTTCCGCGTCATGACGAAAGAGCGACCGGAAATTATTTTCGAAGGCAGCGCTGATGCAGTGGATTGGACGCCGTACGAATTCAAATTCAAACCGGGCGATGTGAAACGCGCGCCGCTTTGGAATGCGCCGCACCAACCGCGACTCGACTGGTCGATGTGGTTTGCCGCGATCGGTTCGCGGCGCGACGCGGTGGTGGCGGAAGGTCTGGCGGCATGTCTGTTGCGCAATGAACCGAGCGTGGTGGGTTTGCTCGCCTCCAATCCATTCCCCGAGAAACCGCCGCAGTTCGTGCGGGCGAGTCTTTATCAATATCGCTTCACTACTTCCGCGGAACGAAGCGAGACCGGCGAGTGGTGGAAACGAAGATTGAGCCGTGAATATCTTCCGGCGGTTTCGTTGCGGGATTTCGCCCGCTAATGGAGATGGTGAACGAGTTGAGATTCTTGCGACTTTGATTATTTGTTAGACCCGTGCCGAAAGAGGAACAGATCGTAACCGAAGGAACGGTGACCCAGGTTTTGCCGGGCACGATGTTCCGGGTCGATCTGCCCGGCAATCGCAACGTGCTAGCGCATATCTCGGGCAAGATGCGCAAGCATTTCATTCGCATTGTGCCGGGAGACAAGGTTGAGGTGGAACTTTCGCCTTACGACCTGACGAAAGCGCGCATCATCTTTCGCGAGAAATAATTTCCTATTTCCGGCAAACGCGACCGCCGGACGGCCTCCATTTTGTCAGAGAAGTGCTGAGTTGCTCAAGGGCGCGGGGGGGCGCATACTGCAGCGAAATTTAAGAGGAAAAAACTATGGCTGAAGAAAACAAACACAGCAGTGCAAGCGCATCCGACAAGTTCGAGACGGGCAAGACACACGCACGCAAAGCGGCGGAAAATCTGCGCGACGCGGCCACCGACATGGCCAGCCAATACCGCGGCAAAGCGGAACAGGCCTGGGACGATGCCACTTCGCGCGCCCGCACCTTGCAGGACGACGGCGAACAATACGTGCGGGATAATCCAACCAAGGCGGTCTTCACCGCGCTCGGGATTGGATTCGTTCTCGGACTAATCTTCCGGCGCTAACGCTTCGCTGAATGGAAACAATGCGGTTCCGCAATCCTGCGGGACACGCCGGCTTGCTGAACAATCTCTTCTCGCTGGCGAATTCGGTCGCGGGATTCTTTGAGACGCGGGTCAGCCTTTTTGCGGCGGAGTCGAAGGGCGCGCTGCTTCATCTCCTGTTTCTGGCCGGCGCGGTCATGCTGGCGTTGGTGCTGCTCGCATCCGGTTACGTCTTTCTGATTGTGGGCCTGATCGTGGGAATCGCGCACGCCCTCGGGGTTTCGTGGATCTGGATAGCACTCGCCGCCGCCGTGCTGCATTTCCTGCTCGCGATTGGTTGCGTGATTTTTGCCAGCGTTCAAATCCGCAAACCTGTGTTTGAGAACAGCCTCCAGGAACTGAAAAGAGATCGCGAATGGCTAAAAAATCTGGATCGGAAAAATCAATAGCCGACATTCGGCAGGAGATCGCGGATTCGCGCGAACGAATGACGCGCGACTTGGGCGGGCTGCGTTACGAACTGGATTTTCCGCTCAAGTTCCGGAGGTCGTTTCAACGCAATACCGCGCTGTGGATTTCGGCCGCGGTCATGACCGGCGTAGTTTTGACGGCGCGGGCCACGACTTGGAAGAAGCCGCCGAAGGTCAAAGTAGTCGATAGCGGCAAAGCAAAGGGTGAACAGCAAAGGAGGAGTCTGGTCGAAGCCGGGCTCGTCACGGCTGCGGTGAAGTTTGCCGCCACGCTGCTTCGTCCGATTGTGGTTGGTTTCGTGAAGAAGGCAGTTAGCGACTACACGGCCCGCGTGCGGTAGTCGAACCCGTACAAGAAAAAGGGGAAGCAATCAGCTTCCCCGGCAAATCTTCTTCTCTCTTCTTGTTCGATGCTAGGAGGGATTGAAGCGGAACTTCGTCCGGCCGCGTTTCGCATTGGCCTTCGCTTTGCGGCGGCTTTTTTGCGTCGGCGTTTCAAAAGCACGCAGGCGGCGCACTTCTTCCAAAATGCCTTCCGCGTCGAGCTTGTTCTTGAGCCGCTTCAGAGCGCGATCGACCGGCTCACCTTTGCGAACAATGACTTCTGGCATGACAAATCTCCTCGGGTAAAAAAATTAGCAGAAAACGGGCTTAGTGAGCGGGAGCCTACTCGGGTGGCTGGCAGGCGTCAACCTTGTGAATAACTTTTGCGCCTCAGGCGGCTGTCGGAGAGGCCGGGGCAGCCTTTTCGACCACTTCACGCCGCAGCGTGCCGGTGCCGCCGCCTCTGGCTTTGGTCCACCACAGAACGATGGGCGAGGCGATGAAGATCGATGAGTAAGTGCCTACGACAACGCCAATTATGATGGCGAGGGCAAAGTCGCGCAGGACCGATCCGCCGAAGAAGAACAGACACAGAATTGGGATCAAAGTTACGCCGCTGGTGAGCAAGGTGCGGCTGAGCGTCTGATTGATGCTGTCATTCATGATCTGCTCGACCGAGCCCTTCCGTCCGCTGGCCAGACCTTCGCGGATTCGGTCGTAAACAACGATCGTGTCGTTGATCGAGTAACCGGCGATAGTCAGGATCGCGCCGACCATGGTGAGAGTGAGCTCGCGTCCGAGTAATGCGAAGACGCCCACCGTCATGAGCACGTCGTGCAGCAAGGCGACGATGGCGCCGACCGCGAATGACAATTCGAAGCGCAAGGTCACATAAATCAGGATGCCAAAAATGCCGATGCCGAGTGCCCAGAGCGAACGCTTGGCCAATTCACCGCCGACCAGCGCGCCAACGCGTTCCGATTGTTCCAGCTTAAGGCCGGCATTCGGCAGACTCTGCTGCACCTGGTGCTCGACTTTCTCGCTGGTATGGAGCGGGCTGCGAATCGTGACGTAATTGCGGCCGTTCTGCTGCGATTCCTGGATCGACGCATCTTCGAGGTTCAACGGCTTGAGCGCTTCGCGCACTTCGTGCACCGAAACCGGCTGCGTGCTGCTCATGGTCAAAAGATCGCCGCCTTTGAAATCGACACCGAAATTGCGCTCGCCGCGCATCGTGAATGCGGTGGCACCGGCGATCAGCAGCGCGATGGAGCAGGCGACCGCAATTAGACCTTTGCCGAGAAAATTCACATGCTGCGAGGAGATCAAATGCAGCATCGAAACCTTCTTCACCATGCCGGTGTCGACGAACCAGGTGAGAATGTTGCGTCCCACGATCAGCGCGGTGAAGAGCGAAGCGAGAATGCCGAGCGTCAGCGAAATGGCGAAACCTTTGACCGGCCCGCTGGCCATGAAGAACAGAATCGCAGCGGTGATGAGCGTCGTGACATTCGCATCAAAGATGGAGCTGAACGCTTTGTCGTAAGCGGCCTGCAACGCAATCTTGAGCGATTTCCCGAGCGCGAGTTCTTCGCGCAATCGTTCGTAAATCAGAACACTCGCGTCGACCGCGATGCCGACTGTCAAAATGATACCCGCGATGCCCGGCAGCGTGAGCACGAAATGGAACATGGTCAGCGCCCCGATAAGCAGAACGATGTTGACCAGCAGTGCGATGTTCGCGACGAGGCCGACAAACCGGTAGTAAACAACCACACAGAAAAGCGTGATGGCGAGGCCGACGAGACCGGCGAAGACACTGGAGCGAATGGAATCCTGACCGAGCGTCGGTGAAACGCTGCGTTCTTCTTCGATGCTCACTGGGGTTTGCAGCGGATTCTCCAGCACGCTGGCCAAATTGCGCGCTTCCTGTTCGCCGAAACTGCCGGTGATCTCGGCGTTGCCGCCGTAGATCGCATCGCGAATCACCGGTGCCGATTGAATCACGCCATCGAGCACGATGGCGAAACGATAGCCTTTGAATTTCTCGGTGATGTTTCCGAATTGCTTGGCGCCTTCGCCATCGAAGTTCAGCACTACGCCCCAGCCCTGGTTGCCGTAGAACGCATGCGAAGAACTGACGCGATCGCCGCCGAGATCGGCCTTTTTCTTTACCAGCAATCGTTCCTCCTCCGCCGGTTTTCCCGGACGCGTGAATTGGTAGCTCTCGACCTTGTATTCCGGCGGAATCACTTCCGTGCCGGCGTCGATGCCGCGCAGTCGTTCGCCATGATCAGGATAAACGAGACGAAATTCGAGCTTGGCCACACGCGAAAGTTGTTCGCGCGCCTCCTGCATCTTCTCCGTGCTGAGACCGGGAATCTGCACATTGATCCGATCCTGCCCGACCGGCGTGATGATCGGTTCCGCGCCGCCAAAATAATCGACGCGCTTGCGTATGACTTCGACCGCCTGTTCCAGCGTGCTACTGGTGATCTGCTTCTCGCCCGGAATTAATCGCAGCAACCACGAAGTGCCGCCTTGAATGTCGAGGCCGAGGGCGATTTTCTTCTCGGGCGGCCAAATTTGCGTGATCATCAAGACCAGCAGCAAAGAAGTGAGTGTCAGGGCGATCAGCCGTTTGCGCAGTCCCTGGTCGGTGGCGAAATACCAACCGAACAGAATCAGAACGACGAGCAGGAAGAAAAAGGTGAAGGAAGCGCTCATATTTGCCTAACGAAAGCTACGCGATCGGCTTCGCCGTCTCGCTATTGAGCACGGTCGTCACGGCCGATTTTTCCATTTCGATTTTCACGTTGTCGGCCACTTTCACGATCACGGTGCGATCTTTCACATTCGCGATCAGTCCGTGAATTCCCGAGGCCGTCACGACGCGATCGCCGGTCTTAAGCGCCCCCACCAACTTCTGCTGTTCTTTTTGCCGCCGCATCTGCGGCCGGATCATGACGTAATACATGATCACGAAGATGAAAATGAACGGAAGAAAGCCGACGAGACCCGAGGTCGGGCTCGGGGCCGGGCTGGCAGCTTGGGCGAGAAAAATAATGGACATAACTGAACAGGAAGAATTTCGCGGCCGGAGCTGCTGCGAAACGGGCTGGAATTAGACACCAGCGCGGCGGAATTGCAACTGGCGTTACGCTGACGTCATTTGATCAATTCGCCCCAGGTCGGCTCTTCCAATTGCAACGCCGGATCGTCGATCTCGCTGCGGTTGATCTGTTCGTATTGCGACGCGACCTCCGCCCACGCGCGGAGGCGCAAGTTGCACGCGGTCGCCGGGTCTTAAACGCGCCGCCGAAGTCCAGACGTTGTCGCGCATGCTCCAGAGGTAAACGATCGCCTGCAACGACTCGCCTTGCTCGCGAACGCTTTCGGAGTTAGGCGCATTGGCCATTTTCAAATCCGCAACATGCACGGCCATGATGTGATCTTTGTAAGGCGCAGTCGCGGGGCGGGGGACGGACGAGATGCTTTCCACCGTTCCGGTTGCTTCCACGGTTTCACCCGGTTTCGGAGAATAGAATTGTTCCGCGCCCGGCTGGCCGAGTTTGAGATCGATCAGTTTCCAATTTCCGAAAGCCAGCTCGCGCTGGGCGAATTCCCAGATGACCAATTTCTTTCCCGCCAATCGATCGCGGCCGCGCGCCAGTTCGTGCGCGAGAATTTCGCGCGTGGCAAAAGCGCCGTCGCTGTTGCGCAAAATGCTATCGAGCGGTCGTCCGCCTAACGAGTGGCTGAGATGTTCCGCGAATCCGGCTGATTCGCCCCAGCCGAGTCCTTCGAGCGAAAAGATGTTGGCAAAGCTGTCACCGAGCAGGAGCACGTCGGCGTCTTTGCTCGGACGCCAGAGCGCATCGCCATTGGTTACTTGATGAATGGTGACGCGTTGCGGCTTATACAACTGCTCGTTAGGCGGAAGGCGCAACATGCGTGAGACATCGCCGACGCCGTCGATTTCCAATTTGTTAGACTCGAGCGCGAGCGGTTCGTCTGGCGGCGGAAGAACCAGCGAATCGGCGAGCCGCTGCGCCACGCCTTCCATTGTTTCTGGTCGCCAATGGGTATCACTCGTTAGGTAAGCATCGCCGTTTTGTCGGAGCGATGGAGTCGGATCAAAGACACGAACTCCGGCGGTCGCGAGGCTCGTTTTGAATTCAGCGAACGATGCGTTCTGCAATTCCGCGCCGGCCGGCACGCGTGCGCTCATTCTTTCGCCTTCGATGGTCGGCTTCGTCGGAACCGGCACGATAACCAGATCAATTCCGCGCGCCGCCAGCTGATCGCGAAATTGCACGATCGCCTTGATCGGATCGGGTTGAACGCGCGCGGCGTGCGCGCGATGTCGCAACCACGCCGGCGAAAGAAACGGCGGGCCGGTCACGTAATCGACATCGGGTCGATAGAAGAGCCAGCCATCGCGGCCGAGATACACCTGCTCATTGCCCGCGCCGAGTTTTCCGGTCAGGACAGATTGCGTTGGTGGCAGCAGCCATTGCGAGACCACCGAGTCAGTCTCGAGTTCCTTTTCCACTGCTTTGATTTGATCGGCGTGCAGAAAAGTTCTCCAATTCACCTTCGGCCACAGACCGGAAAAAAGCTGAAGGATGCCGACTGAAATTATCGTCAGCAGGAAAAGAGAAATGAGAACTCCTTGTGTGCCGGCGGTGAACTCGGTGTGTTTGAGCGCGAGTTCCGCTTCTTGCTCGCGCGAAAGTTTTCCGCGCGTTTCCGGCGTCGGCTCGTCGTAGCTCGGCAGCGAATGTGTGGGCGTTTGTGGCTCCATCAGAAAATGAAGTAGATGAACGGGTTGTATTCCTGCGTCGCGAGCACGATCAGCGCGAGCCAGCCCAGCCCGAAGCAGATCGCCGTTTTCGGCAAGGTCATGCGTTGCGTCCAATCCCACGTCTGTCTTCCGGTCCAAACGACCAGCGCGGCCACGCCTAACGAGAGCAAATAGTACGGCTGATAAATAATGCCGCCGAGCAGCGACGCGCTCGCACTGCGCGTGATGCAGGCCGAACATGCTGGCGAGATAGGCCACGGCGCGAGGCAAATCACTGGCGCGGAAAAAGACCCAGCCTAACAAGACGATGATAAACGTGATGATGATGCGCAGCGCTCTGGGCAGCGATGTGATAAAAACCTTCGCGGCCCTGGCTGCGCTCGAACGCCAGCATGCCGCCGTGCATTCCGCCCCAGATGACAAAGTTCCACGAGGCGCCGTGCCACAAGACCGCCGAGCAACATCGTGACGATGAGGTTGACGTAGGTTCGTCGTTAGGCCGCGCCGATTTCCGCCCAGCGGAATGTAAAGATACTCGCGCAGCCAGGTGGAAAGTGAGATGTGCCAGCGCCGCCAGAAATCGGTGATCGATTCCGCGCGATACGGTGAATCGAAATTTTTCGCGAAGACGAAACCGAGCATGAGTCCGAGCCCGATCGCCATGTCGGAGTAGCCGCTGAAGTCGAAGTAGATTTGGAACGCGTAGGCGATCGAGCCGAACCAGGCGTCGAGTCGCGCCGATCGATCCGGCATCGAAAGCAGGTGTCGGCGATTTTGCCGCACGGATTGGCCAGCAGGATTTTCTTGGCCAGCCCAAGCATGAAGAATGCAACGCCGCGCGCGAATTTATCACTCGTTAGGCGGCGATGTTTCAGTTGCTCGGCCAGGAAGGAGAATTTCAGAATCGGTCCCGCCACCAGATGCGGGAACATCGAAACGAAGCAGGAGAAATCGATGAAGTTAGCCATCGCTTCCGCTTCGCCGCGATAGACGTCGATCGTGTAGCTGAGCGCCTGGAAGGTGTAGAAGCTGATCCCGAGCGGCAGGACGACGCGAAAGAATGTGTCCCATTGCGCGTGCGGAAATCCGAGCGCGACGACCGCCGCATTGAAACTCTCGACGCCGAAGTTGAAGTACTTGAAGAAACCGAGGACGACGAGATTCAGAACAACTGATGTGGTGATGGCGGCGTGCTGACTCTGCGATCGCTTCGAATGACGCGGCAGAACCGGCGTTGGTTTGCCGAAGAATCTCCAGATGCGCCACGAATCATGCGCGATGACCAGGCTCATCAGCCAATCGATGAACGTGGTCGCGAACATCAGGACGACGAAGCGCGGCTCGGCCCAGCCGTAGAAAAAATAGCCGGTCAGGATGAGCCAGAGATTGCGCCAGCGTTGCGGCGCGAAGGCGAGCGCGTAGTAGCCGAGCAACGCCAGCGGCAGAAAATAAAAAATGAAAACGTGCGAACTAAAAACCACGGCGTTGAAAGACTCCTAGCCTGCACCGCGTATAAAGAAAAAAAGAAACACTGACGATCTTGCGAGCGACGCCCTTCCGGTCTCCCTTATGCGCCATGCGTTCCCTCCGAGTGCTGGTTTTGCTTCTTTGCCTCGCGGCGATTTTGCCCGCGGCGGAAGAGATCGACATCGCGCTCACCTCGACGCAGCAGAAATTCCGCGCCGATCTGACGGCGAAAGTTTCAGCGCTGGAACGGCGCGGCGTTGCCGCCATGTCGGGCGACGACGGCTGGCTGTTTCTCACCAGTGAATTACGCTTTCTCGCGCAGGGAACTTTTTGGGGAAATGCCGCCGCAAAAACAGCGCGCCATAAATCCGAACGCGAGCGATCCGTTGCCCGCGATCGTTGATTTTCATCGGCAGTTAAAAGAGCGCGGAATCGAATTGCTGCTCCTGCCGGTTCCACCCAAGGCCGCGATCTATCCGGACAAGCTCGGGCTGGCCAACGTAACCGGTCCGGCGGCGAGCGCACCCTACCTGGAAGAATTTTACAACCAGCTCCGCGCGCACCAGATCGAAGTGCTCGACTTGAGCGAGACCTTTGCGCAACCGCCGGAAACCGAGCGCGGCGCGGTCTACTGCAAGACCGACAGTCATTGGTCGGGTACCGGCGTTGTTTTCGCGGCCGCGGCGATTGCGGCAAGGGTGCGAAGCGAGGTTCCGGCGCCGATGGGACTCAGAGATTATGCCGCTCTATGGAAAGACCAAACAATCGACGGCGATCTGCGTGGTCTGCTGCCGCGCGACGTGAGTCGGCCGCCGGTCGAAAATATTGCCGTGCGCGTCATTTCCGAAAAAACAAACAACGCCGCAGTTCAGCCGGACGCGAACAGTCCGCTCCTCGTGATGGGCGACAGTCACACGCTCGTCTTTCACGAATTTCTCGCTCAACGCGCAGGACTCATCGACCAACTCGCCTACGAAGTTGGCTACGCGCCGGATTTGATCGGAACGCGTGGTTCGGGCGCGACGGCAGTGCGGGTCAGTCTCTATCGTCGCGCTAAGAGCGATCCGAATTACCTGGCGAAAAAGAAAATGGTCGTGTGGTGTTTCGCGGCGCGTGAGTTCACCGAGACGGATCAAGGTTGGCCCGTCCAGCCAATCGCAAAGTAAGTTTTGCCCTCGATGACCAGACGCCTCCTGCGCCTAACGAGTGCTTCCTGCATCATCGCGGTCGCTTCGACCCTTTGCGCGGCGAACCCGCACGCACGAAGAGAAGAATCCGCCGTGTTGCCGAATGCGCCGCCGACTAATGGCAACGGCATGAATGTTCTTATCCTCGGCGATTCACTGGCGCTGTGCGGATTCGGCCAGCGGCTCGACGAACGTTTCCGCCATGATGCGCAAACGCGCGCGGTGTTTACCTACATGGCCTGTGGGACCAACCCGCTCAGTTGGCTAAAGGAAAAACCCTACACCAGCATCAAGGCGCTCTGTGGTTATTGGAGCATCGAGGGATTGGCGGGCGCAGCAAAGCCGCGTGAAATGCAGGACACGTATGGAATGGGACATGGTCACGTGCCGGCGCCGCGTGCGGTGCCGAAGCTCGAGGACTTGTTAGGCGCGCAGCATCCCGACATTTTGATCATGCAGACGGGCAGCAATCTCTTCGGTCTTTTTCCCGATGCGAAGACGGTGCGGCCGGCGCAGCAGGCGGCGGCGTTGCGAAAATATTTCCTGCCCTTCAAGGAGAAGGCGATCGCGGCAGGTTCGACGTTGAAAAGAATTTACTGGTGCAGTCCGCCGACCTCCGGCCGCGTTTCGAAGGAAGTGCAGGATTTTCTTTTCCAGGAAACACAAAAGGAGCTGGGCTCGTTAGGCCAGGTGATCGATAGCCGCTTGCTCGTTTCGTATCCCTACAAGCACATGGATCCGGACAAGGAACATTTCCTCGGCGACGACATGAATCTGTGGGCCGACAATGTTTACTCGATCGTGCAGAAGGATCTGGCCGCGCAACCGCTGGCTTCCACGCCGCTGCTGGCGCAGGCGCCGGCGAGCGAACCGGTGCTGGCCGCATTACCGGTGGAACATCCGACGCCGACGCCCGCCGCGATCGTGCGCGCGAAAGAAGAACCGCTGGTGGTGAAGGCCACGCTCGTTTTCAAATCGGAACCGCTGACCGTGCAAGAGTTGATGCCTTACCAGGAATCGCTCGTCGCCTATGTTTACGACATCGACAAGGTGGCGCGTGGCAGTTACCCGGAGAAGCAGATACTCGTGATGCAGCCGTCGTTCATCGGACTGAAACCGCAGCGGCTCGATAAGTTTCGGGTTGGAAAAAAATACAAACTGAAGCTCCATCCCATGGAAGGCACGCTATGGGAAACCGCCAAGGCCAACGACCAGACGGGCAAGATCGATCTGCAGCCGTTCATGCGGGTGGAAGATCTCAAGCGGCATCCTGGAAATCGCACCCGATGACGCGCACTGCCATTGCCATTCTCGCCGCGGTTCTCTGCCTCGGCTCTTTTCTTCTCGTGACCGATGGAATCGCGCGGACACAAACGGCGCGCGCGTCCAAGCGCACCAATCCTGCGGAAGGACCGGCGGAGGTCACGCGTGTTTTGATGATCGGCGATTCGCTTTCCGTGGGAGCATTTGGCGAAGCGGTGCAATTTCATCTCGCGAAAAGTTACGGCTCGCAAAACGTCGCGGCCTACGCCTCGTGTGGATCGTCTCCGGAAAACTGGCTGCGCGATCAGCCGGATTTCGTCACGCACTGCGGTTATCGGGAAGCGACACCGGACACTGCGGTCATGCGCGATTTCGTGAACGGCCGTCACCCGCGACCAACCACCACGCCGAAGATCGAGGGAATCGTCCGGCGATTTCATCCGACGATTGTTGTCGTGCAGCAGGGGACAAATTGGATGGATCGCAATTTGAGCGATGGCGAAATGAGTTCCTTCATCGATCGCTTCATCACTGCGGCCCGCAGTGCGGGCGGCGTGACGCAGATCGTCTGGATCGAACCGCCGGACCATTCCGCCATGAAACGCGCAGCGCAGAATCGCGTGCATCGTTTGATTCAGCAGGCGGCGCGGCGTGATAATTTCGCCGTGATCGATTCGCGCCTGATCACCAGCTATCGTCGCGGCAAAACCGGCGGCGACGGTGTTCACTATAATAATGAAGCATCGCGCGAATGGGCCGCGAAGTTGAATCCGTTGCTCGACGCCAGGCTGCGCCCGCGCATAGCCACTCGTTAGGCGGCGGCTACGACGCTTCGCGCGTTTTGTAATTCGCCACGAAGCTGCGACGAAATTCCGCAAAGCTCCCGTTCTCAATCGCCGCCCGCGCGCGATTCATCAACTCCAGGTAGAAATGCAAATTGTGCAGAGTGATCAGCTGCAGACCGAGAATCTCCTCCGCTTTGACCAGGTGCCGGATGTAGCCACGCGTGAATTCGCGACAGGCATAACACGCGCAATTTTCTTCGATCGGATTCTGGTCGAGTGCGAACTCGGCATTTTTCAAATTCAAAGTGCCTGACGCAGTGAACGCCGTCCCATTGCGCGCCAGACGCGTCGGCAAAACGCAATCGAACATGTCCACACCGCGCGCCACCATCTCGATCATTTGCGGCGGCGTCCCGAGTCCCATGGCGTAACGCGGCCTGTCGTTAGGCAAAAACGGTTCGCTATTCTCAATCGCGCGCATCATTTCCGTTTCCGGCTCGCCCACACTCACACCGCCAATGGCGTAACCGTCGAAACCGATCTGCACCAGCGCCTCCGCGCTCTCGCGCCGCAGATCATCAAACGTCGCGCCCTGCACGATGCCGAAAACGAGTTGCGCAGTTGGACGTTGGACGTTGGAGGTTGGACGTTCGACGTTTGCCTCTTTGCATCTTCGCGCCCAGCGAATCGTCATCTCCAAACTCCGCGCCGCATATTCCCGCTCGCACGGCCACGGCGGGCATTCATCCAGCACCATGGCGATGTCGCTGCCTAACGAGTGCTGTATTTCCATCGCGATCTCCGGCGAAATAAACGTCGGCGTGCCATCGAGATGATTCTGAAAATGCACCCCGTCATCCGTGATCTTGCGCAGCTTCGCCAGAGAGAAAATCTGGTATCCGCCGCTGTCGGTCAGGATCGGCCCATCCCAATTCATGAAGCGATGCAGTCCGCCAAAATGCCGGATCACTTCCATGCCCGGCCTAACGAATAGATGATAGGTATTGCCGAGGATGATCTGCGTTTTCAATTCACGCAGCTCACGCGGCGACACCGCTTTCACGCTTCCCTGCGTGCCCACCGGCATGAACGTCGGTGTCTCGATCACGCCATGAGCAGTCGTCAGGCGACCGCGGCGCGCTTTCACCTCCTGCTTCAGCAGTTCAAACACGGCGTCATTCTGGGCGAGGACGCGAATCTCTCAACCTCAGCGCGAAAACATTTTCGTCAGCGCGGGTCGCAACGATGGCGAAATGAAATTGTATCCGGTTTCGAGCAGATGCGCGGGCACGGCGCGCTGACTGGCGAGGGCGAGGTCGCCCTCCGTTCCCATGATGAACGCGCCAAGGCGAATCGCGAACGCGGGAACAGGCGGGCTCCACGGCCGATGCAGCGCGCGTCGCAGCTCGCGCATGAATTCATCGTTGGTCACCGGTTGCGGCGCCGTCGTGTTGAAAACGCCGCGCAATTTTTCGTCGGCAACCGCGCGGGTGAAAATTTCGGCCACATCAGCCAGGTCGATCCAACTGATGAATTGTTGTCCTGAACCGGCGCGACCACCGAGAAAAGCTCTCGTTAGGCGACTCAGTACTTTCAGCATCCCGCCGTGCGGAGCGAGGACGACACCGAGACGCAGGACCACTTTCCGCACGCTCTCCGCCTCAATTTCGCGAAAGGCCGCTTCCCATTTTTCACAAACGTCCGCCACGAAATCCGATGCCGTGCGGCGAATCCTCTTTGCATACGCGATCCCCGGCGTCCCCATAAATTCCGACGGCGCTCGCCTGCACGAAAACTTTCGGCGGTTGCGCGCATTGACGAATTGCGTCGCCGAGCACGCGGACGGAATCGACGCGCGACGCAAGAATCTCGCGCTGATTTTCCGGCGTGTGACGACAGTTGATCGTTTTGCCGGTGAGGTTGATGACCGCGTGACAGCCGTCGATCGAGCGCGACCATGCGCCGATATTTTTTCCGTCCCATTGCACGAAACGAATCGCGTCTTTGCTGTGCGATGGCGCACGCGTGAGGACAACGACGTCGAAATTCTGCGCGAGAAATTTCGCGCAGAGCGCCTGACCGACGAAGCCGCTTCCACCGGCGATAACGATGCCATTTTTCAATTCCAAATCACTCGGCTGCGAGAGCGATTTCTACGAGCGAAATTGTTGTTGCGGCACCGATTTTCGTTCCTATATTCCCGCTCCCCGCATCAGGTGCGGAAGAAGCAGCGTTGCCTGAGCGCGGTTTTTTTGTCGCCCGAATCCAGACGCTTTCGTCCGGTTTGGGCGGCTATCATTTAACGACAATGCCAACCATCAATCAGCTGATTCGCAAAGGACGAAAGAAAGTTTCGGTGAAATCGAAATCACCGGCGCTGAAGAATTGTCCGCAGCGCCGCGGTGTTTGCACGCAGGTCATGACGCGCACGCCGAAGAAGCCGAATTCTGCCCTGCGCAAAGTGGCCAAGGTGCGGTTGACGAACGGGCAGGAAGTGATTGCCTACATCCCCGGCGAAGGGCACAACCTGCAGGAGCACTCGATCGTGCTCGTGCGCGGTGGACGGGTGAAGGATTTGCCGGGCGTGCGTTACCACATTGTCCGTGGAACGCTCGATAGCCTCGGGGTTGATGGACGGCGCCGCAGTCGTTCGAAGTACGGCGCGAAACGGCCGAAGGCTGGCGGCGAGGCCGCGGCAGATAAGGCGCGAAGAAGAAATAAATTTTTAAGAACTACGGAAACAGAATCACATGTCTCGTCGGCGGAAAGTTTACAACAAAGAGGAAAAGCTCGACTCGCGTTACGGCAGTGCCGCGGTCGCGCGTCTGATCTCCACCGTCATGAAGCGGGGCAAGAAATCGCTCGCGGAACGGATTGTTTACACCGCGATCGATAAATCGCGCGAAGGTTCCGACGCGGTTGATCCGCTCGAAGTTGTCAACAAGGCGCTGGAAAATGTGCGCCCGCGTCTGGAAGTAAAGTCGCGCCGCGTCGGTGGTGCCACTTATCAGGTGCCGATGGAAGTGACGCCGGCGCGCCAGGTGTCGCTCGCGATGCGCTGGATCGTTTCACTACGCCGATAACCGTCGCGGCATGCCGATGGCGGAGGCGCTCGCCGCTGAACTCAAGGACGCCGCTGCCGGTCAGGGCAACGCGATCAAGAAGCGCGACGACACTCACAAGATGGCGCAAGCGAACCGCGCCTTTGCGCATTTCCGCTGGTAAGGATTTTTGTCATGGCTACTGCGACTCTCGATAAACCAAAAGCGACGACGAATCCGAATTCGCCGAACCGCAAGTTCCCGCTCGAGCGGACGCGGAACATCGGAATTGCTGCGCACATCGACGCCGGCAAGACCACGCTGACCGAGCGCATTCTTTTTTACACCGGCATGATCCACAAGATCGGTGAGGTGCACGAAGGCACCACCGTGACCGACTGGATGGAGCAGGAACGCGAGCGCGGCATCACGATCACTTCGGCCGCGACGACCTGCGCCTGGAACAGCGCAAGGAAGAAGGCGTCTACAAGACTTTCGAAGGCATCAAGATGCGCGTGAACATCATCGACACGCCGGGTCACGTCGATTTCACCGCCGAGGTCGAGCGTTCGTTGCGCGTTCTCGACGGTGCAATCGCGGTGTTCGACGCCGTCGCCGGTGTGCAGCCGCAATCGGAAACGGTCTGGCGTCAGGCGAACAAGTATCTGGTCCCGCGCATCGCCTTCATCAACAAGATGGATCGCGTCGGCGCCGACTTCGACATGTCGATCGATTCGATGCACAAGAAGCTGGGCGCAAATGCCTGGCCGATTCTGATTCCGCTCGGCAAAGAAGATTATCTCAAAGGCCAGCTCGACGTCGTGAATCGCAAAGCGGTTTTCTATCTCGACGACGACTCGATGGGTTCGATCTACGAAGTGCGAGACATTCCGGAGGAGAACAAGGAACAGGTCGAAAAGGCCTACGCCGATTTGGTCGAGCAGATCTCTAATATCGATGACGAGATCGCCGAGGCCGTTCTCGAAGAGAAGGCAATTACGCCGGAAATGCTAAAGGCGGGCATTCGTCGTCAGACGATCGCGAATAAATTCGTCCCGGTCGTCGGCGGCACCGCGTTCAAGAACAAGGGCGTGCAGTATCTCGTCGATGCGGTCATCGATTATCTGCCGAGCCCGCTCGATATTCCGCCCGCGAAAGGAATGGATCCGGATACGCACGAGCCGATGGAAGCGCCGACGGATGACAACGGAAAATTCTGTTCGCTCGCATTCAAACTTTGGAGCGACCCGTTCGTCGGCAAGCTGGTTTTCTTCCGCGTTTACTCCGGTTCGCTGAGCAAAGGCGACAACGTTTACAATCCGCGCACGAACAAGCGCGAACGCATCTCGCGTTTGATCCAGATTCAAGCCGACAAGCGCGAAGACATTGACACCTGTTACTCAGGCGACATCGCGGCCATCGTCGGGATCAAGAACATCACGACGGGCGACACGCTGTGCGACGAAGATTTTCCGATCCTGCTCGAGCCGCCCTCGTTTCCCGATCCGGTTATCTCAATGGCGATCGAGCCGAAGACGAAACAGGACCAGGAAAAAATGGGCGTCGCGCTGCAGCGGCTCTCTGAAGAAGATCCGACGTTCAAAGTCTTCACGCACGAAGACACCGGCCAGACGCATCATCGCCGGAATGGGCGAGCTGCATCTGGAAATCATTCGCGATCGCATGCTGCGCGAATTCAAAGTGGACGCGAACGCGGGCAAACCGCAGATCGCTTATCGCGAAACGATCACCGTCGCCGGCCGATGGCGAAGGCAAGTTGATCAAGCAGTCCGGCGGTCGCGGTCAATACGGCCACGTCATTGTCAAAGTTGCGCCGAACGAACGCGGCAAAGGCATCACGATCGAGAACAAGGTCGTCGGCGGAAATATTCCGAAGGAATACATCCCGGCCTGCAAGAAGGGCATCGAAGAAGCGATGCTCAACGGCGTCGTTGGCGGCTATCAGGTTATCGATGCGCACATCGACATCATCGACGGTTCGTATCACGACGTCGATTCGAACGAAATGGCGTTCAAGCTCGCGGCGATTTTCGCGGTCAAGGATGCCTTCAAAAAGGCGAAGCCGATTCTGCTCGAGCCGATCATGAAGGTCGAAAACTCGACGCCGGAAGAATATCAGGGCGACATCATCGGCGATTTGAATCGCCGTCGCGCCAAGATCAACAGCATCGAAGCGCGCGGAAATCTCACGATCGTCAACGCCGAAGCGCCGCTCGCGGAAATGTTCGGTTACGCGACCGCGATCCGCTCACTTTCCAAAGGCCGTTCGAGTTACTCGATGGAGCCGTCACATTTCGAACAAGTGCCGTCGCAGCTCGTCGCCGCGGTTCTCGACCAGAAGGAGACGAAGTAATATGGCCAACGGACAACGCATTCGCATTCGTCTCAAGGCATTCGACCATCGCATGCTCGATCAATCCGCCGTCGATATCGTCGAGACGGCGAAGCGCACCGGCGCGCGCGTGGCTGGACCGATTCCGCTGCCGACCTTGATCGAGAAATTTACGGTGAATCGTTCGCCCCACGTCGACAAAAAGTCGATGGATCAATTTGAAATTCGCACGCACAAGCGGCTGCTCGACATTATCGAGCCGACCGCCAAAACCGTCGACGAGCTGAAGAAGCTCAACCTGCCCGCGGGGGTCGATATCACGATCAAGATTTAGCGCGCGCTTACCTGAAACTTTTGCAAACCCGCCAACATGAGCATCGGACTTCTCGGACAAAAAATCGGCATGACCAGCGTCTACGACGCCAACGGCAGGCTGCGTCCGGTGACCGTGATTGCCGCGGGCGACAATGTTGTCGTTAGGCGAGTAAACGCGGAGAAAGACGGCTATTCCGCCGTCAAGGTCGGCTTCGACGCGCAGAAGGAATCGCGCCTAACGAGTGCTGCGCTTGGCGAATTCAAGAAAGCGAACGTGGAGCCGAAGCGTCTCGTGCGCGAGTTTCGCCTAAAGAGAGATCGCCGGACGGCGAGATCAACCTGAGCGTGACGCAATTTCAGCCGGGCGATTTCGTTGACGTCATCGGCCGCTCGAAAGGCAAAGGCTTCCAGGGCGTGATGAAGAAACACAACTTCGCCGGTCAGGGCGCAGCCCACGGTTCGAAGACGCATCGGCGCAACGGCGCTATCGGCAATCGTTCCACCCCCGGTCGCATCTGGAAGAACATGGGCATGCCGGGTCACATGGGTGACGAACGTGTGACGGTGCAGAACCTCGAGGTCCTGCAGGTGCGCGAAGCTGAGAAGATAATTTTAATTAGCGGCGCGGTGCCCGGCGCCAACGGAAGTTATGTTGTCGTTAGGCCGGCGATCAAACATCCGGAAATTCTTCGCGCGGTGCATGCGGAACATCGCAAGCACGACCAGGAAGAGGCGGCGAAGAAGCCCGCGATAACAGTTCGATAAGTTATGGCCGCAAAAGTTTTAACAGCAGACGCAGCGAAGAACGCGAAGATCGCGCTGATTGAAGGCGGTCGCGGAACGCAGGCCGTGCACGATGTCGTGGTCGCGATGCGCGCGGCACGTCGTTCCGGTTCGGCAAATACCAAGACCAAGGCGCAAGTGAATCTTTCCGGCGCGAAACCGTGGCGGCAAAAAGGAACGGGCCGCGCACGCGCCGGCTACAAATCATCCGTCATCTGGCGTGGCGGCGGCGTCGTCTTCGGGCCGAAGCCGCGCGATTATTCCAAGAAGGTTTCCAAGTCGGTGAAGCGGCTCGCCTTTCAAAAAGCGCTGACGGAACGCATCACCGCCGGTGATGTTCTGACCATCGACGGGTTCGCGGTCGCGGAATTGAAGACGAAAGCATTCGTTAGTCTGGTCAAGAAACAGACCGACGCGAAGAAGGTGCTGATCGTTTCCGATGCGTTCGATGACAACACTTATCGCGCGGCGCGCAATGTGAAGCCGGTGCTGCTGGCGACGGCGAAGGACGTGAATACCGAGCAGTTGCTCGCGTTCGACAAAATTTTGGTAACGGGCGCGGCGCTCGAACAACTCGCGGGAAGGACCACGAAGTAATGCACGAACATTTCGACATCGTTCAGACCGCGTCGTTGACGGAGAAGGCCTCGCTCATGAGCGAGAAGCACAACAAGTACGTCTTCCGTGTTTCGCCGCGCGCCAACAAGATTCAGATCAAGCAGGCGATCGAGAAACTTTTCAACAAGAAGGTCATCGCCGTCAACACCTGCAATTACGCCGGGAAGAAAAAGCGCGAACGCCGCGCCGATTTCGGCCGCAAGCCGCATTGGAAGAAGGCGATCGTGACGCTGAAAGAAGGGGAGAAGATCGACCTGGTCTAACGAGTTATGGCACTCAAAACTTTCAGACCGCTGACGCCGGTCCTCAGATTCAAGTCGCTGCCGGCCTTCGAGGAGATCACGAAGTCGAAGCCGCATAAGAATCTTCTCGAGGTCAAGAAGCGCAGCGGTGGCCGTAACAACAATGGCCGGCTGACTTCGCGTCACATCGGTGGCGGACACAAGCAGAAATATCGCAAGGTTGATTTCAAGCGTCGCAAACACGGCGTCGCCGCGGAGGTAGTCGGAATCGAGTACGATCCGAATCGTTCCGCGCGTATCGCTCTTATTAAGTACAGCGACGGCGAGATGAGTTACATCCTCGCGCCGGACGGCCTAACGAATGGTGCCCGCGTCATGGCTGGTGCGGACGCGCCGCCGGATCTCGGCAATTCATTGCCGCTGAGCGCGATCCCGCTCGGCGCGAATATTCACAATATCGAACTCGCGCCCGGTCGCGGCGGACAGGTTGCACGCAGCGCCGGACAGCAGGCGACGTTAAACAACCGCGAAGCCGGTTACGCGCTGGTGAAATTACCTTCAGGCGAAATTCGCCGAATTCACGAGACTTGTTTCGCGACGATCGGACAGGTCGGCAACGTCGATCACATGAACGTCTCGAGCGGCAAGGCTGGTCGCACGCGCTGGCAGGGTCGTCGGCCGCATGTGCGCGGCATGGTCATGAACCCGATCGATCACCCGATGGGCGGCGGCCAGGGTAAATCCAAGGGCGGTGGCGGACGTCATCACCCGGTCAGTCCGTGGGGTCAGCTCGCGAAAGGTTTCAAGACGCGGACGAAACACAAGCCGAGCGATCGTTTCATCATGCAGGACCGACGCGTTAGCCGGAAAAAATAATTTTTGAGGTATGGGTAGATCACTGAAAAAAGGACCGTTCGTGGAAGGACATCTTCTCGAGAAGATCGACAAGATGAATTCGTCCGGGATTAAGAAGCCGATCAAGACCTGGTCGCGCCGTTCGATGGTGACGCCGGATTTTGTCGGCCACACTTTCCTGGTTCACAACGGAAAGATTTTTCAGTCGGTGTTCGTCACGGAAAACATGGTCGGCCACAAGCTCGGCGAATTTTCGCCGACGCGAATCTTTAAGAAGCACGGTTCGCATACGGCGAAGGTGACGAAGTAATGTGAATTTTCGATTTTCGATTTTCGAGCTGCGAGGGTTTGAAAAAGCACTCGTTAGGCGAGGATCGGCGATCGTGTTAATCGGGAGCGTTTGTTCAGCTGGAGAGCTGGCGGCGCAGGGAAATAGTTCTTTGTCAGAATCCAATTTGAGTGAGATGCGCAAGCAGCTCGAAGTGCAGCGTGAGAGTGTGCAGACGTTGACCGAGAGTCTGGCGGAATCGAATGCGGAGGCGGAATTGTTCCGCCGCAAGTATTCGGATTTGCAGTTGCGCATGGAAGCGCTCGGGCTCGACTCGGCCAACAAGGACCGCGCCAAAATCGAGCAGCGACTTCTCGCGGCGGTGAGCGATTTGCAGTTGGCGCAAAAGGAGCGCGAGCAATATCGCGATCAGATGCTGCGGTTGAGCGAAGCGATGTTGCAGTTGCTGCAAGACTTCCACCGGCGGCGATGCGAAAGCGCGGATGGAAGTGGAAGCGCAATTGCGCAGCACGAACGACCTGGTCACGAAAGCGAACCAGGTCGAAGCGCAGCCGGACTTGATGGACGGCAGCGTGATCAGCGTGAAGGAAGAATGGTCGCTGGTCGTGGGAAATTTGGGTGAGAAGCAGGGAGTGAAAATCGGGATGCCGTTGCGCGTGGTGCGCGATGACAAAATGATCGCGACGCTGCGAGTGGTGGATGTGCGCCAGAAAATTTGCGGCGCGGTCATTCAAGAAATGGATTCTGCGAAGGAAAAAATAAAGGTGGGCGACCGGCTCCAGGCGGACGCACGCCACGATGTGAGTTTAAAATAAATGGAAGTTCGATCGACATACAGGTACGCGAAGATTTCGCCATTTAAGGTGCGCGAAGTCACGCGCGAGATTCAGGGCCTGCCGGTTTCGGCAGCGCTCGACCTCGTCGCGTTTAGTCCGAAAAAGGCGGCTCGGGTCTTATTAATAAGACGCTGAAGAGCGCGGTCGCGAATGCGGAGAACAACGCGAATCTTGAAAGTCGATGGCCTGGTCGTGAAAGAAGCGACCGTCGGCGAGGGTCCGACCATGAAGCGGATGATGCCGCGGGCCCGCGGCAGTGGCAGCCGCATTCTGAAACGAACCAGCCACATCCGGATCATTTTGACGGACGAGATCGAAATCAAGACGCGCGACAAGAAGAAGGGCGGCAAGAAAGTCGCGAAGAAGGCGTCGAAGAAAACTTCCGCGGAACGCAATGCGAAGAAGCGAGAGCAGAACGAATCGCCTGAGCCTAACGAGAAGAAAGACTAATCATGGGACAGAAAGTTAATCCAATTGGGTTTCGTCTCGCGGTGAATCGCGACTGGCGTTCGCGCTGGTACGCGTCGCCGCAGGAGATGCCCGGATTTCTCCACAGCGACATTCGAGATTCGCAATTACGTGAAGAAGAAACTGCAGTTCGCCGCGGTCTCGAAGATCGTCATCGAGCGCGCCTGGAACAGCATTCGCGTGACGATTCACACGGCGCGTCCCGGCATCGTCATCGGACGCAAAGGCGCCGAGATCGAGAAGATGACCGAAGAGATCTCGAAGATGGCGCAGGGCAAGCAAATCAAGATCGACATCCAGGAAATCAAGACGCCGGAACTCGACGCGCAGCTCGTGGCGGAAAACGTCGCGCTGCAGATCGAGCGCCGTATCGCTTATCGCCGCGCCATGAAGAAAGCGGTGCAGGTGGCGATGGATTTTGGTGCGCAGGGAATTCGTTTGCGCAGCTCGGGTCGCTTGAATGGCGCGGAAATTTCGCGCTCGGAGTGGTATCGCGAAGGCAAAGTGCCTCTGCACACCCTGCGCACACCGATCGATTACGGCTTCGCGGAAGCGAACACGGTTTACGGCAAGATCGGCGTGAAATGCTGGCTCTGTAAGAAGGAAGAAGCGCCAGCCGAACAGCCGCAGGCTCCGCCGCCACCCGCCGCCGGAGCCAGCCGAAGTCTAACGAGTAATTTTTTGAGGAGATCCTGACATGCCATTGATGCCAAAACGCGTGAAGTACCGGAAGACCCAGCGGGGCAGCCGCAAGGGAACGGCTTCGCGCAATCTTCGAATCGATTTCGGCGAATTCGGATTGCAGACGCTGGAACGCGCCTGGATCACGAACACGCAGATCGAAGCGGCGCGTGTCGCCTTGACTCGCAACATGAAGCGCAAAGGCAAACTCTGGATTCGCATTTTCCCGGACAAATCGGTCACGGCGCGTCCGCCGGAAACCCGAATGGGTAAAGGCAAAGGCCAGCCGGAATATTGGGTCGCGACGGTAAAGCCGGGAAATATTTTGTTCGAACTGGATGGCGTGACTGAATCAGTCGCGCGCGAATCACTGCGCCTGGCGGCGGACAAGCTGCCGGTGCGGACGAAATTTCTGACCCGCCACCATGTGGCGGCCTAACGAGTCATGAAGTTCAAAGAAATTCAGGAGATGAGCACGGATGAGCTGCGTGACGAAGAAACGCGATCTTCGCCAGGAGAGTCTGCATCTGCGTTTGCAGCAGCAGAGCGGACAGCTCGAACAGCCGAGCCGTTTGCGCTTGTTGCGCCGGCAGGTCGCGCAGGTCGAGACCGTGCTCTCGCAACGCGCGCAGAAGACGGAGACGAAATAATTTATGGCCGAAGCAAGACATCAGACGCAGACGGCGACAACGGCACCGGCGAAACGCGGGACGCGCAAGACGCGCACCGGCGAGGTGATTTCGAGCGGGATGAACAAGACGATCGTGGTCCGCACGATCACGCGCGTGCCGCATCGCAAGTTCGGCAAGATCGTGAAGCAGATGCGAAAATTCTACGCGCACGACGAAGAGAACAAGGCCAAGACCGGCGACACGGTTCGCATCATGGAAACGCGGCCGTTGAGCAAATTGAAGCGCTGGCGGTTGGTCGAAGTGGTGGCGAAGTAGCCTAACGAGAGGTATTTTTATGGTCCAGATCAGATCCAGACTCGACGTGGCAGATAATAGTGGCGCGCGCATGGCCACGATGATTGGTGTCATCGGGCAGGGGACGAGTCAGACGGCTGGAATCGGCGACGTCATCACCGCGAACGTGAAGGAAGCGAGCGCCACCGGCACAGTTAAAAAAGGTGAAGTGGTGCGTGCGGTTCTGGTGCGCACACGGCAGCCGATCAAACGCGAAGACGGCTCGGTTTTGCGTTTCGACAACAACGCCATCGTCATTATCGATAAAGATTTGAATCCGCGCGGCACCCGCATTTTCGGGCCGGTCGCGCGTGAATTGCGCGAGCGCAATTTCATGAAAATCGTCTCGCTCGCTCCGGAAGTTTTATGAGCCGTATCAAGCTGCACGTCCACAAGGGCGACAACGTCGAAGTGATCTCGGGGAACTTCAAAGGTTCCAGCGGGAAAGTGCTCGAAGTGATCGCGCGCAAACAGCGCGTGCTGATCGAAGGCGTGCGCATGATCAAGAAACATCTGCGCAAGTCGCAGGACAATCCGCAGGGAAAAATCGCGGAACGCGAAGGTCCGATTCACATCTCGAATGTGAAGGTGCTCGATCGCGCCGAGCGCAACGGCAAGAAGGAAGGCAAAGCGAAAACGGCCAAGCCGAAAGCTGAGAAGAAAGCGCCCGCCAAGAAGAAGGCGGCGAAGGAAGAATGAAGAACGAATTTTACGATCACTATAAGAACCACGTGATTCCGGCGCTGCAGAAGCAGCACGGCTACAAAAACATCCACCAGATTCCGAAGGTGGAGAAAGTCGTGGTCAACACCTCGGTTGGTTCGCAGTCGGATGTGAAGCAGGCGTTGGAAGACGCGAAGGCCGAGCTGGCGCTTATCACCGGACAGAAACCGGCGGAAACGCGCGCGAAGAAGAGCATCGCGAATTTCAAGCTGCGCAAAGAGCAGGCGATCGGCGCCAAGGTCACGCTGCGCGGCGCGCACATGTATGAATTTCTGGAGCGGCTGATCAAAGCCGCGCTGCCCGCGCATTCGCGACTTTCGTGGCGTTTCGCCGCGCGCTTTCGACGGTCACGGCAACTACACCCTGGGCGTTTCCGACCAGGCGATCTTCCCCGAAGTCGAGCTCGACAAAATCAAGCGCAACATCGGTTTTGATGTTACCATCTGCACCACCGCGCGGACGAACGAAGAGGCGAAATCGCTTCTGGCGAAATGGGAATGCCGTTCAGCGATCGCGCGAAGAAACCTGCCGCACCTGCGGCGGCCTAACGAATGAGCACAGTTACCGATCCTATTGCCGACCTTCTCGCCCGCGTGCGCAACGCCGCGGCTGCGCAGAAGCCCGAAATGTTTGTGCCTTATTCCAAGATCAAGGCCGAGATCGTGCAGGATTTTGAAGGACGAAGGTTACATCACTGATTTTGAATTGGATCGAACCGCGGCGCATCCGCGGATCAAGATCACGAACAAGATCGCCAATCGCTCGAGCGCCATCACCGGTTTGAAGCGCGTCAGTCGTCCGGGTTTGCGGCGTTATGTCGGTGCGCAGGAAATTCCGCGCGTGCTCGGCGGAATGGGCGTGTCGATTCTTTCCACGCCGCGCGGAATTCTGTCTGGTCGCGAAGCGAAGAAACAAAACGTCGGCGGCGAATTGCTCGCTTACGTTTGGTAACCGCCTAACGAGTTATGTCACGAATTGGAAATAAAGCGGTCGAGATTCCCGACAAGGTGAAGGTGAACATCGGCAACGATGGCGCCGTCGCGGTCGAAGGACCGAAGGGAAAACTGAACTGGAAGCTGCCGCGCGAAATTACCGGCAAGGTCGAGAACAATCATGTCTCGTTCGCGCGCGGAGACGGAGACGCGCAGCGTGAAAGCGCTGCATGGTCTGTCACGCAGCCTGGTCAACAACATGGTGCGCGGCGTGAGCGAAGGCTTCACCAAGGATCTGATTATTGAAGGCGTCGGTTTCAAAGCCGCGGTCCAGGGATCGAATCTCAACCTCGTCGTTAGGCTTTTCCCATCCGATTTTGTTCCCGATTCCCGAAAGACATCAAAATTACCGTGGCGGACAACACCAAGGTCACGATCACGGGCATCGACAAGAAAGTTGTCGGCCAGGTCGCGGCTGACATTCGCCGTTACTACCCGCCCGAGCCTTACAAAGGCAAAGGCGTGCGTTACGCGGATGAAGTGATCCGCCGCAAGGAAGGCAAGACTGTTCAGTAGTATGAAGGCGAGCCGTAAGATAATTAGAGACCGCATTCACAAGCGGATTCGGAAGCGAGTGAACGGAACGGCGGAACGTCCGCGCCTGGCCGTGCATTTCTCCGGCAAGCATGTTTATGCGCAGGTGATCGACGACGACGCGGGCAAGACTCTCGTGGCCGCGGGCACGACGGAAAAAGATCTGGCCGGCAAAGGCAAGGCGGCGGCGAATCGTTCGCTCGGCGGAGAAAATCGGCAAAGCGGTCGCGGAACGTTTACTGGCGAAGAAAGTCGACAAGATCGTGTTCGATCGCGGCGGCTCGCAGTATCACGGAAAAGTGAAAGCGCTGGCGGATGCGGCGCGCGAAGGCGGACTCAAATTTTAGGAACCTAAGCATGGCACAACAACAAGGCGGCGGTCGGCAGCGCAGGAACGCCAGACAGATAGAACTTCGGCGGCGCGAGGCGACACGACGGAGAAGGTCGTGTTCATCAATCGTTGCGCCAAGGTCGTAAAAGGCGGCCGTCGTTTCAGCTTCAGCGCGCTCATCGTGGCGGGGGATCATGACGGCAGTGTTGGCGTCGGCTTCGGAAAAGCGAACGAAGTGGCCGAGGCAATTCGCAAAGCGTCGGAAGCCGCGCGCAAGGGAATGGAAAAAGTGTCGCTGCACGAAAATACGATTCCGCACGAGACGATCGGTGAGTTTGGCGGCGGTCGCGTTTTGTTGCGGCCGGCTTCGCCGGGAACTGGCGTCATCGCCGGTGGCGGTGTGCGTGCCGTGGTGGAAGCCGCGGGAATCAAGGATGTGCTGGCGAAGTCGTTAGGCTCGAGCAATCACGCCAACGTGGTGAAGGCGACGATCGAAGCGCTGCGCGGTTTGCGCCGGCGCGATGAAATTTTGAAGGTGCGCGGCATTCGTTTGCCGGTGGCGACAGACGGAAAGGTTAACGAGTCATGATGCGATTGCATAATCTGCGACCGCGTCCGGGCGCGCGCCATCGGGTCAAGCGACTCGGCATTGGCGAAAGCTCCGGTCACGGCAAGACGAGCGGCAAAGGTCACAAAGGCCAGAAGGCGCGCTCGGGCGGCAGCATTCGTCTCGGATTCGAAGGCGGTCAGATGCCGTTGATTCGTCGTTTGCCGAAACGCGGATTCAACAACGCGGCCTTTCACAAGAATTACGCAGTGGTGAATCTCGATGCGCTGAATTCTTTTAAGGCTGGCGCGACGGTTAACGAACAGTCGTTACGCGAGTCGAACCTGATTCGCGGAAAAGTCTTCGGTTTGAAGATCCTTGGTGACGGCGAGTTGAAGCACGCCCTGACGATCGAAGCGGACAAGTTCAGCACTTCGGCGAAAGAGAAAATCGAGAAGGCTGGTGGAACGGTGACTTTGCGGACTAACGCGAAGCCGGCGTCAACGCCGCGCAGCAGAAACGGAAACGGCAGCGCCCAAGGCGAAGAAAAAAGCGCCGGCAAAAAAAGCGGCGACGAAGAAGACTGCTGCGGCCAAAAAGAAAACATCTTCGAAAAAGAAGAAGCGCTAACGTCGGTACGCGAATGGTTTCGGCGTTTCTAAATAGCGTTAAAATTCCGGAGCTACGGCGCCGGATTCTGTTCACCCTCGCGGTCATCGTGATCGTGCGTCTGGGCGCGGCCATCAGCACGCCGGGAGTTAACCAGGCGGTCTTGCAGGAATGGTTCCGCGGCACGCTCTCGGAGAAAACCGGTGGCGGCGTGGCGGCGCTGTTCAATTTGTTCAGCGGCGGTGCGCTGGAGAACTGCGCCATCTTCTCGTTAGGCATCATGCCTTACATCAGCGCCTCGATCATGCTGCAGTTGCTGACCGCGGTGATTCCGCAGCTCGGCAAAATGGCGCGCGAAGACGGCGGCCGGCAGAAGATCATGCAGTACACGCGCTACGCGACGGTGGTTCTCTGCATCGTGCAGGGTTATCTGCTTTCAGTTTCGTTTCAGCATCCCGAATCGTACCAGACGATGCTGCCCGGCATTACCGAAACCGTGCAGAAGATGGGCATTCCGCTCGTCTCCGATCTCGGATTCACTTTCCGCTTCGTCACCGTACTCAGCTCTGACTGCGGGAACGATGTTCCTGATGTGGTTAGGCGATCAAATCACGGAGCGCGGTATCGGTAACGGTATCTCGCTGATTATCACCGTCGGCATCGTGGCGCGCCTGCCCGCAGCCCTGGCGCAGGCATGGAAAACATTTGTGCCCTCGGGTCCGAACGGCGGCAGTCAGGTCAACCCGGCGATTCTCGTCCTGATGATCGCGTTTCTGTTCATCGTCATCGCAGGTGTGATCGCGATTACGCAAGGCGTGCGCAAGATCACGGTGCAATACGCCAAGCGCGTGGTGGGCCGGAAAATGTACGGCGGACAGACGCAGTACATGCCGTTGAAGGTGAATTACGCCGGCGTTATGCCGATCATCTTTGCGTGGGCCTTGCTGCTTTTTCCGACCACGATCGTGAGCATGGCGTTTCAAAACAGCCGCGTGGCCCGGCAGATTGCGGACGCGCTCAATCACGGCTGGCCGCATTATGTCGTGCTGGCCTTGATGATTTTCTTCTTCAGCTACTTCTGGGTGGCAACGCAATTCCAACCGTCACAAATCGCGGACGATCTGAAGAAGTACGGCGGTTACATTCCGGGCGTGCGTCCGGGCAAACCGACGGCGGACTTTCTCGATTTCACCATGACGCGGCTGACTTTTGCCGGAGCGGCTTTCCTTACGCTCATTGCCGTCCTGCCAAGCTTGCTCAACCAGGGCCTGAACGTTCCGCAGATCACCGCCCAATTTTTTGGCGGGACGAGCTTGCTCATCGTCGTCGGCGTTATGCTCGACACGATGCGACAGGTGGAGACGCACTTGATCCAGCGACATTACGACGGCTTCCTGCGCAAGGGTCGCATTCGTGGCGCGCGTTTCGATCGTGCTTCCTACGCGCGCGGCGGCGCCGCCGGCGGCACGACCTTGATGTGGCTCTACGTCGGCATCGCGGTTTTGGTGATCGCTGGAGTGGCGGCGTTCATTTACACTCGCTGAGTGAAGAGGCGACTCGTGCTTCTGGGTGCGCCGGGTTCCGGTAAAGGAACTCAGGCCGAGATGATCACGCACCAATTCGGATTGCCGGTCACGTCGCCCGGGGCAATTCTTCGCCGCGAAAAAGATTTGGGCACGCCGCTCGGAATTGAGACCGCGGAAGCGGCGCAACGCGGCCAGTTGGTTTCCGACAAAATCATTGTCGGCCTGATCGAGGATTGGCTGCGCCTGCACGGCGCGCACGGTTTTGTTTTCGACGGATTTCCGCGCACCATCCCACAGGCGGAAAGTCTGCAGAATATTTTGCAACGATTTCACACGCCACTGGATCTCGCCATTTGGCTGGACGTTTCCGAGCAAACAGTGAGCGATCGCATTTTGCATCGGTTGCAATGTCAGTCGTGCGGTTTCACCACCAGCGAGAGCGCGGCGATTTTTGGCGAACGTCCCATCTGTCCATATTGCGACGGTCCTCTCATTCGCCGTGCCGATGACGATGCTGAGGTTTTGCAAAAGCGGCTTTCGGAATACAGCGCCAAGACACAACCGCTCGCGGCTTTTTACGACAAGATGGGGGCGCTGCATCACATCGACGGCAATCGCGACCGCGAGACGGTCTTCGCCGACATCTCGCACTTGATCGAGGCCAAGACATGATTCCGATCAAGAGCGCGAAGGAAGTGGAGAAAATGCGACAGGCGTGTCGCACGGCGCGCGATATTCTCGAACGCGTGAGTGAACTCGTTAGGCCGGGAATTAGCACGAAGGAAGTCGACCAGGCCGCGGCCGATTTCATGAGTGACGCAAGAGTGAAGAGCGCCTTTCTCGGTTATCGCCTCGGGCATCGTGTTTTCCCCGGAAACATCTGCATCTCGCTCAACGACGAGATTGTGCACGGCATCGGCAGCCAGCGTCGCATTCAATACGGCGACATCGTGAAGCTCGACATCGGTGTGATCGAAGATGGCTGGGTCGGGGACACGGCCTCGACCGTCGCCGTCGGCATGATCGACGAACGGACGGAGAAACTCTTGCGTGTGACCGAGAGCGCACTGCAGCGCGCCATTCGGATTGCGTCGGAAGGTGTGCGGCTGGGCGATGTTTGCGCGGAAGTGGAGGACGAAGCGGTGCGAAATGGATTTAACGTCGTGCGCGAATTCGTTGGACACGGTGTCGGGCGGAAATTGCATGAAGAGCCGCAGATCCCGAACTACGGGAAGCGCGGTAGCGGTCCGCGCCTGAAATCAGGCATGACGTTGGCGATTGAGCCGATGATCAACGCCGGCACGGCGTCGGTGCGTTTACTCGATGACGGCTGGACGGTGTGCACGGCGGACGGGATGCCCTCGGCCCATTACGAACACACGGTTTTGATCACCAAAGGTGAACCGGAAATTCTCACCACCCGCGGGGCAACCCAGTTGAAATGAGACGCATTTCCCGAGTTGCGGCAGCGGAAAGTTCTGCTAACAGTTCCACCCTGCAATTTGCCGAGCGGACGATCGTCCGTGGGCAGTAATGACGCGGCGGTAATCGGCGCGTTTCCTTTTGTGGATTTATGAAAGTGCGACCCTCAGTTAAGAGACTTTGTGAAGCGTGCAAGATCGTGAAGCGCAAGAATGTTGTGCGCGTGATCTGCAAGAACCCGCGCCATAAGCAGCGCCAGGGCTAGGAAAACTTATGCCGCGATTACTTGGAGTAGAAATTCCCGCCGAGAAACGCATCGAAGCGTCGCTCACTTATATATACGGCATTGGCCCGACCACGGCGAAGCGCATCCTGGATCAGACCAACATCGATCCGAATTTGCGCGCGAACAAGCTGACGCCGCAGCAGCTCAACGACATCATCCACGCCATTACCGGCAACAAGGTCGCGATCGAAGGTGATCTGCGCCGCGAAGTCCAGGCGAATTTGAAGCGGTTGCAGGCGATCAATTGTTATCGCGGTATCCGGCATCGGCGTGGATTGCCGGTGCGCGGCCAGCGGACTTCCACCAACGCGCGCACGCGCAAGGGTCCGCGTAAGACGGTCGGCGTGATTCGCAACAAGGACGCCAAAGCCGGCAAGGTCTAACGAGTAATCAGGATTTTCCAAATGGCCGAATCAGACGAGAAGAAACCAGCCAAGAAAGCGAAAGCGCCCAAAGCGGAAGCCGAAGCGCAGCCCGAAACTCCAACGGCAGAAGCGCCAGCCGCACCCGTCGCGGTTGCCCCGGCGACTGAGCAACCCGCTGTGACCGCCGAGCCTGCGCCGGCCAAGGTCAAGAAAGCTCCGAAGGCGAAAAAGGAAGAAGCTCCTGCCCCGGAACCGCCGAAGGAAAATCTCTCGCTCGATCCAAATGCGGTCGAGCCGGTCAAGATCATCAAGGCGAAGGGGAGCAAGAATATTCACTCCGGGATCGCGCATGTTCTTTCTACTTTTAACAACACCATCGTCACGATCACCGATATGACCGGCAACGTCATCGGTTGGTCGAGCGCGGGTAAAGTTGGATTCAAGGGCTCACGTAAGAGCACCGCCTACGCGGCGCAAATGGTCGCACAGGACGCTTCGCGCCAGGCTATGGGTCACGGCTTGAAGGAAGTCGAAGTGCTCGTCAGGGGACCGGGCGCGGGCCGCGAATCCGCTGTGCGCGCGTTGCAGGCCATCGGCCTCGACCTCACCGTCATTCGCGATGTCACTCCCGTGCCGCACAACGGTTGCCGTCCGCCGAAACAGCGTCGCGTCTGATTTCCACTTCTTAATTTTTACTTCACACTTTTCTCCATGGGCAGATACACCGGACCGAAAACCAAAGTAGCGCGACGTTACGGCGTTCCACTTTTTGGACCCTCGAAATCTCTAGAGCGGAAGAATTATCCGCCCGGCATGCACGGACCGAAGGGTTCGCGCCGCAAGCAATCCGATTACGCGGTCGCGCTCGGAGAAAAGCAGAAGCTGCGTTATCAGTACGGCCTGCTCGAGAAGCAATTTCGTCGCATCTTCCAAACTGCGTTGCGGAAGCGCGGCGTGACCGGCGAGACACTGCTCCAACTTCTCGAAACACGCCTCGACAACGTCGTTTTCCGTCTCGGCCTCGCCAATACGCGCAGTGCCGCGCGCCAGCTGGTTTCGCACGGGCACGTGCAGGTCAACGGCCGCAACGTCAACATCGCTTCTTACAATGTAAAAGCGGGCGATGAGGTGAAGATCAAGGACAAGCCGAAATCGCGTCAGCTCGCGCTGCGTAATCTCGAGCTGACGCAAATCGCGCCGGTGCCGGAGTGGCTCGTGGCCGACCGTGACGCGTTGAGCGGTAAGGTGTCGCGCATCCCAGTTCGCGACGAAATGCAGCCAATGGTCAACGAACAGTTGATCGTCGAATTGTACTCGCGCTAAACGCCCGGCGCTTCGATCTGTTCGAGCGCTTTACTGTAGCTGCGTCGCTGCAGGAAATGGCGCAGCTGCGGGTCGATATCGCGCGGCAAGCGCTGTTCGATTTGCTCCAGTCTTTCCGAGATTTGCGCCAATCGTTGCATGTGACGCTCCGGATCACGCCGACTGGCTTCGTCGCCGACGATCTGGATGCGCTCGCGCAGCGCCTCGGCCAACTCCGTTAACGTAGCTCTCACGGAAAAAACTTGGAACACGCCGTGTTTTAGCACAAGCCTTCATCCATGTCGGCCGAACCGAAACGTATTCTCATCGTCGATGACGACGTCAGTTTGATGCGAGTCACGCGCGAAGCGTTGATGTCCTTCCTGCGCTGCGAGGTCGATACTTCGCCGCAGCCGGAATACGGTTTCGAACTGGCGCTAAAGACCACCTACGACCTGTTCATCTTCGATTTTTCCATGCCGATGATCGACGGCGCGATGCTGTTTTTTCTTATCAGCAAAGTTTACGAAACGGCCAAGCCGCCGCGGCGTCGTCCGCCGTTGCTCTTGATCTCTGGGCGGGCCGAGGAAAAACGCGCGCAGGAACTATTGCAGGAAGTAGGCGTGCACGGCCTGGTGACGAAACCGTTCGCCATTAATCGACTCCTCCAAAAAGTGAAGGAAGCGGTGCCCGGGATTCGATCGATCGAGCCCGACGATTCCTAGATCGAAACGCCGGAGGCGACGCGACGTTGTTCGGCTTCCTCGAGCAACTGCTTGCGCGCTGCCAGCCAATCGTTCGCCGGATCGCCTGCGATCGACAGCTGTGCGCGCCGCTCCGCGATAAGGTAGGCGCGGAGACGAATCTCTTCGTCGGACGGCTCGTAGTCGTTGCGCTTCACCGCCGGCTTCTTGGCGGCGGCCTTAGCCGGCGCCTTTTTTGCGCTCGTCTTAGCCGCCGCCCGTGAGCGTTTCTTCGGCTTGGGCGCTTCTTCCGCGTCGCCGGCGCCGTTGTTCTCTTGTTTCTTGGATTTTTTTCCCACGATTTCTTTCTGACTGATCGGAACCGATCACTTTAACGGGCGTTATTTGCAAGCGGATTCTCGTAAAGCGGTTGCACGCGAGGCGATTTTTCGCATACGGTGCGCGCGTGCGGCATTTTCTCTTTCGCTGGCTTGTGACCACGGTCGCGGTGATGGTGACCTCGAAATTTCTACGCGGCATTCGCGTCGATGACACCGGCAGCCTGATCGCGGCGGCGTTGTTGCTGGGAATTTTGAACGCCTTCGTGCGGCCGGTGCTTCTGATCCTGAGCGCGCCGCTGATCTTGCTGTCGTTGGGTTTCTTTATCCTGGTCGTGAATGCGCTCATGCTTTACTGGGTGCCGACGTTCGTGGGGGGCTTCCATGTCGATTCCTTCGGCACGGCGTTTTGGGGCGCGATCATTATTGGCCTCATCAGCTGGCTGCTGAGCGCGTTTTTCAAAGGCAGCGACGGTCGCGTGCATGTCCTGACGCATCACACCTCGATGAAACAGGTGCAGGGCCGCGTCATCCGGTGATCGACACCGCTCGCGGGCTGGTACAATAGATTAGCGAAAAAGTTGCCGGCGGTGGAAGTTGGCACACCTCTTCCGAATTTCGCGAGCGCGGCGTAGCGGCGCGTCGTTCCCCAAGGGAAAACGGCATTCTTCGAGCCCAGAATTTTTCTGGTCGGGCTTTTCGAAGGGCTGGTCTGCTTCCTGCTTTTACGGTTTTGGCAGTCTTAATCCTTCACAACTATGCTCACTCGAAAAAAGCTTTTCTGCGGAGCGGTCGCCCTGTCTATCGCGATGTCCGTTTCCTACGCGCAGGGTAACCCGCCGGCGCCAGCCCCAGCCGCGAAAATTAATCCGTCCGCGACTGCCACTGATCTTGGTCAGAATTCCTCAATGACGCTGGTGCAGGCTTCCTCAGCCCCGGCGCTACCGCCGGCAGTTCCAGCCACAACTTCTGCCCCAGCTGCCTCGACCGAGTCGGCGATTGATAGCGGCGGAGTGGGTGTGCGTGAATTTCAAGGCGACGACGTCGGCCAGGTCCTTCGTCTGCTCGCGCGCCAAGCCAAGATCAACATGGTGGTGAGCGATCAGATCCCGCCGAACACAACTGTGACGATGCGGTTGGAAGATGTGACCGCCCTCCAGGCGATCTCGATCATCGTGAAGGCCAAGGGCCTGTTCATGGATAAGATCGACAACGTTTATTACATCAAGACCGCGGCCGAGCGCACGGCTGAGCCGACGGAAAGCGACAGCTATCAGTTCAGCTATTCGCGCGCGAAAGACACCGCGCCGTTGATCGCCGCGCAGCTTGCAAGCAAGGACGCGCCGCAAGTGGATGAGCGCACGAACACGATGTTCTATCGCGAGACGCGCAGCAACATCGACAACATCCGAAAATTGTTGGCAGCAAATCGACAAGCCGACCAAGCAGGTCATGATCGAAGCGCGCCTGGTCGAAGTTACGGCCAATCCGAAACAGGATTACGGCATCAACTGGAGTGGAAGCCTCTTGAACAAGCAGGTCACTTACCTGCCCAATACCGGTGGCAATTTCCAGTTGCCCAGCTCGAACAACAATCTGATCGGCAACTTCGGCAATCTTATTTCCGGGCAGTTCGCCATCCTGAGCGTGCCGCAGTTTTCCGCCACGGTCAGCGCCCTCATGGCTGACAGCGATGCGGAATTCCTCGCCAATCCGCGCGTCGTGACGGCGGACAATCAACAGGCGAAAATCGAAATCAATCGCGCCCAGCCAGTGCCGCAATTGAACTTCAACGAACAAACCGCCACGGCGGTCTTCGGTGGATTCCAGGACAAAAAATTCGGCAACACGCTGATCGTCCGTCCTTCGGTTAACAAAGACAATTTCGTCACGCTGGCGGTGCGGCCTGAGATTAGTAACAAGGTCGGCGATTCGACCTTCACCTTTGCCGGCGCGACCGTGTCCAGCCCGATTATCGATACGCGCAGCCTCGACTCGAATGTCTTGATCAAGAGCGGTGACACGCTCGCCATCGGCGGCTTGTTGCAGGACGAACTTCGCAAGGACCGCACGAAGGTGCCGATCCTGGGTGATGTGCCGATCGTCGGCTATCTCTTCCAAAGCAAATCGAATGAGCGCGTGAAGCGCAACCTGCTCGTCTTCGTGACGCCGACGATTCTCGATCCGCATTACGGCACGGGCCTGGAAGATCAGGTTAGTGGTCTGCATCACGTCGGCGAAGAATATGCCGATCCGAATGGCTGGAGGAATAACGCGAAGGGTGCGGTTCGTATCGTGCCGACTTCAAACCGCCAGGCCGCGGCAGATTATCCGAAGCCCGGCACGCCACCGCCTCCAGCTCAGGATGGCGGCGGCAGAGTCCGGTTCATGGCCGACGCGAAAGACCGCGACAACTAAACAATTTCAGAGTGTGGGGTTGAGAGGAGGCGAGTTCTCGAGTGAGGCTCGCCTTCTTTGTTTTTATCAACTCGTTAGGTAGACTTGCAGTCTTCTGTCGCAACTCAGTGCGGGCGCGAAAGAGCAGGCTCTTCACCGCCGGCACGGTTTGATCGAGCACGTCGGCGATCTGCTCATAGCTGAGCTCTTCGTAACGGCGCAGGATTACCGCCATGCGTTGCGTCTCGGGCAGATCGGCGATCGCCGAATCGATCGCGCCCTGCAGTTCGCTTTCCAGCAACGACGCATCCGGCGTTTGGCCGTGCTCGTCCTTCAACTGCATTTCTTCGCCTTCGTTTTCGAGTTGCAGTGGCAATGCTGCGTGTCGTTTGCGCCGGCGCAGTTCGTTGAAGACAAGATTGCGCGTGATCTTCAGGAGCCAGGTGGTGAACTTTGCCCGAGGCACGTAGCGTTTCGCGCTTTTCCAAACCCGCACGAACACCTGCTGGGCCACGTCTTCCACCTCGGCATTGGTGACCAGCATTCGGCCGATCGTGCCCGCGACGAGCGCCTGATGTTTTTCCACCAACTGCTCGAAAGCATTCATGTCGCCCGCACCGGTCAACGCCATCAAGCGCACGTCCTCCGCGTCGCTTTCGGACTGGCCCGCGGGTTCAGGATCTTGGCGGGACATGATTCGAATAGACGCAGGTAATGCGGACGCTACTGAAAATAAACCCGCGCGGTTGTGATTCGTCGCGCGCCACGCGCCCGGGGGTGCTTTTTGTTGCAAGGCCCAAACAGCGTGTGCATCATAACCCAGCGGATTTTTCCCCGCTCTTTGCCATGAATTTTTCTCTCATTCCAGATGAACTGCGCCCTATCGCGGAAAAGGTAGCCGCAGGCCAGCGCATCGGCGAAGAGGAAGCGTTGCAGCTTTACCGCAGCAACGATCTGAACGCGCTCGGCATCATGGCCAACGCGGTGCGGGAGCGGAAGAACGGCAACTTCGCCACCTACATCCACAACCGCTACATCAATTACTCGAACATCTGCATTCTCTCCTGTCAGTTCTGCGCCTTCGCCGCGCGCAAACGCGACGCACATGCCTTTGAGCAAGCGATCGATGAGATCGTCGTGGCCGTGCAGGACGCACTGCGCGCTCGGCATCACCGAGGTCCACATGGTCGGCGGTTTGCATCCGACGCTGAAGAAGGATTGGTATCTCGAATTGCTGCAACGGTTGCGCGCGCTCGATCCTGACCTGCTCATCAAGGCTTTCACCGCCATCGAGGTGCGGCATTTGGCCGAGCGCATTTTCAAGATGCCAATTCCCGACACGCTCGAACTTTTGCGCGAGGCTGGCCTCGGCGCACTGACCGGCGGCGGCGCGGAAATTTTCGACGCCGGTGTGCGCGATCAAATCTGTCGCGGCAAGGAAACCGCGGAGGAATGGCTCGAGGTGCATCGCACCTGGCACCGCATGGGTGGACGCAGCACCGCGACCATGCTTTACGGTCATGTCGAGACGCTGGCGCAACGCGTCGATCATTTGCGGCAATTGCGTGCATTGCAGGATGAAACCGCTGGCTTCACCGGTTTCGTTCCATTTGCTTTTGAACCGCAGACGCCCGTGCTCGCGCATATCAAACGCGCCACGGCCTTCGACGAACTGCGCAATCTCGCGGTCAGCCGCATTTATCTCGATAACTTCGATCACATCACCGCCTATTGGGTTTCGATCGGACTGCCGCTGGCGCAGGTTTCGCTCAGCTACGGCGTCGACGATCTGCACGGCACGATCATCGAGGAGAAAATTTTCCACATGGCGGGCGCGAAGACACCGCAGCAGCAAACGGTCGCGGCGCTGGAAAACGCCATTCGCGAAGCGGGCCGCATTCCGGTGCAGCGCGACAGCTATTACAACCATCTCACTTCCGCGGGGCATCCGTCGCGCGCCGCCGCGAAGTCGACCGAGCCCGAGCTGGTTTGCGCGTGACCGCGCGCGCTGATTCCGCTCTTCGTCTCGGTTGCGTCAAGTATCTCAACGCGCGTCCACTCATCCACGGGTGGAACGGCCCGGTTGATTTCGATCATCCCTCGGCCCTTTGTCGCAAAGTGGCGAACGGCGAGCTCGATGTTGCACTCGTTTCCAGTTTCGAATTTCTGCGGACTCCGATCTACACCATCGTCGACGATGTCGCGATCGCGGCGGACGGACCGGTCTTCAGTGTTTTCGTCGCGCATCAGGAACCAATCGAGAAGGTCGAAAAAATCATGCTCGATCCTGCTTCAGGCACATCCGGCAATCTGCTGCGCTGCTTGTTGAAGGAACGAAAACTGAACCCGCAGTTGATCGAATCTGCGCCTAACGAGAGCAAGAAAATCGCGCGCCTCTTGATCGGTGACCAGGCGATTCGTTTCCGGCAGCAACACGAACACGATTACGATTTCTTGGATCTCGGAGCGGAATGGAAACGCCTGACCGGTCTGCCATTTGTTTTCGCGCTCTGGCTCATTCGGCCCGGTGTTCCAAACGAAAAACAGATTGCGGCTGCGTTGCGGGCGCGACGCGATGCGAATCTCGCTGACCTCGATTCGATCATCAGCACACAAAGCGATTTTTCGCCGGAATTTTGTGCAAAATATTTTCGTGATTACCTGCGTTTCGAATTCGCCTCGCGCGAGAAAGAAGGTCTGTTGAAGTTTCGCTCGCTATGTCACAAACACGGAATTCTGCCGCCCAACGAGAGCGATCTGCGCCTCGTTTAGCGGAGAGACGGTGGATCATCGCCGCGTCGCTGCAAGCCGACAACGGCGAGATCCCGTGGGTGGAATTGTGCGGACTTCCCTGCATCACCGATTTGTTGAAGCGAAAGGGCTTTTCCTCCGCTGAGGAAGTGACCGCATTCTTGCAGCCGCGGCTGCGCTCGTTGACCGATCCGTTTCTTCTTCCGAACATGCACCTCGCCGTTGCACGAATTTTCCAGGCGATCGATGCACGTGAACGCATCGTCCTCTTCGGCGATTACGATGTGGATGGTGTTACATCGCTCGCGCTACTCGATGAAATGCTGCGGGCCTACGGTGCCGCGCCGGAGCTCTTTCTTCCTCTGCGCATGGAGGAAGGCTACGGGCTCAGTCGCGAAAGTGTGGAGCGCTGCTGGCAGCAACATCAACCGCAACTCGTCATCGCGGTCGATTGTGGCACGTCGTCGGTTGAGGAGATCGCCGAACTGAAGCAACGCGGCGCCGATGTCATCGTTCTCGATCATCACGAGCCGAAATCCGCCCTGCCCGATTGCGTGGCCATTGTGAATCCAAAGATTTCTGACCGATGCGCGCTGCGTTATCTCTGCAGCGTCGGCGTTGTCTTTAAGCTTTGTCACGCGCTCTTAAGGACGCGGCCTAACGAGAGCTTCGATTTGAAATCGCAGCTCGATCTCGTCGCGCTCGGCACCGTGGCCGACATCGTCCCGCTCGAAGGCGAAAATCGCGTGCTCGTGCACCACGGATTGCGACAGCTTCTCCAGACACAGCGTGTCGGGATTCGAAAACTGATGGAGGTGGCCGGAATCAAATCGATGATCTCGGCCGAAGATATTGGATTTCGCCTTGGACCGCGCTTGAACGCGGCTGGTCGCCTAACGACTGCTGAGAAGGCGCTGCGCCTTCTGCGGACGCGCGACGTTAACGAAGCCACTGAATTGGCCACGGAACTCGATTTGCAAAATCGCGAGCGACAAACAGTAGAAAAACAAATCTTCGCGGCGGCCGAGGAAAAACTTGCCGTCGAATTCGACTCTGATCGTGACGCGGCCATCGTCCTCGGAGCGCACGACTGGCATCCGGGCGTGCTCGGGATTGTCGCATCGCGGATCGCACGAAAATATCACCGGCCAACTATCATCATCGGTTTCGATGAAAGTGGAGCAGGGAAGGGAAGTGGCCGCAGCATCGCAGGGCTGTCGTTAGTCGAAGCGCTCGGTCGTTGCGACAAATGGCTGGAGAAATATGGCGGTCACGAAATGGCGGCAGGCTTGACAATTCGCGAAGGAAATCTGGCGGCATTTGCGAATGATTTTCGCGGCGCCGCGCGCGAACTTTTGTCGGATGAAGCGTTGCAACCGCGTTTACATCTCGACCAGGAACTGACCTTTCGTGATCTGAATCGTGATTTGTTGTTGTGGTATGAAGTGCTGGAGCCATTCGGCAGCGGCAACCCGACGCCGACATTTTTTGCGCGTGAAGTTCAACCCACGGTGGCGCCGCGCGTTTTGAAGGACAAACATCTCGCCCTGCGTTTGCGGCAGCGAAATTATTCCGCGCGCGCGATCTACTTCGACGGCGCGAGTGTCGAGTTGCCGCCGCCGCCGTGGGATGTGGCCTTTCGCCTTCAGGTCGATGAATACGAAGGTGAGCGACGTTTGCAGCTGCACGTAGAAGCGGTGCGCGCCGCCGCGCCGATCGCATGATGGAGTTGTCCGCAAGACTGGAGGATTGCGACTGGGTGCCGCGGGCGCGCCTGACGCCACTTCGTCGGCTTGGAATCGAAACGGTCGAGGACTTGTTAGGCCATTTCCCGCGTCGGCATGAAGACCGAAGCGAATTTCCCGGTTTTCCGCGCGAGGAAAGCGAGACGCCGATCTGCATTTGCGGTGAAGTGACCAAGACTTCGCTCCGACGTTTCGGTGGGTGGAAGAAGATTTTTGAGGCGACCTTGCAGGAACCGAATGCGGGCGCGCTCAGTCAGCCGATTACACTACGCTGGTTCAACCTGCATTATGTGCAGAAGATGATCGCGACCGGGCAACGTCTGGTTGTCTTCGGCAAACCGCGCTTGCGCGGGCAGCGTCTTTGCATGGAACATCCGGAATTCGAAGTCATCGAGGACGACGAAGAGCTTTCGATTCATTTTCGTCGTATCACTCCGGTCTATCCGGCGACGGAAGGAATTTCGCAGCGCATTTTTCGCGGTTTGATTTTTCACGCGCTCGAGAATCTTTCTGACAACGATGTCGAAACATTGCTGCCGCGCAATCACGCCACCGGCGAACGGCGTGTCGCCTTGCAACAAATTCATTTTCCCGAAAGCTGGGCCGCGCGCAACGCCGCGCGGCAGCATCTTGTTTTCTCCGAGTTCTTCGCCATGCAGATGATGATCGCCTGGCGCCGGGCGCAGGCGACAGCGCGACCCGGACAAGCACACGCGGGACGTGGGGTGTTGCTCGAACTGTTCTTGAAGGCATTGCCATTCGGTCTAACGAATGCGCAAAAGAAGGTGCTCGACGAAATCCGGCGCGACTTGGCGTCGAAGCAGCCGATGAATCGTTTGCTGCAAGGCGATGTCGGTTCCGGCAAAACCGTCGTGGCGATTAGCGCCATGCTGCTCGCGATCGAATCGGGATTCCAGACGGCGTTGATGGCGCCCACGCAAATTCTGGCCGAGCAGCATTACGCTGTTCTCGGCCGCTGGCTCGAGCCATTCGGGGTTCAACTGGCTTTGCGAACAGGCGGGCGCCGTGAAGAGAAAACGGCGCTGCCGTTGTTTAATGGCACCGGAGAAGATGGTGTTCCACAGATTATCATTGGGACCCACGCGTTGTTGTATGAAGGAGTTTCGTTCGAGAATCTCGGTCTGGTCGTGATTGATGAGCAGCACAAGTTTGGCGTGTCGCAGCGCGCGCGCCTAACGAGTCGTGAGCCGGCACCGGATGTTCTCGTCATGACGGCGACGCCGATTCCACGCACTTTAACCATGACGATCTACGGCGATCTCGACGTTTCGATCATCGACGAAATGCCGGCCAACCGCGGCCGGATAATCACCGCGGTGCGCGATGAAACGAAGCTGGGCGAAGTTCTCGCTTTCATGCGCAAGGAACTGGAAGCGGGACGCCAAGCCTATGTGATCTATCCGCTCATCGAGGAGAGCGATAAACTCGATGTGAAGGCGGCGGCGGTGGAGTTCGAGCAATGGCGCGAACGTCTGCGGCCGTTTCGTTGCGAGTTGCTGCATGGACGAATCGCGGCGCCGGAAAAACAGGCGATCATGGAGCGTTTCCGTCGCGGTGAAACGAATGGTCTCGATCAGCACGACCGTGATCGAAGTTGGCGTCGATGTTCCGAACGCAACGATGATGTTGATCGAGAACGCCGAGCGTTTCGGCCTGGCGCAGTTGCATCAACTGCGCGGTCGTATCGGTCGCGGCGAACACAAGTCGTATTGCATTCTCATGACCTCCGAAAAATCGGCCGAGGTAACGGCGAAGCTTGGCGTTCTGGAAAAAACGAGCAACGGTTTTGAGGTGGCGGAAGCGGACTGGGACCAGCGCGGCCCGGGTGATTTGCTCGGCACGGCACAGCATGGACTACCGGCACTGCACATCGGAAATTTGAAGACGGACATGGACTTGATGCTCCGCGCCCGGACGGCGGCGAATGCCATAATCGAATGGGACCCGCGGCTGGAAGCGCCCGAGAATCAACGTTTCCGGAAGTTGGTTGTCCAAGAACAGGGACGAAGCTTTTCCAACGTTAGTTAATGAAAAATCTGATCAAATTTCTTCTCTTTGTCGGGCTATTGAGCGCCGGCATTTCCGCCTTGTACGACTACCGTCTCAAACACGGCGGACTCAACCTGATCGCGCGCGCGACTTCGGAGAAATACACGCTCGCGTCCGCGCCGAACATCGATCCCAAGGCGATCCCCACGCTTGATGCGCTGAATAAGGAACGACGTGCGCTGGTTTCGAGCGTGTTGCCGGCGGTGGTGAGCATTAAGACGTCAAAGCGCGTGCCGATGCGGCGCCAATACGGGATGGATCCGTTCGAGTTTTTCTATCGCAATTCGCGCCAGTTCCGTAACCCGAACGACCAGGCCATGGTGCAGAACTCGTTAGGCTCAGGCGTGATCGTTTCCTCGGAGGGACATATCGTGACGAACAATCACGTTGTGGCCGAAGTGGACGAGATCGAAGTGCAGATGAGTGACGGGCGTACGATGAAGGCGCACTTGGTCGGTGCCGATGCGATAGTCGATCTCGCGGTTCTCAAGGTCGACGACCCGAATGTGAAGCCGTTGAAGTTCGGCGATTCCGACGCCGTCCAGGCGGGCGATTTTGTCCTGGCGATTGGTAATCCCTTTGGCTTCGACGAAACTGTGACCGACGGAATTATTAGTTCGCGCGGCCGGCCGAATCGTGTCGATGGGTTCGGTGATCTCCTGCAAACGAACGCCGCGATTAATCCGGGAAACAGCGGCGGTCCGTTGATCAATCTTCAGGGCGAGATTGTCGGAATAAATACCGCGATCATTTCGCGCAGCGGAACCTCGTCGGGTATCGGCTTCGCCATTCCTGCCAACACAGTGAAGAGCGCGCTCGAGAGTTTGTTAAAACAAGGGCGCATCATTCGTGGTTATCTCGGAATTACAATGCGCACGCTGCCGAACGGCCAACCGGACCAGGACGGCAATGGTGCCGTGGTTCAGGACGTCATTCCGGGATCACCCGCGGCTGATGCGCAATTGCAGTCGGGCGATGTGATCAAGAAATTCGACGGGCACGAGGTGCGTTCGTTTCCGGAATTGCGCAGCCTGGTGGCGCAAACGGAGTTGAACAAAAAGATCAATTTGGAAATCACGCGCAATGGCAAGCCCATGACGCTTTCGACTGCGATCAAGGAACAGCCGGCCAATTATTTGAGCGCGCGCGCTAATCCGCAGCAACCTAGCCAGCCGGCGCCGCAACAGCCGCAACAGCCGCGACCGCCGCAGCAGCAACAGCCGGACGAGGATGATTTGCAGGACCAGGCGCCGCTAGCCGGGGTGGACGTGCAGACACTTACGCCGGAACTGGCGCAATCGCTCGATGTGCCGAGCGGCGTGCGCGGCGTCGTCGTCACGAAAGTGGACGATCCATCCGGCGAATTGCGCAAGGGCGATGTGATCGAGGAGGTCAATCAACAGCCGGTCACGAACGTGGATGAATATCGCAAGGTGGTCGGCTCGCTCGATCCGGAGGGAACGCATGTCCTTTCCGTTTGCCGCAAACGCACGCGTTCGTTTGTGGTCCTTCGCGCTCGTTAGGATTTTTCCTGCGTTTCGAATTACCTTCGCGGGTGAATAACCGATCGTCGTGATCGGTCTAACTCCGAAACAAAATCATGAAACGGATCACTCTTGGCTTGGCAGTCGTGGCTCTGGTTTTCGGCGCGGCACCGCGCGCGAAAGCTCAAACAGAAGTCTCGATCAATTTCTTTTACGACAATCTCGCCAACGAAGGCGACTGGATTGAAGTGGGCGATTACGGCTACTGCTGGCAGCCGCGCATCGCCGTGAGTGACCACAGTTGGCGACCGTATGCCGATGGTTACTGGGCTTACACCGATGTCGGCTGGACTTGGGTTTCCTACGAAGATTTCGGCTGGGCCACCTATCATTACGGACGCTGGGCGCGACTGCGCGATCGCGGTTGGATTTGGGTTCCGGGAACGGAATGGGGACCAGCGTGGGTTTCGTGGCGCACCGGCGGTGACTACGTTGGCTGGGCGCCGCTGCCGCCGCGTTACGGAGGCGGTGAGCCTATTTACGAAGGCCGGCCGGTTAGCAGTAACGTCGACATCGAGTTCGATATCGGACCGGAATATTACAACTTTGTCGATGTGCGTTACATCGGTGAACCGGTTCTGCGTCGTCGCATCTTCAATCCGATTCAGAACATCACCTGCATCAATTACACGGTGAATGTGACCAACATTACCTACAACAACTCGGTCGTTTACAATTACGGTCCTGATTACTCCCGCTTGAGCGCGTATTCCACGCGGCGGATTCCGCGCCTGCAATTGCAACGCGAATCGAATGTCGATTTGAACGCGGCGGTAAGAAACAGGCAGCTCACCAAGGTGCAAGGCAACCAGCTCTTGGTCGCGTCGCCGATGAAGATGGAGAAGCCAGCGCAAATCATTGCTCCCAAAGTGGTGAAGACGAAGATCGATAAACCAAATATCGTGACCGGCTGGAGCGGTGTGAACGATCCGAAGAAGAAAGCGGATTTGCAGGCGAAGTTTAAGGCGGAAGACGCCACGTCAATTCCGGAGCCGAAAGTGAAGCCGGTTCATCTGGAAGACTTGAAGAATGCAGGCGGCGTATCGCCGGCCGCGACCGCGGCTCCTGAGGAAAACACGCCGTTGCAATCCGGCACGCCGGTTCGCAACTTTCCAGACAGGAAGAGACAAAGGGACGATTTGTCGATGCCGCTCAACACAGCGTCACCTACGCCTTCGGTTTTGCCTAACGAGAGGAAGAACAAGATCAGCGAATTACGCGGCGTCAAACCCTCCTCGAGCCCGGTGTCTCAGGTCAATCCTGTGCCGGAAAGCACGATTGTGCCTAACGAGAACAAGAACAAAGACCTCCGAAAAAGCCGGACGATGCAGCAATTGTTAAGCACGCCCGCGCCAACCGCTACTCCGGCCGGAGCAGTCGGAGAAACGAAAATGACTCCGCACAATTTGCGGCCGCAGCGGCCGGTCTATGCACCGGGCGATGGCGAACTTCGCACCACAAATAAGTTGAAGAGTGAAGGAGCGGCTGCCGCCGGTGGCGCGCAAAACGTGCAGCAATCCGGGCGAGCAGCAGCTAAGGCAGCACAAACAACAGTTGCAACAGCAGGGCCAGAGAATGCAGCAGGTGGCACCGAATAATGCGGCGGGTGGTCAGCCTAACGAGTCGTCGCAAGGCGGTGGAAAGAAGGACAAGGGCAACCGAGGGAAACCAACGCCGACACCGGCGCCGAACCAGTAAAGGAATCTAAAGAAGCTCAGCGATCTGCACGGCGTTGAGTGCCGCGCCCTTGAGCAGTTGGTCGCCGGAAACCCAGAAGGCCAGGCCGTTCTCCAGCGCGCAATCCAGCCGCACCCGGCCGACCTGGCAATTGTCTTTGCCCGCGGCGTCGAGTGGCATCGGATAAACATTGCGATGCGGTTCGTCGAGTAGATCGAGACCAGGCGCCTTGGCCAGAACTTCGCGCGCTTCATCCACTGAAACAGCGCGTTCGAATTCGGCGCTGACTGCGACAGAATGGGCCCGATAAACCGGAACGCGCACACAAGTGACCGAGGCACGAAACTCGGGCAGGTGCATGATGCGCCGGCCTTCGTTTTGCATTTTCATTTCCTCCTTCGTGTAGCCATCGGAAAGAAATGAATCGACGTGCGGCAGGACGTTGAAGGCGATGGGATGCGGATAAACTTCGGCCGCGGCGGTTTGGTTCTCAGCGGACGCTTTCACTTGTTTCTTGAGTTCGGCGATTGCGCGCGCGCCGCTGCCGGAGACTGCCTGGTAACTGGAGGCAAAAACGCGCTTCACCCCAAACCTGAGATGCAATGGATATAGCGCCATCAGCGCAACGGCGGTGGTGCAATTGGGATTGGCGATGATTCCGCGGTGTTGCGCGGCGTCTGGGCCGTTGATTTCCGGAATGACCAGCGGCACGTCCGGTTCCATCCGGAAGGTGGAAGAGTTATCGATTACAACGGCGCCGGCATCGCGGGCGATGGGAACGAACTCGCGCGAAATGCTTCCGCCGGCGGAAAAAAAAGCGATGTCGATTCCGGTGAATGAATCTTTGCGCAATTCGACGACGGGAATTTTCTCTCCGCGAAATTCCAGGCTCTTGCCGGCCGATTTCGCCGAAGCGAGCAGACGCAATTTTCCGACCGGAAACGTGCGACGATGCATGACATCGAGCAATTCCGCGCCGACCGCGCCGGTCGCGCCGACGATGGCGACATTGTAGCTTTTTCCCATGAGCGGTGCACTCTAGTGGCGGTCCATGGCGAAGAAAAGTGTCACCATCTCAATTTCGAAGCAGCAGCTGGCCTTGAAAGACGGCGCGAAAACGGTGCGCACATTTCCCATTTCGAGTTCGCGCTTCGGCCTTGGCGCAGAAGAAGGAAGCAAGAAGACGCCGCTCGGCCGATTCCGCATCGCCGAAAAAATCGGCGCCGGTTTGCCGTATAACACCGCCTTCAAGAGCCGCGAGCCGGTCCGCCTGACGAAGGCAATGCTACAAGCCGACGACCTGATCATGTCGCGAATCCTGTGGCTGGACGGCTTGGGTCGGACCAACGCCAACAGCCATTCCCGCTACATATATATACACGGCACCAACCACGAGGATGAGATTGGCCGGCCGGCCAGTCATGGCTGTATCCGGATGAAAAATGCGGACGTGGCCGAGCTGTTCGAGATGGTCGAGGTCGATACGCCGGTCGTTATTACCGGACGAGAGCGAAAAGTAGGGTCGCGGAAAAAGGCGAGAAAAGGATTGCGCAGACGAAGCAGCTTGCCTAAATGACGGCAGCAACTTGCTCGGAAAGGGGGCGAAACTATAGTGAAATTTTTAAAAGCGATCATGATTTTGGCCATTGCGGCCTCAGCGTTGAGCCTGGGAGCGTGCTCTCAGCACAAGGAGCCCGCACCGGCTCCAGCACCATACTCAAAGTAGTCTCATTCCGAGTTGTCCGGCTCCGGATAGCTTCAATTTAAAAGGTCAGGCCGTTTCGGCGGTCTGACCTTTTCTTTTTTTGACCGCGGTTCCGCTGGCGAATTGGTGAGGCGGAATCCTGTTTGTCGAAGCGGGCGCACTCACTAAGATGCCGCCAATGGAACTGAGCGGAGAGCCATTATCCCTGAGCGCAATTGCCGCCGTCGCACTGGGACGCGAGCCGGTCAGCATCGCTCCCGTTGCTCATGCCCGCATCAAGGCTTCGCGCAGCGTGATCGAAAAAATCACGAACTCCGATGCGGTGGTTTATGGCGTGAACACTGGCTTCGGAAAACTCTCCGAGGTTCACATCGCGCGCAAGGAACTCGCGCAGCTCCAGCTTAATCTGGTGCGCAGCCACGCCTGCGGCATCGGGCAGCCGCTGAGCGAGCCGGAGGTTCGCGCGATGATGCTGTTACGCGCCAATGTTCTCGCGCTCGGCCTCAGTGGCATTCGACTCGAGGTTATCGAGCTGCTGACGCAAATGTTGAATCGCGGCGTGCATCCAGTTATTCCGGAAAAAGGATCGGTCGGCGCCAGTGGCGACCTGGCCCCGCTCGCGCACCTTTCGTTGGGCTTGATCGGCGAAGGCGAGGTGTTTTACGAAGGCAAGCGGGCGGAAAGCAAAACCGCCCTGAAGCGGGCCGGTCTTTCACCGGTGAAGTTGCAGGCGAAGGAAGGTCTCGCGCTTTTGAATGGCACCCAGGCCATGCACGCGGTGGGCGCACTGGCCCTCATGCGCGCAAAGCGCTTATCGCGCGTGGCCGATGTCATTGGCGCCATGAGTCTGGAAGCGCTAAAGGGCACGCCGACCGCGTTCGATGCGCGCGTGCACGATGCCCGTCCGCACGCGGGCCAACGCGCCGTCGCGCAACATTTGCTCGCCCTCCTCGCCGAAAGCGAAATTCGCGAGTCACATCGGACGGGCGATCCGCGCGTGCAGGACGCCTACAGTCTGCGTTGCATGCCGCAGGTGCACGGCGCGGTGCGCGACGCGCTCACGCATTGCGAAAGTGTTCTCGAAATCGAATCCGGTTCTGCCACCGACAATCCGCTTGTCTTCGCCGATAACGGCGATGTCATTTCCGGCGGAAATTTCCACGGCGCGCCGCTCGCTCTTGCTCTTGATTACGCCGCAATCGCGCTGACCGATTTGATGAGCATCAGCGAGCGCCGCACCGATCGGCTGGTGAATCCGGATTTGAACGAAGGGCTGCCGCCCTTCCTCGCCCCGCACGCCGGCACGCATTCCGGTTTCATGATTTTGCACGTCGCTTCGGTCGCGCTTTTGAACCACGCGAAGATTCTCGCGCATCCGGCCAGCATCGATAATTTGCCGACCTCAGGTGGCAAAGAAGATCATGTTTCGATGGGAATGACCGCGGCTTTGAAATTCCGTGAGATCGCGGATGACGCGGAGCATTTGCTCGCGATCGAATTGCTGGCCGCGGCGGAAGGCCTGGAGTTTCGTCATCCGCTCAAGGCCGGCGCCGGTGTCGAAGCCGCCTATCAAAAGGTGCGCAAGATTTCTCCGGCGGTGGAGAAGGACCGCTCCCTCTCGCGCGACATCGAGGAGGTTGCGAAGGCGATTCGCGCCGGAGAGTTCGACAGCGATTACGATCGAATATGAGCGGGAAGCGAACCATACGCGCCCCGCGCGGGGCGCAGCTGAGCTGCAAGGGCTGGCACCAGGAAGCCGCGTTGCGCATGCTCATGAACAACCTCGATCCCGAGGTGGCGGAGAATCCCGACAAGCTGATCGTTTACGGCGGAACGGGACGGGCCGCGCGCAGTTGGGAAGCGTTCGATGCCATCGTGCATTCTCTGCGCGCTCTGAAAAACGACGAGACGCTGCTCGTGCAATCCGGAAAACCGGTCGGAAAATTTCGCACGCACGACGAAGCGCCGCGCGTTCTGATCGCGAATTCAAACCTCGTCGGGCAATGGTCGAACTACCCGGAGTTCAATCGTCTCGAACAACTTGGTCTGACCATGTACGGCCAGATGACGGCCGGTTCGTGGATTTACATCGGCAGCCAGGGGATCGTGCAGGGAACGTTCGAGACGTTCAGCGCCGCCGGGCAAAAACATTTCGGCGGCTCGCTCGAAGGCAAACTTGTCGTTAGCGGCGGCCTCGGCGGCATGGGCGGCGCGCAACCGCTTGCGGCTACGATGGCCGGCGCTGTTTTTCTCGGAGTGGACGTCGATCCGGCGCGCATCGAAAAACGCCTAACGAGTGGTTATTGCGACAAGATGGTGTCGTCGCTCGATGAAGCGATGAAGTTGATCGATGCCGCGCGCGAAAAAGGCGAGGCGATTTCCATCGGGCTGGTGGGCAATTGCGCCGATGTCCTGCCGGAAATGTTGCAGCGCGGAATCGTGCCCGATGTTTTGACCGATCAGACCAGCGCGCATGACGCGCTTAACGGTTACGTCCCGCACGGAATGAATTTGCAGGAGGCCCTGCAGTTGCGCGTGGCCAAGCCGGACGAATACGTCGCATGCTCGATGCGTTCCATGGCCGTGCACGTGCAAGCCATGCTCGATCTGCAAAAGAAAGGCGCGATCACGTTCGATTACGGCAACAACATCCGCACCCAGGCGAAGAAAGCCGGCGTGGAAAACGCCTTCGACATTCCGGGCTTCGTGCCGGAATACATTCGCCCGCTTTTTTGCGAGGGGAAAGGGCCGTTTCGCTGGGTGGCGTTGAGCGGCGAAGCCGATGACATCGCGCGCACTGATCGCCTTGCGCTCGAAATGTTTCCCGACAACGCGATTCTCGATCGCTGGATGAAACTGGCGCAGAAGCGCATCCAATTCCAAGGACTGCCCGCGCGCATCTGCTGGTTAGGCTACGGCGAGCGCGCCGAGTTCGGCGTGGCCATGAATGAACTCGTTAGGCGTGGCGAGGTGAAGGCGCCGATTGTCATCGGACGCGATCATCTCGATACCGGTTCGGTCGCGTCGCCTTATCGCGAAACGGAAGGAATGCTCGACGGCAGCGACGCGATTTCCGATTGGGCGTTGCTCAATGCGCTGGTTAACACCGCCGCGGGCGCGTCGTGGATTTCCATTCACAACGGCGGCGGTGTTGGCATCGGCTATTCGCAACACGCCGGTATGGTCGTGGTGGCGGATGGAACTGATAATTCCAAGCGCCGGTTGGAACGCGTCCTAACGAGTGATCCGGGCATGGGTGTTTTGCGCCATGCCGACGCGGGTTATTCGCGCGCGATCAAGTTTGCCCGCGAACACGACATCGATATTCCAATCGAACCGCAGGCGCGCGACTAATTCGATCATGCAAAAGATCATCGAATGCGTGCCGAATTTTTCCGAGGGTCGCGACCTGGAAGTGATTCGCCAGATCACGGCCGCGATTGAATCAGTCGATGGAATTTCGCTGCTTGAATGTCGATCCGGGCGCCAGCACCAATCGCACGGTCGTAACTTTTGCCGGCGACCCGAAGGCAGCGGTGGAAGCGGCGTTTCGCGGAATTCAAAAAGCGGCCGAACTGATCGACATGCGCAAACATTCGGGCGCGCATCCGCGCATGGGTGCGACCGACGTTTGTCCTTTCATTCCGATCAGCAATGTGAGCTGGGACGAAGCGATCGACTGCGCGAAGCAATTGGGACAACGCGTCGGCGCGGAGTTGAAGATTCCCGTTTATCTTTACGAAAGAGCGGCGACCAATCCGGCGCGGTCCAATCTCTCCATCATTCGCGCGGGCGAGTACGAGGGTTTCTCGAAAAAGATCAAACAACCGGAATGGAAACCGGATTTTGGGCCTAACGAGTTCAACGAAAAGTCCGGCGCTACCGTTATCGGCGCGCGTGAATTTCTCGTCGCTTATAACGTGAACCTGAATACGAAAGCGGTGCGTCGTGCCAATTCTGTCGCGTTTGATATCAGGGAAAACGGTCGCGTGAAAACGGACGACGGCACGCCGACGGGCAAGCCGGTTCTTGATGAAAAGGGCGAGCCGGTGCGCGTGCCCGGAATGTTGAAGCACGTGAAAGCGATTGGCTGGTTCGTCGAGGAATACGGCATGGCGCAGGTCTCGATCAATCTGACCAATATCGATGAAACGCCGTTGCATGCCGCGTTCGACGCATGCTGCGAATCGGCGAGTAAACGTGGGTTGCGTGTGACCGGTTCGGAAATCGTCGGGATGGTGCCGAAGAAATGTCTGCTTGAAGCTGGCCGACATTTTTTGCGCAAACAGAAGTGGTCGGAAGGCGCGGCGGAAGAGGAACTGGTCGATGTTGCAGTTCGCTCGTTAGGCTTGAATGAGCTAAAGCCGTTCGATCCGAAGGAAAGGATTATTGAATTCAAAATGGAATCGGCCGCGAAGAAATCGCTCGTGAAAATGAACCTGCGCCAGTTCTGCAACGAAACCCTGAGCGATTCGCCCGCGCCGGGTGGCGGGTCGGTCGCGGCCCTGATGGGCGCGCTTGGCGTCTCGTTAGGCGGAATGGTGGCGAATCTCTCCGCGGGCAAACGCGGCTGGGACGACAAGATCGGCTTCTTCAGTGACTGGGCAGTGAAGGCGCAGCAACTGAAGGACGAATTGCTTTTCCTGGTGGATGAAGACACCGCGGCCTTCAACAAAGTGATGGAGGCATTCGCGCTTCCGAAAAATTCAGACGCCGAAAAATCTGCGCGCTCCGCTGCTATTCAATCGGCTAACAAATATGCGGCGGAAATTCCGTTGCGCGTCATGGAGACGACGGCCAAAGCCTACGCGTTGCTCGGGGATATGGCGGAGAAAGGGAATCCCGCTTCGATTTCAGATGTGGGCGTCGGTTTGCTCGCGGTGCGTGCTTGTATCGAAGGCGCGGGCATGAACGTCCGGATCAACCTGGCCGGACTGAAAGATGAAAAATTGAAAACAGATTTGCGGGCACGGCTCGCCAGGGTCCGCGCCGAGTCGGAAGCAGAATTCGCGAAGATAACCCAAACCGTTGAAGGCAAGCTCGGGTAAGTCCGGCAGAGACGATTGATGCGGGAAGATCCAAATTGGCCGCGCGCCTCACAATGGCTGGCGGCGAGCGCGAAGAAGGGCGGCCACGGCGCGGCCCTCGCCGTTCTTGGTGTGCCAATGAATTGCTCCGGCACATCGGGTCAGTGCGAGCTGGCGCCGGTGGCGATCCGCGAAGCTCTCTCCAATTACAGCCTGCATGACGGCGAGATCGGCATCGATCTTGGCCAGTTAAGCGTGCGCGATTTCGGAGATGTCGCTCTGGTGGGAAATTCGATGGAGAAAAATTTCTTCCGCTGCGTCGAAACGATGCGCCGCGCGCATGTCGGGCAGAGCACGATTCTGCTCGGCGGCGACAACAGCATCACGCGGCCGGGTGTGCACTCGTTAGGCTTTCCGCTCCATCGCTGTGGTTTGCTCACCTTCGATGCGCATCATGATTTGCGTGATCTCGAACAGGGCCTAACGAATGGTAATCCTGTCCGTGCTTTGCTGCGCGATGGCCTTCCGGGATCGAATATTTTCCAGGTCGGCATTCAGCCGTTCACGAATTCCGCCGTTTACGCGGGCGTGGCCCACGACGCTGGCATCAATGTCGTGACGGTTGATCAGGTTTACGCACAGGGAATTGACGTTGTCGTGCGCGATGCGCTCGGGACGCTGAGCCGACAGACGGATGCCATTTATGTGGACCTCGATGTCGATGTGCTTGATCGCGCTTTTGCGCCCGCGTGTTCGGGTGCGCGACCGGGCGGACTGCAGCCGTGGATGGTGCGGCAGGCGGCGCGGATTTGCGGGCAGCACGACAAAGTCCTGATCATGGACATCGTCGAAGTCGATCCGACCAAGGACATCGCGGACGTCACGAAAATGGCGGCTGCGTCGTTCCTGCTCGCGTTTGCCGCCGGCGTGGGGCAATGCACGCTGAAGTGAAGACGCTCGCTGTCCTCAACGCGTCGCAGTTGGTTACGCTGGCCGGCCCGGCGCGGCCGCGCATCGGCTTGGAAATGCGCGAACTCGCCGTCATCCGCGATGGCGGTCTGCTCGTGCGCGATGGTGTGATTACGGCGATCGGCAGTGCCGAAGAAATCGAACGTGCGGTGCCAAGTGATGCCGTCGTGGTGGACGCCGGTGATCGCGTGGTCCTGCCCGGATTTGTCGACGCACACACGCATCCGGTTTTCGCCGGAAATCGGGTCGAGGAATTCGAACAGCGCTCGTTAGGCAGGAGCTACGAGGAGATCGCAGCCGCGGGCGGCGGAATTCGTTCGACTGTGCGCAAGACGCGCGCGGCGACGGACGAACAACTGGCCGCGCAGGCTTTGCAACATGCGCGCTGGTTCCTTGAATGCGGAACGACGACAGTGGAGGCAAAGTCAGGTTACGGCCTGACAACGGAAGACGAACTTAGGATTTTGCGCGTGATTCGCGATGTCGGAACGCGCACGACTCTCGAGTTTGTCCCGACATTCCTCGGCGCCCATGCGATTCCAGAAGGATTCGAGCTGCGGCGCTACGCAGACCTGGTGATCGATGAAATGCTGCCGCGGGTGATGGCGGAGAAGCTGGCGGAATACTGCGATATCTTTTGCGAAGGTGGTTACTTTGATGTCGAGACAACGCGTCGAGTCTTGAGCGCGGCGAAACAAAAAGGTCTGGGCCTGCGCATGCACGTGGACCAGCTATCGAATTGCGGTGGCGCGGCGCTCGCCGCTGAACTGGGCGCAGTGACGGCGGATCACCTGGAGCAGACGGAACGTGACGGCATCGCCGCAATGGTGAAGGCGAAAGTGCAGCCGGTTTTGCTGCCCGGTTCGGTCTACTCGTTAGGCAAAACGCGTTATCCAAAAGCGCGTGAAATGATTGATACCGGCTTGGCCGTGGTTCTTGCGACCGACTTCAATCCGGGTTCCTCGCCCACGCCATCGATGCCGATGATGCTCTCGCTGGCCGCAACGCAAATGAAGATGACCCCGACGGAAAGCATGACCGCGGCGACGATCAATGCGGCCTACAGTTTGAATCGCGGCGGCAAGATCGGGTCGCTCGAAGTCGGGAAGCTGGCGAATTTCTCCATCTTCGATTGCGAGGATTACCGCGAGATTGCCTATTACTTTGGGATGCCACACGTCCATTCGGTTTTTGTGCGCGGGCAAAAAGCGTTTACTGTCGCTGCTTCATGAAAGTTGAAGTGGAACAGCAGCCGCAGAGCACCGCGACTCTGCGGATTGAATTGCCGCCGGACGAGGTGCGCAAGGAATGGGACGCGATTACGCAGAATTATGCGCGTTACGCACGCATCCCGGGTTATCGGCCGGGCAAAGCACCGAAGCCGGTGATCGAGAAGAAATTTCGCAAAGAGATCCAGGAAGAGGTGACGAAGAAGCTCGTCTCGAAGAGTTATCACGAAGCCGTCGCGCAACAGCACCTGCGCGTGGTGAGCCTGACGAATCTGGAAGACGTTGAGTTCGGCGACGATCGCTCAATGCGTTTTCGCGCCACGGTTGTGACCGCGCCGGAATTCGAGCTGCCGGATTACAAGAGCATTCCGGTCGAGGTGCCGTCGGCGGAAGTGAAGAGCGAAGAAGTGGACGCGAGCTTGGAGCGTTTGCGCGAACAGTCCGCCGATTTCGTGGATGCGCCGGAGCGTCCGCTGGCGATGGAAGATTTCGCCGTGCTCGATTTTGAGGGCGCGGTGGACGGCGTTGCCATCGCCGAGTTAGCGCCGCAGGCGAGCAAGAACCTGCATGGCGGAAAGAAATTCTGGCTGCGCGTCGCGCCGGGAAATTTTATGCCGCAATTCTGCGAGCAGCTCGTGGGCATGAATCGCGGCGACACGCGCAGCGTGCAAGTTGAGTTTCCCGCAGATTTCCAGGTGGCGGAACTGGCGGGCAGGAAAGCCGATTACGCCGTCACGCTTGAATGAAATCAAAGACAAGGTGTTGCCGGAATTGAATGATGCTTTCGCGGCGAAACTACTGCCGGAGAAAACGCTGGCCGATCTTCGTCACGAGATGGAACACAATCTCGAGCACGAAAAAGAACACGAGATCGAACGGGCGAAGGAATCAGGCATCGTGCGCTATCTGCACGAACGGATCAGTTTTGATCTGCCGCCGGTGCTTTTGAAAAATGAAACACGACGCGCCTTGAATGAACTGGTGCATCGCAACCGTGAACGCGGCGTGCCGGACGAAATGTTGAAGGGCAAGGAGAAGGAATTAATCGAAGGCGCGGGATCACTGGCGGCGCATCGATTGAAAACGAACTTCATTCTTCATCGCATCGCGGAGAAGGAAAAAATCACGGTGACGCGCGAGGAAATCGACGAGCGCATTCGCGAACAGGCCCGCGCCTACAACATTTCCGTGGAGAAAATGCGCAAGGAATTGGAGGAGCATGATCGATTGGATGGCCTCGCGGAAGAGATCCTGCTGGGTAAGACTCTTGATTTGTTAAAGTCGAATGTTAGCGTCCAGCCGCTTACGGAAACGGCGACGCCAAGTGTTCCGTTGCCTAACGAATGAATTTTAGAAACGAAAATCGCTCACAGTCCGTGCTGGTTCCGATGGTGGTGGAACAGACCGGGCGAGGGGAACGCAGTTACGATATCTATTCGCGCCTGCTCAAGGACCGCATCGTTTTCATCGGTACGCCGATCGACGATCACATCGCCAATCTCGTCATTGCGCAGTTGCTCTTCCTGCAAATGGAAGACGGCAAGAAGGACATCAACGTTTACATCAATTCGCCGGGCGGATCGGTTTCGGCAGGGCTGGCTATTTATGACACCATGCAGTTCCTGACCTGCGACGTTACGACCTACTGCATCGGTCTTGCGGCCAGCATGGGCGCAGTTTTGCTTTGCGCAGGAACGAAAGGGAAACGGTTCGCGTTGCCCAATTCCGACATCATGATCCACCAGGTCTCCGGCGGCGCGCAGGGCCAGGCGAGCGATGTGGAGCGGACGGTCGAATACATGTTCAAGCTCAAGAAACGCCTGATCAAGATCATCTCCTCCCACACCGGGCAGCCGGAGGAAAAGGTCCGGCTCGACTCGGACCGCGATTACTTTTTGTCCGCGGCCGAGGCAAGGGAGTACGGCCTGGTGGACGAGGTGATCAAGTCGCGCAAAGAGGCGAGATTGATCGAGGGCACAGTTGGGAAAGAGGCAGTTGCGATCGCTGAAGCAGCCCTGCCGCACAAAATAGAGGAATAAAAGTTGCTCTAAAAAGCGCCGGAACCCCATGGCACGCGCTTCAAATCTGACGATGTGCTCCTTCTGTGGCAAAAGCCACGCGGAGGTGCGCAAGCTCATCGCCGGCCCCGGCGTCTACATTTGCGACAGTTGCATCAACGTCTGCAAGAGCATCCTCGACAAAGAACTGAACGAAGACGCCAGGCGCCAATCCTCCAATATAACTGTGCCGAAGCCGGCGGAAATTCGCCGCTCGTTAGACCAGTATGTCATCGGCCAGGATATCGCGAAAAAGACGCTCTCGGTTGCGGTCCATAATCACTTCAAACGCGTCCTGCAAAGTGCCCCGACCACCGACGGATCGACCGCATTTCAGCCCGATCCGTTCGCGGACGTCGAAATCGAAAAGAGCAACATTTTGTTAATAGGTCCGACAGGTTCGGGCAAAACGCTGCTGGCGAAAACGCTGGCAAAAATATTAGATGTGCCTTTTTGCATCGCCGATGCGACGACTCTGACCGAGGCCGGATATGTCGGAGAAGACGTCGAAAATATCATTCTGCGGCTGCTGCAAAATGCCGATTACGATGTCAAGCGTGCCGAAATTGGGATCGTCTACATTGACGAAATCGACAAGATCGGACGCAAGACCGACAACGTCTCCATCACGCGCGACGTTTCCGGCGAAGGCGTGCAGCAGGCATTGCTGAAGATTCTCGAAGGCAGCACCTGCAATGTTCCGCCGCAGGGCGGACGCAAACATCCGCATCAGGAATACATTCAGGTCAACACCGAGAAGATTCTCTTCATCTGCGGCGGTGCCTTTGTCGGACTGGACAAGATTGTGCAGAAGCGCATCGGCAAAAAGACCATGGGCTTTGGCAGTCCGTCGCTGGAAGTCGAGGAAGCACTCGCCAAGGTCGCGGTACGCCAGACTGAGCCGGAAGATTTGTTGAGTTTCGGAATGATTCCGGAATTCATCGGTCGTCTGCCGGTTGTGACTGCGCTCGACGCGTTGACCGAAGACGAGATGGTGCAGATTCTGACCGAAACGAAGAACGCAATGATCAAGCAATACACCAAGCTCTTCGCCATGGAAGGCGTGCGCTTGAGTGTGACCAAGGATGCGTTGCGTGCGCTGGCTGCTCAGGCGGTGACGAAAGGAACCGGCGCGCGTGCGTTGCGATCGATGCTCGAGCGTATCATGCTCGACATCATGTACGACGTGCCCAGCCGCGAGGATATTGCGGAAGTCACGATCAATCGTGCAGTGGTCGACGGGAAGAAACAGCCGCTCATTCGCAAGAAGCAGGACAAAGACGCCGCTTAAGCCTACGTTCGTCGCCTCGCGATGAACGTGGTCGTGATCAATACCGGGACCGAGCTGTTGCTCGGCAGCGTGCTCAACACGCATCTCAACTTTATCGCCCGACAACTTTTTCCCTTCGGTTTGCGGGTCGGCAAACAGCTGACCGTTCCGGATGGCGACGCAATTCGCGAAACGTTGCAGGAGAATTTCCCGCGGGCCGACTTGATTTTCGTCACCGGTGGACTCGGGCCGACGACCGACGACATCACGCGGGAAATAACAGCGGAATTGCTTGGGCTCAGGTTGCGGCGCGATGAAGAAATCGCCGCGGGCATAACGAAGCGACTGCGCTCGCGCGGATTTCCAATGACCAACCGCATTCTTCGCCAGGCAAATGTGCCGGAGGGAGCAATCGCCTTACCTAACGAGAATGGAACGGCCCCGGGCTTATATCTGGCCGCGACCGCGAGCAGTCCGCACCTTTTTCTCCTGCCGGGGCCGCCGCGCGAACTGGAGCCGATGTTTCGCGAATCGGTGGTGCCAATCCTGCGCGCCATCGCGGCGGAAAGTGCGGCGCTGGATTGCCGGACGTTTCGTATCACCGGTGTTGGCGAATCGATTGTTGAGGCGGCCGTTGGCGAAAAAATTCTCGCGCTTTCTCAAATTGAACTTGGTTATTGCGCACGACCGGGCGAGGTCGATGTGCGTTTGCTTGGAGTAAGCGCGATCCTCGACGAAGCCGAAGCGCTGATCAGGAACGCGTTCCCGACCAAAATCTACACCACCAACGATGAGCACCTCGAAGAAGTCGTGATTCGTTTGCTTGCCGGGAAGAGCCAGACGGTGGCGACAGCGGAATCGTGCACCGGCGGTTATCTGGGTCATCGCCTGACCAATGTTCCCGGCGCCTCCGCCGTTTATCTCGGCGGGTTCATCAGCTACGCGAACGAACTGAAAATTGCCGAACTCGGCGTTTCCGAAAATTTGATTGCGGAGAATGGTGCGGTCAGTCGAGTGGTCGCGAGCGCAATGGCGGAAGGGGCGCGAAAAAGAACAAATGCGACGCACGCGTTGGCCACAACGGGAATCGCCGGTCCAAGTGGCGGCTCGGAAGAAAAACCAGTCGGCACTGTTTTCATCGGGCTGGCTTCCGCCGGCGCGGAGACAGAAGTGCAACGCTTCCGTTATTTCACCGACCGAAAAAGCTTCAAACGCCTAACGACGCAAACCGCGCTGGAAATGTTGCGGCAGCGCTTGATCGCCTAGTCGTACTTCACCGTGACAGGTGTGCCGATTTTGACCTTGGCGTAAAACATCTCGGCGCCTTGCGGCGGCATACGGATGCAACCATGCGAGGCCGGGTAGCCTGGCAGAATGCCGACGTGCATTCCGACGCCTTCGCCGGTCAGGCGCATGAACCACAACATCGGCGCGCCGACGTAATGCGTGCCACTGGGCGCTGAGTCGATTTTCAGGCTAACCCCTCCGCGCACCACTCGTCCTGAATTGTCGACGAAATCGCCGTAAATACTCGAGCGATGATCTTTGTCCTTCTCCATGACCGAGAAGCTTCCGGTGGGCGTCATGCCGGCACGTTTGCCGGACGAAATCGGCGATTCGATCGCAACTTGATCGCCGTTCAACAAATAGGCGCGCTGTTTACTTAGATTCACAACCACGCGCGCCGAATCCGGTGAAAGGTTTTCGTAAGCCGATTTGTTAACCGAGACCGGCGGCGGCTTGATGATCAACTGCGAAGCTTTTTTCATCGGCTGCGCCGGCACGGGCGTAAAGCCGGGGCGTAACGTCGGCGGGCGCGACGAGCGAGTCAGCTGGGCAGAAGAGATTAGCGCCAGCCCGAGGAAGAGCAGCGCTGCGAGGAAAAGGCGAAGAATTCTGGGCGTCACGCGGTTCAATGTGCGTAGCTGTTGACGCGCTGCAACCATCCGGGCAACCAGCGGGCCTCATTTCGCTCCGGGGGAGCGTTCTCTACCCGCTGTTTCAGGACGCGTCCGGCGGAGGCGGCGAATTCCGCAACAGCGCTGTGATCATTTTCATTCATACCAATTAGGACTTGGAGCAGCCCCCATCCTTGCCCGTGATACCGCTCCGTGTCGAGCACACCTTCACCTTTAAAGTTAACATAATCTACCAAAGCGTAGCAGCCGGCGGGTGAGCCTGCCACCCGGTCGAACTGCCGCTGCACCCGGTCGCGCTCGCCCGCCGCTGCGGCCGCGAGCATCTTCGGGAGCGCCTTTTGCAGGCGTTGCACCAGGAAATCGGTCTGCAAATCAACTGTTTCGGAGAGAAATCGGCGGAGTTCTTTCATCGGCGCGCCGTTCGACGCGGCCAGAAATTGGGCTCGATTGACCCAGGGGCAGCCGGAATCGCGGTTCTCGGCTACAACGGACGGAAGTTTCACGCCGCGGCCCGAAGCGTAGCTGGCGAATTCCGGAAAACTTTCGTCAAACGGTCCGCGAACGCCTTTGGGATACCAGATAAAATGGCCGATGCCGAGCGACGCGAAATTCTCCCCGGCATTCCACGACGTGAGACCGGCGACGGTCCCGCCGCATTCGTTTTGCCAAACCTTGTGTCCGATGCGCTGGGCTTCGGCGCGGGAAAGGGTGATCGCTTCCGCAGGTGACACCGTCGCGAGCAGCGCCACGAAAAGGCTGGCCGCCCAGCGTCTTGACGTGCCGAGCTTCGCCGCTAGCGTGCAATCCCTCGTCGGGCGGCTGCATCGTGCGGGCGCCTGTTTCGTCGGACCATTTTTCATGAAAAAACTTTGCACCATCTTGCCCGCCATCCTGCTCGCGCTCCCCGCCTGGGCCGAGGATTCACCGCTCAAGGACGAACGCGACCGGGTCAGTTACAGCATGGGCGTCGATATCGGAACCACGTTCAAAAAGCAAGGCGTGGACGTTAACCCCGAAATCCTGATGCGTGGCTTGAAGGACGGAGTCAGCGGCGCGACGCCACTCATGACCGAGGAACAACGAGAGACGACCATGCGGCAGTATACCAAGGCCATGATTGAAAAGCAGAACTCGATCAACCAGGAGCTGGCAGTCAAGAACAGCGCCGCCGGGGAAAAATTTCTGGCCGAGAACAAGGCGAAGGACGGAGTCAAAACCACCGCGAGCGGCCTGCAGTACAAGGTGCTAAAGGAAGGCAGCGGGCCGATGCCGAAGGAGACCGATACCGTGGTGACACATTATCGCGGCACGCTGCTCAACGGCACGGAGTTCGACAGCTCCTACAAGCGCAACGAACCGACGAGCTTTCCGGTTAATCGCGTCATCAAAGGCTGGACCGAGGCGCTGCAAATGATGAAGGCCGGCTCGAAGTATCAGCTCTTCATTCCGGCGAGTCTCGCCTACGGCGAACGCGGCGCACAAAGCGGCGGAATCGGGCCTAACGAGACGTTGATCTTCGAAGTCGAGTTGCTCGAGGTAAAGCCTGCGCCAGGCCAGGATGCACTGGGGGCAGGCCGTCCAGCTCCGGCCGCAACACCGGCGGCCTCGGCCAAGCCGGACAAAAAGTAACCACTCGTTAGGCCACGCCTGCATCGCTATGCGAAGCATTGCGGGCTAGGCGGCTTTTTCCCAGGCGAGCCGCGGCGCGTCGCCCCACAAATCTTCCAGGCTGTAGAAAGCGCGCTTTTCGGCGTGAAAGATGTGGACGATCACCTGCATGTAGTCGAGCACGATCCATTGGCTGGCGGGAAATCCATCCACCGCCACCGGCCGCGTGGCGTGCTCCTGTTTTAGTTGCACCTCGATCTCGCCCGCGATCGCTTTCAATTGCGGCTCCGAGCTGGCCGAGCAGATGACAAAAAAATCGGTGAAGGTGGAGATGTCGCGCAAATCCAGCACGACGATGTCCTCCGCCTTCTTGTTCGAGGCCAGCTCAGCGCAGAGTTTCGCTAGTTCTTCCGAGCTTATTTTTGCGGCTCCCGGTAAAGCTGTTCGCGCGTAATGATTTCTTCCACCGCTGCCGGTACGAGATAACGAATCGACCGGCCAGTGGCAACTCTCTTTCTGATTTCCGTCGCCGAAATATCGATGTGCCTTGCGATCATCGGCAGGTCACAACGCACGGGCGCGAAGCCGCGATGCAGGACGACAAATTGGACGAGCGCGCGCAGTTCTTGAATGCGATGCCACGTTTCCAATTTGGAGAGGTTGTCCGCGCCGATCAGGTAGAAAAACTGATCTTCCGGCGCACGGCGTTTCAATTCCGTCATCGTATCAAAAGTGTAGGACGGCGGCGGACGGTTGAGTTCCAATTCGTCGAGACAGAATCGCGCTTCGCCTGCGATCGCGGCCCGCAACATTTCCACGCGCACGGGACCGGGCGCGGATGTTTGCGACAGTTTGTGCGGCGAAGCGGCCGCGGGCACGAAAACAATTTCATCCAACTCCAGTTTTTCCAACGCCTCGCGCGCCAGGATCAAGTGAGCGTGATGAACCGGATCGAAGGTTCCGCCGTAGACGCCGATCTTTTTCAAGCGCGCCAAGGTAGCGCAAACCTTCCCGCTTGCACGAACGACCATGCAACCTAGAAGGTGGCGCATGCATCCCGGCCAGCTTCTTCTCACCGGCGTTCCCGGTCCGGAACTCGACGCCGGGACCGCCGCGCTCTTCCGCCGGGTTCAACCGGGCGGCTTCATTCTCTTCGGCCGCAACATCAAGAGCGCGCCGCAACTGCGGAAGCTCATCGACGATCTGCGCGAGTTGACCGAAAACCCGATCATCACCATCGACCAGGAAGGCGGGCGCGTTTCGCGCTTGCGCCTGATCGGCAACGAACCGCCCAACGCGCAGCAATTGCGCGACCGGGATGATCCAGAACTCGTTAGGCAACACGGCCAGATCACAGGGCGTTTGCTGCGACTTTTCGGCTTCAATCTCGATCTTTGTCCGGTGCTCGACATTTCCTTCGACGACGATGCGGACAATTCCCTGCGCGGCCGTTGTTACGGAAGAGATGTCGAACAAGTCGTTAGGCTGGCCGGTGCTTTCAACGATGCCCTGCGCGCAGAAGGAATCGCGAGCTGCGGTAAACATTTCCCCGGTTACTCCGCCGCCCGCCTCGATGCGCATCATGATTTGCCGAAGATCGAGCGCACACGCGCGGAATTGGAAGCGAACGAACTCGCGGTCTTCCGTCAGTTCGCAAATCGCGTCGACAGTATGATGATTTGCCACGGCTGGTATCCGACCTTTGATCCCGAAAAACTTCCGGCATCGCTTTCGCCGCGCGTCGTCACCGAACTTCTGCGCGACGAGATGGCCTTTAAGGGTCTCATCATGACCGACGATCTCGACATGGGTGCGATCTACAACGAGTACGGATTGGAAGAAACAATCCGGCGGGCCATCGCGGCCGGGAATGATCTCGCCATGATTTGCCATCGCGTCGATCAAATCGGCGAAGCGCTGGCTGTTCTGAAAAAACTACCACCACCCCAGACAAATCGCGCCTTGGAGAGTGTCACGCGTTTCAAGAAAAGGCTCGCGCCGGCGGAAAAATTTTCAGAAGAGAAATTTCGCGCGATCGACTCCGAGATTTGGGATTTGCGGGTCGCGGTCCTCGGCGAAGAGCGTGCGGCAGAACGCAGCCCGGAAGACGGCGCGCGTTCACCGGTCGAGACTTACTAAGCGCGATTTTCACTCGGCGCCGCCGATCCTTTTGGCTAGCCTTCGGCCATTAGCCCGGCCGTTCGATTCTGCCAAGCCTGCGCGATTCTGGTCGCGCTCGTGTTGCCCATGCGCGCGGGAACAAATCCATACGCGTGGGACATCGCGGTTTGGGATCGGCTCCTGAATTCCGCGCCGCCGGAGCAGCGTTTGTTGCGCGCCCGGGGACATGATTGTGACGCGCGATTACATCCAAAAGGTGCGCGATTGGCTGGCCGCGCGCGCGAATACTCCGGAAACAGAATTGGCTTTCGATGGCAGTGCGGTTCTTTGGCCTAACGGAATCATTCCGTATTCGTTTCGACCCGACATCACGCCGCAGCATCAACAGGCCTTCAAGGGTTCGGCCGCGGAATGGGCCTCGGTCGCGCATCTCACTTTTGTCGCGCGCACCACGGAAACCAATTACCTCGACATCCAAAACGACAGCGGCAATTCCGCCGCGCTCGGCATGATCGGCGGGCCGCAGGATTTCACGATGAACGCGTGGGTGCACGAAGTGATCTGCCACGAACTCGGCCACTCGTTAGGCTTGGTGCACGAACATCAACGTTCCGATCGGGAGACCTACGTCACGATTCTGGAAGAGAACATCCAGTCCGGTCTCGAGTTCGCCTTTTGCGATCTTGCCCGATTCAAACAACCGCGGCGCCTACGATTTCTCCGCACCAGCGGAATTCAGTTTAGTTTTCCGAGCGTGGCCGGGCGCATTTACCGGCTGGAGGCGCGAGGCAGCCTAACGAGTGGTAGCTGGCAACGCTGCTCGATGGAATCATCGGCACAGGCGCTTCGATTCAATTAAGCGATGCGTCCGGCCTGACCCAGCGTTTCTAACGCGTGTGCGTTCTGCCGCCGTAGACGCGCGCGGCGTTGACGCATTCCCAGGCAGCCCGCAAGATCGCGCGCGCCCATGAAGATTCTCATCACCAACAATCGTCTCGACCTGCGTGGCGGCGCGGAGATGTGGGTGCGCGATCTGGCGCGGGCGTTGCAGGCGCGCGGGCATTTGGTTTTCGCCTACAGCAGCGATCCGGGCGAAGGCGAACGTTTGCTTGAAAGCGATCCGGTGGCGGTGAGCACGAACCTGGAAGACCTGCCTTTCCAGCCGGACATCATTCATGCGCAACATCATCTCGATGCCATGAGCGCGCTGGCGGCGCTGCCGGATGTGCCGGCGTTGTATCATTGCCACGGCGCCGTCTGGCGTGAATGTCCGCCGCGTCATCCGCGCATCTATCGGTATCTCGCGATTTCGCGCACGGCGGCGGAGCGGATGATGGTGGAATCAAACATCACACCCGCGGAAATTACCGTCTGGCCAAACGTCATCGACACCACGCGGTTTCGCACGGTGCGAACTCTGTCCGCTCGTCCTGCGCGCGCCTTGTTCTTCAATGGCCATCATCGACCGGAAAGTGAAACGGTCGCTGCGGTGCGGGCTGCGGCGGAAGAATGCGGTCTCGCGCTCGATTTCGCTGGATTCCATTTTCACAAACGGATCGAACGCCCGGAGACTTCGCTGCCGAATTACGACATCGTTTTTGCTTCGGGAAAATCAGCCCTCGACGCGATGGCCTGCGGTTGCGCGGTGATCGTGCTTGGTCGCACCAGTTGCGGCCCGATGGTGTTACCGGAGAATTTTGCTGCATTGCGCGACGTGAATTTTTCCATCGCGGTGAATTCGGCGCCGCCATCCAAGGAAAGAATCGTGTCCGAGATCAGAAAATTTTCTGCAACGGAAAGTGCACGCGCAACCGAACAGGTGCGACGGGAGGCCGACATCACACCAGCCGTTGAAACCCTGCTTGGGATTTACCAGGCGATCATCACGCAACACCGCGCCCGTCCGGTCGATTTCACCGCTGAAATGCACGCCGTATCGCGTTATCTGCGGCGACTAGTGCCGTTGATTAAGGCGCTCGACGCCGAGAAGAAGCTCGGCCATTCGGCCACCGCCGGCGTCGCTGCCGAAGAAGACGGCAATGCCTAACGAGTGCTGATGTCACACGCGTCGAAATCCGCCGAGTGGCTCGAATTGCTGGAGTGCGCCCGCGCCGCGCAACATCGCGTGAGCATGCTGCCGGGGCTGGGCCGCATGGCCATCGGCTTGCGTCGCTGGGATACCGCCTTGTTGCGCATGGGGCGCGAGTGGCTGGCGGATCATCCGAATCCTGATCCGCCTAACGAGTCGTCGGCCGCAGGTGACGTTTATCTGGCGACACAGATATTTCCGGCCGGCGGGCACACGGCGCTGATCGGCGATTTTGTCCGCGCTCTCGCTTCGCCGCGCGCGCCGCACCTTATCCTGACGAATCTGAATGCCGCGAACTCAGCCCCGCTCGAGGAAAGAATCTGGCGCCGCACCGAGATTCCGCCGGAGAACATCACATTGCTCCTTGGACCTTCCATTTTCGATCGAATGGAAGAGCTCTTCGCCCGGCTGCGGCAATTGCGGCCGAAACGGCTTTTCCTCTTTCACCATCCGGAAGATCCGCTCGCCGGCGCGGTGGCTCAGCCGGAAATCGCGCCCGCCTGCGTCTTCGTTCATCATGCCGATAGTACGCCGAGCCTGGGTTTGCATCTGCCGGGGATCGAGCTCATCGACCTCAATCCCGGCGCGGTCGCGACCAGTCGCCTGCTCGGCCTAACGAGTAGTTGCCTGCCATTGACTGCGCCTGATCCCGGGCCGCGCCCGCACGGTTTTCTCCGCCGCGGCTCATTAGTCACGGCCACGAGCGGAAGCGCCCCGAAATTCAACCGCGCTTACGCTTATTCGTATCCCGAAACGGTCGGCGTGATTTTGGATGCGACGCGTGGCTGGCATCTGCACATCGGACCGCTCGATGAAAACATGCAGCATGAAATCAGCGAGGCGCTGAGGCGCCGCAACATCGTGGCGGAGCGGTTCATTTATTTGCCCTGGAGCGAATCGGTCGCTAAGGCGCTTTGGCAACATGAGGTCGATCTCTATTGCGCTTCCTTTCCGGTCGACGGCGCGCGGGCAAGGGTCGAGGTGCTTGCGTCGGCCACGCCCTACCTGGCGCATTCCACCCGCGCGCTGCCAGCGAATCGCGCCACCAATTCGGAAATGCTTTGGGACAATTGGGCAGTGCTGACGTCCATTTTGCACCGCGCGGCCGACCAGGCATTCCTGGCCGAGCAATCCCGCGCTGCGCGCGCGCAGTACGACGAGGCGCATCATCCGCGCGTTTTCCGCTCGCAGTTGGAAAATATTCTCGCGGGCCGCGGCGGACGCGGCGAAGGAACACCCGACGATCGCGACCTGAATGCAATCCGCGGCATGTTGCGGTCCGTCGTTGAGGCAGTTTCCGATAATAAAGATCTCGAACGGAAATCGTTTGCGGCCCTGCGCGATAAGAACGCAAAGTTACAAGCGCGCATCAACGAGCTGGAGCGCAGGCAGAAGAAATTGAGCGAGGGTTCGTCCTGGCGCGCGCGCTTGCGCCACTGGCTTTTACGCAGCTAGGCCTAGGCGGCAGACAACATCGCTTCTTCCGCGAGCGATGCCTGAGCTTTCGCGCGCAGACCGCGCGCGACTAGCCTAACGAGACCTTCTGATTGCTCGAGCACCGTGAGCAGGACGACATCGTCGCGTTGAATGTTCGCCGAAATAGCCGCGCGCATTTCCGACGAGGCGCGCGCGATCACGACCTCCGTGCCGCGGTCCCGCAGAGTGAACGCGAGCGAATGCAGACAGAAAGGCGCGTTGGCCCAGGCGCGACCCGGCGCCGGCTTGTGTTCGCGCGCGCTAGTCAAAATCACCTGATCGAAATGGGCCAGTGCCAGCGGCAAATCGCGTTGATAAATCCAGTCGCGTCCGCCGGTGGCGCGCGGTTGGATCACAGAAACGATACGGCGTGCGGGAAAGCGCTGGCGTAAGGCCTGGCCCAGCTCGGTCAGCGCGCGGGGATGCGAAGCTTTATCCAGCACCATCACACAATTGCCGATCGATTTTTCTTCCTGGCGTTTGCGCACGCCGCGAAAACAACGCAGCGCCGCCGCGGAATCGCGCAGTGAAATTCCGAATTGGTGGGCAGCGGTCGCGGCCATGGCCGCATTGCGCACATTCATCCAGCCGCACATTGGAATGGTGAAATCTTCACCGCCGTGTCGGAAGGATGACGCTTCCGGCGAAAAATCGACGCGCAAAATCTGATGGTCCGCCCGCCCGGTCGCACCGACGGCGATCGTCTTGCATTTGGCGCGCGACGCGAGCCGCAGGGCCGCTTCATCATCATCCGGCAGGACCAGGCATCCGTTGGCCGGCAAGCCATCGACGAAGGCGGCGAAGGCGGAGCACAGCTCATCGAACGATCGATAAACATCCGGGTGATCTTCGAGAATGTTGGTGATGATGCCGACCTCCGCCGGGTAATGCAGAAATTTCGGACGGCGATCATCGAAACAGGAGGGATATTCGTCGCCCTCGATCACGGCGAATTCGCTTTGCCCGAAGCGCGCCACGTCGTGGAAATTTCGCGCCGTGCCACCGATGAGATAATTCGGACGGCGTTGATTGAATTCGAGAATCCACGCGAGCATCGCGGTCGTCGTCGTCTTGCCGATGCCACCGGTGACGACGGCGTTGCGCGAGCGGTGCAAAAATTCTTCCCGGAGAAAATGCGGAAACGAGCGCAGGACCAGTCCACGTTTTTTCGCTTCCATCAGCTCCGGCGTCTCGTGCGCAATACGTTTGCCGACGATGACGACGCCGACGTCGGCCGGAATGTTGTCCGCGTCATGCCTGGTGGAAAACGCGATCGAGCGCGCACAGACATAGCTCCGCATCGGCTCGTAACATTGCTCGTCCGAACCGCTGACCCGCCAGCCTTCTGTGGCGAGCGCACCCGCAATGCCGCCCATGGCCTTGCCGCAAATTCCGATAAAGTGCGCGTGCCTTCGATCGCGATTGCTCATGGATTTTGCGGGTGTTTCTAGCGGATTGCCGCCGCATGTCCAGTCTGCCCTTCGCGCCATGCAGCGTCACATTGACGGGATTTCGCACAGCCCATAATCTTCGCGCGTGCAGCCTGAGCTCGAGCAACTGTTGATCCTGCAGGATCGCGACCAGAAAATCCGGCAGATTCGCGCCGAGGTGAAATCGTTGCCGCTGCAACGCGCCCAGCTCGACAGTCAGATCGCGGCCAGCGCCGCGGCGCTTGAAGCGCTCAAACTCAAGGCGAAGCAGGCCGAAGTTGAGCGCAAGAAAATGGAACTCGATGTCGGCACGCGCACAGATTCGATCAACCGGCTCAAGACGCAGCAATACGAGACGCGCAAGAACGACGAGTTCCAGGCCATTGGTCATGAGATTGAGCGCTACGCAAAGGAAATCCAGCAGATCGAGGATCAGGAACTGGAGCTGATGGAGCAGCTCGACAAGATGAAGGTGGAGGTCGCCGACCGAAGAGAAGAACTCGGCCTCGGCTAACGAATCCTTCGCGCGGCAGAAGACTGATTTGGAGAGCAAAGACAAGGCGCTCGACGCGCGTCTGGCCGAGCTAACGAAGGAACGCGAAGAAATTGCCGCGAAAATCGATGAAGATTTGCTCAGCCGTTTCGAGCGGCTCATGGCCAGCAAAGGCGACGCCGCCGTCGTCGCGCTCGAGCACGAAGTCTGCACCGGCTGTCACATGAAAATCACCACGCAAACCGTCCATCGGGTGAAGAGCGGCAAAGAAATCGTGAGCTGCGAGCAGTGCGGCCGGATTCTATATTCGGCGGAGTAGTTTGCCTAACGACTGGTTGCGCGGTTACAGCTCCATCGTCAGGAAAACGCTGTTCGGATCCAGTTTGTAGTCGGCAAACGGCGCACAGGGTCTGAATCCGAATTTCGTGTAAAGACGTCGCGCTGGTTCGAAAAAGGGCAGCGCGCCAGTTTCCAGGCTGAGACGTCGATAACGCCGCCTTTTCGCCACGTCGATCATGTGTGCCAGCATGGTGGAGGCGATGCCGTTCCGTTTGCAGGAGGCGTGGGTGCGCATCGATTTGATTTCGCCATGTTCCGCGTCCAGCTCTTTGAGCGCGCCGCAACCAACGAGTTGGCCATCGTCCCACACCGTCCAGAACGTGATCTCAGGTTTGCGCAAACCGTCGAGGTCCAGCGCATGTTTGCTTTCGGGCGGCGAGACCGATTTCATCTCGCGAATGTGTTCCTGCAGAAACTCGGCGATCTCCGGCCCGGACAGGTCGTCGATTATTATCTCTGGCATTCAACTAATGACGAATGACGATCGCGTCGAAAGTAGAAAAACGAATCAGGAAAACATGAAGGCAGGAAAAAGGCAGAGACGCGACGCTCATTCTCTTCCCTGCTTTCCTTCTTTCTTGATTCGTTCCTCTTTTTTCTGGTTTTCTGGCTTCCAAATTATTCCTTCTTCTTCAGACGTTGAAACGGAACTCGACCACGTCGCCGTCTTTGACCACGTATTCTTTTCCTTCGATGCGCAGCTTGCCGTGCTCGCGCGCCTTGGCGAAAGAGCCTAACGAGACCAGATCGTCGTAATGCACAACTTCCGCGGCGATGAAGCCGCGCTCGAAATCGGTGTGAATCACACCCGCTGCCGCCGGCGCCTTGTCGCCTTCATGAATTGTCCAGGCGCGCGTTTCTTTTTCGCCGGTCGTCAGGTAGGTGCGCAGGCCTAACAAGTGGTAGACCGCGCGAATCAGCGCGCTCACTCCGCTGCCGGCCACGCCGAGGTCGCGCAGATATTCCTGCGCTTCCGTTTCGCTCAGGTCGACCAGCTCGCTTTCGATTTGTGCGCTGATCACCACCGCTTCGCTGCCGAAGTGGTTCCGCGCATAATCTTCCACCGCGCGCACGTGCGGATGATTCTCGGCCCCGGCCAAATCGGATTCGGCGACATTGCAGGCGAAGATGGTTGGCTTGGACGTCAGCAGGAAAAACTCGCGCGCGATCAATTTCTCTTCCGGCACGAGCTCAGCGGTAATGGCTGGTTTTCCAGCGTTGAGATGGGGCAGCAATTTCTCGATGACCGCGTTTTCCGCTTTGGCCGTCTTCGATCCGGCGCGCACTTCCTTTTGCAATCGATCGTGCCGCTTTTGCAGCGACGCCAGATCGGCCAGCACGAGTTCGGTGTTGATGACTTCGATGTCACGGATCGGATCGATCGAACCGCTGACGTGATGAATGTCGCCGCTCTCAAAACAGCGCACGACCTGCACGATCGCGTCCACTTCGCGGATGTGACTGAGAAATTGATTGCCGAGTCCTTCGCCCGCGCTCGCGCCTTTGACCAAGCCGGCGATATCGACGAACTCGATCGCCGCGGAAATGATTTTTTGCGAATGCGACAACTTCGCCAGCGCGTCGAGCCGCACGTCCGGCACCGTGACGACGCCGAGATTCGGGTCGATCGTGCAGAAGGGATAATTCGCTGCCTGCGCTTTGCGTGTGCGCGTGACCGCGTTGAAGAGCGTGGACTTTCCCACGTTCGGCAGACCAACGATTCCAGCGCTCAACATAAGGCGCGGACGTTAATGCAATTTGTAGCGGCGGTCTATGACCGCCGAAAATCAGCGGCGTCGGCGGTCATAGACCGCCACTACAACGGCGCCGTGCGCAGTTTGACGAAGAGCAGGCGCAGACTGTTGAGCACGACCACCACGGTGCTGCCTTCGTGCGCGATTACGCCTAACGAAAGTGGAATTCCTTTGAAGAGTGCAAGCAGGGCCATGACGACGACCGTCCCGAGCGCGATCGTAATATTTTGACCAATGATGCGTTTGGCGCGCCGGCTCAACTCGTAGGCGGTCACGAAATTTTCCAGTCGGTCATTCATCAGGACAACTTCCGCCTGTTCCATCGCCGCATCGGAGGCGCGCGCTCCCATCGCCACGCCAACGTCGGCCGCCGCGAGTGAGGGCGCGTCGTTCACACCGTCTCCGATCATCGCGACTTTGCCGCCGTTCTTTTTCAACTCCTGCACCGCCGTGACTTTTTCGTCGGGCGACAAATGCGACTTCACTTCGTCCACGCCGGCTTCGCGCGCGATCAATTCGGCCGTGGTCGCGCGATCGCCCGTCAGCATCACGCTGCGGATGTGCGCATCACGCAATTCGTCCAGCATGAGGCGCGCTTCCGCGCGAAGTTGATCGCGGAGGAGAAATCGTCCGCACAAGCCCGGACCGCCGATCCATACTTCCGCGACGTCGTGTTCTTCCGCGCGTATCGCGTCGCAGACGGCCGTTGCAATGATGGATTGGACAAACTCGCGACTACCCAGCGCGTAAAGCTGACCGCGATAACGCGCGTTGATTCCTTTGCCGGAAATCGATTCGATGCTCGTCATCTCGAAATGCGGTGCGCCACGTTGCGCGCCGATTTTTTGCAGGGCACGCGAGAGCGGATGATTGGAAAGCCGCGCGAGATTGTAAGCAGCCGCGAGCAGATCAGATTCATTTCCGCCTAACGAGTCGATGCGCGCCAGCACCGGTGTGCCGTGCGTCAGGGTCCCGGTTTTATCGAGGGCGACGGTGCGCACGTCGGCCAGTGTTTCGATGGCCGCGCCACCGCGGAAAAGCACACCGCGCCGCGCGCCGGAAGCGATCGCGGAAAGAATGGCCGACGGTACGCTGAGCACGAGCGCGCACGGCGACATGACCACGAGCAAGGTCATGGCGCGATAGAACGCGCTGGCGCGTCCGGCATTGACGAGGAATGGCGGCCACTGAAAGACGAGCCAGCCGACAAGAAAAAATGCGGCGCAGAAAAGAAGAACGAAATACGTGTAGCCCGTGCCGAACCGGTCGCTGAAGCGTTGCGATGGCGCTTTCAAATGTTGCGCCTGCTCGATCAGGTTGACGATTTTTTGCAGCGAACTTTCGCTCGCTGGCCTAACAACTACTCCATCGAGCACGCCCCATTCGTTCAATGTTCCAGCCAGCGCGACATCGCCCGGTTGCTTCGGCATCGGGCGCGCTTCACCGGTGAGATTCGATTCGTCGCACGCGCTTTCCCCATCGGTCACGCGCATGTCGACGGGAATTTGTTCGCCGGCACGCACGCGCAGCATCATACCCGGCACGAGCGCATCGACCGGTCGCTCCACTTCCTGATCATTCTCCAGCACGGTCGCCACCTTGGGTGCGCCGCGCAGCAGGGCGCCAATTTCCTTTTGCGTGCGCGCGTTGGCGAAATGCTCCATCGCGCCGGCGGCCGAAAACAAAAAGAGCAGGAGCGCGCCTTCGCTCCAGGCACCGACCAAGGCTGCGCCGAACGCGACCGCGAGCATAAGAAAATGAATTTCCAATTCGCCATGCCGCAGGCGCTGGAACGATTCGATCGCCGCGTCCCACGCGCCGCAAGTGTAACTGAGAGCGAAGAGCGCGAGCACAATCGCCGGCGATGCCTCGCTGCGTTGCGCGATCCAACCACACAGACCGAAGAACAGGCAAAGCCCGGCGAGCAGGGCCAGGTGCTTCCACTCGTTAGACGAATGATGCGACACTGAAACCGGCGGGCTGTCACAGGAAACGCGCGGCCAGCGCAGCTTGTTCCATTGCCAGAAATGCGTGGCGGTGCGGCAGGTCAGTTTTTCGATCACCGTGCTGCCGAGCACATCTTTCACCACCACGTTGGCGTCGCCGACCTTGCGCGCGGGCGCTTCGCCGCATTGCGCGCAGATGCCGCTGGCATCGAGAATGCCACATTGCCGTTCACGCTCCGCCACCGCCTCGGTCACCCGTCCGGCCAGCCGATTTCCGCGGTCCGTGCCCAGGGTGGCGATGGAGAGGAGCTGGTTCTTCGGTTGAAACGCGACCGCTTCGAGCTGCGGTTCTTCTTCGAGCAAACGGGCGACGTCGCGGTAAACGCAATGCTCATCCTGGCGCGACGACTCGTTAGGCGATTTGCCGTCCTTCGAGTTGTCGTCACGCATTCTGCGAGAGGATACGCGTGCTGGATAGCGGGGCAATCGGGACGACAGGATTTGAACCTGCGACTTGTCGCCGCGGCGACCGCGCTACCATTTCAGTCGATCAAGCTCGTCGCGACCTTTTCCGGTTTTGTAATAACGCTCTTTTCCCATCGCATCGGCGCGACTCGAAAAACTCTCACTGTGCAACAGAACCCACGGAACGCCGTGACGTGTAGATTTGGAATGACCCGCATTGTGTCGTCGGAGCCGTTCCGCCACATCTTCACACGATCCGACATACCGCCGTCCGGTTTTCGCGCTCCGCAAAACGTACACGTGAAACATGAGAGGGAGCGGAAATCGGGACGACAGGATTTGAACCTGCGACTTCCTGGACCCCATCCAGGCGTTCTACCAAGCTGAACTACGTCCCGTTCGCCGGTGACTATGAACTAACGTTGGGAAAAAACCAGCAGCGCGAAAGAGCAACGACTTGTCGCCGCGGCGACCGTTCTACCAAGGCTCGCCACGGCGAGTCCGTCCTTCGGCGGACTGAACTACGTCCCGTGATTGCGGCAGCTACGGCCCGACGTGCGCGGAATATCGGCGGCGGAAAAGCGGGTGCAAGCGCGGAACTGAGTTCGAGGGATGGAAACGTCCAACGTCCAACGTTCAACGTTTTAATGGACGCTTCGGAAGTTGAAACGTTGGACGTTGGACGTTGAACGTTGGACGTTTCTGGAATGCGCAATTAACTAGCCGTCCCACGCCGTCAGGAACGCATCGATCAACTCCGGCAGATCGTCGCTGTAACCGCCTTCCAGGATGGCGCCGCTTGGGATGCCGGATTCGCGCAGCCACTTTCCGCAAGTGGCGAAATCTTCCTTCTCCAGTGTCATCTCCGTGATCGGATCGCCGGCATAGGCATCGAACCCGGCCGAGACCAGGATCAGATCGGGCTTGAATTCGGCTAACGAGTGCAAGGCCCGCTCGATCTCCGCCATGTGCTGCGCGCGCGGCGTGAGCGGGCGCACGGGGAAATTGTGAATGTTGGCGAATGAATGCAGGCCGGTGCCGGGATAACCGGGCGATTGATGGATGGAAGCGAAGGCGATTTGCGCATGGTTGGCCACGATCGCTTCCGTGCCGTTGCCATGATGGGCATCGAAATCCCAAATGGCGACGCGCTCGGCTCCACTCGTTAGGCTATCGAGCGCGGCAATCGCGATGTGACTGAAGTAACAAAAACCCATCGCCTGGTTGCGCGTGGCGTGATGACCCGGCGGACGCATGAGACTGAAGGCCTTCTCGCCGCGCAGCGCCGCTTGCGCCACTTCCACCGCCGCACCGCTGGCCCGCGCCGCGTGCGCGAAGATGTCCGGGTAGGCCGGCGAATCGGTGTCGAAATCCTGCCGGCCATTCTCGATCGCATCGACGTGTGGCGCGGAATGCGCGCGCAACAGCATCTCCCGCGTCGCCGCCTGCGGCACGCGCCACGTCCAACCGGCGTGACGTTCCTTGAGCAACGACACTGTCGCAGTGATCCGCTGCGGACGTTCCGGATGCCCAGGTCTCGAATATTCGACGCAACGTGGATCGTGAAGAAGTATCATACGCGCCAACGGCTAAAATGTGCGCGACGCACCTGCCAAATCTTGTAGCTCGTTGTGCTTCTTCGTTACTCGGCTTCTAACCTGACAAGGCTCAGGATTTCGGTTTCTCCGGCGCAGCATCTCCGGAGGCTTCACTCGTTAGGCCGCGGCGTTCCAGGAGCGGCTTGATGTCGGGCGGGCCGCCGGTGAAGTTGCGGAATTGTTCGAGTGCGTCCTGGCTGCCGCCGCGGGAGAGCAGGGTCTGGCGGAAGCGGTCGCCGTTCTCGCGTTTCAAGCCACCGTTGTTTTTGATCCATTGCACGGTATCGGCGTCGAGCACTTCGCTCCAGATGTAGGAGTAGTAGCCGGCGGAGTAATCACCGGAGAAGGAATGGGAGAAGTAAGGCGAGCGATAACGCGGCGGGACGGGCGCGAAGTCGACACCGTAACGTTTCAAGGCATCGGCTTCGAAAGCCATGGCGTCTTTCGGAATTTCGCTCGGCTTAAGTTGGTGCCAGGCCTGGTCGAGTAACGTCGCGGCGAGGTATTCGGTCGTCTTGAAACCTTGATCGAATTTTTCCGCGGCCACCACCTTGTCGAGTAACTCCTGCGGCATTGGTTCGCCGGTCTGGTAATGCTTGGCGTAGTTCTTGAGGATAGCAGGCCAGGTCGCCCACATCTCATTCACCTGCGAAGGGAACTCGACGAAATCACGCGGCACGTTGGTTCCGGCAAAGCGCGGATATTTCACATTGGAGAACATGCCATGCAGCGCGTGACCGAATTCGTGAAACATGGTGCGCGCTTCATCGAAGGTCAGCAGCGTCGGCTCGCCCGCGGGCGGCTTGGGAATGTTAAGATGATTTGCGACCACAGGCCGAGTACCTAACAAGTCGCTTTGCGAAACGTATTCGTTCATCCAGGCGCCGCCGCGTTTCGAGGGACGCGCATACATGTCGGAGATAAAGAAGGCGAGCGATTTGCCATCGGCATCGAAGACTTCAAAGACGCGCACGTCTTCCTGGTAAACCGGCAGGTCCTTGCGTTCCTTGAAGGTCAGGCCGTAGAGCTGGTTGGCGGCGAAGAAGACGCCGTCCTGCTGGACGTGATTAAGCTCAAAGTAAGGTTTCACCTGCGATTCATCGAAGGCGTATTTGGCCTTGCGCACTTTCTCCGAGTAGAAGGCCCAATCCCATGAGGCGAGCGGGAACTTGCCGCCTTCCTGGTCGATCACGGCCTGCATGTCGGCCGCTTCACGTTTCGCATTGGCGACCGCGGGCGGCGCGAGTTCGCCTAACAACTTGTTGACCGTGGCGACGTCCCTGGCGGTTTGATCTTCCAGTTGGTAATCGGCGTGGGTCTTGTAGCCGAGCAACGCGGCGCGTTCCGCGCGCAGACGCGCGATCTTCATGATGGTATCGCGCGTGTCGAAGCCACCGCCTTTGCTATTGCGCGTGAGCGAAGCGTTCATGATCCGCTCGCGCAGGGTGCGATTTTCCAGCGAGCTTAAGGCCGGCTGACCAGTGGTGTTTTGCAAGGGGATGAGAAACTGGCCGTCCTTCTTTTGGTCCTTGGCCGCTTTGGCCGCGGCGGCGATCTCGTTGTCGGCGAAGCCGGCTAGCTCTTCTTTCTTATCCACCCAAACACCGTTGGCGTTCTTCTCCTTCAAGACATCCTGGGTAAACTTTGTCTGCAAGGTGGCGAGCTCGGCGTTCATCGCCTTGAGCTTCTTCTTATCGGCATCGGAAAGCTTGGCCCCGGCCCGGATGAAATCCTTCTGGTAACGCTCGAGCAGATACTTCGATTCGGCATCGAGACCTAGCTGCTCGCGCTGGTCGTAAAGCTTCTGCACGCGCGCGAACAATTTGCTATTAAGCAGAATCTCATCGGCATGCGCGGACAGCTTCGGCGCCATCTCCGCTTCCACTTTCTGCAAGACCGGATTGGTGTTGGCGCCGGCGAGGTTACCAAAGATGGCGTTGACCCGCGTCAGGGTGCGGCCGGATTTTTCCAGCGCAACCATGGTGTTATCGAAGGTGGGCGGCTCGGGATTGTTCGCGATCGCTTCGACTTCCTTCAACTGCTCCGCCATGGATTGTGTGAAAGCCGGCGCGTAATCCTCGTTCTTGATCTGGTCGAACGGCGGGAATTGGAATTGGAGCGAGCTTGCGACCAGCAGGGGATTAGCGTGGGCCGCAGGTTTTGTTTCCTTGGCCGGAGCAGGTGAGGTAGTGGCGGCGAACATGATCGAGATAGGCGCGCAAACGAGTGCCACGAATCCGAGGTTTGTAAACGCAGCGAAGAAGGGATGTCGGTGTTTCATAAGGTGCGAGGTGGTGAAGGGGAAAGACGATAGCCGATTCGCGTGCGGAAGAAAGAGATCGCACGCGAATTATTCGGCGATTGTGTATAATGCCCGACCCGTGAAATTGCTCCGCCTGCTGCTCCTGATTGGTTGCGTCGCCTCGGCGCGCGGGCAGAGCATTGCCATTCCCTGGAGCGGACACGGGCACGATCCGCAGCACAGCAGCATCTCGAAGACTGCGGGGCAGCCGTTATCGCAGATCAAATGGCAGCAGCTGATCGATCTGAACCGCGTCTATTCCGGCACTTCGCTGCTCATTCACTACGGCGTGCCGCTGGTCACACGGCAAAACACCATCGTCATTCCGGTGAAGACGGGGGCGGACGGCGGGTTTCAAGTCGAAGGACATGATGCCACCAACGGCGCGATCAAGTGGACGCTGGTTTCGGATTACATTTTGCCGACGCACGATTGGGTGCCGGAATTCGGCATCTGCCTGACGCCGAAAAACCGCGTCTATTATCCGGGAATCGGCGGCACGGTTTATTACCGCGATAATCCCGACGCGGCCAGCGGACCGACTGGCCAGCTGGCTTTCTTCGGACTATCGAACTACCAGGCGAACCCGGCCGACTTCAACAGCAAGATCAAGATCAACACGCCGATCGTTTCGGATCGCTACGGCAACATCTACTTTGGTTATGACGTCCTAGGCACAACTAACCCGGTCATAGCGCCGGGCATCGCGCGCATCGCCGAGGATGGAACCGGTAGCTGGGTCGCGGGAGCCGCGGCGGCCAACGACGTCACTACTAGTCGCACGGTCGTGAACTGCGCGCCGGCCTTAAGTAACGACGGCAAGACCTTGTATGGAGTCGTTAGGTTCAATAGCTCACCGGCCGGTTACCTGGTCTCAGTCGATGCCCGGACGATGACGCCGATCTCGCGGGTTCGATTGAAGGACGTAGCTAACCCGACGAGCGATGCCTTTGTTTTCGATAGCGGTAGCGCTTCGCCAGCGGTGGGGCCGGACGGCGATGTTTACATAGGTGTGCTGGAAAGCGCGATCCCCGCCCACAACGGCCGTGGCTGGATGTTGCACTACGATTCTACTCTCACGCAGTCGAAAACGCCCGGCTCTTTCGGCTGGGACGACACGCCCTCGATTGTGCCGGCGTCGTTAGTTCCGTCCTACCACGGCAACTCGAGTTACCTGCTGCTTTGCAAATACAATAACTACGCCGGCTACGGGACCGGCGATGGCGTCAACAAGGTGGCGATCCTTGATCCGAACGACACTCAATCGGATCCGATCACGCCGAGTGTGACCACCATGAAGGAAATCCTGACCGTGGTTAGTCCGACCCACGTGGATGAGGGATCGGGTTATCCCAATGCCGTGAGCGAATGGTGCATCAACGCCGCGGCGGTGGATCCGTTCGCCAAAGCCGCTTTCCTTAGCTGCGAGGATGGCAAGACTTATCGCTGGGATTTCACCACTAACACGCTGTCGCAGTCGATTGTCCTGACCGATGGGCTGGGCGAAGCCTACACACCTACCTTCATCGGGGTGGATGGGACCGTTTACGCCATTGCCAACGGCATCCTTTTCGCGATCGGAGCAGCGCCATGAAGAAGTGGTGCTTGCTCGCGCTGTCTACCACTCGTTAGGTATCATGGCCTATGCGGGACTGAGCATGTCGCTCTCCGCCTCCGTGCAAAACAGCGCGCGTGGTCGCGAACTGGTTTTCAGTGGGACCCTCACCAACACCAGCTCGACCGACAAGTTATTCCTGAACGATATCGCTCCGACCTTGAGTGGAGCTTCGGCGACGAATCTGTCTTTCCAGCCGAATAGCTTCTTCTCCAACGTGCCGGGTGTCCTATTGCCGAGCGAGAGCTATAGCAACGACGAGGTCTTTCGTGTTTCACTCAAAGGCACGGCCCCGGCTGGAGACTATGGTGGAACAGTTACCGTGCGCGGCGGCGCTGATATCTTCGCTAACGGCGACCTGGCCAGCGCGGGTTTCACCATCCTGTCCCCGGACGTGAACCTGGCGGCGACTGATGCGAACGCCTCGGAGCAAGGTCCCGATCCCGGCGTCTTTACCATCTCGCGCACAGGCAGCACGACGATCGACCTTCCTGTCTTCTTCGCCATTAGCGGAACGGCCGTGAATGGCTCGGCCTACAATGCCATTGCGCCGGCGGGAACGATCCCGGCTGGTAGTAGCTCGACGACGATCACTATTACGCCTATTCCCAATAACGTCGCCGAAGGGGATAGGAGCGTGAATCTCCTGCTCACTTCCTCCAGCGCCTACAACCTTGGACTAACTATTACTGACACAGTTACCATTCACGACAAACCAGCCGACGCCTGGCGCTTCCAGGAATTTGGCGCCAATGCCAACGATCCCGCGGCCGCGGACGCGAGTGACTGGGACCACGATGGCATCCAGAATCTGCTCGAGTTCGCGCTCGATCTTAACCCGAAGGCATCCGACACGACCGCCTTGCCTGCGGCTGTGATCACGAATGATTACCTGACGATTTCGTTTGTGCCTAACACGGACGCGACTGATGTGAATTTCATCGTTGAAGCTTCGACTGACCTGACGAGCTGGAACACCACCGACGTGGAAGACATCACCGGGCCAAACCCGAATCCGCCGGGCCTGCGGACGTTTCGTTACAAATTCGCTGTCGGACCGACGAGCAAGGCATTCCTGCGGCTGCGCGTCGCGCGCACGGATCTGTAACTCCGGCGATCGTGCGCCGAGAAGAAGTCGCGATGTCATCCTGAGCCCGCGAAGACGGCGAAGGATCTCACGATCGCACTGTCGACGAACGCGCAGCAAAATGCATCGCCCGGATACCGGCTGTGAGATCCTTCGGCGCGCTCCGCCAGCCTCAGGATGACCCTGTAAGTTCTTCACGCAGCGACCGCGCGGCGCGGCCGTAATCATCTGAGAAAAGTTTGCCCACGACGGAGCTTGCTTAAGCTCGTTCCGATCAGCAAATTGTGCGGTCACTTAATCAGATGGCACAAATTACCAGGATAGATTTTGCAATCGGCATCGGCGGCGAGAACGGCCAGGGCATCGCTTCCACCGGGGACATTCTCGCTCGCATCTTTGCGCGGCGCGGGCTCCATCTCAATGCCTACAACGCCTACCAATCGATCATTCGTGGCGGGCACACTTTCCTGACCATTCGCGCGAGCGACGGGCCCGTGCGCAACATGGGGGACAAGATCGATGTCTTCATTCCGCTCAATCAGGACACGATGGATCGCCATCTGCATTTGTTGAAGGCGGGCGCGTGCGCCATTTACGACAGCGAGAAAATCACCCCGGGGCAGACGGCCGACGGCGTGCAGCTTTGCCCGATGCCGATGAAGGAATTGACGCAGGGCAACAAGCTGGCCATCAACACCGCCGCGCTCGGCGCCACGCTTCAGTTGCTCGGCATCGAATCGGAGCCGCTCGAATCGGTCGTTACCCGACAGTTCAAAAAGAAAGGCGACGCAGTCGTGGCCCAGAACATTGCGGTGGCGCGGGCCGGTTACGATTACGCGGCGAAAAATTTCAAGGCGTTTCCGTGGAAGACGCCGGTAGGGGCGAAGCCGTTAGGCGTCGTCACAGGCAACCAGGCGACCGCCATGGGCGGAGCGGCCGCGGGCGTAAAATTCTACGCGGCCTATCCGATGAGCCCGTCGACCGGCGTGCTGATGTGGATGGCGGCGCACGCGCGGCAGCTCGGCATCATGGTGCGGCAGGTCGAAGACGAGATCGGCGTGATGAACATGGTCATCGGCGCGGCCCATGCCGGTTGCCGTTCCATGTGCGCGACCAGCGGCGGCGGCTTTGCCTTAATGTCGGAAGCCATTGGCATGGCGGGCATGATCGAAACGCCCATCGTCTGCGTCGATGTGCAACGCGCCGGACCGGCCACAGGTGTGCCGACCAAGACCGAGCAAGGCGATCTCTGGCAGATACTCGGTGCGGGCCAGGGCGATTATCCGAAGTTGGTCGTGGCTCCGTCGAGCCAGCTCGATTTATTCCGGACGATTCCGGAGCTGTTCAACCTCTGCGACAAATACCAATGCCCGGGCTTGGTCCTGGCTGACCTGCTCATCTCCGAAGGAACATCGAGCATTGATCCCGACGACCTCGACTTCAACGTGAAGATCGATCGCGGCGAATTGATTCTGCCTAACGAGACCAATAATGGCGCCAATTCCGCCAGCGGCTACAACGACAAGGCTTACCTCCGTTTCAAGAACACCGAGAGCGGTATCTCGCCGCGCGCCGTGCCCGGCGTGCCTGGTCACATCTTCACCGCGGCCACCGATGAGCACGACGAAGACGGCACGCTCGTCAGCGACGAATTTACCAACCCGAACATTCGCCGAATGATGGTGGAGAAACGCGGCCGCAAAATGCAGGCGGCGATTAACGACATCGCTCCGCCGAAACTTTTCGGCCCGGACAACGCCGCCGTCACGCTGGTCGGCTGGGGTTCGACTGATGGCGTGATTCGCGAAGCGGTCGAGAAGCTCGCCGGCGAAGAAGGCATCGTGGCCAACCACCTTCCGATCAAATGGATCATTCCATTCCACGCCGCCGAGATCAGCCGCATCCTTTCGCAGAGCAAGCATGTCATCATTGTCGAGAACAGCTACAGCGGCCAGTTCGCCCGATACCTCCGGAGCGAGACCGGCTTCGACGCGCACGGCCACATTCGCAAGTACGACGGCGAACCGTTCATGCCACATCACATTGTCGAAGCGGTCAAAGCACAACTGGCCGGCAAGACAAAACTGTCGGTCCCAGTCCACGAAGTCCTAGCCTAACGAATCATGAGCGCAACAGTTGAACCAGTAGTTAGTCCAACCACTGAGCCCGGTCAGTTAACCAAGGATACTTACCGCGGCCGGATCCATCCTGATTGGTGTCCCGGCTGCGGCGATTTCTCCGTGCTCGCCGCGCTCCAAACCGCGATGTTCGAGCTAGGTCTCCAGCCGCATCAAGTCTGCGTCGTTAGCGGCATCGGCTGCTCCTCGAACCTGCCAGGCTACGTCAACACCTATGGCATGCACACGCTGCACGGCCGCTCGCTCGCCGTGGCCACCGGCCTCAAGCTCGGCAATCACGAATTGAAAGTCATCTGCACCGGCGGCGATGGCGACGGTTACGGCATCGGCGGCAACCATTTCGTTCACACCATGCGCCGCAACGTCGACCTGACCTACATCGTGATGGACAACCAGATTTATGGCCTAACGACCGGTCAATGCTCGCCTACCAGCGTCAAAGGCATGAAGACCAAGAGCACGCCTTACGGCAACGTGGAAAACCCGATCAACCCGATCCCGATGGCCATCGTCGGTGGTGCGACCTACGTAGCCCGCGCCTTCAGCGGCAAACAGAAACACATGGTCGAAATGATTAAGGGCGCTATTCAACACAAAGGCTTCGCACTGGTGGACGTGTTCAGTCCCTGCGTCACCTACAATAAGGACAACACCTACCAGTGGTTCAATCCGCGCGTAAAGATATTGGAGGAACAAGGCCACGACCCGACCGATCTGCACAAGGCGATCGACCGCGGCTATCAATGGGGCGAAGAAATCCCGATCGGCCTCTTCTGGCGCCGCACTGACTTGCCGACCTTGGAAGAGTTAGAGCCCGTCCTGCACACCGGCGAAGGTCCGCTTGGCTATCGCAGCAACATCGGCATCGCTGCGGAACAGGCGAAAGCGCTCGTTAACGAGTTGCTCTAATTTAGTTGCGACGAGGCTCCCGTTTAGGACCGGCCTCCAGTTGAAATCGAGCTAATCCGAGCTGCTCAGAACGACAGATTGGACCACGGATTCGTCGTCCCGACTCCCGCTCCGCCGGTGTCACCAAGGATAGCGACGCTGTCCGGGGCGAGGACGATTGGGCCGACCTTGTTACCGGCGACAATATCATAGTTGTTGGTCGTGTTGCCGCTCGCGCTGTTGCGGATGATCAAGCTTCCGGCGATGTCCACATCGATGCCAATATCGTTGTCCGTCACGTTGTTGCCTTCGATGCGGCAATCGGAGCTGGTGACGTGAATGCCAGCGCCGACGCCCGCCCCTGCACCGTTGCCATCGCAGGTGTTATCGGCGACGCGGCAATCGGACGAGGTGGAGATGCCGTCTCCCGTGTTCGCCCGCGACGTGCAATGCGTGACGATACAGCCAAAGCCAGCCGCAATGCCGTCATCGCCGTTGGCGGCCGCGGCGCAACCGTTCACGACCGATCCATCGGATGCGGCGATACCATCGCCACCATTTTCGCGAGCGGTCGAACTGGTAACGGTGCCCGCAATCACATTGATCCCGACGGTATCGTTACTCCAGGCGGAGCACGCATCGACGGTGGACGTCGCGCCGGCGTTGATCCCGATTCCATGATTATCGTTGGCGGTGCAGTGGGCAATGACCCCGCCCTCACCGACGACGATGCCGGTGGTGTTGTCGTTGGCGTGACAATGCGAAACGTTGCCGCCATCGCCGGCGCTGATACCCGTTCCTGTATTAAGTGTCGCATTGCAATTGGAGACCGTGCCACGGCCACCCGTGACCACAATTCCTCCACCACCATTGGTCTCAGCTTCGCAGTTGGAAATGGTCGAGTTCGTTCCGGCGGCAATGCCACTCCCAGTGTTCACGCTGGTGACGGTATTCTGGATGACCACGTCGTTGCTGGTGGTGATGCCATTGAGTGTGCAGCTGCTGATGATGCAGTGGTCAATCACCGTTCCCGAGTTGACCTTGATGCCGGAGCCCGTGATCGAATTGATGTGGAGATTGACGAAGCGATCGAAGGCACTCAGGTCGCCCTTGATGCCGTCAGAGGCCCAGCTGCGGAGGCTGCCGTCCTTGATCGTGATCCCGGTCAATCCACCGGCACCACCATTGTTGAGATCGATGCCCGCGAGAGAACCGGCCACGCCCAGCATCTGAAAACCGTTGAGATCGATCGTGACGTTATTGGCGGTCACTTCAATTCCCGATTTGCCGACGACACCCTGCACGTTCTGCACGAGGTAATACGAGCCTGATTGCGTGATCTTGAAGACCGAATCAGCGTCGCCGGGCGTGTTGGTCGAGTTGATGGGGATGCGTGGTTCCACCTGATCGAGCGTTTTCATCGTTGGCGCGGGCGCGCCCGGTGGAGTTAGAGAACCTTGTGCCAGGATTGATACCGTTGAGGCCAGGAGGATGAGAGCAGTAGCCAGTGGGAGATTTTGTTTCATAACGGGACAAATCTTGACAGTTTCCGGGAGCAAAGTGGAGCCTGATCTTCACTTCTAAGGTTAACGAAAACGTAATTCGGCGGTTAGGAACCAGCTGCATTCGAAGGTGGCTAACGTTGCCTCGTTACTGGACTTGTATATGAGAAAATTAGTGATTCTCGTTCTCTTCGCGATGTCGCTTTCCTCGGCGTTTGCGAAGGGAGGGGGAATCCTAAACTCTTCATATGAAGACGTCGCGGCCCTTCTGGGTGAGCCATCCAGCCACGATCAGGGAAAAGTGTCGAAGGTGGAATACGATCGATGCCACTTCGAGACGAAGGGGTGGAAAACGGCGGTCCTGTTCATCGACGGCCGAGCACAAAAATTCGAGACCGAAAAAGCTGACGGTTCACCGCTAAACGCCGAGGAGCAGACGGCAATCCTCGACACCTATGACTTGCCTAACACAACGCAGAACTCGGGAGTGCGTGGCTGGCGTGAATTAGGCGAGAATCATCTCATCCGTCGCGATGGCCGCGTGCACGTCATGAAGCATCTCGGTTCCATGACTGTTTTCCTGGACGACCTTCCTCGCGACTTCTGGTGAGAGTTCCCTATTCCGTATTCGCTAGTTCTTCTTGAGAATATGTAACAGCTCTGAAACCTCATACGGCAGTCCGGTTTCGTACATTTTCTTCTCTTGCTCAGCATGAGTGGCCGGCTCATCGCTCCGGTCTTCAATCTTGATGATCTTGTCATCATGAAAGTACAACTCTTTGCCCGGCTGGCCCCTGTCCTGGCCTTCCTGCTTTAGACCTTTGTTTTGAATGAAGGCAAACACGAGCTTGTTATCCATCAAGTAGAACTCTTCCGATCTTCCACTGTAGCCGAGGTGAGGGTAGAGCTGAATTCTGACGAGCTTTGATCCTTCGTAGTAGGCAGCCATTTTCTCCCACTTCTGCTTGATCGTTTCTTTTACGTTATCGCCCGTAAGTGCCACTTCTTTCCTGGTGAACTTGTTATCTACAAGCTTCTGCTCTCCCTCTTCCCGGTATTTCGCAATCTTAGCAATTATCTCATCCTTGTTAACCGTGGTCTCTGTTTTCTGCTTCGGATCGGCCTTCTTCTCCTGAGCATAAGTCACCGATGGTGCCGCTACGAATACTAGCAATATCACGCCAAGAATCCTCTTCATGATAATCCTTTAGTTAATAGTGGAGGATACTGCGCGTCATGTTCCGTCCTATTGCGCCTTAGCTCCAAGTGAATCCTTATGGAACGAATACCATGGATTTCCCCAAATGCACTACTGGTTATCCGCCTTGATCGAGAGCTTCGGCAAAGATATCGGTCCTGCCCGTAATCACGGATGCGCGGGCGGACCCGGAAAAGCCTTCCTGCGCGTGCGCGTCACGCGCACGGATCTTTGGCGACTAGAATTGGAAGTAAACGAACGGAATCTTTTCCGTCACGGAGAATAGCTCCAATGCGAGGAGAGCAGTCGCGTAGGCTGGAACTTTGATCCAGGCCGGCGCAAAGCTGATGCGCTCGATGACGGAGTTGCGTTCTTCCACGACAGCTATGACGAAAGCAATAGCCGCGAGCGTGAGAATGCCGGAACCAAATATCAGCTTCGCCCGCTGGTCCGCGCAGGTCGAACATTGTGCGTATGATGACAGTGGTATCGGAAAACGTGCGGGCGCGAAAGAAAGCGGTGCCGATTGGCAACAGGACAAAAGTCGTGGCGATATTGATGGGTGCGAAGTAACGGCTGGTCATGATGCGATCGAGCGTGGTGCCCTGGCTGGCGCGCTCGAAGGATTGCCACGCGATCATGCGCATTCCCCAGTAGGCGCCCCACAGGACAAAGGTCCAACTCGCGCCGTGCCACAAGCCGGCCAGCACCATGGTGACGAAAAGCGCACGATAAGCAGCGAAAGGTCCGCGCCATAACCTCGCGAGTGGAAAGAAAAGATAATCGCGCAGCCAGTGTGAAAGCGTGATGTGCCAGCGCTGCCAGAATTCCGCCGCGTTCTGCGCCAGGTAAGGCCGGGTGAAGTTTTGCGGGAACTCGAAGCCGAGAAGTTTGGCGCAGCCGCGGGCGATATCGGTGTAGCCGGAAAAATCAAAGTAGATTTGCATCCCAAAGGCAAAGGTGCCCGACCAGGCAGCGAGATATCCCGGGTGCGCGGCGATGTTGCCAAAGTAGGCATCGGAGACGAGCGCGAAGTGATCGGCAAAGACCATCTTCTTGACCAGGCCCAGCAGGATTAACGTGATGCCTTGTTGAACGACGAGTCCGGAAGGTGATTTCCAGTCCTGCACCTGACCCATGAACTGCCGCGCGCGAATAATCGGTCCGGAGATAAGGTGGGGAAAGAATGCAATGAAGAAGGCATAGTCGATCAAGCTCCGCACCGCCGGAATTCTCCGTCGATAGACGTCGATGGTGTAGGAGAGGCTGGCGAAGGTGTAGAAGCTAATCCCGATCGGCAGGACAATGCGAAGCAGGAATGAGTCTTCCGGGAGACCTAGCAGGGTAGCTAACGAGGCCGCGAAGAAGTTGTAGTACTTGAAGAAGCCAAGCAGTCCAAGGTTCAGAACCAAACTAAGAACGAGAAGTAGTTTGCGGCGCGATGGCTTGGCGTTTTCGAGGGCAAGGCCGAGCAAGTAGTCCACGATCGTGGAAGCCAGAATGAGAATGATGAGGCGAGGATTCCAACTGGCGTAGAAGTAGTAGCTGGCTGCCAGGACAAAGATTTTGCCGTAACGGAAAGGCAGCGAGTAGAAGCCGATCAGCACAACGACGAAGAAGATCCAATATCCGATCGTGTTGAAGAGCATGGCAGGTTTAGGGCGGTGTAACTGCGTCGGCCGTTTCGACTTTGCTCGAAAACTGGAAACGGCCCAGTAGTTCGTCGGTCAGGATCTCGGTGAAGATGGCGCGACCGCTTGCGTTCAAGTGCGAGCGGTCGAAAAAGAATTCCGGACGTTCGAGGCGATCGAACAGGTGAGAATCGAGCGCGACCGAGCCGTCGCCGCGGGCAAACGTGCCGATCGAGTTTTCTCTCGTTAGGCTATCGTTCGGCGCGCCCAGCGGCCCGCGCGGCATCTGCACAAAAACAATGGTGGTGTCGCTCCGCTCGTAACGATCAAGAATGCGGCGCAGCCATTTGCTGCGGTACTTCTTGAACAGGCCGCGCTCCTTGCCCGGCTTGATGCTGGCCAGGAGCGAAGGTCGCAGTTCGGCCAGTTGTTCCGGCACGAAGACTTCCTTCGTTGCTGGATCAACCGAAACGCCGACGAGGTTCTTCTCGCTGCCCGCGTATTCGTAGCGCGCCTTTAGAAAATCGGAATCGGCCCGCTGCAATTGGAAGCGCGCGCTCGAATTGTTCAGTAGATCATGCAGGTCATCGCGAAAGGCATAACCACGCAGGATGCACGAGACGAAAGCACGACATTGGGCGGGCCATTTCGTGAATGAGCGCGCGAAATCGAAAGCGTCCGTGTAACGGAGGAACGGTGCGGCGAGGGAAATGTCGTCGGCGTTGTTGATCAGAGCATTTCCGCGGTCCACATCGGCGTAACGGATCGGAATGACAATGGCATGGTAACGGTCGGCGTGCGGATCCAATTCGCGCAGGATGTAATACCAGACGCGCAGCTCACATTGAAACGCAGCCAGGTTAATGAATCTAAGATTGGCTTTCGTGGCCCGCGCATCGGCCGCCTTGGCCGAGAAGGCCTCGAACATTTGCGAATCGCCGAGCAGCGCGATTTCTCGCGTCGTCTCCGACCTGGGCCGCGCGCGCTCCTGCGCGACCAGAAGGGCGATGTTGCCGGCAAAGGAATCCCGTTTCAAAAACGCGGTGTAGAAACCGCTATGAAAGACGGCGCCGTCAATGACGAAGAGCGCGGTCAAGCCAAGGAAGAAATGAAGGAGAATTGTGCCTAACGAGTAATCGCGTTGGCGTGGGGGACTGGCCACCGTTGCCTTCGGTCCGGCGCTGTAGTAGAGGCCCGCGTAAAGCGCGACACCGACGACAGCGAAAATAAGAGCTTGCATACCACCAGAGAGATAGGGGACGACAGTTAGCCGCGTTTCGCTTCAGTTCCTTTTCAATTCCATGTCGAGGCTTGTTTCTCTCCTGCGCGAAAATCCCATCGTCATTACGGGCATGGGTGCATTCTCAGCCGGTGGTGCCACGGTCGACAAGCTTTGGCAATCGGCACTTGGCGGAAAGGGAACCGCGCGCACCATTTCCTTTCAGAATGTCGAACGCTCCTATCCCGCCTGCGTTGCGCCCGAGATCGATTTCTCCCGCGAGGCGGTGCGCCGGCTGCGCCGCCTCGATCGTTGCGTGCAAATGGGATGGGTCGCAGCGAAGGAGGCGATCGATCAAGCGCACCTGCTCGATGCCTATGGCGCGAATCGCGTTGGCGTAATTGTCGGCACGGCGCGCGGGCCGGCCTCGAAAATTTTTGCGGCGGCAAATTTGCCGGCGAATCAAAAGCCGCTGCCGTCTGTCGTGGCCGACAATTCTTTTACGTCGCTCAGTGGAGCGCTGGCGCGTTCCTTCGGCTTTCATGGGCCATGCGTTACACTCGCCGCGACCTGCGCTTCCGCCGCAGTCGCGATCGCGCAAGGCGCCGAACAAATCCTGCTCGACCGCGCCGATGCCGTGCTTGTCGGCGGCACCGAGGCGCCTTTGCAATGGCAGAGTCTGCGGCAATTTGAAGCGGCCGATGTTATCGCAACGCACGAAGATCCCGCGCAGGCCTGCCGGCCTTTCGATACGCATCGCAGCGGTCTGGTCCTGGGCGAGGGGAGCGCCTTTCTGGTTCTGGAGTCGTTAGACTCCGCGCGGCAAAGAGGAGCTGCGGCTCTGGCGCGATTAGTAGGCTGGGCCTACGGTTGTGATGTCTCCAGTCGAACCGCGACGGCCGGTGATGGTGTCGTTCGCGTAGTAGAACAAGCTTTACGCACAGCAGAGCTAGGTCCCGAGAAGATTGATTACGTAAACCTTCATGGGACCGGCACACTGCTCGGTGACGTCTCCGAAGCGGAAGCGATGCGCCGCGTCTTTGCTGGCGAAGCTGCGGAAGTGCCTTGTAGCTCGACAAAACCCATCACTGGTCATTGCCTTGGTGCTACACCCGCCTTGGAGGCTGTCATATCCATTGAGGCTTTGCGTGAACAGAGGGTTCCGCCGAACGCTAATTGTCCGCACCCCGATCCTTCCTGTCACCTCAACCTGGTGCAAACAGCGCAATCCATGCGGCTGGAAACAGTCATGTCCAATTCGTTAGGTTTCTGGGGCCAGTATGCTTCGCTTCTATTTGCCAAGGCGAGCTAGGGTGACGGGATGGATGCGTTCGCGCAAATAGCGCGCAATGGTGCGCGCTACAGGGTTCGAACCTGTGACTTCTTGCGTGTGAAGCAAGCGCTCTACCACTGAGCTAAGCGCGCGAAAGAGCGATTAAGTTAGTTGCACTCGTGCCCGATGCCAGAAAAAATGCAGGAGAAATCATGTCCGCGAAGAGAAAAGAGAAAAAGAATTGGCTCGGTGATGTTTTGCTCGGGCTGTTCCTGGTCATTATCACCGTGGCCGCGTATCAAAGCGTCTGGCACGCCGGCTACATCTGGGACGACGACGTTTACGTTACGACGAACCCGCTCCTGACCGCGCCCGATGGATTGAAGCGCATTTGGTTTTCGCTCGATTCGCCGTCGCAATACTTTCCGCTCGTTTACACTACCTTCCGTCTCGAGCACGCGCTCTGGGGATTGAACGCGGTGGGATATCACTGGGTAAACATTTTCCTGCACGCGGCGAACGCGCTGCTCGTCTGGATTCTTCTGCGCACGCTCCGCATCCCCGGCGCTTGGTTGGCCGCCGCCCTCTTTGCCTTGCATCCGGTGCAGGTGGAATCGGTCGCCTGGATCACCGAGCGCAAGAACGTGCTCATGGGATTTTTCTTTTTGCTCGCACTCATTTGCTGGGCGCGTTTTATCCGGAAGGAACAACAAGGACGCTGGTGGCTTTACGGCGCGGCGCTTGTTCTCTACGTGCTGTCTCTGGCGAGCAAGACGACCGCCTGCACCATGCCGGCGGCGCTGCTTCTGATTCTCTGGCTCAAACACAAACCGATCACGCTCGCGCGCATCGCGCAGGTAACGCCGTTTGTTCTACTCGGCATCGCGATGGGTTTGGTCACGATCTGGTGGGAGCGTTACCATCAGGGGACACAAGGTCAGACCTTCGCCATCGGTTTTGGCGATCGCATCCTGGTCGCGAGCCGCGCCATCTGGTTTTATCTGGGAAAGCTGGTTTGGCCTAACGAGTTGTCATTCAGCTATCCGCGCTGGCCCGTCTCGCTGGCCAATCCGCTCGATTTCATCTGGGTAGGCATGACCATTGCCGCCATTCTGCTCATCTGGTTCCTGCGGCGTTACACGGGTCGCAGCGTCGAAGTCGCGTTCGCATTTTTCGTGGCCACGCTCACGCCGGTTCTTGGTTTCATCATGCTTTACACCTTCCGCTATTCGTGGGTGGCGGATCATTACCAATACCTGGCCTGTCTCGGGCCGCTGGCGCTGGCGGCGGCAGGAATCGATCTCGTTTCGCAAAAGTACGGGCGAGCGGTGAATTGGGTCGTGGCGATTGGTGGTGCGGCGCTCTTGTTCTCGTTAGGCAGGCTTACTTGGAAACAAGGAGCCATCTATGCCGATGAGGAAACACTCTGGCGCGCCACGCTGGTGACCAATCCGAACAGCTGGCTGGCGCACAATAATCTGGGGATTCGTTACGCGCAGACCGGGCGGATGGAAGAGGAACTGGCTGAATACCGCAGAGCGGTTGAACTCGACCCCGATTACGCCGAGGCGCATAACAACCTTGGCAATGCCTATGCGCGTCGTGGCCAGGCGGAAGAAGCTATCGCTGAGTATGACAAAGCGCTCAAGTTGCATCCACGCATGTCCACCGCGCATGCCAATGCTGCTACCTTGCTGCTCAAGCTCGGCCGCACCAGCGAAGCGATCGATCATCTGCAAAAGCAACTCGTGCTTGAACCGCGTAACGCCGAACTCAAGCGCTCGTTAGGCGATTTGCTCGCGCGTGAAAACAAGCCGGCCGAAGCGATTGAAAATTGGAAACAGGCGCTCGAATCCAACCCGAAGGATGCCGAGGCCGCGGCCAATCTGGGTCGCGCGCTCGCCGAGTCCGGGCAGGTGCAGGAGGGTCTGGTCTATCTGCGCCAAGCGGCGGAGTTGACGCCCGACAGCGCCGAAGCGCATTACAATTACGCCACGGCGCTTCTGCAACTTGGTCGAATAACTGAAGCCATCACGGAATACCGCGCGGCCTTGAAAATTCGGGACGATTATCCCGCCGCGCATTTGAATCTGGCCAATTCCTATCTGCAAAGCGATCGTGCGGAAGAAGCAATCGCCGAATACAACCGCGCCTTGGAATTGCGGCCTGACTACATCGCCGCGCACAAGAACCTGGCCCGCGTCCTGCACGACATGGGCCGCGAAGACGAGGCGCGGTCGCATGCGGAACGCGCGGCGCAGCTTGAAACACAGCCGGGCGACGGCAGGTAGCACTCTTCGTTTCCGCGGCAAGAGCCTCGCGCAACGGACGCAAAGGACGCAACGGAATCTCTCGTCGGTGAACCTACGCGAACCGAGGGCTTCTGTCCTGAATGTGAAGCCAGCGCTTGCTAGTCGCGCGCCGGGTAGCTACAAGGCATCGACCATGCGAAAGATTCTTGGCGCGGCGTTGATTTTTGGAGCGATTCTTTTCGCTCAACCGCGCGCCATTGCTACCACCAAAGGTCTTAGCCAGATCGTCACGCCCGAACTGGAGGATCCGGGCGATCTTTCCGTGAGCCTTCAGCTTCAGAATAAATACATCGGCAATCCTTACCAACTCCAGGCCGAGATGGGCCTGACCAGTTTTGCCGAGGTCGCGGTCTTTCGCGGCTTTGAGCCTAACGAATGGATTTTCGGCACAGAGTTCGGAATCCTGCGCAAAGAACCCGTCCTGCTCTCGATCGGTTTCATTAACTGGTCGCCGAAAGAGCATGTCGATCCGCAACCGTACATCGAACTCGGTTATTACACCGAGCATCACAAACTAATCGTCGGCGGGATTCACGCCGGTTATCACAACGAAGTCATCCTTGGTTACGCCTACGACTTCAACAAAACCTGGCGCGCCCAGGTCGATTTCCAGAGCGGCCCGGGCAATTCCGTGACTTTCGGCGTGACCTGCAACATCACGCGCGACCTGCAGATGAATCCCGCGCTCTACATCAAGAATGATTATCCGCACGACATCCTCGGCTACGTCGTCTTTACCTATACCTTCCATCTTTGGGGCGATCACAAGTAGGACAAGCTATGAAGGCGATGGAGTTCAAGTTTGAGTTTCACGACGGTCAGCTAACCAATCGCTACTCTTTCGATCCGCAGTCGGACGCGTGGACATCGACAATCCGGCAGAACGACAAAGGCGAGTGGAAGCTTTTCTGCGAAGGCAAGTTCACCCGCGCCAAGGAAAGTAAGAACCAGGGGATGAAAGAAGAGAGCAATCCTAGCTCTCGTTAGGCATAAGCAGGTCTGAGCGCGAGGCAGAGGCGAGTCTCTCTGCCTAACGAGTAGTTACGTTGCCAAGCTTGCGCCGGTCAATCGTCAGGCGCGTTTGCGGCGCAGGAACAAGAGCAGCGGCGTGCCGAGCGCGAGCAAAGCAAATGACTGCGGTTCGGGCACGACGTTGATCGCACCGGTGCCGGTGATTTGCCCGGAGAGGTTGGCCGCATTGTAAACACCGGGTGCCTGCGCGACGCCGTCGATAACGAGCGCGGCCACAGTGTCGCTGCCGGTGAAATTCAAATTGAGCGTATCGGTGCTGAGCAGGCTGAGAGTCGCCGTGTCGGCGATATAATTGTTCAGCACGCCAGTCTGGAGGGTGAGCTTCACGCTCGCAGCGGTGAGGCTGACGTTACCGGTCCCGAGAGCTCCATCGGCCGCCACGATCAACGTTCCCGTCGCGATGGTCGTTCCGCCCTGATAGGAGTTTGTGGTGTTATTGAGTCGAGCAACGGTCGTGGTAGGAGTTCCGCTTCCTGACGCAAAGGTGAGACCACCGACTCCGGAGATCGCGCCCGATAAGGTGATGCCGGTCGTGCCAGTGCTGAAGCTGTTGACGGTTAGATTCCCATTTAACGTGACCGGGCTGGACCACGTTACGTTGCCTGTGCTGGCCGTCCCCATCATGGTGGTTCCACCGGTGCCAGCCGCGACGGTGATGGGATTATTCAAAGTGCCTGATGAGGAGGTCGTCATCAGCGTCACGCTGCCCTGGCCGGCCTGCCCCAGAGTGAGGACGTTGCCTCCAGTTCCATTGAAAGCGTCGGGGTTGTTGAAAGTGACCGCACCCTTTTGCAGCAAAACACTACCTACAAAGGTGTTTGAATTACTAATACGGATCGCGCCCGGAAAAGCAGTCGCGCTTGTCACGGTGTTGCCGACGCTGCTGAAGGTAATGTTGCCCGTACCTTGAATCTGGGCGCCGATCAGAATCGCGCCGTTGTTACTGGAGCCCCCGCCTGTATTGATGATGTGCAGATCGTCCGCAAGGACCAGGTTGCCGCCACCGATACCGGTCGCAATGGACAAAAAATTAGTCGTCCCGGTGTTCGGATTCGAATTACTGATCGTGGCAAAGCCAGCGCCAGCGTCGTCCTGGTCCATCGTGAGATTGGCGTTCAAGGTGACCGTGCGATTAAAATTGCCGGTCCCGTTCAGGTTCAGTGTGCCGAGAATTATGCCGGGCGCAGCGACATCCATGGTGGTGGTCCCTCCGACTGTTGCATCCGGGAAGTTCGCGACTGCGCCGACTGCGTTAGGTACTCCGGTCCCGTTCCAGCCGGGGCTGGCGTTGCTACTCCAGTTTCCGGCGCCACCCGCCCAGTCCGATGCGGAGGCGTTGAGGGTGAGCGCAATTGAGATTGCGACGAGGACAATGACTCTGGGGAGAGTTTTCATATCTTGTTCGACTTGGGGGGTAGGGGGTTAGGAAACTTCTGGTGAATACGAGCGTTTCAAAAAACCTAGACGCTGGCAATTCTTTTTTGAGAGAAAATGGCGCTAGCACGAACCGGCACCTGGCCGGAGCAAGGCATAAGTCCGCGGCTCAGGCGCGGCGGCGACGAATCCGAGGAAGCACAACTAGCAGCACGCCACCGAGGACAAGCAGTGCGTACGTTTGCGGTTCGGGAACTATATTAACCGCAAGATCGTTCCCGGTTCCCACTCTGCCTAACGAGTCGGTGCCCGTGAAGTTGTAAATGGCCGTGGCAGTGAATCCGGCCGGCACGCCAGTAATGTTAATAAAGGTTCCACTGATCGCATCCGCGGCGTCATTGGCCACGAGCAGGTAGGTCCCATTAAAGGCACCCGCTGGAATATTACTGAGCTGGAGCGCGAGAATTCCGCCGGTGATACCGAAGGTGCCAGTGAGGTTAAGCAGATCGGCGGAAGCCGCGCCGCCGTTGTTCAAGTTGATCTCGGCCAGGAAGGTGCCAGAGAGAGTTAGCTGGCGGGCGGTCCCGGCGCCGATCGCGAATGTGCCGATGCTGCTGCCGGGCGAAAGCGTGCCGCCGGGTTGAACAGTCACGGCGCTGGTCAAGCTGCCGGTGCCGCCCAGGGTGCCGCCGCTGTTGACTATAGTGGTTCCGCTAGCAGAGCCGTTCACGAGCAGGGTGCCAGCGTTGACCGTGTTGCCGCTGGTTGCGGCATTCGAGCCGTTGAAGACCAGGGTGCCACCGTTGATCACGTTCTGGGTTGAGGCACTCGAGCTGTTGAAGGTCATGGTGCCAGCGTTGATCACGTTCTGGGTTGCGGCATTCGAGCCGTTGATGACCATGGTGCCAGCGTTCATCACGTTCGCTCCTGTGTAGGTATTTGCAGCGGCACCCAGGGTCAAGGTGCCAGGGCCCGCCTTTGTTAGCGTAGACGGGCCGTTGCCGTTCGCGATCACTGAATTAATTGTCAGGTTGCCCGCGCCGTATTGTTGAACAATCAGCTCGGAGTTTGCCGCAGTGTTGCTTTTCAACGTGCCATTATTGATCTGATAATCTTGCGCACCGACGAACAGCAACCCACCGGTGTTGAGAGTTAATGTCTGCCCGCTCACAACATCCAACGACTGGCCTGCGCCAGAAGTATTGATTTTCAGCGAGTTCGTCGTGAGGCTGCCGGTGAGCGCGCTGCTACCGGTTAGCAACGGATTGTTGTTGTCAGAGCCGCTCGTAACAAAAGAATCATAAGTGGTGAAAGCGGTGATCGCTGTATCGGCGGCGCCCGAATTGGTGCTCTTCGCCCAGTCGGCTGAACCCGTAGTGCCACCGACGGTGGCATAGCCGCCCAGAATTCCGAAACCTCCAAGATTATTCGTATCGGTGTCGGCAATGTTTGAGGCTCCGAAGTTCAAGGTCGAACCGGTATTGCGGGTGATGGCGTTCATCCGAAGAACAGAAGTGCCGGAGTCCCTTGTGACGGACGAAGCACCCGCGTTAAGGGTTGTTGAGGCGACCACTTCCGTGTGCGATCCGCCGGAAAGGTTCAGCGTACCGCCGCCAAGGATTAACGCAGCCCCATCCGCGAGCTTGGTTGTATTATTCGTGCTGTAATCCAAAGTCAGGGTCCCGGCGTTACACGCTCGTCGCGCCGGCGTAAGTCTCCATGCCCGACAACGTCAACGTGCCCGTGCCAGTGACCTTGATGAGTCCGCCGGCGCCGCTAATCGGGCCAGCCCAGTTTGCGGTCACGCCGTTGGCGACGTTGGCGAGGACGGTGCCCGGGCTGATGGCGTCACCCAGAAAAATGGCGTTGTTGATGGTCGAATTCTGCAGCGGATTAATGGACGCGGAAGTTCCAATCCCTGAAGCGTTAGTACCCTCGACCGTAATCAGACCTGTCGGGAGCGACCCGGAATTGTAGGCGATGAAAGTACTGTTCCCGCCTTCCATTACGATCGGTGCATAGCCGATCGGCGTGCCCAAAAACGACACCTGGGCGGTGAAGCCGCCCTCGCCGATGCGGAATCCACCGGCGTTGCTGTAGTTGCCGGTGAGAAGGTCGCGGCCATTGCTGAGGAAGAATTGCGCGGGGCCGGAAATGTTGCCGCTCAAAGTGGTCGAGCCCATGCCGCTGCCGCTGCCGCCTTGCAGACGGGCAGGGCTGTTCAGAGTGATGTTACCACTCAGGGTCTGCGAGCCGAGGTTGTTATTTACGGGCGAGATCGATGGAATGAAGCCAAACGTCGGCGCCAGGCCCGCGGCATCGAGCCATCCGTTGTCGACGATGATGTCGCGCCCCATGATCGCTCCGTTCCCCGCGCCGGCAATGCTGAGCGAAAAGAGATTGTTGATCAGGTGGGCATCGTTGGCGGACACTCCCATCGTGATCGCGCCCTGGCCGGCGAGGGTCTGGCTGGTATTGATGTTGAAGGTTCCGCCGCGGACTTCGATCGCGCCCACAAAGGTGTTCGTGGCCAGCGTCGTGATGGTGAAACCGAGACCATTCGTTATGGTTCCGCTCAGTCCGGAAAGATCTCCATTGAGGAGGAGCGTGGCGCTGTTGGTGTTGATCAGCCCGTCCGTGCCCGTGATCGCGCTGTTGATCGTGGTGCCGCCGGCGCCGGAGCTTCCGGCGAAGAAGATGCCGGGGTTGGCGCCGAAGGCGATCGTGCCGCCGTTGTAGGTCCGCGTGCCGGTAATGTTCAGCATCATTCCCGAGTTAACGCCAGCGTCTGACCGCGCCGCAATGGTCGTGATAAACGTGCCCGTGCTCTTGATCGCGTTGACGTGACGGAGGACGGCACACTGGCCGCCGCAGTCGTGAAGACATTCGTCCCGGCGGTGTTGAAGTCAGTGGCGTAGCTGGTGTAAGTTCGTCAGGCCGGTCGCGCCGTTGTAAGTCACAAAATCAGTCGAGCTGACGACGCGCGGCAGAATTCCGGTCGCGTCTGGGGTCGGCATCGTGCCGTTGATAAACATCTTGCTCGCGGCGCCGAGTGTAGAGGAGGTGACCTGAAGCGTGGCCCGCGGTGCCAGCGTCAGATTACCATTCGCGGTTACGGTGACGGTGCCGCCCGCGCCATTCGGGGTCAGGGTGACGTTGTTATAACCGCCGAGCGATGTTCAGGTTCCCGAAAGTCTCGCTCGCCTGCGGCCGTGGCCAGGCCTCGATAGACGAAAGCACCATCGCGCAGCAGGATCTCCGCATCGTCGCGGATGCGGTTGTTGTTCTGCGCCGCCGCAATCGTCGGTGTGTCGCCGCCCGCGGCGAAAGCGAGGTTGTTATCGATAATGAATTGCGAACCCGCGACCGCCTGGATCGACGCCGCCCCGCCCAGGGAGCCGTTCGCGCCAAAGAGGGTCAAATTACTACCATTCGGGGCGCCCAGACCCCGATCCCCTACCAGCCTGACCAGGCTGGTGGCGTTCGTCCCCGAGATGAAATTGTTTCCCCCATTGAGGGTGGTGGTACCGGTGTAGGTATTGTTCCCGTGCATGGCGAAGCCATCCGGATTCCCCATGATGCCATTCTCCGTCAGGCCAAAGGTCTTGAGGAGCGAACCGTTGGAAAGAACGCCGTTCAATTGGAGCGCACGCCCCTGGCTCATGAAGGTGCCATTTATGGCGGTGCGGATAACCTGAGTGCCACCGCCCAGATCCAGATTACTCCCGATGCTGTTGCTTTGGAAGTTTCCGTTGTTGACGCCCATGACGGTGATGTCGCCCGTGACATGCAGCGAGCCGGTGCCGAAGACGCCGGCTCCGCCCACACCCGTCACTGGATTAAATCCCGCCGTATTGTTTGCCTGATTGACGAAGGTTAGCGCCGCGATCGTGATGTTGTTGTTGCCCAAATCGAAGAGGCCGTTCGAAACCCCGAGGCGCGTCGTCGCCGGCAGCACGCTGGTGTTCATGATCTGGATGGTGCCGCCGAAAATGGGGTTGAAGCTAAAGTCGCTCCCGCCGCCAACGATGAGGTCGGCCCGAAGCACACCGCGAGCATCGATGCCGAGGCCATTGCCGCTGAAATTCATCGGGCCGGCGAGTTGCAGTGTGCCCGCGCCAAGTTTGATGATGCCTAACGAGCCGTTGATCCCCGCGTTGATCGTGGCGGTGGCGCCCGGGGCCACGCTGATTAAACCCTGGCCGAGGGTGCTCGTGCCGGCCACAAAGGTGAGAGTATTCGCGCCCGATCCGTTCAGGGTGTAGCCGTCCACGGTAAAGTTCAGGCTGCTCACGTTGATTGGTGTCGTTAGGCTGATCGCGCCCACGCCCTTTGTACCGAAGATCGCGCCATCGCCATTCGCGTTGTTCCACGCGCCGATGTCCCAATTCATATCGGTCGTGTTCCAGAGGAAGGTGCCGTCATCGTTGTTCCAGGTGACATCGGCGGCGCGGAGCGGGCTATGCATCGCGCCGGCTAAAAAGATTGTGGCCGCGAGCGCGAAAACGGCGCGGCGCGGAAAGGTCTGAAGCGGGGTGAATATTTGTTTCATGGGGGTCTCCTTATGGGTCTTGCTTCGCCAGTTGTAATTGAGCGAAAGAAAAAAGAACAGTGTTTATTTCGGCGTTCGATGTCGGACTTTAGTCCTACTGTAATTGTCTCGACTTATCCTGTTTTCCTCTACACATTTTTCGCTTGATCTAACCCCTGTCCCCGTCCGTTCTATCTCGTGAAGAAGTCCGTACGTACCCAAGCTGGATTCTTTAGAATCCGCCTTGTTCTCGCTCTCTTGCTTTGTTGCTGCGGCGCCTTTCTCGCCCTCGTCGCGGCCCCGGTTTCCAGTCAGGATAAGCAAGGCGGCGGGCCGGTGGTGATCAGGGCATCCGGCTTCAGCGAATCCATGGCGGTGCGCGATCTCCCGCCAGCGGTAGCCGGTAGCAAATCCGCGCGCAGAGAAGAAGAGGAAGAAAACGAGATCAACCCGCAAAATCGCGAACTCATCCGTCACGTTGATCCCAACGCCCCCAGGACGAGCGACGCCGCCCTTTCCTCAAAGCAAACGCTGCAACGCCCCAATGCGGTCACACCTCGTGCCCTGCCGACGCCGTCCGTGAGCTTCGAGGGGATGTCCTCTGCCGACACGGTCGCCCTCGGCCAGGGCTATCTGCCGCCGGATACCAATGGTGCGGTCGGGCCGACCCAATACGTGCAGACGGTCAACGTCACTTTCCGTGTTTGGGACAAGGCGGGAAATCCCCTAACGAACACGGCTACTATGGGCAGCCTTTTCGCAACGTTGGGCACCCCTTGTGCGAATACGAACGATGGCGACCCCGTCGTGTTCTACGACCAATTGGCTGACCGCTGGATCATCAGTGAGTTCTGCATCAGCGTGGCCAATCCGAACATGCATGAGATCATCGCCGTCTCGAAAACCGGCGACGCAACGGGCGCATATTATCTTTACGATTTCATGATGCCCAACAGCGACTTTAACGATTACCCGCATTTTGGCCTCTGGGGCGATGCCTACTACATGACGGACAACCAGTTCCAAGGAAACACCTACCTGAACGTAGGCGTGTTCGCTTTCGATCGCGCCAAAATGCTGGCCGGTGATCCGACCGCGAGCTTCGTTTACTTCGATACCCATGTCTTGTTCCCGCCCGGGACCGGCATCAATGGCAATGGCACGGGCGGCATGCTCCCGGCCAGCGTCGATGGATTCGTCGCACCACCCGTCGGCGCGCCCTGTCCCTTCGTTTACTTCCAGGCAAATGAATTCGAAGACCCCGGCGACCAGTTGCGCATTTTCGATTTCCACACCGATTTCACAACTCCGGCAAACTCCACCTTCACCGAGCGCGTCGGTAGTCCGCTTCCCGTGGCCGCCTTTGATCCTGTCACTGTCCCGGATGCGCGCAACGCCATCCCCCAACCCCCCCCGGCTACCAGCAGCACCTATCTCGACGCGATTCAGGATCGCATTATGTTCCGCCTCGCCTACCGAAACTTCGGCAGCAGTGAGGCGCTCGTCCTCAATCACACGGTTAACGCGGCAACCAACCCGGCCTACCGCGCCGCGGTTCGCTGGTATGAACTCACGCGCGCCACACCGAGCAGTGCCTTCACCGTTGCGGAGCAGCAGACTTTCGACGGGACCGCGGCCAATACGGACAATCGTTGGATGGGCAGCATCGCCATGAATTTCCAAGGCGACATTGCCCTGGGCTACAGCGTCTCCAGCACGAGCGTTTTTCCGTCCATCCGTTATGCCGCCAAACTCGGCACCGATCCTGCCGGCAGTGGACTGGCCCAGGGCGAACAGACAATCGTGGCCGGCGGCGGCTCGCAAACGAGCAATAGCAGCCGCTGGGGCGACTACAGTGACATGACCGTCGATCCTTCCGACGATTGTACTTTTTGGTACACGCAGGAATATTATTCTGCCACGAGCGGCGGAAGCTGGCGCACGCGCATCGCGAAATTCACTCCCGGCACGCAAGCCGTTTCCCCGCGCGGTACCATTTCCGGCACGATTACGAACTGCTCCTCTGGCCAGCCGCTCCCGAATGCCGTGGTCACAGTTTCTGGCGGATTCACCCGAACGACCGCGGTCGATGGCACCTTCAGCATGACGGTTGCCCCCGGGACCTACAGCGCCACCATCACAGCGCCGGGAGCGACGCCCGTGACGCAAAACAATATCGTCGTCACGGACGGCAACACTGCGACCGTGAATGCCTGTCTCACTGGTCCGCCGATCGTGTCGGCCGACGACCGCGCCCATCACGGCTGATTCGTGTAACACGAACGGAGTCATCGACCCTAACGAGACGGTCACGGTCAATTTCGGCATCAAGAATACCGGGCTAGTCAGCACCACCAATCTCGTGGCCACGCTGCAGACCTCGGGCGGCGTCACGAACCCGAGTGGTCCGCAGACCTACGGAGCGATCGCCTCCGGCGGCGGCACCGCCGTGAAATCCTTCACCTTCACCGCCGGGGGTGTAACGTGCGGTTCGGTTGTCACCGCCACACTCCAACTCCAGGATGGCGCGACCAATTTCGGAACCATCACCTACAACTTCCAAATCGGCACCCAGACCGTCGCGTTGAGCGAGAGTTTCGATGCTGTGAGCGCACCGGCTCTGCCCAGCGGCTGGACCGCGACGAACGTGGTCGGTGGTCCGCCGCTCTGGGCCACATCGACTACCGTACCTGACACTGCGCCTAACGAGGTGTCCGTTGCTGATCCCCCGACTGTATCCGACAAGGTTCTCACCACCCCTTCGATTAACATCACCTCCACCGCCGCCCAGGTGACTTTCCGTCATGAGTACGACTTCGAGAACTCGTATGACGGCGGTGTTCTCGAGGTCTCCTCTCCGAATATCAACGGCGGCATGTTCACAGACATTACAAACCCGGGAGTCGGCGGCAGCTTCGTGGACGGCGGATACAATTCCACTATCAGTCCTTTGTACGATAATCCGTTAGCCGGACGACCGGCCTGGTCCGGGACGTTGTTCGGATATTCAACGGTCACGGCCAATCTCGGCCCGAATGTGGCAGGACACGCCATCAAGCTGCGGTTCCGCCTCGGCTCCGATACCGGCACCAGCGGCGGCGGTTGGCGGATTGACGGCGTGAAAGTTTCAAACGGCTATCAGTGTTGCGGCCTTCTCATGACGGCGAGCGGACCGGCCGTGTTAACCGCGGAAGGATTCGCTCCCGCCGATGGAGCGCCTGATCCGGGTGAACCGGTCACGGTTAACCTGCCTCTGTCGAACGTGGGAACCGTGAATAGCAGCAATCTCGTCGCAACGTTGCAGGCTACCGGCGGCGTCACTTCACCGAGCGCGCCGCAGAACTACGGCGCCGTGGTCGCGGCCGGCCCCAGTGTCAGCCGATCGTTCACGTTTACCGCCGCGGGCAATTGCGGCGATAACATTACCCTGACCCTCGCCTTGCAGGATGGTGCCACGAATCTTGGCACGGCGACGTTCACCATGAGATTGGGAACGCGCAACACGCTCTTCAGTGAAGCGTTTGACGGCGTTAGTGCCCCGGCCTTACCGGCCGGTTGGACCACCGCCGTCTCCGGCGCTGAATCGGCCTGGGTCACGTCAATCACCACACCAAGCAATGCGCCTAACGACGCATTCGCCCCTGACGCGACCAATATCGGCAATACAGAATTAATCACACCGACTATCGCAGTCCCCGCTGGCGGTGGACAACTCACCTTTAGGAACCTGTTCAATATGGAAGGCGATGCCACCAGCGGCTATGACGGCATGGTGTTGGAAATCAGCATCAACGGCGGGGCCTTCGCTGACATAACGAACGGTGGCAACGCCTTCACCACCGGCGGCTACACCCGCACCATCGCGTCAATATACGGCAGCCCAATTGCCGGCCGCCCGGCCTGGAGCGGCCTTTCCGGCGGGACGACAGCCGCGCCGGCTTACATCACCTCTACGATTAATCTTCCGGCCGCCGCGGCAGGACAGAACATCAAGTTGAAATGGCGCGCCGCCACCGACAACAGCGCCGCCGCCGCCGGCGCCGCCGGAGTCCGCATCGACGATATCAAGATCACGGGTGTAGCGAATGTGTGTATTGGCACGCAGGCGCCGGCGATCACAAATGGGCCTCCTCCGTCACTCGCCGTTGTGGGAACGCCTTATAACTTCGCCTTCACCGCGACAGGAAACCCTGCGCCGACGTTCAGCCTGAAAGACGGCACGCTGCCGCCGGGCCTCAACCTCTCGTCCGCCGGTGTTCTCTCCGGCAATACTTCAGGCGGCACTGGCAGTTATCCGAACATCACCGTGGCCGCGACCAACGGCATCATGCCGGACGTTAGCCAGACGTTCAGCATGACGACGGCGACAACCTCGGGGAACTACCTTGCATCGTTCGGCCTAACCGGTGGCAATGCCGCGCTGCTCTTTGATTACGACGGCGACGGTATCGCCAACCTGCTCGAGTATGCCCTCGGTCTGAATCCGACCATAAACAGCCAAAGCGGTCTGCCGGTCGTGACGTTGAAAGATTACAGCGGCACAAAATATCTCTCGATGACCTTCAACCGCTCATCGCTCGCCACCGATCTGACCTACAACGTCCAGGTCTCGGGCGATCTCGGTTCATGGACCACGGTCGGCTCGAGCACGGGAGGTGGCGTCACCACCGGTCTCGGCTTCGTCGGTGAAATCGGTGGAATCCCTGCAGGTGCAAGCTTCTCCGTCGAAGTCCGCGACATCGTTCCCTTCAATCCGGACGTGAAGCGCTTCATCCGCCTCCAAGTCACCACGCCGTAACCGCATACTCAATGCGTAGTGCAGGGCGCAGGTATGGACGCCTTCTTCTCAACGTTCAGCTCAAATCCGCGCCGTCTGAGCCTGAGATTGCCACTGTGTTTGCTTCTCGGCGACTGATCGACAGGCCGGGCAAAAAAGGTTAGGTCGTCAGGCAAGTAATGACTGAACGCGACGAAGAGATCTCGAGCGCCATGCCGGCGAATCTCGACGCCTTGCCGCGTCGGGGCGGGTTTCGCCTGCGCGGGATGGATATGACGAGGCTGGAAGGTTTCGTCGATGCCGCGTTCGCCTTTGCCGTTACCATGCTGGTTATCGCCGGACAACAAGTGCCGGACGATCTCGATACTTTGCTGCATGCTTTCGGCAATGTGCCGGCGTTCGCGGCCTCGATCGCGGTGCTGGCGATCTTCTGGCGCGGTCACTGGCTGTGGAGCCGGCGCTACGGATTGGAAGACAGCGTCTCTATCTGGATCAGCTGGGCCATCATCTTCACCATGCTGATCTATGTCTATCCCTTGAAAATTGTTTTTGGCGGAATGTTTGCCGGTTTGAGTAATGGCCGCATCGGCCAGGGGATCAGGATTCATTCTTTTGCCCAGGGGCGCGCGCTCTTTGCAAATTATGCTCTCGGTTTTGCCGCGATCTCATTTGAAATGGTTTTGCTTTACCTGCATGCCTGGCGCCTGCGCGAACCGTTACGATTAAACGAAGCGGAGAAATTCATGACGCGCGGCGCGATCATCGGCTGGTGTATCCCGGGTAGCACGGGACTGCTTTCACTCCTGCTCGCGGTCACTCTGCCGAACGGACAGATATCGTGGAGCGGCTGGATATATTTCCTAATGTTCCTCATCCTGCCCGGTTATCGTCGCGCACGGCGGCGCAGCTTCGCGCGGATGCAAGAAATGCAGGCCGCATCGGCATGATTTTGTCTGTGAGGAGACACCGTTAAATCGTGCCGGAGAAATTCCCAAAAGTACCTAACGAGAAGAAGACCTCGGTGGCGGACGAATCGCGGATGTCCTGCGCACAAGTGTCGCGTTGCCGGGCGATTTCGCTATAGTGCCGGGAGTCGTATGAAGTTAGCTCGCAGTCTAATTCTTGCCGTGGCGCTTTCCCTCCTTGCCTTTGCCGCCGCGGACGCGAGCACGCTCCGCATTGTATCCTATAACGTCGATAGCTTCGATGAAGGGAGCGACAACAACATCATCGGCCCGACCTACAGCATTCCGACCGTGATTCAGGCGATCGGGCTGCATCATCTGGGCAGTAATGCGCAGCCCGTGGATGTGCTGGGTGTGGAGGAACTTCTTGCGACCACGCTTTCGAACCTAACGAATCAGCTCAATGCCATTTATGGCGCAGGCACCTATGCTTTCGACACTACCAAAGGTAAGACTACGGGTGGCGGGGCGGACGGACTTATCTACAACACGCATACCGTGCAGGTCGTATCGGCACGGGCGCTGCCCACCGGGCAGACCGTGCTTCTCCAGCCGGATGGTACCTATACCGCGGCCTATTCTGCCGGCGGCGGGATGAACGGCGCCACGCGTGGGCCCTTGGTCTATCAACTGCGGCCGGTCGGCTATGGGGCGAGTGAAGATTTCTACCTTTACGTCGATCACGCGCGCAGCTCGACCGATAACTCGTTAGGCGACGCGCGCTATGCCGAGGCGCAGGAAGTCCGCAGCGACGCGAAGTATAACCTGCCCGCGGGCGCACATATCATTTACTCTGGCGATTGGAACCTCTTTAGCGGAAGCAACGAGAACGCCTATAAGTGTCTTACCGGCCAGGTTACTTCCGATGGGATCGACTGGAGCGATGGCAGCGTCATCTGGGCGAATGCCAACCAGACACAGGTCTACGATCCGGTGTCCAAGACTGCGCCCGCGACTACGTCTACTTGGCGAAATGTTACTGCCGATCACGCCCTGTATCTGTATAACAGTTCTACTACCTCACTCGCGTCGCGTCTCGATGTCCAACTGGTGAACGCGCCCATGCTTGCTGCTTACAACAAGCAAGGCGGGGTGCAATTAGCTTCCGATACCTCCGATCCTTACGATAGCTCGAACTTTCCCTCTTCCCAGTATCCCTATGCCTTCGAGACCTTCGGTAACAATGGCTCAACTGCGCGTAGCCGGGCCGCTACCGACTCCGCTAACCATTCTTTGGATGACCTGGCCAATACCACACCTAATGCCGCTACCGTCTATGCTGCCCTGAAGCAAACCGGTAGCGGAGAAACGTCTACCGGAAGCGACCATTATCCGGTCGTCGGAGATTACGTTGTTGTGCCAACTCCGGTTGTCCTGACAGCACAAGGCCTGGGGACAAACGGATCCTTCCAGCTCAAGCTAACCTCGACGCCGAACAGCGGTTTTGAAATACAAGCTTCGACCGACTTGAGTAGCTGGAACAACCTGGGCCCGGGCTACACCGACGCAAACGGCTTGCTGATTTTTCAGGATACAAACGCCGGTGCTTTTACCCGCCGCTTCTATCGCGCGATCTGGCCCTTGCCGTAAGCAGAGAGCTACTTCAAACTTCCAAAAGCGGTTGCAGTCTCGAAAGTAAGCGAAGCCGGGCTTTCAAAGGAACCTTATTTCTTCCCTCCTGATTTCTGGTTTTATGGCTTTGAAATTTCCCTTATTCATCTTTCTGCGGGTGAGACACCCGCCTCTACACACGAGAAAACGGATAGAAACAAAGATCATATGAGCGATTTTCTCTCTGAATTCCTTCCGCCGGAGTGGGCGGTGTGCCTTTCGATCGCGGCCTTGCTGCTCCTGCTCGCAGAAGCGGGATTTCGGTCTGGCTTCCGACTTTACGCGAAGAAGGATGATTCACATACAAGACAGATCGCCGGCATCCAGGGCGCAGTCCTCGCCCTGCTCGGATTGCTGCTCGGCTTCACCATGGCGATGGCGGTGAACCGCTATGACACGCGCCGGAACCTTATCGTGAAGGAAGCCAACGCCATCAACACCACCTACCTCCGGGCCTCACTTCTGTCCGAGCCGCATCAGATGCCGATCCGCGACCTGCTGCGCCGATATGTCGATATCCGGGTCAAGTATGCGGCCCTCGCGGTTGACCCAGCCAAGCTCGCCGAGGGACTACGCGCCAGCGCGGAGATCGAAGGCGAACTCTGGAATCACGCCGTCGCCGCAGCGAAAGAAGCACCCAATAACATTACCGGTACGTTTATCACGTCGGTCAACGAATTGATCGCCACCGACGCCGAACGTCTCGCGGCCGGGCGGGCCTACATTCCTGGTGGCGTCTGGCTGTTGCTAATCATTGTGGCCGGGTTCGGTTGTTTCACGACCAGTTATAATGCCGGCGCCCAGGGTGCGCGGACCACGTTAGGCAGCTTTCTCCTGCCGCTGCTCATCACAGTGGTTATTCTCTTGATCTTCGATCTCGCCCATCCACTGCGAGGAGTGATTCGAACCAGTCAACAGCCGCTCATTGATCTGCAACAATCGCTGCAAGCAAAGCAGCCGTGAGTAGGGAATCCCTTCTCTTGGAACCCGAAGCCGTCAGCTTCCGTATTTGAAAGACAAGGCGACGCGCGCGCGGTAGGCGCTAACCTTGCCGTCCTCAACGGTCATATCCAGCTTCACCACCTCCGCGATGCGTAGATCGCGCAAGGTGCCCGCCGCCGTCTCGACGGCTTTTCTTCCCGCATCGGCCCACGATTTTTTGCTGGTGCCGATGACTTCCACAACTTTGTAAACTGACTCCGAAGATTTGTCCTTTTTAGCCATGACGTTTCCTTTTGTTTGCGTTGCTGAGACGCTTCGTCTTGTCAAAAGCAGGCGCGCTTGTCAACGCCGCTTCGCGGTGGGGAAGGGAGCGTAACGCGGGTGGAACGAGCGGCCGGGCTTTCCAAACCAGAAAAGCAAGACAATGGGTCGTTCTCGGGATTTGTAGCCCTCTGCCCCACTACCTGACAGTCCAGTCTGGATTCATGGTTTCCAAATTAAACCTCAAGGCTGCCCACGGGACGATTCAGTCGTTTGCCTAACGACTCGTTACGAGGCTGCAAGAAGGTAACAGTTCTGTTACCTTTCTCTGCAACAGTCGTCTTGCCCTGGTCCCGCAGCGTCCCTAATATCAATTTGGAATCGGCCATCGTGACGAATCTCAAGGCTGGTCCATTTACTGCCATTGTGCGCGGCACGAACAACACCACCGGCGTAGGTATGGTGGAGATTTACCGGAAGTGATGTAGCCAGGATGTGTAGAGGCGCGTCTTACTTTGGCCAGGCCGCGCGCAGCTTCGCCGCGATCGAATTATATTCCTCCGGCGAAAGCACCCTTCGTGGCGCCGGTGTGCCGGGCGGCCCGTCGCCGAAATAAGGAACGACATGAAAGTGGGCATGGTAAACGGTTTGATTGGCGCTCAGCCCATTGTTCTGGCTAACTCTAAAACCGGTTGCACCCAATCCTTTTCGTTGCGCAGTCGCGGCTTTTTGCACTGCTACCAGAAGGTCGCGCAATTCCTCAGGCTTAAGGTCGAGCAGATTGCGCGCGCCCATCCGTTTCGGGACCACCAGCACGTGACCCGGCGCGACCACCTCTTCCTGCGGCAGCGGCATGAAGACGAGCACATGTTCATCCTCGAATATCTTGCCCGCGCCCGACTCCTTTGTCTTATCCCGGATCAATTGCGCAATACCATTCTCCGGGTCGTACTTGCCATCGAGACCGGTGTCAGTGCCCGGCGGTGGCAGCTCGCTCGCGGGAATTTGCGCGATTAACGAAGCCGCTTGCACGAACAGCAGCGCGGGCAGAGCGAAGAATATTCGGATTTTTTTCATGGTGTGAAGTCCTTGGTTGGATGAGCAGTATGCGACCATTATGCTGCAATGATCAACCGCGCATGCCAGACGCAAACAGGGCGATTCCGGACACGGACAAATAGCTCACCGCATAACTCGCCACGTGAGACGCGCCACGTGCAGAGCCCGACGCGTTTCGATTCTACGCGCCTTTACGTGTCAAAGTCTTTTACGCCGCAGACAACGGCCTACTCGCCGAATAAGGCATACTGGCCTCAGAGAACTCCGAACGGAAATGTTTGTCCAGCGACTGCTTATGATGGGCCGGTAGCATTTTGAAGCCCTGACTACTTCGGCCTTCCCCGCGCCGCCGGCTTGACGGTCGGGGTCAGTTCATTATCTTAAGGACAAGCATCAAGAGCGCGCGTCGAGTGGACGCGCCACCAACCGAGCGAGGGCCAATTCTCGCCGCGGTGGGCACTCCGGATAACCCGGTAGATGCGGCCAAACTCAGAGCTGGAGGCAAAAAAATGCATGATTTACGTTCGGGAGCGCTACCTCTCCCGGAAACCGATAGTCACCCTAATAAGGCAGAGTGTCTTATGTTAGAAGCGAACGGGAGGTATTTCTACGGCGAAGGATACCAGCAGTGGATCGAGATCGAACAATGGGAATACGAACGGATTCTGGAGAACCCGCGCCTCTACTACTTCAGCACTGCCTTGAAAAAGCATTACGAATGGATACACGCCAGACGCACAGGCAACCCGCTCACTTTCGCAAAAGCGTGCGGCGATCCCGGCTTTCGAAAGTAAGCGCTGACCACTTCTGACCCTTCGAGCATGTCAGCTTCGTCGCGCTTTCTTGAGCAGTTTGCGAAGCCGGCGCGTAGTTTCATCGCGATTGAGCTTACTCGACGCTACCTCGAACATCAGTTTTTCCCAGTCGGCGCTGTCCGGTAACGGTTCGATGCCGTTGATCCGCAAGAACACGATCGCCGCCATCATCGCGGTGCGTTTGTTGCCGTCGAGAAACGGATGATTGCTACAAATGTAAAACAGATAGGCAGCGGCGATTTCAACCACATCGTGATAGGGCGACTTGCCGCCGAAGCTTGATTGCGGTGCGAGGACCGCCGATGCGAGAAGGTTCTCATCACGAACGCCGCCCAGACCGCCGAATTGCTTGATCGTTTCGGCATGAATCTCAACAACAGTCTCGATGCTGAGATGAAAACAGTCTTCGGGCGTCGCGCTCACGCCAATTTGCGCAGCGTCTTACGATAATCCCTGGCCGTTTTCTTGATGACGGAACGAATTTCTTCCGCCGAGGGTCCGGAGCGTAGCGGCATCAACACAATCGCACCGCTCTGCGGCACGACGGTGACATTGAGCTGGTCTCCGACTTTAACGCGCGCGAGATCCATCAAAGCGGTATCGAAGATGATCCCCTGCGAGTTGCCGACCTTGGTGATGGTCTTGGTCATCGCGTAATACTATGTTTTACGGGGCGCGAATTGTCAAAAACTGCTTTCTGGCTGGAACTTCGAAGCCGCACCGCGTGCCGTCTATTGCCCAACTTGGAGAATTAGAAATTAGGAATTAGGCCCGCCTGCATCGCTACGCGAAGCACTGCGGGCAGGATCCAGGATTTAAAGCCACGAAACCAGAAAACGACGCAGAATCAGAGAAATTACCGGCTAAGGTTGTGCGCGAAGGCGGCGATGGCTTGTCCTCGCCGGCTTTCGATTCGATCCCGGCGGGCGCTGGGCTGACGAACGTGGAAGCTTTCCGTCTAAGTGTCCGGCATGCCCTGAGTCTGCTCCCGGCTAACCTGGCGCGGATGGAAGCGGTATCGCCAAATCCGGAACGGTTCCGCCTATAGCTGGGGAAGACGTCGCGGGCGGCTCGCCTGAGGACGAGTCCGTCCCATGGCGGACGCCACTTGCAGTTTCCGCGCTGCGTTCTATCTAAATTGCATGTCCGAACACAAAGCCACTCTACGTTGGGAACGCGGCGACGCTGAGTTCTCTTACCAAAAATATCCGCGCGATCATACCTGGACCTTCGATGGCGGCCACTGCATGACGGCGACCGCGGCGCCCGCTTACCTCGGTAATCCGAAGAACACCGATCCGGAGGAAGCTTTCGTCGCTTCGCTCTCGAGCTGTCACATGCTCACTTTCCTGGCCATCGCTTGTAAGCAGAAGTTCGTGCTCGATTCCTACGAAGACGAAGCGGTCGGGCACATGGAAAAGAATGCGGAAGGCAAGCTGGCCATCACAAAGGTCGAGTTGCATCCGAAGATCAAGTGGTCGGGGGACAAGACAGCCGAGCGCCGAGGAACTGGAGAAGATGCATCACCTGGCGCATGAACAATGTTTCATCGCCAGCTCGGTGAAGACCGAAGTAACGGTAGTCTAGGTGGATCGAGCGCTCCGAGCTCGATTTAAGTTTTATTCGAAGAGATCAAGAATTGCCGCGACATTTGTGGTGTCAGCGGAGGGAAAAAAGCACGAGCTTGTGCGGATTTCTACCGGGTGTAGCTTGGTGAAGCTTCCCCAAACAGAAACGCAGACAGCGTCATGGGTGTCATCTTACAGACCTTCTACTGGGACTGTCCCCGCATCGAAAACTGCGAGCATCAGTGGTGGGTCCTGCTTAAGTCCAGGCTGCCGGCGATCGCGCAAGCCGGTTTCACCGCGTTGTGGCTTCCGCCGGCCAACAAGGCGGCCAGCTGGCAATCAATGGGCTACGATCCGTATGATTACTATGATCTTGGTGAATTCGACCAGAAAGGCGGCGCGCCTACGTGGTTTGGAAGCAAAGCCGAGCTTCTGGACCTGATCGAGGCCGCGCACGCTGAGGGCCTTCAGGTCTATGCCGACCTGGTCTTCAATCATAACAGCGGCGCTGATGCTCAGGAACCAAATCCCATCGATGGCCAATTGCGCTGGACCAAGTTCACGCCGGGGAGCGGCAAGTTTCCGCGCGACTGGACGTGCTTTCATCCCAACCGCTATGAAACCTGGGACGGTGGCACTTTTGGTGACATGCCTGACCTTTGTCATCGCGCGCCCGCGGTTTATACACAGCTAATCAGTTATGCGCGTTGGCTTCTCGAAGACATAGGTTTCGATGGCTTCCGCTATGACATGGTCAAAGGATACGGAGGCTGGATGGTTCGGTCTATTCAGGAACTGCGCGCCTTGCGTGGCGAAGTAGCTTTCAAGCCCTTCGCTGTCGGCGAATGCTGGGATAGCGAACGCACTATCGATGACTGGCTCGATGAAGCGAACGCCTGGTCTGATAATCCGGTCGGCGCATTTGACTTCCCGCTTCGGTGGCGCCTGCGCGATTTATGCGATAGCTACGGTTTCAATCTCCGGACCCTGGCGCAGGGTGGAGTGCTTATGTGGGATCGGCCTGCCAGGGCAGTTACCTTCGTGGAAAACCACGATGTCGTCCGCGACAGTCCTATCATTAACGATAAGTTACTGGCCTACGCCTTTATCCTCACGCACGAAGGCTATCCCTGTGTCTTCTGGCAAGACTACTTTAACTGGGATCTGGCCCAATCTGACAATCAAGGCGGCATCGACGCACTGATAAGAATCCACGAACAGAATGCCAATGGTGCGACGCAAGTTCTCCACCTCAGTGACGACCTCTATGTCATGCAACGCTCGGGGATGAATAACCAAGGCGGGCTAATCCTTGTTCTTAATAACAGCGGCGCCTGGAGCGGTGCCTCAGTCCAGACCCAGTGGAGTAACAGACGATTCCCGGCAGCTGCCTGGCGCGGCCACGACGATCTGGGCGTCCCGCAAGAAAAATGGACTAACGAGTCAGGCACAGCGGATTTCTGGGCACCACCACGCGGCTACGCGGTTTACCTGCCGGCCTGAGCAAATTGAGCTCGAAGGTATGTTGCGCAAAGGCAATTCCGTCAAATGACTGGACGGAACAGATTTGGCCGAAAACATCGCAGCAAAGCGTTGACTTGCCGTGGTCGCCGATCTCGATCTAGCTCAGTAGGCAATATTGGCCCACGGATCGGTTGTTGAGATAGAAGCCGTTCCGCTATTTCCGGTGACGGCAGCGGAGGCGGGAGCAGTCCGATCGACAATCGTTCCATACACATTGTTCGCGACGATGTCGTAATTGAGTCGTTCGTGGGGTCATTTCCACTGGCGCTGTTCTTGATGATGACGTTGCCGGCTTGATCGACGTCAATGCCACGGTCATTATCCGTTACGTTATTACCCTCGATACGGTTGTCGCTCGAGGTGGCGTGAATGCCGGCGCCATCGCCGCTGCTACCATTAGCGACACAGGTGCTATCACGCACCAGGGTGTCATTGGAAATTCTGATGCCGTCGCCTTTGTTAAAGCTGGCGGTGCAGTTTTGAATTGTGTCGGCACCCAGACTGAACCCCATCCCGGTGGTCGACGTAGGTGTCCCCGCGGTGGAAACATTATTGGAAGCGGTGCAATGGGCAATCGTGCAACCATCGCCCGTCCCGATCCCGGCTGAGAAGGTGGCCGCGCTCGTGTTGGATCTGGCAGAGCAGTTAGTGAGCGTAGAACCAGTATGGGCGTAGATGCCGTAGGTCGCGGTGTTGTTGCTCGCAGAGCAGTTGGTGAGCGAGGACCCGGCAGTCGCGTAGATGCCGTAGGTCGCCGTATTGTTGTCAGCCGAGCAACCGTTAATCACTGACTGGCCGAAGGCGTAGATGCCATAGGCTGTGAGGTTACTGGAAGCGGTAGAATCGGTAATGGTACAACCATTGCCCGTCGCGATCCCGGCTGAAGTCGGGTCAGCGCTTTCGGTGTCGTAAGCAAAGCAGTTCCTGAGCGTGGAAGCAGTGTAGGCGTAGATGCCATAGGTCGCGGTGTTGCCGTAAGCAGCGCAATTGATGAGCGCAGAATTGCCGGCGACGATGCCATGGGTCCCCGTATTGGCGCTAAGTGTGCAACTGACGAGCGTACAACCCACGACATTGAAGCAACGGGTTGTGGTGTTAAGGAAAACTGTGCAATTGACTAGGGTAGAACCAGCCTGGGCCCAGATGCCGTCGGTCCCGCTGCTATCGTGGACCCGGCACGCTTCAAGCACCGAGCCCGGACCGACCTGAATCCCGACGCTCGTGCAACTGCCCACCGTCAGGTCGCGAAAACTGCAGGCGCGGGCGCCACTGCTAAAGCTAAGTATGCCGGCGCCAAAGCCGGTGACCGATCCATTGCTAATGCTGGCACGATGACTGGCGGTATTGAGCAGAATCCCGCTGCCGCCGCTGCCGGAAGCGCGCGAGATCTGGAAACCGTGTAGATCGAGCGTCACTCCCTCGGCGTTGATCTCGATGCCATTGGGCTTTGTCACGCCAAGATTGGCTGAGAGATAGTAGGAGCCTGGCTGATTGATGATGAATTCCCAATTTCCATCCGTGGTCACGCCTGGTGGCAATGGCGTCGCCTGCAAGTTCGTGCGCGGCTCGATTTCATCGAGTTTCTTCATCGTCGGCGTGGGTGCACCGGGAGGAGTGAGAGAACCCTGCGGGACAGCGGAGGGAGGAAGGATGAAGGATGAAACAAAGACAAGCAGCAGCGAAGAGCGAAAGGTTACTTTGCGGAATGCACGAATTGTTCTCATAGTTATCTCCAGGTAAAACGGGGACCCTCGATTGTTTTTGATTGGCGCCGAACCCATTTCGCGCCGCGACCTGGTCGCATGAGCGAGGCTAAGGTTGCTCTAATTGTGCGCGAAAGGAGCCGTGCATGACAAGGCAAAAGCACGCGGGCCGATACAATTCCATGCGCCGCCCTGATCCGTGCGCGATCAGGTAATGCGGTAGGCCTTTAGTTCTGCGAACAAGGTCTCGATCGCGGTCTTGAGGACAACGACGGCTGGGATGGCGAAGAGCATGCCCCACAAACCCATGAGCAATGAGCCGCCGAGAATCGCGATCACGACCACGGCAGGGTGAATGCTCACGGCGCTCCCCAGGACAAAAGGCTGGAAGACGATGTTATCGAGAACGTGAACGATGCCGACGAGGATCAGGACATAAAGTGCAAGGTTATTTGGATTCAGGCCCGGGATGAGTGGCTTTACGTTCTCAGCGATCAAGGCGTAACCCAGACCTACAACCAAGCCAATCACCGTCCCGAGAAACGGAATGGCGTTGACCATGCCGGAAACCACTCCTATGGCCACGGCGATCCCGATGGGAATCCCGAGCAGAGGTTAGTCCCAGGACAAAGGTAAGGCCGACTAACAGGCATTCCAGCGCGGTCCCGCGAAGATACTTGCCGATGGCTTTATCCAGCCGGTCAAGGAGGGTGAGAGATAACTCAAAGTAGCGGTTCGGGACGAGGCCAATGAAATAGCGGCGAATCTGGCCGTTATCGAATCCCAGGAAAATGAAAATCATCGGCGCCAAAATCCAGACGGACCGGTCGCTCTCTGCCTTGGCGGCAGGAGGCTCGGCTGCAGCCGCGGCCACCGGGGCGGTCGCTGCATCCGTGGAAGGCTTCTCGGGCACGACGTATTGGCTGGTGCGCTGGTTGGCTCGAAAATAATCGAAGAACTTTTCTTCGATCGGAGGTTTCCCGTTGTACCCGTTTCGGTACTTGAAGAAGAGTTCCTGTTCCGCCGGTTTAAGCTCAAGCCAGGAATTGATTTGATCCATCAAAGGACCGGCTTCCTTAGTGACCAACGGCGCAACCATGCTCGACTTACCTTCTTCAGGTTTTGCGGTCATCTGCTGATACTTCTCGTTCAGCCTGTACTTGAGACGGACCTTGAACTCGAGCTTCTGCTTCTCATCCGGGATGTGCTTGCGGACGTTGTCGAAGACAATGAACAAGAGCACACCTATGGCGGCAAAAGAGCACAAGACCTGGAGTTCGTGCGGCAACCACGGAATTCTGAAACGATCCTTGATCGGACGAAAGATGAAGGCCAGAAGGGCGCCGACCGTGATTGGCAAAATAAGGCCGCTCAAATTCCAGATGAGCCAGCCCCCGCAAACCAGCGCGAGACCTAGAAAGGTAAGGTGAAAAATTCGGCGGCGGGTTTTGCGTTCGCGTTCCCTGGTCTCGGCCTCGGTAACGGGATTCATTGGCCCAGGACTGTCGGAGAAGGTTCTGTTTGGACCAATTCATTCGTTAGGCGCAGACGATCGCTAATCATGGAGGCCAGGGCCCGGTAGATCTGGCAGGCAGTTTGTGGATCTCGTTGAATCAAGTCACTCAAATCGCCCCGATAAAGCGCGAGGGCGTGAACAGGCTCCATGGCACGCGCATCGGCCGAGCGCGGAGTTTCCTCGAACAAAGCCATTTCACCGAAGAAAGCGCCTTCCTGCAAGGTAGCCAGGAGCAGGGTGTTCTGTTCGCGGCAAAGTTCAATCGCGACGCTGCCACTGAGGATGAGGAAGAGCGCGGCGCCTGGTTGTCCTTCCTCAAAAATGAAATCGTCGGTGTCATAGCTGCGTTCAAACAAAATCCCCGAAACATTCTTGAGTTGTCGATTCGATAACTCATTGAAGAACGGCACCGTTTTCAGGAAATGAATGCGATTCAATTCCGGGCTGGCGCGTCGCCAGCGCTCCAGTGGTTCCCACAGCAGTTTGTCTGCGAGTAGTTTGCGATTCGAGAGCGAGTCAACGACTCGAAGCGGTTGCCGAGTTGGTCGCGGGCTGGGGGTATTCATGATTTTCTCCACCGCGTGGCGCTTCTGCTTTTCGAGCGGAGGCGAGCGCGGCTTTGTGGTCGAACGTGCTTTGCCATGTCTCTTATAGAACAAAAATGCGGCTCACGCACGGACGGTTTATTGTCGCGAGAGTTTCGCCTCTTCCAGCAGCAGCGTTTTCACATCGGAAAGAACAAGGCGTAGATCGAGTGTGCCGGAACTATAGATATTTCGGATGCGGCCTTTGTCATCGATGAGAAAAACGCGCAGGGTGTGATAGAGCGGACCTTGTGGATCGGACTCGTTAGGCCGCTTGTCTACGGCTTGATCGTAAGCGGCCAGGATAGGTGCAAGTTGTGCCGGCGACTTGGCCGTAACGAAACGCCACTCGCAACCGTTGCCTTCGTCGCGAATAGCTTTGGAGTAACTGGCGAGACGTTGCGGAGTGTCGTAGGTGGGATCGAAACTAATGCTGACCAGGCGCATCTTCCTGGCCAGCGTCTTGTCATTGACGCTAAGTTCGTGCAGCTGCCCTAGCACGCCTGTGGCATAAGGACATGCCTTCTGCGCAGCGCAGCGCGTGTAGATGAAACTCATGATTGTTATGCGGCCATGGGTAAGGTCGCGAAGACTTACAGCCTTACCATTAGTGTCCAGTAGCGTGCCATCGGCGGCTGGTTTGATCACCGGTAGATAATAACTGCCCGGGGCAGGGGGATCGTAATCGTAGTCACTGTCGCGCGGAGAGTGGTCGTCGGCCAGGGCAAGTGTGGCTGAAGCAAAGACAAGACTCAGCGCGAAGGTGAGACCGGCCACAGGCCGGTGGCTACAACTTCGCGCTGAATTCATCGCATGTAACTAATCGTTGCTCGCGACCGTGCGCGGTGCGCCAAGTTTGCTTGAGCCAAAGAGCATGTGATGCGCGCGACCTAGCTTCAGCGCGGTGAAGTCCAGGTCGAAGGTTGGCTTCAACTCTTTGCCATCCCATGAGTAAGCGCGCAGGAACTGCTCATTATCGGCGCCTTGCTTGTCCCACTTCGCGAGAAGCGAACTGGTGAAGTAGATGCGTTTCCCATCCCAGCTCTGCGAGACCATGTTGACCTGCCTGCCGATTTGTTTCTCGTAGATCTGTTTCGGCTCTTGCGGATCGGAAACGTCGAAGACACGGCATTTGCCGTCGCCGAAGCAATCGACAAAGAGTGTTTTGTCATCCGCGCTCAGGCTAATGTCGACGGGGAGGACGCCGCCTTTCACGTCACTGATCGGCGCGACGTCCTTTGCCTGCCACTCGCCTTTGTCATCGGCGTAAACCAGCCAGAGCTTGGAGGTCAGTGCGGCGGCGCTGAAGGCGTAGTTATGTTTCTCGCCCCAGGCCCAGCGGATTTCGAGCGGCGCGCCCGGCACCTGGAAAACTTTCTTGGGCTGGCGGGTGTGGAAATCCCACATCACCATCGTCCCACCGAAATGCTTCATCGCTTCAGGATCGGCGACTACCTTGCCGAATTCGGTCATGTAGTTCCTCAAGCCGGTGAAGGATGAAGTAAGAAGCGCGTTCTTGCGCGGCAGGACGCGCGCGTCATAACCGTAGCCGTCGGCGAACTCCGCCCCGGCCGCGCCTAACGGGTCATCCTTTGTCGGCAGCCAATGGGTCGCGATGTAGTTGCCGTCGTTACTGTATTCGACCAGCGCCGTGCGGCCGCCTTTGTCCTTCGCGTTGGAGAGACATGGAATGAGGACGCGCCCGGGTAAGGCATAAGCGCCATGTGGTCCGGCCGCGCCACCGGTGGTCGCGGCGAAGTTGTCGATTGTCTTTATTAACTTCGGTTTCGCCGGATCAGTGTGGACATCGAAGATGAAGATCTTGCTGGTATCGAGACCGGCGAGCCAGAGCTGGCGGCGATCATCGGTGAATCCGCCATGATGCGCTTCGTTACGACCTTCGACGGAAACGCTGCTAATGACTTTGCCGTAGGTCGGCGAACCGGGCTTAACATCGACGGTAACTAACTTGTCCTGACCATCGCCCAGACCTTCGACACCCAGCGTCCAGACATAGACGAATTCCTCCTGCCCATCGATGCGGGCAAGGTAAGGCGAAGAACAGGTTTCATCGGCGCGAGTAATCGGCGGCGAAACGACGAGCGTGAACAAGACTGCGAGCAAGCCAGGGAGAGATTTCTTCATATTGCTGCGATTGGTTGTTGAGCAGCCGCGACAAGCGCCCCGTCCCATTTTTCCCCGGGGCTGTTTCCCATCCCGACTTGCCGCCACTGCTCATGGTTGCGTGGAGAAGTTTCGGCCAAGTGAAACCCTCGCTCCCTTTGTCGGCAATGTGACCGGAAAGATCAAGCCTGCATTACCGTGATGAAAGACACCGGCGCCGCGCGGTTTTTGCTATCTAAACGCCAGCCGCGACGTTACAAGCACCGTGGCGTGGCCAGAGAATGGATTTACGAAATTTTTTTGGGGAACTGAAGCGGCGTAACGTTTACAAGGTCGCCGTCGCCTACGCCGTCGTCTCGTGGCTGGTCATTCAAATCGCGACGCAGGTCTTTCCCTTCTTCGAGATTCCCAACTGGGCCGTGCGCCTCGTTGTCTTGCTGCTGATCATCGGCTTTCCCATCGCGCTCGTCTTGTCATGGGCGTTTGAAATCACGCCGGAAGGAATCAAGCGCGAGTCGGAAATCGCGCCGGACGAATCGATCACGCGCCATACGGGACGAAAGATCGTTGGCCTCACCATCGTGCTGGCGGCGATCGCGGCCGGTCTGATGCTCTTTCATTTTTTGCGAACGAAACCAGGCGAGCCGGCTGCGGTAACGGCCACGCTGGCTCCCTCGCCATCAGCTTCCGCCGGCACCATGGCGACGATTTCGGAGAAATCGATCGCCGTTCTTCCATTTGAAAATCTCAGCGACGACAAAGCGAACGCCTACTTTACCGAAGGCATTCAGGATGAAATCCTGACGCGGTTGTCGAAGATCGCAGCGCTCAAAGTGATCTCGCGCACATCGACACAGAAGTACAAGAGCCGCGCCGGATAATTTGCGGGACATCGGCCAGCAGTTGGGCGTGGCGAATATTCTTGAAGGCAGCGTGCAGAAAATTTCCAACGCCGCGCACATCAACGTGCAGCTCATCCGTGCCGCGACCGACGAGCATCTCTGGGCCGAAAGTTACAATCGTAAGCTCGATGATGTCTTTGGCGTCGAAGGCGAAGTCGCCAGTGCCATCGCCGACCAGCTCAACGCGAAACTATCCGGGAACGAGCAGAAGGCCGTGACCGAGAAGCCGACGCAAAACACCGCGGCTTACGATGCTTACCTGCGCGGGTTGGCGATCGAGCACACCCAATATGGTTACGAGGCCTATCAGCAGGCGGCGCGCGAATACGTTGAAGCTGTCCGCCTTGATCCGAATTTCGCCTTTGCCTGGGCCCGACTGGCCGTGCTTCGAAGCTTTCTTTTCTTCAACACGGTTGATCAGAACACGAACACAGCCGCGGCGGTGAAGGAAGCGGCTGATCGCGCCATGGCCCTTGCACCTGACGCTGGGGAATCCTGGATTGCGCAAGGTGCATACCGCTACCGGGTTCTACGCGACTTCGCCGGCGCAGTTACCGCTTACAAGCAGGCGCAAGTACGATTGCCGAATAATTCCTACCTCTTACAAAATCTGGCATTCGTTCAACGCCGTCTTGGTCTGTGGCAGGAAGCCGAGGCGACGTTTAAGAAAGCGCTCGAGCTGGATCCGCGGGACTTCCAGCTGCTCGGCAGTCTCGGCGGCGAATTTTACACTTATTTGCGCCGCTTTGACGACGCGCGCGCCGCCATCGATCGCGCGCTTGAGATCTCACCGGATTCGGCCTCGACGCGTGCAACCAAAGCGGTGACTTTTCAAAACGAAGGCCGGTTGGATGAAGCCGCCCAGGAACTCGCGCGGATTCCAGCAGATGCGACGGACGATTTTGTCGTCAGTCTGCTCGGATCGGCCAGGCGATGTACGAACGGCACTTCGATACCGCGATTAGCGTGATCGAGCGAAAGTTAAGCTCAGTTCCACCGGGACAGCCGCTCGACGCTATTACCGAGCTCGCGCTGGTCCAGCTTGGCTTTTGTCAACAGTGGACGGGCCGCGATGAGGATGCGCGTCGAAGTTTTTCTCGCGCCATCGAAGCGATCAAACTGAAACCTGACGCACCGGTTCCGCCGGACGCGAACGGCACACCTTATACTCTTGCGCTCGCTTATGCCGGGCTTGGAGAAAAGGAAAAGGCGCTCGAGCAGGCGCAGCGCGCGGTCAAAGACTACGACGACGATGCGGTGAACAAGCCGGCGAGCCCAGATCACACTCGCGCAAATCCAGGCGCTTTTCGGCGACCACGATGCCGCCATTGCCGCGTTGCCACACCTACTCGAAGTCCCGGCCGGCCTAACGACTGCAAACCTTAAACTTGATCCATTCTGGGATCCGTTGCGCAAAGATCCGCGTTTCCAGAAGCTTTGCGAAGAAAAACCGAAATGAGCGAAAACCCTTCGTTCTTTTCGGAGCTAAAGCGACGCAACGTTTACAAGGTCGCGGTAGCTTATGCGGTAGTTAGCTGGCTGCTCATCCAGGCTGCTTCCATTCTTTTCCCGACCTTCGAGGCTCCAGCGTGGGTCATGAAGGTGGTGGTCGCAGTGATCGTGCTTGGGTTTCCCGTTGCCCTGATCCTGGCCTGGGCATTTGAAATCACGCCGGAAGGGATCAAGCGAGAATCAGAGATAGAACCTAACAAGTCGATCACGCATAAGACCGGACGTAAACTTGTCGCGATAACGACCGTGCTGGCGGTGATTGCGGCCGGCTTGTTCGTGTTTCAGTTTGTTCGGCCGAAGGAAATTACTAGCTCAACTTCAAAGACAAGGGCCGAGCTGCCTGACATTCCGGAGAAGAGTATTGCCGTTCTCCCTTTTGACAACTTAAGCGACGACAAATCGAATGCCTACTTCACCGAAGGCGTGCAGGATGAAATTCTGACCCGGCTGGCAAAGGTGGCCGATTTGAAAGTCATCTCGCGCACATCGACGCAAAGGTTCAAGAGCGCGCCGGCCGATCTGCGTGAAATCGCGAAGCAGCTTGGCGTGATGCATATCGTGGAGGGCAGCGTACAAAAAGCGAATGACCAGGTGCGGGTAAATGTGCAGCTCATCAATGCGCTCAACGACGCGCATCTTTGGGCTGACACCTATGATCGCAAGCTGACTGATATTTTCGCGGTCGAAAGTGAGATTGCGAAAACCATTGCCGACACCTTGCAGGCGAAGCTCACGGGTTCCGAGAAAATCTCGATTGCAAAAACTCCTACCGTCAATCCAGAAGCCTACGAGCTTTACCTCAAAGGCAGATTTTTTTGGAACAAGCGGACCGCCGCGGACCTGCGCAAGGGGATCGACTATTTCAATCAAGCCATAGCCAAAGACCCTACCTACGCGCTCGCCTATGCTGGCCTGGCCGATTCGTATGTCATTCTCTCAGTTTTTGGTGCGGCTTCTCCACAAGACTCAATTCCGCAAGCGAGAGCGGCCGCGAAAAAGGCCCTCGAACTCGACGATACGTCGGCCGAGGCACACGCGTCATCCGGAAGAATAGCGGGTCCATTCGACTTCGAGTTCGACCGATCGGTTGCCGAATTCGAGCGCGCGATTCAGTTAAATCCAAATTACGCGATGGCGCATCATTGGCTTTCGTGGGGACCTTTGACCGCACTTGCGCGGTTTGATCGCGCGATTGCGGAGGGAAAACGCGCAGTCGAACTGGATCCGCTCTCATTAATCAACAACGCTGATCTCGGCGGAAATGTTTACTTCAATGCGCGTCGCTACGACGAAGCGATTGCGCAACTGCGCAAGACTATAGAAATCGATCCGCGTTTTTATCTTGCCCATTACTATCTGGGCCAGGCCTTCCAGCTTAAAGGGCAGCTCGCTGAGGCCATCACCGAATATCAAAAAGCGGTGGAGTTGGACGACGATCCAGAGGCGCTGGCTTATCTCGGGCAGGCCTATGCTCGTGCCGGACGACAAGACGAAGCACAAAAAATCCTCGCGCATCTGAGGGAAGAGGCGAAATCCCGCTACGTCTCGGGTTATAGCATGGCGCTGATGTTTATGGGATTGGGCGACAAAGAGCAGGCGATCGACGCGTTGGAGCGCGCCTATCGCGAGGGTGCCGGCAACGATCTCTTCACCATCAGAGTAGATCCCATGCTGGACGACTTGCGTGGCCAGCCGCGCTTCGAAGCGCTCGCCGAGAAAATCCTTCCAGCGCGCGAATTTGAAAAAAAGACAACTTCGCCATGAACGAGTTCTTCCAGCGTCTAAAAGAGCGCAAGCTGGTGCAATGGGCGGTGGCTTATGTTGCGGCTGCCTTCGCGTTGCTGCAAGGAATCGACATCGTTGCGCAGCGATTTGGCTGGCCGGAACAAACGATGCGCCTCGTTATTGTCGCGCTCAGCGTCGGCTTCTTCGTCACGTTGGTCCTGGCCTGGTATCACGGAGAACGTGGCGCGCAGCGCATGACCGGGACCGAGCTCTTGATTCTTGCGTTGTTGCTTGCGGTTGGCGGCGGCTTCCTTTGGCGGTTTGCCGGTGTTGGGCAGGAGCCGTTGGCGAAAGCCGTGCCTAACGAGAAGATAACATCGCCCAAGCCAGTGAGTGCGATACCTAACAAGTCGATCGCCGTCTTACCGTTCGAGAATCTCAGCGCCGAGAAGGAGAACGCCTACTTCGTCGAAGGCATCCAGGATGAAATCCTCACCCGCCTCGCGAAGATCAGCGCGCTCAAGGTCATCTCACGAACCTCGACCATGCGTTACAGCAGTCGTCCCGATAACCTGCGGGAGATTGCGCAACAACTAGGCGTGGCCCATATCCTGGAAGGCAGCGTGCAACGGGCGGAGGGCTCGGTCCGCGTCAACGTGCAGTTGATCGAAGCGGAGAAGGATTCGCATCTCTGGGCGGAGAGCTACGACCGCGACATCAAGAATATCTTTTCGGTCGAGAGCGAGGTCGCGCAAAACGTGGCCGACGCGCTGCGGGCAAAACTTCTGCCTGAAGAGACCGCGCGGGTTGCCAGCGTTCCGACAAAGAATCCGGAGGCTTATGATTTGTTCCTGAAGGCGGAGTATTTCGCTAATCAGATCACCACGGCTAATGTAAAGAATCCTGTGGAGACAGTGCAGCGAGCCGCTGGTCTCTACGAGCGCGCAGTCGCCGCCGATCCTGGCTTCGCCCTTGCCTATGCCAGGCTAAGTTACCTAAAGTCGCGAGCCTGGTGGTATAACTTCGATCCCAGCCCGGAAGCACTCGAAGCGGCCGAGACTGCCGCACGTCGTGCCTTGACGCTGCAACCAGATCTCGGCGAAGCGCACCTCGCCATGGGCGTTTTTCACTACTGGGGCCATCGCGACTACGGGTCGGCGCTCGCCGAATTCGACCTCGCCCAGAAGAGCCTGCCTAACAGCGCTACGGTCCAGGCTGCGATCAGCTTCGTGGTTCGTCGGCAATCAAAAATGGATGAGGCCATGCACGGGCTTGAGAAGGCGGCTGCCTTGAACCCGCGCGACAATCAATTGCCCCGCGAAATCGCCGCTACCTTTCTCTACACACGTCGTTACACCGAAGCGCTGCCGGTTTTCGACCGGGCTCTGGCGATCGTTCCCGACGACTACGAATCGCAGGTCGATCAGGTGACTGCGTTGATAATGAAGGGCGACCTTGATTTCGCCAGTAAGAAGCTGGCCGCGATGCCGCCCGAAGGCGATGTGGAAGGTTCCGCCTCCTTGATGCGATGGCAACTAGCTCTCGCCATGCGTCAGCCTGATCAGGCCCTGGCGGTTTTGGAACATGCGCCGGCCTGGCTGCTCGATGTTTACCAGAGTTCTCGTCAACCGATCAGTTTGCTGCGCGCCCAGGCATTGGTGCAAAAGGGAGAAGCCGGACTAGCTCGCGCCGCCTTCCTCGAGGCGAAGAAAGCATTGGAAGGCTTGCTTGGTAATCCGCGGGTTGAGGCTGACGCGCAAGGTTATCTGGGCCTGGTCTACGCTGGACTGGGAGACAAGGAGGCAGCCCTGAACGCGGGGCGACGCGCTACCACTGCCTTACCCATCTCGCGGGACGTCCTTGTTGGAGGTTCCTATCTAACTCATTTCGCCATGACTGAAGCGCAGCTCGGCGAAAAAGATTCGGCCATTACTCACATCGAACAGCTCTTGGCTGCCCCGGTCGGTCACGTCTTATCCGTGGCCTCGCTGCATCTCGATCCGCGATGGAATCCGATCCGTGACGATGCACGTTTCAAGGCGCTCCTGACGAAATACGGTGTTAATGGCAAGAGTGCTGGGCAATGAACGAATTCCTCCAACGTCTGAAGCAACGCAAGCTGGTGCAATGGGCCATTGCCTATGTCGCGGCCGCCTTCGCCTCGCTGCAAGGAATCGACATTGTCGCGCAGCAGTTCGGATGGCCGGAAGGTGTGCGGCGCGGGATTACCTTGGCGCTGATCGTCGGCTTCTTTGTTACTCTAGTTCTGGCCTGGTATCACGGCGAACGCGGTGCGCAGCGAGTTAGCGGAACGGAGCTTGTCATCATCGGTTTGGTCCTGGCGTTAGGCGGTGGTTTTCTCTGGCGTTTTGCTACCGTCGCGCGCGCGCCGCAAGACAAGCCTCTCGCTTTGCCGAGCGATCAACCGGAGAAATCGATCGCCGTTCTTCCTTTTGAGAACCTAAGCAGCGACAAGGAGAATAGTTACTTCACTGATGGCGTGCAGGATGAAATTCTGACCGACCTGGCCAAGGTCGCCGACCTTAAAGTCATCAGCCGCACCAGCGTGATGCAATATCGTGACGCAGCCGCGCGTAACCTGCGCAAGATCGGCCAGGAGCTGGGTGTAGCCCACTTACTCGAAGGCAGCGTCCAGCGCGCGGCCGGGAAGGTAAGAGTCAACGCGCAGTTAATCGATGCGCGCACAGATGCGCATCTCTGGGCACAGACCTATGATCGCGACCTCAAAGATGTCTTCGCTATTCAAAGCGAAATTGCAGAGACGATCGCCGGACAACTACAAGCCAAACTCTCGCCTAACGAACGTAAAGCTATTCAGCAACCGCCTACGACCGACCTGACCGCTCACGATCTCTACCTCCGCGCGCGCGAGCTCGACGACCTGGTGAACGTTTCGAATAGCAAAGAGAGCCTGCTAGAAGCCATTAAGTTACTCGAGGAAGCAGTCGCGCGTGACCCGAAGTATTACCGCGCCTATACGCTCATGGTCGAAGTGCACACTGATCTCTATTGGGGCGGTTTCGATCCCACACCGGAGCGACTGGAGTTAGCCAGGATAGCTTTGGAAAAAGCGGAAAGCATCGAACCCAATGCCGGAGAAGTTCATCTCGCCAAGGCAACCTACCTTTATCATGGCTTCCGCGATTACGAGAAGGCGCGGGCAGAGCTACAGTTAGCGCGCAAGTTACTTCCTAACTCGGGACGCGTCGACCTCATCATCGGGGCGATTGATCGTCGTCAAGGTCGCTGGGATGATGCTGTCCTGAGTTTTCAGCACGCGGCGCTGACCGATCCTCGCGATGGTTTCATCTTCGAGGAAGCTGGCTTTACTTTCGCCGGCCTGCGTCGCTACGCCGAAGCAAAAAGCTACCTGGAGCGCTCCTATGCTTTGAATCCACAGGACCACTTTGCCGGAGCGTTCCTGGCGCAGTTGTCTTACCTTGACCGGGGAGAGACAAAGGGCTGGCGCGCGCAACTCGACGAAGTGCAACGCGCAGGTAATGCCGCGGCCACTCCAATTTTGTTTGTAGAATGCGCGCTGGCGGAGCGTAACCGCGCCGCGGCGGAGCAAGCTCTAAGTCTTATCCCTCCTGACGGCACCGTCGATTCCTTCACCGACACCGCATGGCCGCGCGATTGGTTTGTCGGGCTGGTCGCGCGCAGTTTCGGAGATGAGGAAAAAGCGCGGGCTGCTTTCACAGCGGCACGGGCCGCCACCTTACCAATAACGCAAAGACTGCCCGACTATCCGGGGGGCTGGATGATCCTGGGACTGATCGATGCCGGGCTCGGCGATAAGCCGAACGCGATCGCCGAAGGCAAACGTGCCGTTGAGTTACTCCCGCTCTCCAAGGATAGCTGGGATGGGCCGGGCTATGTTACTAACCTTGCCATGATCTACGCCTGGTTAGGCGAAAAGGACCTGGCCTTGGAACAGCTCGCTATCGTAGTGAAGCTTCCCACTGGCGTCCCATACGGCGACCTGAAAATGTCGCCAAAGTGGGACTCATTGCGCGGTGATCCGCGTTTCGAAGCGTTGCTGCAAGAAAGTAACCGCGGAAAACAATGAAGGCTGACAACTTCTTCGCCGAACTGAAGCGACGCAATGTCATCCGCATGGCCGGGCTCTATTTGGTCGGTGCCTGGTTACTAACTCAAGTAGCTAGCACAGTCCTGCCGATGTTTGGTGCGCCCGAGTGGTTGCCGCGCACCATTGTTATTCTGCTCGCGATCGGTTTTGTCCCGGCCCTGATCTTTAGCTGGGTCTTCGAGCTGACGCCGGAAGGACTTAAGCGTGATGAAGAGGTAGCACCTGAGCAGTCGATCGCTCCGCAAACCGCGCGGCGCATGGACCGCATGATCATTGTCGTTCTCTTGCTAGCTCTTAGTTACTTTGCCTTCGATAAGTTTGTGCGGAATCAGCGCCACGAGGCGCCCAGCGTGGGGGCGAACTCGAAATTAGTGCCTAACGAGAAGTCGGTCGCTGTGCTGGCGTTCGATAATCTCAGCGACGACAAAGGCAGCGAATATTTCTCGGATGGAATCAGTGAGGAACTGCTGACTGTACTGCAAAAGATTCCCGGGCTGCACGTGGCCGCGCGGACCTCGGCCTTTTCATTCAAAGGCAAGAACGTAACCGCGCAGGAAATTGGAGAGAAACTAGGTGTAGCGCATCTGGTCGAAGGAAGTGTACGCAAAGCCGGCGACGTTGTGCGCATCGCGGCTCGCCTTACTGAGGCTAACACCGGCGAACAACAATGGTCGGAAAATTACACGCGCAATTTGAAAGACGTGTTCGCGGTGCAGACAGAGCTGGCTCAAACTATCGTTGCGCAATTGAAAGGTCAGCTAACGAATAGCACGGCGGGCAAGGAAACAATTCGAGCGCAGGTGGAGGCGGCGGAAAAAGGCGGGACGAAAAATGTGGATGCCCACCAACATTACCTGCAAGGCCGCTTCTATTTTAACCGCTACTCGGAGAAAAGTACGGACGATGCGTTGGCCGAGTTTCAACGAGCGGTGGAACTCGATCCTTCCTTCGCGCTGGCGTGGGCTGGCCTGGCTGATACCCACCTGTGGTACTGCAAATATGCTACCTCCGGAGGCTTGGCCGTCTTTAACGACCGGTTAGCCCGCGCGCGGGAAGCTGCCGCGCGAGCCCTCGCACTCGAACCCAACCTGCCGGATGCGTTGCGCGCTCGCGCCGACATCCAGCTTAGTTTCGATTTTGATTGGAACGGAGCCTCTGAGACTTTGCGCACGGCGCTGGCCCTGGCGCCCGCGGACCCGGCGATCGTTATCGACGCAGGCACCCTTGCCTTTGCCAAAGGGGATGTAGCGCAGGGGATGGCACTTTATCATAAGGCTGTCGATTTGGATCCGGTTAACCCGGCCGCGCTATCGTTCCTCGCTTTCAATCTTGCTCTGACCGGGCAAGCGGCCGAAGCGCAGGCGCAGTATGCTCGCGTAGTCGAGCTCATTCCGACGTCACCTTGGAGCCATGCCGGTCTTGCTCTTTCATACCTTCTGCAAAGTAGATTTGAGGAAGCCGCCGTAGAGGCAGAGAAGGACGAAGCCGAGTGGGCCCGACTCCTGGTTGTGGCCCTGGCCCGCTGGGGTCAGAAACGAATCCCGGATTCAGATGCCACTCTCGCCCGCTTGATCGAGACTTCCGGCGACGGGGCCGCCTATCAAATTGCCGAAGTGTACGCGTATCGCGGGGAAAAAGACCACGCCTTCGAGTGGCTGGAGCGCGCCTACCGACAGCGCGACTCGGGCCTGGTTGGCCTGCAGATCGATCCGTTTCTCGCGAACCTCAGGCAAGATACGCGTTGGGATGCGTTCTTGCGCAAGATGGGCGTGGCCGCCGACCAATTGAAGTGAGCCGTTCCGAACAACGCAAACTAGCTGCCATCATGTTTACCGACATGGTGGGTTACAGCGCATTGGCCCAACGGGATGACAAGCTTGCGCTGGAATTGTTAGAGGAACATCGGCGGCTATTGCGGGAAATTCTTCCCAGATTCAACGGCACCGAGATCAAAACGATCGGTGATGCTTTCCTGATCGAATTCCAGAGTGCGTTGGAAGCGGCCCAGTGCGCGATCGAAATCCAGCGCACCCTGGCCAAGCGCAATCACGACGTCACGCCCGACCGACGCATCGAACTAAAGATTGGCATTCACATTGGTGACGTCGTGCATCGCGAAGGCGATGTCTACGGCGACGGAGTCAACATCGCCTCACGCATCGAACCGCTGGCAGGCGCGGGTGGGATTTGCGTTTCGATGGATGTGGAACGGCAGATTCGTAACGCGCTCGAGGCGCGCTTCCAAAAGCTCGCGCCGACCGAGCTGAAGAACATTTCCGTGCCGATGGATTTGTTTCGCATCGTGCTGCCGTGGGAACAGCCTTCCAAATCGGCAATAGCTAACAGGCCCACTACTTCGGCTGCCAGGAGATGGATCGCGCTCGCGGCCGTCTTGTTAGCCGCGGCCGCGCTTACCTGGTGGTTGGCTCATTCATCAGGCAGACAAGCTACAACTTCACCAACTGCCTCGAACTCTAGCGCGGCGCCGCCCAGCGATCAGAAATCAATCGCCGTTCTGCCGTTCGTTAACTTGAGCGCAGACAAGAACGACGAATATCTGAGCGACGGCATGACCGAAGAGTTGCTAAACGTGTTAACGAAAGTGAAGGGCCTGCGCGTGCCGGGGCGTAGTTCATCCTTTGCCTTCAAAGGCAGGAACGAGGAAGGCATCTTCCGCAAGGTCGGCGAGGAATTGCACGTCAATACCGTCTTGGAAGGCAGCGTGCGGAAAGCGGGCGACAAACTTCGGATTACGGCTCAGCTGGTCAAGGTAACCGATGGTTACCATCTCTGGTCCGAAACCTACGACGGCGACATGAAAGACATCCTGGCTGTGCAAAGCGACGTGGCGAAACGCGTCGTCCAGGCATTACAGGTCCAGCTAGGTGTCGATGAAGAGCGCGCCTTTGCGAAGAAGGCGACTGAGGATCCGGAAGCGCACCGCCTCTACTTGTTAGGCCGTTATCATTTCCAGAAATTTACCCGCGCTGGTTGGACCAACGCCATCCACTACTATGAAGAGGCGTTGAAAGTAGATCCCAACTTCGCTTTGGCTTATTCAGGGCTAGCTGACACTTACGGCTGGGCTGGAGGACAATTAATGCCGGGCCGGGAAGCTTGGGCCAAGGAAATGGAACTGGCGCAGAAGGCGCTGGCGCTTGATCCCAATCTCGCCGAAGCGCATCTATCCATGGGGATAGCTCTCTTCAGCCTGCTCGGAGGGCACGCCTCCGAGAAGGAACTCGACCGCGCCGTGGAATTGAATCCCAACCTGGCTCTGATTTATGATCAATACGGTTGGACCTTCGGGGAAATTGGCCGGTTCGACGACGCGATCGCGGCAGAAAAGAAGGCGCTCGAGCTCGATCCGCTAAACACTTTCCTGAATACAGACCTCGCCTTCTTTCTTTACTGGGCGCGCCGTTACGAGGACGCGACTACGCAGATCCGCAAGACCTTGGAATTGGATCCGAATAATGGTTTCGCCCACTCGATCCTGGGCTGGTGCTTGATCGCGAAAGGATACAAGACCGAGGCAACAACCGAGTTCCAAAAAGCTACGACGCTGGATGACCTGCCATGGTATGTCAGCTCGGTTGGCTACGCCTATGCCGTCTCGGGTGATCGCGCGAAAGCCGAGCAGGTCCTGCGCGAGTTAGATGAGCTGGCGAAGCAGCGATATGTCTCACCCGCAAATCGGGCGGCCGTTTACTTAGGACTGGGCGAAGACGAGAAAGCTTTGGATTGGCTGGAGAAAGCTTACGAAGACCGGGACCCCATTTTTTGGTGGATCAATGGCGATCAGCTTTACGACAGCGTACGCAACGAGCCGCGCTTCGAAGCGCTAGTCCAGAAGGTTGACAAGACCAAAGCAGAGTCAAAGAAGTGAAGAGCAACAACTTCTTTGCCGAGCTAAAGCGGCGCAATGTTTACAAGGTTGCTGTTGCCTACGCCGTGGTCGGTTGGCTGCTCGTGCAAATCGCGACGCAGGTCTTTCCATTCTTTGAAATCCCGAACTGGGCGGTGCGCCTTGTCGTGCTCGCAATCGCAATTGGATTTCCGATTGCGCTCGTGATTGCGTGGGCCTTCGAGCTGACGCCGGAAGGAATCAAGCGAACCGAGGTTGCAGACGCGATGCCGGCGCTCAGTGCGCGGAAGAAGAAACACGCCTGGATCATGTCGCCGTCATCGGCGCAGCGATGTCAGTAGTGTTGTTCTTCCTTGGTCGCTACACCGCCGGTAATAGAACAGCGGCAGTTATTCCTAACGAATCATCCGCCCCAATCGATCGCCGTGCTGCCTTTCGTCAACATGAGTTCCGACAAGGAGCAGGACTACTTCTCCGATGGCCTTTCCGAAGAGTTACTTAACCAGTTGGCGCACATTCCGCAGTTGCGCGTGATTGCGCGCACTTCGTCATTTTCGTTCAAGGGCAAGGAAGTCGATGTCCCGACCATCGCCAGGACATTGAACGTAGCCAACGTGCTCGAAGGCAGCGTGCGCAAATCCGCCAGGACCTTGCGCATCACCGCGCAATTGATCCGCGCTTCCGACAGTTCGCATCTCTGGTCGCAAACTTATGACCGTGACCTGACAGATGTCTTCAAGGTTCAGGATGAAATCGCGGGTGACGTAGTAGCGGCGTTGAAGGTGAAGCTGTTACCGGCTCAGGACTTACCGAAAGCGCCGCGCACCAGCAATCCCGAAGCTTACCAGCAATACTTACAGGGCCGCTATTACCTGAACCGGTTCTCGATTGCGGATTTCGAAAAGGCGCGTGCTTTCCTCGAGCGCGCCTGCCAATTGGATGCGGAGTTTGCGTTAGCGTGGGCGGCTCTGTCTCGTGTGTCGAATCTGGAGACCGGATGGTCCGACAAATTGACGCGAGCGCAATTCAGCGCTGGCCTGGCGCGCGCGCGCGACGCGGCGGATCGAGCCATGCAGTTAGATCCAGATTTGCCCGCGGCACTCAGCGCGCGCTTCGATATTCAATTCAACTACGATTTCGACTGGAAAGGCGGGGCCGAGACGATTAGGCGGGCGAAGACGCTCGCGCCTTCCGACGCGGTGATCCTCAAATCCGCGGCGCAGGTGGCGGTAATGTTTGGCGATTACGCTGGCGCAATAGAACTCGCGCGCCAGGCGGTCGCGTTGGATCCGGTGAACGCAGAAGTTCGAAGTTATCTGGCTAATGCGCTTCTCCAGGCACGCCGCCCGGCCGAAGCACGCGCGGAATATGAACGCGTGGCTGAGCTGAATCCCTCCACGCCCTGGGCCTTTGCCGGTGGTGGAATGGCGGACCTTCTCGAAGGAAAAAATGCGGAGGCACTGGCCGCGGCGGAGCACGAAACCAGCGAGTTCGCTCGCCTTGTCGTCTCCGCTGTTGCGCTTTGGAACCTTGACCGAAAGGAAGAGTCGGATGCCGTCCTCGCCGCTTTGATCAAGGACGATGCGGACGTGGGCGCGTTTCAGATTGCCGAGATTTACAGCGGGCGCGGGGACAAGGATCAGGCCTTTATCTGGCTAGAGCGGGCGCGTCAACAGCAAGACGCCGGCCTGGCCTGAGTACCCTAACGATCCTCTGCTCGACCCTCTCCGATCCGATCCGCGCTGGGAGACCTTTCAACGTTCGATGGGCTGGGCTCACGACCAATTGAAATGAATCCGCGCAATTTCTTCGCCGAACTAAAGCGGCGTAATGTCTACAAGGTAGCAATGCAAGAACCGTGAAGTTATCGCGGCCATAATGGCCTTAATGAGCTAGGAGAGAAAATTGTCCCAGCCCGACTATTGGCAATGATTGTACCAGAAGGTTTCCGTTCTCGCCGGACGTTTATTAAGAGCGCTATAGTTGGAGCGACAGGCACATTGATGATGGGCATCGACAAATACACGGCTGACGCTTCTGGCGGCGCGCAGAAAAACGGAGAGCGCACAAATGTTAGTCGACTAGATCTAGGTGAAGTTTCTCAGCTGGTCCGCAGCAAAAAGGTGTCACCAGTCGAGTTAACCCGAGAATGTTTAAGTCGGATCGACCGATTCAATCCAAAGCTCAACGCCTTCATCACGGTTACGGCTGACTCCGCGCTGGCGGATGCTCGCCGGGCCGAGGCAGAAATTCAGCGCGATGGCTGGAAAGGTCCGCTGCATGGAATCCCGATCGCGCTGAAGGATCTGGTAGATACGGCTGGTGTGCGCACCACCGCGGGCAGCGAGTTATTCAAGGATCGCGTGCCCGCACAGGACGCTGAGATTGTGCGCCGCCTAAGAACTGCCGGAGCTGTGATCCTCGGCAAACTTAACATGCACGAGTTCGCTTATGGCGGCAGCTCCGTGATCAGTTATTTCGGGCCAGTGCACAATCCCTGGAATCTTGATTATTGCCCGGGCGGCTCGTCCGGCGGATCTGCGGCTGCGGTCGCCGCACAACTCTGTTATGGTGCGATTGGTTCCGACACGGGCGGTTCGATCCGTCAACCGGCAGGTTACTGCGGCCTGGTTGGATTTAAGCCTACCTACGGACGTGTGAGCACTGCCGGTGTCATACCTTTGTCGCAATCCCTGGACCACCTGGGACCTATAACGCGCACAGTCACGGACGCCGCATTGATGCTTCAGGTAATCGCAGGCTACGACAAGCAGGACAAGGCTAGCATGGATGTTTCCGTTCCAAATTATGCCGCTAGCATATCCGCCGCGACCTCTTCATTGCGGCTCGGTGTTCCACGCGCCTACTTCTACGAGGGACTTCATCCCGAAACTCAAGCGGCCACGGAAGCGGCCCTCTTAGTTCTGAAAACACTGACGCATTCTCAGCGCGACATCGCATCACTGGCGACTAACGATACGTATGCCTCCATCATGGATCCCTACGTCACGATTTTGCGCGCGGAAGCATATGCTTATCACAAGAAATTCGTTGCCACGAGTCCCGAGCTTTACCAGGTGCAGACGCTCAAGAGAATTCAGGCGGGGAAAGACATCACAGACTCCGCCTATGCCGAGGCGCAGCACGAGATGGAACAGATGCGACGCTCCGTCGCGAGCGTGTTCGAGACGGTCGATCTCCTGGTCACTCCTACTGCGTGCGTGCCTCCGTTCGCTATCGCTGATCTACTCGATCCGAATACTCTTCGCGACAAGGAACTCCTCATGCTGCGCAATACGAGACCGTTCAACATGCTGGGCCTGCCGACCGTTTCGGTTCCTTGCGGCTTTACTCGCGCGGGCTTGCCGATCGGCCTTCAAATAACCGGTTCACCTGGCAGTGACGAAATGGTTCTGCGTCTCGCCTATGCTTACGAGCAGGCCACGGAATGGCGCAAGCGTAAACCGAACCTGTGAATTCTATGTGGGATCCACTGAGGAAGGCTCCGCATTTCCAGAAGCTTTGCCAGGAGAAGTAAACCATGCCCTCCGATGCTCCTTCCGAAGTTAAGTTCGAGATTGGTCACGTGCTTTTCATCGACATCGTTGGTTATTCGAAATTGCTCATCAACGAGCAGAGCGAACAGCTACAGAAGCTGAAAGAGATCGTGCGCGGGACAGAGCAGTTCCGCATCGCGGAGGCGGAAGGCAAGTTACTACGATTACCAACTGGTGATGGCGGGGCGTTGGTTTTTCGAACTAACCCGGAAGCTCCCGTGCTTTGTGCTTTGGAGATTAGTAAGGCTCTCAAGAGTTACCCAGAGCTACAAGTGCGCATGGGTATCCACAGCGGGCCCGTCAATGAAGTAACTGATCTTAACGAACAAGCTAACATTGCCGGAGCCGGCATTAACATGGCGCAGCGCGTGATGGATTGCGGTGATGCCGGACACATCCTTCTCTCCAGACGAGTCGCAGAAGACTTGGAGCACTACCAGCAATGGGCGCCTCAGCTTCACTCCCTGGGCGAATGCGAAGTAAAGCACGGCGTGCGCCTTCACCTGGTCAACCTTTATACCGATGAACTTGGAAACGCGCACACGCCAGAGAAGCTTCATCGGGGCGAGCGGGCGGATGAAGGATTCTGGGTCGCAGTGTTGCCATTTAAGTCCAGCGGCAGCAGCCCCGATCTCATGGCCCTGGCTGAGGGATTAACCGAGGAGATTGTCACCGGGCTGTCGCGCTTCTCCTACCTCAAGGTCATTGCGCGCAGTTCTACTTCGCGTTATGCCAGTGAGTCGGTTGACGTTCGTTCCGCCGGCAAGGAACTAGGCGCGCGCTATGTCATGGAAGGGAGCCTCCGCCAAGCGGGAACGAAGCTGCGCCTCGCGGTTCAACTCGTTGATGCGAAGACCGGCGCTCATCTGTGGGCTGAGAACTATGAACGCGACCTTAGTCCGGAAACTATTTTCGAGTTACAGGACGATTTGGTCCCGCGGATTGTTTCGACGGTCGCTGATCAATACGGCGCTCTGGTGCATAGCATGAGTGAGTCGCTACGCGGCAGGAGCGCCGGTCAATTCTCCGCGCATGAGGCTGTTCTGCGCGCGTTCGGTTACTGGGAGCGCATGACTCCGGAGGAGCACGCGGAAGTCCGCGACATACTCGAAGCGGCAGTCGCCGGCGCCCCAAACCACAGTGACTGCCTCGCCGCACTGGCGTCGATTTACTGGCACGAGTACGCGTTCGGTTACAACCTCCGACCCGATCCAGTAGGCCGCGCTCGTGCTGCTGCGCAACGAGCGGTCGCATCTGCGCCGACCAGCCACTTCGCCCACTGCGCATTGGCTACCTCATTGTTCTTCCAAAAAGACTACCAGGCCTTTCGCCCAGCAGCGGAGCGCGCCCTCGGCCTGAATCGCATGGATTCCTCCACCGCGGCAATACTCGGAAACATGATCGCTTATGCCGGTGACTGGGAACACGGCCTGGGAATAGTGGAACGAGCGATGCAGCTCAACCCACATCATGCAGGCTGGTATCACTATGTTGCCTTTTGCGATGCCTATCGCAAGCATGACTATAGCGGCGCACTGTCAAGCGTCCTGAAGGTCAACATGCCCGCCTACCGTTGGCCGCACGTGTACCTGGCTGCTGTCTATGGGCAGCTCAACGAACAGCAGCGCGCGAGCGCGGCGTTGCGGGAACTGCACGCGCTGGTGCCCACCTTCGGCGCGACTGCGCGAGAGGAATTTGGCAAGTGGCTTGACCCAGAACTCACTGAGCATCTGCTTGACGGACTGCGGAAGGCGGGACTGGAGATCGGCGACAAAGCGGGAGCGTCGGCTGCGATGAAGGCGTCCGAGTCGGGAACCGTTCGCGCGGATGAAGGATTCTGGGTCGCGGTGTTGCCATTTAAGTATAGCGGTAGCAACTCTGATCTCACAGCCCTGGCTGAAGGACTAACTGAGGAGATCGTGACCGGCCTGTCGCGCTTCTCCTACCTTAAGATCATCGCGCGTAGTTCTACTTCACGCTTCGCCAGTGAGTCGGCTGATGTTCGCTCCGCTGGCAAGGAACTGGGCGCGCGCTACGTAATGGAAGGTAGCCTGCGTCATGCGGGAAGCAAGCTACGTCTTACGGTGCAGTTAGTAGATGCACTCTCAGGTGCACATCTCTGGGCTGAGACCTATGAACGTAACTTTAGTCCCGAGGCAGTCTTTGAGTTACAGGACGAGTTAGTTCCGCGAATTGTTTCTACAGTTGCTGATATGAACGGGGTTCTGCCCCGAAGCATGAGTGCAGTTGTTCGCAGCAGCACTCCCGAACAGTTGAGTCCTTATGAGGCCGTGCTGCGCAGCTTCGGCTACTTCGAGCGGGTCAATGCAGAAGAGCTTGCCGCGGCGCGGTCTGGCCTGGAACTGGCCGTGCGAAGAACACCTGCTTATGGTGATGCGTGGGCGATGCTGGCGTTACTGTGCGTTCAGGATTACGCGCAAGGCTTCAACCTTCACGCCGATTCCCTAACGAGCGGAGCGACTGCGGCGCGGCGCGCGGTCGAGGTAACGCCATCCAATCATCTGGGCTATTTCAGTCTGGCCCAGGCGCTCTTCTTCCAAAAGGAATTCCAGAGCTTTCGTAATGCGGCGGAGCGCGCCGTCGCACTCAACCCGATGGACGGCAATTCCATCGCTTTTGTCGGCGAGTTACTGACCTATGCGGGCGACTGGGAGCGCGGGATGGCACTCGCCGACCGCGCCAAGCAGCTCAATCCCAATCATCCCGGATGGTACTGGTATGCTGACTTCTACAACGCATACCGGCTAGGCGACTACCGCGGCGCATTGAATTTCGTGCTCAAAGCTAACCTGCCGGGCCATTGGGGTACGCAGGTGGCCATAGCCGCTTGCTATGGACAGCTAGGAGAAGATGATGCCGCGGGTAAAGCTCTGCGCGATCTGCTCAAACTGCGACCAGACTTCGCCGACACCGTAAGCAAGGACGTCGCGAAATGGTGGACGCCCGATTACGGGAAGCATCTTATTGACGGCTTGCGCAAGGCTGGGCTGGAGATTGCCGGCAATACCTGAGTAAATGCGCAAGATCGGATTTACTGCCGCAAAGCAATGAACCTCAGCAATTTTTTCGCCGAACTGAAGCGACGTAACGTTTACAAGGTCGCGGTGGCGTATGCGGTCGTTGGTTGGCTCTTGGTTCAAATCGCGACACAGGTCTTCCCGTTTTTCGAGATTCCGAATTGGGCCGTGCGCCTCGTGGTGCTCGCAATCGTAATCGGATTTCCGATCGCGCTCGTCATTGCATGGGCATTTGAATTGACGCCGGAAGGCTTGAAGCGCACCGAAGATGTCGACCCTGTAGCACAGGCGCGACAACCACAGAAGCATACCTGGATTTACGTCGTGATCGCAGCTGCGCTGCTCTCGGTCGGACTCTTTTTTATCGGTCGGTATAGCGCGACGAACCGAGTTACAACGAGCGGTCTAGCAGAAAAGTCGATCGCAGTGCTGCCATTTGAAAATCAGAACCGCGACCCAGATGCCGACTATCTTTGTGACGGTATTCCCGAAAGCATCATCAACGCCCTTTCCGAGCTACCGAAGCTGAAGGTGATGTCGCGTAACTCGGTTTTTCATTACAAGGGTAAGGAGACCGATGCGCAGACGGTGGGAAAGGAGTTGAAGGTGCAGACCTTGCTCACGGGCCGGGTCAGACAACGCGGTGATGGCTTAACTATCGGCGTCGAGTTGATCAACGCGCAGGACAATAGCCAGATGTGGGGTCAGCAATATAACCGCAAGCTGGCTGATGTGTTTGCCGTCCAGGAAGAAATCGCCAAAGAAGTTTCGACCAAGCTGCGTCTTAAGCTAACCGGCGCGGAACAAGAGCAACTGGCCAAGCGTCCGACCGAGAACCTCAAAGCTTTTCAATACTACATGCAAGGCCGCACGGCCGCGCAACGGCGCACGAACGCGGACCTGCTTGCGTCTGTTAGTTACTATGAGAAAGCGCTCCAGGAAGACGGTAAGTATGCACTTGCCTATGCCGGCCTGTCGGATGCCTATGCCAATCTCGGCTACTATGGCTCGATCGCGCCAGTGGAAGGCCGACGCAAAGCGGAAGAAGCCGCGCGCAAGGCCCTCGAGCTCGATGATAAGCTGGCCGAAGCTCACACCGCACTTGGTCAGGTCTATATTGCCTTCGCTCCTTCGGATTTCCCAACTGGCGACAGAGAACTGAAGCATGCGATCGAGCTGAACCCGAACCTGGCCGTAGCGCATTATAATCTGGGACTTTCCTTGATCCGGCAGGGACGGCTGGATGAAGCGCTGGTGGAACTCCGGAAAGCTCGCGAGCTTGATCCATTGTCGTCGGTCATCGCGCGAGCGGTAGTTATTCCTTACTACTTCAAGCGAGATTACAAACGAGCGTTCGAGTTGTTGCGTGAGGCTAATGAACTGGGACCGGCACTTAGCGCGACCTGGGAAATAGGTCTCTTCATTCGAAACGGTGCGCTTAACGAAGCCTTCGCGGAAATTGAGAAGGCCAAAGACACAAGAAAGGATGATACACTCCTGATCTATAGCACTGGGATGGCCTACGCCGCCTCGGGCAAACAGGCGGAGGCGCTGCAAACGATTAAGGAACTGGAAGCCAAATCCGGTGCAAGTCTGAGCACGGCTCACTGGATTGCCAAGATCTACGCGACCTTGAACGACAAGGAGCAGGCATTTTCATGGTTGGACCGCGGCCTGGCTACAGGAGCGCTCGGTGTCTTCTACAAGGACGAACCAATTTGGGACCCGATCCGCGATGATCCGCGCTTCGCCGCCTTTGTTGCGAAAATGGTCGTGCCGGCGGCAGCGCCAAGACAGTGAAGCTCGATAATAACTGATGCAGTTATCTCGCTCGGTCTCTTCTTTCCTGGTCGTTACAGCGCGGGTAAGAAGATAACGCCTCGACGGAGTAGGGCGGTTACCGTTTTGGCAGGGAAAAAGAATTCAGAAGGGGCAAAGGAGCGTTTCTTCCGGGACCTCGAGCCAGTTGGCGGCAGCGCTGCGCTCTTCGAAGGCGCGCACTTCGACCATGGCCCCGTCCATCAAGCGCTCATACATCCGCACCACATCCAGGGTGATGGGATTGCTGGCAAAGATCGCGCCCTTGGCGGGTTGCCTGACCCAGCGGCGCCGGCGCGCGGCTGTAAAGACGGTATTCATGCTTAGGCGAAGATCCGATAGGCCGCACAGGTCAGCATAGCGATCAAACGGTGCATCCTGCATGCTTTCCTCCAGCTCAAGAAAATCAATGGCCTGGTGGAGGAAGGCTTCGTCGAGCGCACCAATCGGGAACCATGCGATCAGTTTCCAGCGCGGGAAATAGCAGGTACGCGGGAAGGTTTTGCTGATTAGGGCGGCTCGCGGTACGCGTGGTCGCTCTCTGCTCTCTCGGAATGTGTTTCGCGAGACATGGCAAAGCGCCGTTGTGTATCAGCACTGAGGTCAGTCTAGAAATCAGCGGGGAGAGTGGCAAGCGAAAAGGCGTTCGCGATTTCAGTATGTAATTGTGCTGTCTAAATGTCTCATGGGAAGCTACAAGCATGGGCCGTGGCCAAGTTTAGAGGTAATGGATTGGCGACAATTTCCCAGCGAGTTGAAGCGATGTAATGTCTATAAGGCAGCGATCGGATCGGGCAAGTAACTCACGGATGAAGACAGATAACTTCTTCGCCGAACTCAAGCGGCGCAATGTTTACAAGGTCGCGGTGGCCTACCTGGTGGTGGCGTGGCTGTTAATTCAGGCGGCTTCGATTTTGTTACCTACCTTCGAAGCGCCAGCGTGGGTCATGAAGGTTCTTGTCGCCTTATTGGTCCTTTGTTTCCCAATCGCACTGGCCTTGTCATGGGCTTTCGAGATTACTCCCGAAGGAATCAAACGTGAATCAGAGGTTGAACCTAACAAGTCAATCAGAGGCCGGACCGGGCGAAAGATTGTCGGAGTGACGGTCGCCCTGGCGGTGATTGCCGTAGGCCTGATGGCTTTTCGAATCTTGCGTCCCAAACTCGAAGGAGTTCATCCGCCCGGTGCCGGTGCCGCCAGTATTTCCGCCAAGAGCATTGCCGTTCTGCCGCTCGTCAATACCAGTGGCGACCCAAACAATGAGTATTTCTCGGATGGGTTATCCGAGGAACTCATTGCAGTGCCTTGTCCAGATTCCCGAGCTCAAGGTGATTGGGCGCAGTTCATGCTTTTCTTTTTAAGGGAGGATCGTGATAGTAATGCGGCAGGTCGGGCAGACGCTGGGTGTTGCTCATCTGATCGAGGGCAGTGTCCGGAAACAAGGTGAATGACGTTCGCATTATGGCCGCTTTAATCGATGCGCGCAGCCGGACTGATCACAAGTGGTCCCAAAAATACGATCGTAAGCTGACCAGCATCTTTGCGATCGAAGACGAAATTTCGAAGGCCATCGCCACACAAATGCAGGTCGCGCTAGGAAACGATCGCGAACAACCACTGGTAAAGCCCGGCACTGCCGATCCGCGAGCGCACGAATCTTATCTCAAAGGCCTGGCGCGAATCACCGAGCGAGGAACGGCGCTGAACGAGGCAGTCAAGTCTTTCAACGAAGCGATCGCGATTGATCCAAACTACGCGGCGGCCTGGGCTGGCCTTAGCCAGGCCTGCGAATTATTACCCTGGTATAAACTCGCACCCTGGCAGACATCGCTGGCCCAGGCCGAAGACGCTGCGCGTCGAGCGTTAAGCCTCGACCCGCAACTGGCAGAGGCGCACACCGGGCTCGCCAACGTATTGCGCGATCGACGCAATTATGCGGAAGCCACGAAAGAATACCGTGCGGCGCTGGAATTGAATCCTGGTTCTGCTGAAACGATCAATCAATATGCCCAGATGCTTTTGCGGACGGGCGATCTCGAGGAAGCGATCAAACAAGAGCGGGCGGCAGTCGCACTCGATCCACTCGCACCAAATCCCCACTATGTTCTGGGTATGCTTTTGGGAGCCCTGCATCGCTACGACCAAGCGATCGCGGAAGCGAAACTAGTGGTCGGCCTAAACCCGAAGTTTAGTTACGCTCATTTTTACCTGTCGTATCTTTTTGTCTTCACCAGGAACTACCCAGAGGCCGAGAAGCAAGCGCGGGCAGCTTCCGTCCGAGTCGGCGAGGACCCGGAAATAGCCGCAGCTCTCGTTCGCGCGGTCGCCAACCCCTCGGAGCGAACAAGTGCCCTAAAACTAATCAGCGAGGGCAAAGCAGGTCGTTCTGCACTGACCGAACTTACGGATGCGTTCTGGTATACGATGCTCGGCGCAGATCAACAGGCCCTCGAAAGTCTGGAGCAATGGGCCGCGAACTCCGAGGAAGGACAGCTATTCGCCGGCAGCCAGATATTTCGGTCTCCGGCATTTGACGCGATTCGGAACGACCCGCGTTTCCAGGCGGTCATGAGATCGGCCGGTCTTTCAAACGCCCCGCTTCATCCCGAGCCCAAACAGTGAGCAACCTTCACGAACTGAAGCGGTGCCGAGGTTCGAAGCGCTCGCCGAAAAGATTAATCCTGCGCGCGAATCCCGCCCACCTTCGAAATGAAGACCTCGATAGCTTCTTCGCGGAACTAAAGCGGCGCAACGTTTACAAGGTTGCGGTCGCGTACGCGGCTGTAGGTTGGCTGGTTATTCAAGTTGCGACGCAGGTCTTTCCCTTCCTCGAGATACCCAATTGGGCCATTCGCCTGATCATTCTGCTGGTGGCAATTGGTTTTCCCATGGCGCTGGTCATTGCCTGGGTGTTCGAGCTTACACCAGAAGGACTAAGACGAACCGAGGTAGCTGATAGCTCGGCTGGTCCCGGGCCGCGCAGTCACGCCTGGCTCTTTGTTGTTCTAATCGCTGCGGCGATTTCCGTTGGAATATTTTTTCTCGGCCGCTACAGCACGAGCCGATCCTCGAACGCTCAGCCCTCCGCCGCGGAGAAATCGATTGCGGTCCTGCCTTTTGCAAATTTGAGCCGCGACCCGGACAACGCCTATTTCGCGGAAGGTATCCAGGACGAAATACTGACCCATCTGTCGAAGATCGGGGCGCTGAAAGTGATATCGAGAGTTTCCACCCAGAAATACAAAAGCGCGCCGGACAATTTGCGCGAGATCGCCCAGCAGCTTGGCGTGGCTCATATCCTGGAAGGCAGCGTGCAAAGATCGGGCGATGCCATTCATGTAAACGCGCAGTTGATCCGAGCGGACAGCGATACCCATCTCTGGGCCGAGAGCTACGACTGCAAGCTGAGCGATGGCGTGTTCACCGTGGAAGTTCAAGTCGCGCAAAAGGTCGCTGCGGCCCTGAACGCCAAGCTCACGGGGACGGAAGAGCAAGCCCTGGCGCTTAAACCAACCAACAATCCGGAAGCCTATGATGCCTATCTGCGCGGCCTGGCTTTTGAAGCACACGGCAGTTACTCGGGCAGCGAAGCGACCAAGACAGCGATCGATTCTTATGAGCGGGCGGTGCAGCTCGATCCGAATTTTGCGCTCGCCTGGGCGCGGCTTTCTCGTGCCTACGCCAATCTTTATTTCCGCAACGCCGACACTACCGCAACGCGTCGCGATGCAGCCAGGAGAGCTTTGGAGAATGCGCAAAAACTCCAGCCCGAGTCGCCGGAAACGCAACTCGCTTTGGGTTATTATCAATATTGGGTGTTGCGTGACTACGGGCTTGCCAAAACCACCTTCGGGCTCGTCCGCAAAATCTTGCCGGGTAGCAGCGAGGTCCTGGAGGCACTCGGCGCAGTAACCCGACGTGAGGGGATTTGGGATGAAAGTGTTGCCTACTGGGAACAAGCTCTCGCCCTTGATCCGCGCAACTCTGAGTTACTCACCAACGCAGCATTTACTTACACGCTTCTTCGTCAATTCCCGGCCGCACTGAAGCTCTACGATCGGGCGCTGGATGTTATGCCCGATCATCCGGATTTGCTGGCGATAAAGGCCACCGTTTATCAGTCCCAGGGTAACCTGCAAGAAGCAGCTAAATATCTAACGGAGGTAAACGCGCAGACTCCCTCTGAAATCGCCTTCGGAGCTAAGCTTGCCCAACTGAGACTCGAACGAAAACATGGTGAGTCTATTCAATTGCTACAAGCCAGACTGGCTCAATTTCCCTTTGAATCTGAGGTCGACCGGGGGGTTAACCAGATGTTGCTGGCTTTGGCACAGCGCCTTGCGGGCGATACTACTGGGGCAAAAGCTACGGCTGAACAGGCGCGTAGGACATTGGAGCCGCTCTTCGAAAATGAACCAGATAACGCTGATCTCGCGGCAGCGGTGGCACTGGCTAATGCCGCTCTCGGGGAGAAAGAGTCGGCCTTGAAGATGGCGGAACGGGCCACAGCGCTTTTGCCGAGCGCCAAAGATCGGGTGAACGGACCTGCCTTTGAAGAGAACCTGGCCTTAATTCAGGCGATGTTCGGCGAGAATAATCAGGCGATTTCCGCGCTGACACGGCTTTTGAAAACGCCACATAGTAGCTTCCTGGACGGTCCAGAGCTTACACGGGCACTCTTGAAACTGGATCCGCTTTGGGACCCTTTGCGCGCGGAACCCGGTTTCCAAAAACTCTGCGAGGAAACGCAGCCGTGAACTCTGTGGGTTTCTTCACCGAGCTGAAGCGGCGCAATGTCCACAAGGTCGCGGTTGCGTACGCGGTTGTAGGTTGGTTAGTTATTCAGGTAGCTACTCAGGTTTCCGCGACGTGCTGAAGCGGCTGAAGCTCGACGTCTATTTCACTGAAAAGAAATGAGTGATAAACCTTCATTTTTCTCTGAGCTGAAGCGGCGTAATGTTTACAAGGTCGCCGTCGCCTATCTCGTCGCCGGTTGGGCGCTTTCCCAGGGCATCGCCCAGGTATTCCCGGTCTTCGATGTTCCGAATTGGATCATCCGCCTGATCGTTCTCCTCGTCATTCTCGGTTTGCCCATCGCACTCGTACTGGCGTGGATGTTTGAAATCACACCCGAAGGATTGAAGCGAACCGAACAGCTCGCTCCTGATTACGGGCCAAGAAAATCTCGCGCCTGGATCTACATCGTTGTCGTGGGCGCGCTTGTATCGATCGGATTGTTTTTTCTGGGTCGCTATACGGCTGGAAGTGCGACGGCTCGACCAGACGGAAGCAGCGCTATCCCGGAAAAGTCCATCGCGGTGCTTCCGTTGCTTAACGAGAGCGGTAATCCGGCGGACGAATATTTCTCGGATGGATTATCCGAAGAATTGATCGTCGCGCTGGCGCAAATCGACGGCCTGAAGGTCATTGGTCGCAGTTCTTCATTCCGCTTCAAAAACAAAAAGGAGGAACCTAGATCGATCGGTCAGAAGCTCGGCGTCAGTACTCTCCTGGAGGGCACGGTGCGCAAACAAGGCGAGCGCGTCCGCATTGTCGCCGAACTGGTGCGCGCGCGCGATGGGATCGCGCTTTGGACACGAACGTTTGAGCGTGACCTCAAGGATATTTTCGCCGTGCAGCAGGAAATTTCCAGCGCAGTCGCGGAATCACTTCAGGTGACGTTGCTCGGCACCGACAACCAATCGGCGCAAAGCGCCACCACGAACGTGGAGGCGCACAACGCTTATCTGCAGGGGCATTTCCTTTACCGCCGCAGCAACATCGAAGATTTTCGCAAAGCGATCACCTACTTCGATCGCGCCATCGAACTCGATCCGAATTATGCTGTAGTCTACGCCGAGCGCGCCGATGTCTGGACGTTGCTGGGAGACCAGACCGGCGAGCGCACGACCGCGTATCCCAAAGCGCGCAGCGACGCGGAGAAGGCGGTCGCCCTCGCGCCTTCCCTGGCCGAAGCGCATGCGGCCCTCGGGTGGGTGCAATGTTTTACGGAATGGAACTTTGCCGAAGGGTTGCCTCAACTACAAAAGGCGAAAACGCTTGCGCCGGCCAATCCGACCGCGAACGATTTGTTAGCGCGAATCCTGGTTTATCTCGGGCGCGTGGATGAGGCCGAGCGCCAGGCCCGGCAGGCAGTGGAACTCGACCCATTATCTGTGGCGACGCAGTTCAATCTCGGTCGCGTCCTTTTCTATGCCGGAAAGCTGGATGAAGCAGAAGCGTGCGGGCGCAAAGTGGCGGAAATTCAGCCGACTGCCGCGTCAAGTCATCGATGGCAGGTGCTGGTCGCGGTGCAGCGAAATGACGGCGAGGGCGCGTTGCGCGAAGCAAGACTGGAGCCGGACATCGCGTTTCGACGTTTCGAGCATACGCTCGCTCACTACATACGTGGAGAGCGAGAGGCGGCGGACGCGACCCTGGCGGAGCTGATCGCAAAGGATAAGGATCGCCTGGCTTATCAGATTGCCCAGGCTTATGCCTTGCGTGGTGAAAAGGACAAAGCGTTTGAGTGGCTGCAAATCGCCTTCGACAATCATGACGGTGGAACGTTAAGCCTGCTGGTCGATCCGATGTTGCGCGGTTTACGCGGCGATCCTCGCTACAAGAGTTTGCTCGCGAAACTCGGTTTGCCCGGGCCGTCATAACGCGAACAGGCGTCCTTTCTTCGGGTAGCCAAAGCGACGCAACATGGACAAAGCCGGCCCGGCTGACATTGGTCTCTTTTTGGCTGGTAATAGAGGTGGCTTCCCCGTGGTTACTGGCTAAGACTGAGGCTAGATGAAACCCGATTAACCCGGGTAATCCTTGAGCGACCTAAACTCGCTTCCCCAACGTGAAACTTTCCCGCTTCTTCGACGAGCTAAGGCGACGCAACGTCTACAAAGTCGCGGTCGCATACCTGGTGGCGGGCTGGGCCCTGGCCCAGGGAATCGCGCAAGTCCTTCCGGTGTTCGATGTCCCCATTTGGGCGATTCGGCTCGGTGTGGTGCTGATTGTTAGCGGTTTTCCCATCGCGCTCATTTGCGCGTGGGCGTTCGAGATCACTCCCGAAGGAATCAAACGCACCGAAGAAGCCGACACGATGGAGCCATCGCTCCGGCCGACGAACCGGACCTGGATCTACATCGTTGTTCTCGGCGCCGCCTTTTCGTTGTCGTTGTTCTTCCTCGGTCGTTACACCGCGGGAAACAGAATGGTATCGACCCACGACGACAAATCGATCGCTGTCCTGCCGTTTGAAAGCCTCAGCCAGGATCAGAACGACACTTACTTCGCCGACGGAGTCCAGGACCAGATTCTGACCAACTTGGCCAAGGTCTCCGAGTTGAAAGTCATCAGTCACACCAGCGTGCGTCAATACAGGAATGGTGCGCAACGCAACGTGCGCGAAATCGGCCGGCAGCTCGGCGTCGCTTATATCATGGAAGGTTCGGTACAACGCGCCGGTGATCGTCTTCGCGTCAATGCCGAGTTGATTGACGCTCGCACCGACACTCACATCTGGGCCGAGACCTATGATCGCACCGCGGCCGACTTGTTCGCGATCCAAAGTGAACTAGCCCAATCAATCGTTGCTCAACTCCAGGCGAAACTTTCGCCCCAGCAGAAGGCGGAAATCGAAGAGCGCCCGACTCAGGATGTGATCGCATTCGAGCTCTACCTTCAGGCCAAGGAGATCATCGATAGCTATATTAATGCGACCGATGTGCGCGCGGCGTTGCTCCAGGCGCTGAAGTCGCTCGATGAAGCGATCACGCGCGATCCAAACTTTGTCTCGGCCTATTGTTTTGCCGCCCGCGCCAACGATCTCCTTTTCTTTTTCGATCTCGATCCAACGCCGGAGCGCAGGCTGCTGGCCGAGACCGCTGTTAGAACCGCGCTCCGACTTCGACCAGATTCGGCGGAAGCACACTTCGCCAGCGCCGATTATCATTTTCGTTGCCTGCGCGATTACGATCGCGCCATGGAAGAACTCGCCATCGCCCGGCCCGGTTTGCCTAATAGCACGCCGTTCTTTATTCTGTCCGGCTACATCAATCGGCGCCGCAACCATTTTCCCGAGGCCGAACGCGATTTCGCCACTGCGGTGGTGCTCGATCCGCGCAATCCGAACGCCTACAATCTTCTGGCCGATACCTACGTGCTCGAACGCCGCTTTCCTGAAGCCGCGCGCGTATACGATGGCGTCCTTGCCGCTGGTGAACAGGTCCCGATCGTCCACTTTCGGCACACTGGATCGTTGTTCTACGGAACGGCCATCTCCGGGCCTTTCCGCGACGTCCTGGCCAAGTATCCGGACATGGAATTTGCCGGCGCGCAAACACCGGCGCGGGTCTGGATGGCCATGCTCGACGGTAACTATACCGAAGCAGACCGACTCCTGGCCGTTTCACCGCGCCAGGATTTTCAAGACATCGACTTGAGCTTTTATTTTCCCAAGTCCTGGTATCAAGCAATGATCGCGCGGGCCAGGGGCGATGCCGCGCGGACAACTGCTGCGTTTCGCGAGTGCCGGGAGATTCTGGCGCAGCGATTGATCGTCAAACCGGAGCACGCCCGGACCATCGCTGTCCTCGCTCAAGTCGACGCCGGACTTGGTCAGAAGGAATTGGCCCTGCAGGAAGCACAGCATGCCATTGACTTAATGCCGGTCTCCAAAGACATCTACGATGGCGCACTCGTGCTGGAAGGTCTGGCCCAGGTTTACACGTGGAGCGGTGACCGCGATCACGCGATCGAATTAGTGCGGAAACTGTTAACCATGCCCGGCTACACCAACTACGCCCGCCTGAAACTGCATCCACTCTGGAGCCCGCTCCGCGGCGACGCGCGCTTTCAAGAGATCCTGGCTTCGCTCGCGCCTAAATGAACATCGGCAACAAAGGCGCCACGCACGTCGCCGGAATAACATTGACGCCGCTTTCGATTCCGGCCTCGATGGCAGGATGCAAATCAAATCGTTAGTTACTCTCATGCTTGGCCTTGTCGGGGCGACGGTTTGCCTGGCAGGGGACGCAAAGATCGAGCAGGCTATTCGTGATCTCGACAGCCAATGGTCTGCCGCCGCCGGAAGCAAGGAGCTGGACAAGATCGTCTCTTATTATGCCGACAACGCTTTGGTGATGCCGCCCAACGATGCCGCGGTAACTTCAAAGGATGGCATTCGGAGCGCGTGGAAGGAGATGCTCGCTCTTCCCGGGTTTTCCATAAGCTGGAAGGCGACCAAGGTCGAAGCAGCGCAATCGGGTGACCTGGCTTACTCGAGCGGCACCTACGACATGACCTTGAACGACGCCAGCGGGAAACCGGCTCCCGATCATGGGAAGTATCTCGAGATTTGGAAGAAGCAGGCTGACGGAACGTGGAAGGTAGTGGCCGATATTTGGAATTCCGATCTGCCCATGCCCGCGTCCGGGAACAATTAAGATTACATCCATAGACTTACAAAGGAGCTTAGACCTATGCCTATCACAGCGTTCAATAGTTTTACTGATGGCCTTGAACCAAATCGAAGAAGCAGAGAACATTTTATTACCAATCTTAACCTGGAAGATGATCGTTTCTGGGTTCCTTACGCGGATGGTATCTGGTTCCAACCCTGCTGCTTCAACGTAACGTCAGGCGGATTCAGTGTCGTGCTGAAGGGTCTTCCCGGCTCTGTGGTTGGGACCCACTACCACGTTGGCACCGTGCATGGTTATACCATGCGGGGTCACTGGCGATACCTGGAGCATGACTGGATCGCGAAGCCCGGCACTTACATTTTCGAACCCGCCGGCGAGGCTCACACCCTCGTCATAACCGAGGACTCTCCAGAACCCATGATGGCCATGTTCGTGGTTGCAGGCGGTCTCATCTACCTGGACAAGTCAACCAACGGTAGCGTTGCTGCTTATGAGGACGGGTTTACCCTGCTTGAGCTGACTCGGGAATACTATCGCAAGGCCGGTCTGGAAGTGGGCCAACTGGATCTACTCGTTCGTTAGTTATCATTAGTGCACCTGGATTTCGCTAACGCGCTTAATCTTGTTTCAGCCGTCACTCTGATCGGCGCGTTCGTCTTTGCAGGCTTACAGGTGCGTGCGGCTAATCGCGCGCGCCGTGAGCAAGCCGCAGTCACGGTGATTCAAACGACAGCCTTGAGCGAAAACTCGGCGCGAATTCTGGAGTTGTTAGGTGAAATCCCTGAAGGCGCTTCCGCGGAAGTAATCGAGAACCTGGATAAGGAGATGCGTCGCCAGATCCTTCAGTTTGGACTCAGGCTGGAAGTAACGGGCTACATGGTTTCCCATGGCATGGTTGACCTGCAAATCATAAACGAGCTGGCTGGTGGCGCCGTTCTCGAGTTCTGGTCGCGTGTCAGGAACTATGCCGAAGAACGACGCAAGAAGACGCACCAGCCGGAGTTCCTCGAGTGGTGCGAGTGGCTCGCCACTGCGATCGTGCGGGATCGCGAAAAGCGCGGTTACGTTCCAGCTTACTCGCGAGCGAAGCTATAGCCAGGAGATTGCACCTATGAACTGGGAAATGCTGGCAGCGATCGGGCAACTAGCGGCTGTCTTTGTCGGGATTCCGTCGCTGATTTACCTTGCCCTGCAAATTCGAGCGCAAACCCAAGAGCGACGGCAATCGTCGGTAAATGAGCTCACTACGCGGTGGGGCGACACGATGTCCGCCTTCCATGAAAACCGAGAATTCAGTGCGATTTATCTCCGCGGCATGCAGTCGTTCCAGGATCTTGACGCGGTCTCGAAAGCCCAATTCAGCGCGTTTCTAAATCGCACCTTCAAGAATTTTCAGGCGATATACTTCGCGCATCGTCACGGGATGCTCCCGGACCCATTATGGGGCGAAGTCGAACGCACGATGACAGATTTGATAGCGTATCCCGGCGCGCAACAGTGGTGGCAAACAAGAAGACACTGGCACACGGAAGAGTTTGCGGGCGTCGTGGACGCGATGATCGCGCGCGGAATCAACCCCACGGCTTATTCGACTTACGGTTTGCCGAAAGGTCCGCCGCCCACCTAGCAAGATGCTCCTCAGGATCTCCTTCTTATGAACTGGGAAATGCTGGCAGCGATCGGACAGCTAGCGGCTGTCTTTGTCGGGATTCCTTCTCTGATTTATCTCGCTACTCAAATCCGGGAGCAAACAAAAGAACGCCGGCAGTCGGCGGTCCATGCTCTCACGGTGCAATGGGGAGATCTGACGGGGTCCCTGCACGACAACGCTGAGACCGCCGCAATTTTTCTTCGCGGCATGCACTCCTTCAACGATCTCGACGCTGTATCCAAACTTAGGTTTAGCGCTTTCTTCAATCGTCTCATCAATATCTTCGAGGGAATGTATTTCTCTCATTGCCAGGGCATCCTTACGGCATCGTCGTGGCGTGCGGTCGAGCGGACGATGAGCGATTTGATTGCTTATCCAGGCGTTCAACAGTGGTGGGAAACGCGCAGGCATTGGCACACCGAAGAGTTTGACCGCGTCATCGCCGAACTCATCGCAAGAGGCAATGAGCCGAAGGCTTTCTCACAGTACGATCTACGCGAGCTGATGAAGAAGAGTGACAAGTGACCTGTGACAAGTGACGAGTTAACCAGGTTTGCGCAGCGTTACGCCGAAAGCGTGGTGTAGCCAGGATCCGGAGAAGGTCGCGGCGTTCTTCGCCGAGCGTGGCTCAATCAGCATTAACAACGGACCGGCCGCAGTTGGACGCGCGGCGATTGCACGGGAAGCGCAAGCCTTCATGACCACATTTCCGGACATGATCGTGACCTTCGATAAACTGGAGCTTCAACCAAACGCAGCCGCGTTTCATTGGACACTAACTGGAACTAACACCGGACCAGGTGGCACAGGAAAACGAGTTCGCATCAGCGGCTACGAACTTTGGCAGATCGACAACGACGGGCTCATCGGCGAATCGAAAGGCCATTTCGACAGCGCTGAATACGAACGGCAGCTCAAGCACGGTGTCGATGGGTAACCGGCGATAACGTTTCATGTTCCATCTGAACCTGTGAATCTAAACGACCTCGCCAACCTCGCACAGATCGTCGGTGCGATCGGCGTCATGATTACGCTTATCTATCTGGCGATTCAGATCCGCGGAAATACCAGAGTCGTGAATGCACAAGCCCGACATGCCATCTCCGAGTTCGTTCTCCGCATCTCGATTTTTCGGGCAGAACACGCCGATCGATTCGCCAAGCTTGAGAGCGGAGCGGAACTAACCGATGGGGATCGTCAGTTTCGGTTTTGGAGTCATGTTCAATTTCTGCTGCACGCCGAAACCTATTTTCATCACCACGAGTTAGGACTCATGCCTGATGACCACTGGCGTGGATATCAGCGATACATGATGAAGTACATACAATCGCCGGGGTTCAAGGACGCCTGGGGTGAAATTGGCCCAGGCTTTTCGGAAGACTTTGCCCGATGGCTCGATGGCCTCCTTGCGAGTTCGATTCAAAGTCGCGGTAAAACATAGATACAAACGAAATCAAAATGAGAGTAAGTAAGATTATCTGTGTCGCCATTGGCGCACTGATGGCTGCTACAGCCGCGTATGCCGACGAAACAGTTATCGTTAGCGACATCCTTGGCCCCGAGGGTCCGTTATTCGTTGATGGTAACCTCTACTACGTTGGCTGGGTTTCGCACACGTTGTCGAAATGGGATGGTAAAACGACCAGCGTGTTGAATCACACTCCGGGTTGTGGCCATAACGGCCTGGCCCTCACAAAAGAGAAGACATTCCTGCTCGCGTGCACCGAGCAGCATGGCGCCATCCTGGAACTCGATATGACCGGCAAGGAGCTGCGTCGTTGGGAGGCCGACAAGAATGGCAAGCCATTCGACGGCGGTATCAATGACATTGTGGTGACTGCTAATGGCGGCGCCTATGCCACCGTCTTCGGGCCTTACCAGGATCTGCCAACCTCTGTAGCAGGAAAAATTCTCTACCTTGCGCCTGGCGGTAAGGAATGGGTCGAGGTAGCGGACGACCTCAATTACGCCAACGGCATCGGCGTCTCTCCAGATCAAAAGACCCTCTACGTCAGCGAAACCGTGGGTAACTGCATCTTGAAGTTTAAGATCAATGACGACGGCTCGTTGAGTCACCGATCGAATTTTGCGCTGCTCAACCTTCTCACACCAAACAAGGTCGAATCCTGGTGGCTAGGACCTGATAGCATGAAGGTCGATAGCAAGGGTAACATCTATGTTGCCCAGTGGTCCGGTGGCAAAATTTTGAAGATATCTCCTGAGGGCAAGCTTCTACACGTCTTTGCCATCGCCGCGGGTGATGGCACAACCAACGTCGCTTTCAGTGAAGGCGAGAAAGAATTGTACGTAACCGTGGTGAAGGATCCAAAGGACCCGCAGGCAAAGGGCAGTATCGTAAAGATCGCGAATGTGAAGTAGCGGATCGGCTGCGAACCTACGGAAGCAGGCGAATCCGGTTCGCCGCTCGTCAGGACGATGCTACCGGTAACAGGACTACCAGCTTCGTTTTCCGTAACCCTGCTTGCGACGCGGCTCGTTAGGCCGCGTCGCAAGTAATCAAGGTTTAGGGTGAAATACGATCGCAGAGAGTATCCGTGTGGAAGGAGACAAGGCTGCGGAGCTTGGACCACTGGCTGTCGGGCTTGTTTGTCTTTGGGATGCTGTTCACTTCGTCTTTGGCGAAATCGGCCCATGTGTTGTATCGCGCAACCGCCATGAAGGACCACGCCGCACCTTCCATGTGTTGCAGGACAACATTGCCTGCCGAAACGTCGGTCGTGCGATCGGGCGGTTCATTTAGCATCTTGTCGAGCGCTTCACGTTGACCGGGCGCAGGCCGATAAACGGAAACGACGTAACCTGACTCTTTGCTTTTCGAGGCATCATCGAGTCCCATTTGTTTCGCGAACTCCGCCCAGGATGGCCCAAGACAAAGCGTGTCCGTATGCCAATCGCCCAGCGCATTCTGGCCCGCCGGCGGTGCGGGTCGTGTCGCGTCGATGGTGGATTTCGTCCCGAGATGTTCGATGACGCAATAATCCCAGGCATCGCCGTCCTGATGGCGCAGAACAACGAAGTGTCCTTTCATCGGCGCGTTAGGGTCTTGTTTCATCAGAGCCTCACCATGCTCGGCCGCTTTTCCGAGCGCCGACTTGGCCATATGCACGTGATAAAGATCCGTGCGCGCAACGGGCGCCGCCGGAGCGCCGCCTGGAGCAGCGGGCGCCGGGCTTTGTGCGAATGCGAGTGATGTGCCGCCGAGAAGGGCGAGGAGAATGGGGATATTGATCTTCATGAGAATCTTTCTAGTTGAGTTGAGTGGCCCGCCCGGAAACCACCTGTCTGGACGGGCCGTTGGTGCGGCGAGGCTAGGTAGCTTGGCTGGGATTCGTCAACGTGTTTCTTGCTTCCGCTGCTATCCTCGCGAAAAAATGCGGGACGGCGTGAGCGCAAACTGTTTGCTAAAGGCGATGCGCTGTCCCACTTATTGCGTCGATGAGCGCCGAGCCGGAACAAAAACAGAATGCGCAGCGGATGGAGAAAATCGTCAGCTTGTGCAAGCGGCGCGGTTTCATTTTCCAGGCGAGCGAAATCTACGGTGGACTGAATGGCGTTTGGGATTTCGGTCCGTTAGGCGTGGAGCTGAAACGCAACCTGAAGGATTACTGGTGGCGCGTGATGGTGCGCGAACGCGACGATGTCGTCGGACTTGATGGTTCGATTCTCACCCATCGCGCCGCGCTTAAGGCCAGCGGGCACGAAGATACCTTCAGCGATCCAATGGTGGATTGCCGCACGTGCAAGGCGCGGCTGCGCGCGGACCAAATTCCGGAGAAGAACGGCGTGAAGCAGTGTCCGAATTGTGGCGGTAAGGATCTGACCGAGCCGCGGCCGTTCAACTTAATGTTCTCGACGCAGATGGGCGCGTCGGCTGATCCGGATGCGATTGCGTATCTTCGTCCGGAAACGGCGCAGTCGATTTTCGTCCAGTTCAAGAATGTGCTCGATACCGCGCGCAAAAAATTACCTTTCGGCATCGCGCAAATCGGGAAGGCGTTTCGCAACGAAATCAATCCGCGCAATTTCATTTTCCGTTCGCGCGAGTTTGAGCAGATGGAGCTGGAATATTTCTGCGCGCCGGAGCAGGGGATGAAGTTGTTAGATTACTGGCTGGAAGAGCGACTCAAGTTTTACGAGAACATCGGCATTCCGCGCGCGAAGCTGCATGTGCTGACGGTGCCGGATGCGGACCGCGCCTTTTATTCGAAAGGCACTTACGACATCGAATACGATTTTCCGTTTCGGGAAACAGGAACTGGAAGGCGTCGCCTACCGCACTGATTACGATTTGACTCAGCATCAAAAGGCGAGCGGCAAGCCGCTCGAATATTTCGATGAGGAGACGAAAGCAGAAATTTATTCCGCACGTGGTCGAGCCAAGTGCGGGCGTCGATCGAACGGTGTTGGCGCTGCTTTGCGAAGCCTACGACGAAGAAACGGTCACGGATGAAAAAGGAAAAACCGAGACGCGCACGGTGATGCGTTTTCATCCGCGTATGGCGCCGATCAAAGTCGGTGTGTTTCCGTTGCTGAAGAACAAGCCTGAGCTGGTGGCGAAAGCGCAGGAGGTTCACGGGTTGCTCAAGCCGCACATGATGACTTTCTACGATGAAGGTGGCGCGATCGGTCGACGTTATCGGCGGCAGGATGAAGCAGGGACGCCGTTCGGGGTGACGATCGATTTCGAAACGCTGGGCGAAAAAGGTGATGAACTGCGCGACACGGTGACGTTGCGTCATCGTGATTCGATGAAACAGGAGCGGGTCAAGATTCAGGACTTGTTAGGCAAACTATTGCCCGAGGTTAGCTGATTGGTTTCACCGCAGAGAACGCGGAGAGCGCAGAGACAAGAAGAAGAAACATTTGTTCGAAAACCAGAAAGCCAGAAATGGAGGGAAAACAATCTCTCCTTTCTCGTTTTCTGGCTTCCAAATTCAAATTCTTCCTCTGCGCTCTCTGCGCTCTCTGCGGGTAGAATTCAAGAATGGAAAACGATAGCTTCCGTGAATATTGCCTGACAAAACCTGGCGTAACCGAAAGCACGCCGTTCGGTCCGGAAAACCTGGTTTTCAAAGTCGGCGGGAAAATGTTCGCGCTGCTCGCGCTCGAGGAAATTCCGGCGAAGTGCAATTTGAAATGCGATCCGGATCGCGCCTTGGAATTACGCGATCGTTACGAGCAGGTCACGGCTGGTTACCACATGAACAAGAAGCATTGGAACACGGTCGAACTCGGCGGCGAAATTCCTGACGCGGAAGTGCGAAAAATGATCGACCACTCCTACGAGCTGGTCGTGGCGAGTCTGCCGAAGATCAAGAAAGCGCCCGCAACTCGACGGCCGCGATCTCCAGCTGCAAAGCGTCACGCGCGACATTAAGAAAATTATCGGCCGCGTCAGTCAGGGCGACACGAAGGTTGCCCGACTGCTCGTTAGGCGCGCGGAGAGATTGTCGATCTAATAAATTGCGCACGGCCGTGGCGCAGTTATGCGCGGAATCGACCAGTTTCACGTCGTTGTTCAAGGCGCGTCCGATCGCCGGTGCCAGCAGTGGATAATGCGTGCAGCCGAGCACGAGCGAATCGATTCCCTCGGCCATCATCGGTTCGAGGTAACGCGCAATGACCTGATCGGTCACTTTGTCGCTCGAGCAAACCTTCCTCGATCAACGGCACGAGGAGGGGACAGGCGCGGCTGGTCACGCGTGCATGGACGTTGAGCGCACGCAATGCATTCTCGTAGGCGCCGCTGCGAATCGTCGCGCGCGTTCCGATTACACCGACGTGACGATTGCGTGTCATGGCAATGGCGGCTTGCGCGCCCGGTTCAATCACGCCGATGACCGGCACGGCAACGTGCGCGCGCAATTTCGGAATCGCGACGGACGAGACGGTGTTGCACGCGACCACGATCAGTTTTGCATTTTCGCGCACCAGCATGTCGGCCAGCTCAAGGGCGTAACGCTCCACCGTTTCCGCGCTCTTGTTTCCGTAGGGAACGCGCGCGGTGTCGCCAACGTAGAAAATGTTCTCGTTAGGCAAAAGCTCGCGCAACGCTTTGACCACGGTGAGTCCGCCGATGCCGGAATCGAAAACGCCGATGGGACGCGAGTCGGAATTATTGCTCGGCATTGCTGGAGGCGGGGAAAGCTAGCGTTGCGCTCGGATGCAAAGGCTCGGTGATGGAATGCGTATGCATGGGCAGATTGTTTCGCACCATGGCGAGCGTTCCACCCGGCGCACGATAATTCACCGCCGTATCGTAAGCCTGCACGCCTTGCGCGATGGCCGCGCCCAACTGCTGTCGATATTGCGCGTTCGCGATTTTTTGTCCTTCGATCGAATCGTTCAGGAACCCGGCCTCGAGCAGAACCGCGGGAACGCGAATGTGCCGCAGCACTTTGAAACGCGCGTGCCGAATGCCGCGATCGAAACTGGCCGTGCGCGAAAGAACCGCGGCGTGGACAGCAGCAGTGAGCGCGATGTTCTGCGTGTCTTGCGCGTTGCCTTGATCGAGCTGCGAATCAGTCGCGGCCAGGTGATGCTCGCCATTCGAGGCATTGGAGGTCACGCCTGCGGGCGCGAGCCGGTAACTTTCCACGCCCGCCCCGCCGCTGCTGGAATTAAAATGAATGCTGATGAAGACAGCGTGCGGAAATTTGTTAGCAAAGGCGACGCGGTCTTCGAGCGAAATGGCGGTATCAGCGGTGCGCGTCATTTCCACTTTGAAACCGGCCTGCTGCAATTCGGCCCGGGCGGCGAAGGCGACATCGAGTGTGAAATCTTTCTCCGCGCCCCAGTAACTCGACGCGCCGTTGTCCACCCCGCCGTGACCGGGATCGAGCACGACCGTGGTGATATGTTGCGCGTTCTTGATCCGGCTCGGCCGCAAAACGGGCTCGACGATTTTCCCCACGTCCATGGCCGAGACGAGATTGTCTTCACCGCGCACGAGAAGTGGAAAGCAGGTGAAGAAGCGCACGCCGTTGATGAAAATTTCGCTCGTGCCGGATTGCGCGCGAACGGTGCGCCGATCGCTGCGCAAGGCGATGGTGCGATTGGCGTGGCTGTAACTCGGGAACCGATAGAATTCCGCGACGTTATCGAACGAAACGTAATCGCGGTTTTGTTGTTTGATGACGGTCCAGTCGGCGGCGGGCGCGCTTGTGCAAAGAAGTAAAGCAAGCGTGCCGGCGGCGATCGTGTTCGGCCAATTCATCGGCGGGAAGCTAACAGCTTCCCCTTCAATTTGCATTCGACGCGCGCCCCTCGATGATTCTGCCCCGTGGCCGAATTACCCAAGACGTACGATCCGAACATTGTTGAACCGAAGTGGTATCAACACTGGCTGGACCGTGGCGATTTTCATGCCGACGTGAAATCGGCCAAGCCCGCCTTCTCGATTGTCATTCCGCCGCCGAACATCACCGGTGTTCTCACGCTTGGTCACGTCTTGAACAACAGCATCCAGGACATTCTGGCGCGGCGCGCGCGCATGCTCGGACACGAAGTGTTGTGGCTGCCGGGCACCGATCACGCCGGTGTTTCGACGCAGACCGCGGTCGAGAAACATCTTTGGAAAACAGAAAAGAAGACGCGCAGGGATTTGGGTCGGGAGGAATTTCTGCGCCGCGTGGTGGAATGGCAGGACAAACACGGCGGGATCATTCTCCAGCAGTTGAAGCGGCTCGGTTGCTCGTGCGATTGGGCGCGCCTGCGTTACACCTTCGACGAATCCTACGCCCGTGCCGTCGGTGAAGTTTTCGTCACTCTATATAAGAGAGGGCTGATCTACCGTGGGCGCCGCATGATCAACTGGGATCCGAAAGCGCAGACGGCCTTATCGGATGAGGAGGTGTTGCCGCGGAAGCAGAAGGGATCGCTTTACTTCGCGCGCTACGAGCTGGTTGATGAACCGGGACGTTATCTCGAAGTCGCCACGACGCGGCCGGAAACAATCATGGCTGACGTGGCGCTGGCGGTGCCGCCTAACGACAAGCGTTATCAGGACTTGTTAGGCAAATTTGTCTGGCGCCCGCTGGCGCGCGAAAAAATTCCAATCGTGGCTGACGCGGCGATCGATCCGGAGTTCGGCACCGGCATTCTGAAAGTCACGCCCGCGCATGACAAAATCGATTTCGAAATCGGACAGCGGCACAAGCTGCCGATCGTCGATGTTTTGCACGCTGACGGTCGGATCAATTGTCCCGCCGTACCGGAACTCGATGGACTCGGATCGTTTCGAAGCGCGCAAGAAGGCAGCCGAGATGCTGCGCGAAAGCGGACTGCTCGCGAAAGAAGAGCCGTACGAAAACAACGTCGGCTTCAGCGAGCGCAGCGAAGTTCCGATCGAGCCGCGCTTGAGCGAGCAATGGTTCCTGCATTATCCGAAAACAGAGGAAGCGCTTGCCGTGGTGCGCGATCATCTCATCCGCTTCTTTCCCGTGCATTGGGAAAAGGTTTACGCGCAATGGCTGGAGAACATTCAGGATTGGTGCATCAGCCGGCAGGTTTGGTGGGGCCATCGCATTCCGGCGTGGACGAAGCCTAACGAAGCAGTCACGGGTGCAAGTCGACTCGCCGGGCGAAGGTTGGACGCAGGATCCCGATACACTCGACACCTGGTTTTCTTCCTGGCTGTGGGCTTACGAAACGATGGATGCCGAGACGCGCGCGAAGTTTTATCCGACCTCGGTGCTCGTGACCGGGCCGGACATTATTTTCTTCTGGGTCGCGCGCATGATCATCGCGGGACTTGAGTTCAGGCCGGGCAAGATCCGAGCGCATCGAAGACAACATCGCGTTCCGCGACGTTTTCCTCACCGGCATCATTCGCGACCCCAAGGGTCGCAAGATGAGCAAGTCGTTAGGCAATTCACCCGACCCGCTCGACTTGATGGCAAAGTACGGCGCGGACGGTTTGCGTTTCGGTCTGATGCGGATCGCGCCGAGCGGGCAGGACATTCGCTTCGACGAGAAGCAGATCGAAGAGGGGAGGAACTTCGCGACGAAACTGTGGAACGCGGCGCGTTTCCGCCAGATGCATGGGTCGAGTGAAGCGGCGCCCAATCTGAGCAAACATGAACTATCGATTTATTCGCGCGAAGTTCTGGCCAAACTCGATGTGACAATCGGCGCAATCGAATCGGCCTACGCCGAATATCGCTTCAATGAAGTGGCGCAGCGCCTTTACGATTTTTTCTGGAGCGATTATTGCGACTGGTACGTCGAAGCGGCCAAGACGGATATTTTTGGCGAGAACGAAGCGAGGAAGAAATCGGCGCTGGCGGTGATGGATCACGTTCTCTCGGCGGTGTCTGCGATTGCTGCATCCGTTCATGCCGCATCTGACGGAGGAACTTTGGTCGGTCTTTGGTTTCGGCGCGGAGACAATTCAGTTTCAATCACCGCCGCAAGCGCTGGCGGTTTAGGGGCAGCGAGAAAGTGAAAGACGTTTACGCGGCGATCGGGCTGGGAAGAAATCTGCGCGCGGAATCCGGCGTGCCCTCGAATAAGAAAGCAAAGTTTGTTCTGAAAACTTCCGCCGATTGGGTCGAGGCAGAGCTGCCGACGGTTGCGCGATTGTTGAATGCCGAAGAAGTCGCGCTTGATCCGAACTTCCAGCTGGGTTCGGGCGTGCCGGTTGTTCCAACACCGCTTGGTGAATTGCATCTGATCATCGCAACAGCGGACAAAGCCGCGGAGCGCGAGCGTTTGGAAAAAGAGATCGCGAAGATGCAGGAGGAATTGCGCACCGTGAATGCGAAGCTGGCGAATTCTTCCTTCGTCGATCGCGCACCCGCCGCGGTGGTGGAGGAGCATCGCAAACGCAAAGCGGATTTCACCGAGCGTCTCGCGCAACTCACGCGGGCGCGTGACGCGCTCTGAGGACGCTTCATGCGCTTTGGAAAAAATTTCTGTGGCTGCTCGTCGCGCTCATCGGACTCGCGGCCATCTGCGTGCTTGCGCTTTCGCGCGGGGAACAAATCAGCGCGTTGTGGATCATCGTCGCGGGACTTTGCTGTCTCGCGATTAGCTACCGTTTCTACAGCCGCTGGCTGGCCACGAAAGTTCTGGAGTTAAACGATGAGCGCGCGACGCCCGCAATTGTGCAGGACGACGGAAAAGATTTTGTGCCGACAAATCGCTGGATGGCGTTTGGTCATCACTTCGCGGCGATCGCAGGTCCAGGTCCGCTGGTTGGGCCGGTGCTGGCGGCGCAGTTCGGATTTTTGCCAGGCACACTCTGGATTCTGATCGGCGCGACGCTCGGCGGTGGTGTGCACGACATGATCGTGTTGTTCGCATCGGTCAGGCGAAAGGGAAAAACGCTCGGGCAAATGGTGAAGGAAGAAATCGGTCACGGGATCGGCGCGCTCGCGCTCATCAGCGTGCTCGCGATCATGATCATTTTGCTCGCGGTGCTCGCGCTCGTGGTCGTGCAGGCGTTGGCAAGGAGTCCGTGGGGCGTTTTCACCATGGCGACGACAATTCCGGTCGCGATCCTGATGGGAATTGGTCTGCGCACCGGTCGCGTGAATGTGAAATGGATCACCGCCTTCGGGTTGCTCGGACTCGCCTTCGGGGTTTGGGGCGGACAATTCCTTTCCCATTTTCCGACGCTGCAAGCGTGGTGCACCGCACGATGAAAAATGGCTGGTTTGGGCGCTGATGATTTACGGCTTCGCCGCTTCGGCACTGCCGGTCTGGCTGTTGCTCACGCCGCGCGATTATCTCAGCACGTTTTTGAAACTTGGAACCGTGGCGGCGTTGGCGGTGGCAGTGATCGCTGCTGCGGCCCGTTCTGTTGATGCCGTCGATCACACGCTTCATCGACGGCAGCGGTCCGGTGTTTGCCGGTCCGGTTTTTCCTTTTGTTTGCATCACGATCGCGTGCGGCGCGGTTTCCGGTTTTCATTCGCTCATCGCATCAGGCACGACGCCGAAAATGGTGGCGCGCGAATCGCGCATTCGCGACATCGGTTACGGCGCGATGGTGGTGGAGATGATGGTCGCGCTCATGGCAATGATCGCGGCGTGCTGTGCTCGAGCCGGGCCAATACTTCGCGATCAACAGCAAGGGCGCACCGTCCGAAGTCGTCGCCAATATTTCTGCGGCGGGATTTCCCGTGACGGAAGCCGGCATGCAGGAGCTGGCCGCCAATCTCGGCGAGACAACGATGTTCGATCGCGCGGGCGGCGCGCCGACGTTTGCCGTCGGAATGGCGCACATGTTCTCGCGCGTCTCATCAAATCCAACCGCGATGGCGCTTTGGTATCACTTCGCCATCATGTTCGAAGCGCTGTTTCATTTTGACCACGATCGATGCGGGCACGCGCGTGGGAAGATTTTTGCTGCAGGACTTGTTAGGCAATTTGTGGCGACCGCTCGGCAATACGAAATCGTGGAGCGCCAATTTGCTTTGCAGTTTTCTGCTGGTGGCGGCGTGGGGCTGGTTTCTTTATCAGGGCGTGATCGATCCGCTCGGCGGTATCAACACACTGTGGCCGCTCTTCGGTCTGGCGAATCAATTGCTCTCGGTCATCGCGCTTTGTCTTCGGCACGACCATCCTGATCAAGATGGGCAAGGCGCGTTACGCATGGACAACCGTCGCGCCGCTCCTCTTCATGTGCGCGGTCACGTTCTCGCGCCGGTTACCTGAAGATCTTCTCACCGGATCCGAGGACTCGGATTTCTCAGCGGCGCCAAGCTTGCGATTGCGCGCAAGATGCCGGCGAGTGAGCCGGCAGGCGGCGATCTGGCGATTCGATGCGTTGGTGGCGGGCGGATTTCTCGCGCTCGTTTTCCTGATCGTGACCGGATGCGCGCTGGAGTGGTGGCGTCTGTTGAAAGGAACGAAGCCGCGTCGTTCTGCACGAAAGCGAATTCGTGCCGCTCAGCGCTGCGCAATCGAGCGTGGCCTAACTCCGAACGCTTTCGCGAGCAGGCGAGTTATTTGCGGCGCAGCGGGACGACGATTTCCTGATCGCGCCGCTGGATCACAACCTGTCCGTCCTGAATCGACTTGACCGTCAATTGATAGGTCTGGCTTCCCATCTGCAATCCGAAGACCTGGCCTTCGGTCATGACCTTGCCGTTGATGATGGCGAAGCGTGATTCGCCTGTCGTGATGGAGGTGACGACAAAGGCCGAGTCGCGAATTTCCGGACCGGCGCTCTGATCGTTGCCAGCCTTCTTCGCCGCCGGTTTCCAGCCGATGGGCCAAAACGGATTGCGGCCGCTTTCGTCCATGACGAAGGAAGATTTGTTTTTCAGCTCAATCGCCGGGGCATCGGGCGTGGGCTGGGATTTGGTTTCCTTGGTCTCGGCCTTCTTGTCGGCCGCGAGCAGGCGGCAGAGCGCTGGCGAAAAGTAATGTGCAGATCAACGTTTTCATCGCTTCATGATCGCGGTGTTGGCCAGGAGTGAGACCTGCTGGAATTGCGGATCGTCTGTTCCGGCTTTGAGGCTCGATCTTGGAAATCATCAGCAGCGGCTCAGTGTTTTCGAGTTCGGCAATGGCCTGCGCTGCGGTGATGAAATCGGTTTGCGGCAAATCAAGCATCCAGGAATAGCGGCTCCAGTCCGATAACTCTGGTTGCGCATAAGGCGCGTTCGCATCGAGGCGAGCCGTGACTTTGTCGATCCGGTGATTGGCAAAGAAGAGCTTCATGCGCGGCGGAAACCACGCGATCGGTGCGCCTTCTGGATTGAGGCTCTTCAGCGCAGCGAAGCGAGTGGTGGCGACGCCGGCTTCCTTTTCCAAATTAGCGGCTTTGGCGATTTCGCTTTTCGACGAGCCAAGTTTGTCCTGGAGATCCTCGATGTTCTTTTCAATCGAAGCGCGACTCCGGGTTAGCGGTCCGAGGAAAAAACTGAAATAGACATAGATGAGCGCGACGAAGCCGATCGCACTCAGAGCCAGTTTCTGGATCTGATCTTTGGTTAACTTCGTGCCGGTAAGTTTTGTCATCGCTTGGAACGCGTGGGCGCGGGCGTGGCGGCAGGTTTGGTGGCGGAGGTATTGAAAGTGATGCCTAACGAGTAACGCGCCACGGCCATGTTGGTCCCGGCGACATTGATGAGGCTGTCGAGGTCCTCCAGCGACTTGAATTCGACTTTAACTTCGCTGTAACTCTGACTGAGTTGTTCGGTGAGCAGATGACGCAGTTCTTCCGCAGCCTCACGCGGCTCGCGGCCCGCGGCCACGCCTTGAATGCTGACGGTGACCAGCCTGCCGTCGTCACTGACTGTGCCGTCGATGCTGGTGAGCTGCGCGTTGGGCGCGACGCAGCGCGAAATCTTTTGCAGGAACGGCGCCCAGAAGAAGCGCTCATCAATCATGGCGTTGAGCACTTTGGTTGTGCTGATCGTGGCGGTGAGTTCTTTCGAACTGCTTCTGCGCGGCGGTTACTTTCGGTTCCACCTTCGACCATTCATGCTGAATCGTGGTGAGCCGGCTCTTCACCGCCAGGGTCTGGTAGGCCTTGAACATGTAGAAGAGCAGCATGAGCGACGCCGATGGCGCCGAGGACCATCATGCCGATCTTGAGCGGATCGCGCTGGCGCTGGCGCTGCTCCGTGATCTGCTCGTGGAGAAGATTTAGTTGCAGGGCCATGAGGGCTAGTTCCTCAGGTATTCAAAGGCGGCGCCGCAGGCGACATTGAGTGAGACAAATTCGTTAGGCAGTGCCTGGCGTTTCGCCGCGGGCAACGCCACTTCACAGGTTTCCAGCGGGTCCCAGATTTCGCAGGGCAAACTGAGTTCGTCGCTCAAGATTTGCAGGACTGTGTCGGTGCGCGCCAGTCCGCCGGAAACAAAAATGCGGTGGATGCTTTCTTCGCGTTGACCTTCGAAAAAGCCGATCGAATTCCGTACTTCAGTGGCCAGGCGGGTGAGCGAGTTCCGGCAAATCTCCGTCATACCCGGATCGCCTTCCGTCATCAGCACCTTGGCGGCATTGGCATCGAGCGCGCCGTCCGCGGTCAAGGCCTGCGTAAGTGACTTGCCGCCGTAATCGACGCTGCGCACCAGAACCAATTCACGTTTGCTCCCGATGAGCACCGTGCTTTGCAGATGGCCCATGTCGAGAAGGAGGAAGGCTTCGTTGGCGAAGATTTCCGGGTAAGCCAGCTCGAAAGCGTTGAAGGAACAGACCGGCGCGAGTTGGAGCAAATCGGGTGAGAGACGCGTCTTGTTCACCGCCTCGGAAATCTGTTTCACCGTCGGGCGCAGCATTCCGCCGACGAGATATTTTTTGATCTGAATACCATTGAGGCCGTCATTCGGCGTTGTTCCGTGCGCGCCGTTTCCGTTGGCAGAAACCGGGGTGCAATCGAGCACGAAGTCTTTGCATTCCTGGTTCAGAACGGCGAGGCCGTTGAGACGAAGCGCATTGCGCAAAAGGTCGACCGGCGTTTCCGGTTGTTCGATGATGCGCAGGAGCGAACCCGGATCCGATACACCGATGGCGCAGGCTTTGGCGCTGCCGCCAAGGTCTTTGACCAGAAGTTTCAGCTGCTGGGCGAGATCGTCCGCGCTGGCCAATTCTTCCGGCACTTCACGCGACGCATAGCTGGTTAGAACAAAGCGCGCATCACCCTTGCGCTGCAGAAGTACGCCCTTGAAAACGTGCTTTCCGAGATCGATTCCGATAACAGAGTTGCTGCGCTTCGCCATGGTGTTGGCTTCCTGTAGCGGGAAACGTGCCGATGCTTTGGCAGTTTCTTTTTTTTCGGAGATTCGATGGAACAGCAGTGTTATTCCATCGATGAGACGGTGACGCGATCTGGCGACCGTCGCGTTTTCCAAGAATTATATTTTACGTAGAGAACATTGTGGATTGACGCTTCTTTCAGTCCTGTTTAGCCTGCGGGCAGACCTTCTCCTCATATGAAAGCACTGTCGACTATCTCTGCCCTCGCGATCCTCGTGGCCGTTCCTCTCGCGACGTTGAATGCGATGACCCCATACCGGCTTCTGACTACGCCTGAATCGAATGGATTCCCCAGCACGGGAGTCGGCTACAATGATCTTGCCAACAAACCGAGCCAGCCTCCGACGGCCACGTGGAACGGGACGCGTTTTGAGTTCGTGCAAACGAACGGTTCGTCCGCTGGTGCAGGCGGTTTCGGCGGCGGGGCCGCAGGAACGGGCGTTCAATACACCGTGGTTGAGCCAGTGATTGTTGACCCATTAACGGTTACCGGATCGAGCAGTGGCGGATTCGGCGGCGGCTCGTCATTCCAGCCAACCACGCAGTTCGCCATCGGCAATGTCGGCCCGGTGATGCCGGGTTCCAACAGTGTGGCCGATACTAACGGTCCTGCCCTTCCAGTACCGGAGCCTTCTTCGTCCTGGCTGCTGCTCGCTCTCGCGCTTATCCCGATTTTGAAGGTGCGCAGTAACCGAAAAACCCGCGCGTCTTAATCATCTCGACCACTTCGGGCGGCACCATTTTCTCCCACCCGGCGTTGCCCGACTGCAATTGTCGCAGCGCCTCCGGCGGATGAATGCGGAGATAATCCGGATTGTAGTCCGTGATTTCCTCGATGAATCCGTTCTCGATCAGGTAGGCAAAGAGTGTGTTTAGATTCGGCGCGACCTGGAGATTTTTCGCCGTGACCAATTTCCCGCTCTCCTCGTCGATCATCGGATAAACGTAGAGTTTGATGCCGGCCTTGAACATGCGGCCGAGCGCTTCCAGGATTCCGCCTTCAAGATTGAGATAATATTTCTCGTCGAAAATCTCCATTAACGTCGGCACGCCCATGACGAGACCGATGCGTTTGTTAGTGTAACGCGAGAGATAACCGGTCAGCCGGTAGTACTCGCCGAATTTCGAGATCAGGACGGTGCGTCCAAGCGCGCCCAGAATATCGACGCGCGCGAGAAAATCGGCGTGATTGAGCTGACCTTCCGAAAGCAAATTTTCCAGCGTCATTTCCATCACGACGACGAGGTCTTCCGCAGAGTACTTGCATTGCTCGAGAAAAACACGCCGTGCGCCAGTCAGCATGTCGTTCGTCGCATAGGTCACCGGGCGAAAACTTCCGCGCTCCACCAGGATGGCTTTCTTGTAGAAGACCTCCGCCGGCTGCACCGTTTCGCCGTCCGGCAGGAACATGACTGCATTCGTTAGGCCCTGGCTGACGAGTTGCAAACTCATCAGACGATTGTCGACCTGGGCGAACGCTGGTCCGCTGAACTTGATCATGTCCACCTGGATGCGGTCCTCGGCCAGATTGTCCGGCAGCGATGCAATCAGCTCCGCTGGCTGCTGATGATAAAACGCCCCGTAAAGTAGGTTCACACCCACGACGCCGAGCGCTTCCTGCTGATCGACGTTACCTTCGTCGAGCATGCGCACATGAATGATGATCTGGCTCGGCTCGCCCCGCGTCTCGGTTTGGAAACGAACGCCGAGCCAGCCGTGCGACTCGTTGTGTTGCTTGAAACTGCGCGCTGCCACCGTGTCGGCGAAAACGAAAAACTGTCGCTCGCTCCCGAACTTCGCGTCGAGCCGCTCGACCAACAGCGCGTATTCGTGATCGAGCATGGTCTGCAAACGTTTGCGACTCACGTAACGATCGGCCGGTCCGTAAATCGCGTCGCTAAACGTCATGTCGTAAGCCGACATTGTTTTCGCCACCGTTCCGGCCGCGCCGCCGACGTGAAAAAATCGGCGCGCTACTTCCTGGCCCGCGCCAATCTCCGCGAACGTTCCGTATTTCTTCGCGTCGAGATTGATCTGGAACGCCTTCTTGTTTGTTCCCACATCCATCTCGGCGCTCATAGCGCGACTGTAGCCGCCGCTCGGTGGGCGGCGCAAACGAACGGAGGGGATTTCGTTACAGTCGCACGCGTTCCGCGTTCCGGGCTGGAATCCAGCCGCGTAACTCGTTAGGCAGCGCGGCGTAAATCCAGTCGCCGCGCGTGCTGAGAATTTTCACTTCGCTTCCCGGCGGCAACGCCAGCACGGTGCCGGAACTGTCGGCTGTCGCGAGACGCGCTTCCGTTCCTTTCGCTATTACGATGGCCAGGTCGCGGCCTTCGCTTCCGGTTTCGATCGAATACAAACCGAAACCTGCCGTTGCCAGGACAAGCAACGAAAGAATCCACGCGCCGATCAGGGCCGGGGAACGCCGGCTCGCGAAAATAATTCCGGCGAACGAAAACAGCGCGATCCAAAATGCGATTGCAATGGCGATCGTGTATTGCCTCGCGGTTCCTTGCAGCGTGAAGCGTTCGATCGAACTGTGCTTCAATTCCAGGGCGCGCGCCTTGTCCCGGACGAATCGGAGATTCGCGTCCGCTTCCGGATGATGCGGCTCAAGCGCCAGGGCTCGCTGGTAATTCAGAATCGCCTGGCCGGAATCGCCGGCGCGAAAATGTGCGTTGCCCAAATCATAGAAGACGGCGGCGCTTGTTTCTCCCGCTTGCACCAGTCCGTCGTAGCCGGCAATCGCATCACGAAAATTACCGGCCGCGTATTCCTGGTTCGCGCGCGCGAACACATCGCCGGGTTCCGCCGCTCTCGCGGTTGCGAACATGGCGATAATCGCGAGGCAAAAGCGGAACAGGGATTTTCATCGCAGGTTGTCGACCAACTCCAGAATCTCGCGTCGTTTTTCGGGCGTGATCGTCTGCCCGCCGTTTGTGCCGCCGCTATAACGCATCTCGTCGCTTTCAGAAAAAAGTTGTCGCAAGCGATTCCGTTTTTCGTCGTCCAACTGAAACGCGTTCGCGGCTGACTCAGCATCGATCGCATTTGGATCGAGATTTCGCGCCAGCGCTGTCTTCAATTGCACCGCGCGCGATGCGTTCGCCACATATTCCTGCGGCGCGACATCGCTGCGATGCAACTTCCGGTGCACTTCGGCGGCTTCATGTTGCAGACGCGCGATCCGTTGCGTTTCGCGATTGCCGGAATGCCGTGCGCGAATTTTCCATGCGACTAACCCAAGCAGCACCAGCAATGGCAGAATCTGCGCGAGCCAGAAGACGCGGCGCTGATACAACGGCGCGAAACTTTCCGGTGCCGCGGGTCGTTCGGTCAGTTGATACAGAATGTCGTCTTCTTTCTTCGGTGTTGGCGCCGCGGTGGCCGCAGGTGCCGTCGCGGCGGTTGGAGCAGCCGCCACCACCGGCGCCGCTGTCGGTGCTGCGCCACCCTCGATGCTGAGCGGAATCGGTTCGCTTTGCAGCGTCACATAATTTTCCTTCACCGGATCGAAGAAGGAAAAAATAAGCGGCGGCAATTTATCCTTCCGTTCCTTCGCGCTCAAAACGGTCTCGAAAGTTTTGGAGCCGCTGATCCCAACGTCGTCATCCTGCGTAAATTTTTCCGCGGGCGGATACTTGTGCCAGCCGTTTTCGTTTTCCAAGGCCGGTGCGGTCGCACGATCAAAATTTCCTCGACCGGTCAACGTTGCGGTTACCGTTATCGGATCGCCAACCTGCGCCTTCCTCGGCGCGGCCTCCGCCTTCAGGGTGAACGTTCCCACCGCGCCGGAGAATGTTGCCGGGGGATTGGGCGGCAACGCTTTCACTTCCAGTGTTGCGCCCTGGCTTTTCAGCGGAACTTCTTTCGGCGCCGAGGGCGCGAAAGCCGGGTCGTTGAAGAAGTTGTTGAAAAACGGGTCGTCAAAAAGATCGCGCGGCAACGCGGGATTGCGCTGTCCGGGCCGCGGCACGCGCACGATCGGAGTAATCTCAGCCGGCCCAATCTCCAGTTTGCCGCTGCGTACCGGCGAGATCGCCGTCTTGAAAATAAAGACCTGGTAGGAACGTCCGTTGATTGTTTCCACCGTCTGCCGCGGATCGGTAAATCGTTGGGTGGTGAAACCCTGGCCGTCGATCTGGATGCCGCTGCCTAACGACTCCACCGGCGCGCGCGTGTTCAAACCGACCTTGATCTGCACCGGAATCATTTCGCCGACATACGCGATCGACTTGGGCAAAATCATTTCGACAAAACCAATCTGCGCCGGATCGATATTGGCGTTCGTGCTGTTGCGCGGGGAACGCGACGTCTGGTTAGGCGAAGGAGCGGCTACGACGTTCAGCGTCAGCTCCGGCGTGCGAAAAGATTTTCCGCCGGCTTCCACGGTGAGCGGCGGAATTCGGTAACGGCCCTCTTTCATCGGGAAGATGTTGTAGTTATAGGTGAAGCTGTAGCTCACGCTGAAGTTCTGCATGTTGTACTGGCGCGAGACGCCAGCGGAACGGATGTCCAATCCATCGACCTTGATGTCGCCCGGCGGTTTTGGATTGGCCGCGCCAGTCACTTGGATTTGCAACTCGACCGGCTGACCGACTGCCGTCTCGGAGTTACTTAAGACGGCCGTAACCGACGGTTCCGCGGCGCGCGCGACCGCGGCGACAAAGAAAATGAGACTGAGCAAGCCGGCGCGCATTTTCATCAACTCTCAACCATCAACCTGATCGGGGCTACCAGTCCTTATAGACACGACGCACCGCCTTGCGTTCATCGAGTTGTACGCGCTTTTCCTCATCCTTCATGGAACGCAGGAGACGCTCGGCTTGTTGCGGTGTCATTTGATTTTCGTCGCCCACTTCTTCCTCGGCCAGGTCCTCCGCCTTTTGTTCGGACCGATCTTCCGACGCGCCTTTCACATCACCGGTTGGCTTCTTTGACGGCGACGCGGACGCGCTCGGCCCGGGGGTGGGCGATTCATTTCCTTCGCCTTCGTTTTCACCTTCTCCCGGAGACGGAGTCGGCGAGGCTTCGTTTTCACCTGGCGAAGGTGAGGGGCTGGCGCCGTTTTCACCCGGCGTTGGCGAAGGCGACTGCTGCTGGCCCGGCGAAGGACTCGGACTGGCGCCGCCTGAGGACTCGTTAGGCGATGGCGTGGGCGACGGTGAACTGCCCTGCTGTTGATCCTGTTTACCTTGCGACGGAGACGGTGTCGGCGTGGGTGTCGGACTTTGTCCGGATTTTTGCTGATCCTTCTGTTGATCTTTCTGATCGCCCTGGCCGGACTGGTTCTGCTGCTGCTGATCCTTGTCCTTATTTTGATCCTGATTCTTATCCTGATCTTTATTTTGGTTCTTATCTTTGTCCTTGTCCTGCTGTTGATCGTTTTTCTTCTGATCCTTCTTGTCCGGCGGTTTTGGTGAGGGCGATGGAGTTGGTGTCGGAGTTGGCGTCGGGGTCGGTTGTTGTTTCTTCAGGTCTTCGATCTTGTTTTTGACGTATTCGTAATTCTCCTTCGCCTCCTTGTTGTCCGGTTCGATCTTGAGCGTCTGCTCATAGTGCTGCAGCGCGTTCATCCAATCCTTCAACTTCTCGTTAGGCGTCTTTTGCGCTTCGCCTCGCTGGTAAAGCGTGTTGCCGAGATTGTAATGGCTGCGGCTTTGCATTTGCAGATCGGGCGAGAGCAACGCCTGGCTAAATGATTGCAGCGCTTTGCCGTAATCCTTCATGCGATAGGCCGCCGCGCCGGAATCAAACTGGATCTTATCGGCCGCTTCAGTTTCCGGATGTTCCTTGAGGGTCTGCTGAAACCGACCGTAGGCCTCGTTGAAATGGCCGTCGTTGTATTCGTCCAAACCAGGCGCGGCCGCGAAGCCGAAATGCGCACCGAGAAAAATCAGGGCGAGCGCGGCCACCGCTGTTTCAGTTTGTGACGTTGGCCTAACGAGTGATCGCCGGCGCACGGTTCTGCGTTCGTTGATCAAGAGCGACGCGGCCAGGGCCAGGAGCGCGGCGGCCAGCGGCCATTGATAGCGCTCGATCGGTCGCCGCGCCGTGCGCGCATCGATCTGTCCGGCCTGCATCTTGGCGATGCCTTCGCGATAAAGTTCCTGCATCGTCTTCGGCCCGTTCTCGAGAAGAAGAAACATTCCGCCGGTTACTTCCGCGATTTCGCGCAGGCGTTTTTCGTCCAGTTTTGATTTCACCACCTGGCCGCTGCCATCCTTGACGAACGATGTTCCGCCGCCAGCCTGGGTGAGCGGAATGAGCGAACCTTCCGGCGTGCCTACGCCGATGGTGAAAATGCGCACGCCGGCATCGGCCGCTTCCTTCGCGACCTTGACCGCATCTCCCGCCAGTTCCTCGCCGTCGGTGAAAATAATAAGGGCGCGATTTCCGACTGCCGACTTGCCGTAGGTTTTCACCGCGAGGTTGATCGCTTCCGAAATATTTGTTCCGCCTTCCGGAATGATGTTGGTGTCGAACTCGGTCAGTGATTCAACCGCGGCGTCGTAATCAATCGTGAGCGGCGCCTGCAAAAAGGCGCGTCCGGCGAAAGCGATCAAGCCAATGCGATCGCCGCGCAATTCGTTGATCAGATCCTGCGCCGCGAGCTTCACGCGCTCGAGGCGATTCGGCGGCACATCATTCGCGAGCATGCTGCGCGAAGTGTCGATCGCGATGATGAGATCGAGGCCTTTGCGTTTTACATCCTCGTAAGTGTAACCCCAGCGCGGTTTGGCCAGGCTTACGATGGCCAGCGCGACGCCGATCATGATCAGGGCGAAACGCAGACGGCGTCGAAATGGACTGATGGTGGCGCCGAGTTGTGCGAGCAAACGCGGCGCAACAAACTCGCGCAGTTCGATCGCACTCCGATGTTCCGCATGCAGGAAAAGAGCGACGAGCACCGGAATCATGAGCAATCCCCAAAGCCAAAGTGGAGCGCCGAAGTTCACGGCAGTTTCCTCCAGATGGTTTGCGAAAGCAGCAGTTGCGCGATGAGCAATCCGCAGCCGCTCATGATGAAGGCGGGAAACAAGTCGTCGATACTCTTGAACTTCTTGATGCTGACGGTCGATTTCTCCAACTGGTCGATGTCGGCGTAAATTTGCTCGAGCGATTTCGTGTCAGTCGCTCGGTAAAACTTTCCGTCGGCGATGCGCGCGACTTCTTTGAGTCCCTCTTCGTTAAAATGAACCGGCTGGTTCTGATACATGATGTTGCCGGAGATATCGGTCACAAATCCGCGCGCGGTCATGACCGGCGCGGGCGCGATGCCGTTGATGCCGGCGCCGATGGCGTAGAAGTGAATCTTCAACGCCTTCAAAGCTTCGGCCGCTGTGTTAGGTGGAATCTTGCCGGCGTTGTTTTCGCCGTCGGTCAACAGAATTAGAACGCGACTTTTCGAGGCCTTGTCGTTCAACCGGCTCGCAGCTCGCCGCAATGCCGGAACCGATCGCGGTCCCGTCTTCCACCAGTCCGATCCGTACGCGCTCGAGATTTTGCAGCAGCCAATCGTGATCGAGCGTCATCGGACTAACGACATAAGGCCGGCCGGCGAAAGCGATCATGCCGATGCGATCGTTGGGCCGGGCTTCGATAAATTTCCGCGTCACTTCGCGCATCGCATCAATCCGCGTCGCCGCGTCGCCGCCGATGGTGAAATCCTTCGTCAGCATCGAGCCGCGAAACGTCGAGCACGAGCATGATGTCGATCCCGCTCGCTTCCACTTGAGTCAGCGTCTTGCCGAGTTGCGGACGCGCCAGGCGATGATGAAAAGCGCGAGGCCAAGATAGAGTAAGCGCGCGCAGAAATCGCCCGCGCGCGTTGCGCTCGTCTTGCCGAGGCCGCGCAAGATGCTGGTTGAAGAAAAAGTGAGCGCGGCGGCGGGCCCGCGTTGCCCGCGCAGGTAGGCGAGCAGCGGGAGCGCAAGCAAGAGAAGCAGCAGCCACGGTTGCGCGAAGGTCAGCGCGCGAGTCTGCGCGGCAACCAATCAGGCAGGTGCAAGCTCGCCTCCTTGCACAAAGCGCGTTGCTTCTTCGAGGAGCAAGTTCGGCTGTCCGCAGTGGTCGCGTCGTAGCGCGCGAATTTGATCAGGTCGCAGCGATTCAGGAAATCGTCCAGCAGCGAACGGTCGTCCTCGGAAAAATGGTGTTGCCTGCGCGCGAGCGCCTCGAGAAATTCGACCGAAGTCTGGCGCGTGACGCGGCAGCTGATATTGCTCGGTCACGTAGCGTCGCAGAATGTCCGAAACGCGAATGCTGAATTGATAAGGCCGTTCCGCTCGATTTCGCCCGCGCGATTCCAGAAGTTGCAGGGCGCGCTCGCGCGGCGTTTCAATGTGCTGCGGCTCGGCGATTGCGCGAGCGCATAATCCGCCACACGATCAAGCCGGCAGATCGCGAGTGCGAGCAACGCGGCGACGACTATCACCCAGGTCGGAATCAGCGAGTAATCGACCGGCGGCGCGATGTCGTGAAATTCCTGGGCGAGAAGACATCAGCCATCGATCTAATCGCACCGCCAGGCGACGCTCGCGTTGTTTAAAAAACGAGCGCAGTGCCGGCAGATAATCCTCGCCCGTCTGCAGCAGAGATGGTGTCGATGTTGTTGCGACGCAGCGTCCGTTGCAGTTCGGTCGACTGCGCTTCCGCCAGCTCGGCTGAAACGCGCGCGCGTCGAGCGATCGGCGGTGTTGATCTCGATTTGCTCGCCGGTCTCCGCGTCTTCCAGGGTGATGATGCCGACGTTGGGCAGAACTGCGTTCGCGTTCATCCTGAATGTGAATGGCGATGAAATCATGTCGTCGTCCGCTCACCGCCAGTTCGCGCGAAAAATCGCCGGTCTGAAAATCGGAAACGAAAAAGACAACGGCGCGCCGCGTCACGACCTTGTTCAGGTAATTCGAGCGCGAGCGCCGGCTCGGTGCCGCGGCCTGCGGTTCGAAGAATAGAATCTCGCGAATAAGCGCAGCGTGTGCGAGCGGCCTTTCTTCGGCGGAATGAAAAGCTCGACGTGATCGGTGAAGAGAAGCAAACCGACCTTGTCGTTGTTGCGGATGGCGCTGAAGGCGAGCAGACACGCGACTTCGGCGGCGAGTTCGCGCTTGGATTGTGATGACGCTGCCGAAATTTCCCGAGGCGCTGACGTCCACGACCAGCATGACCGTCAGCTCGCGTTCTTCGGTGAATTTCTTGACGAACGCCGTGCCGAGTCGCGCGGTCACGTTCCAGTCGATCGCGCGAATTTCGTCGCCGGGCTGATATTCGCGCACATCGTCGAAGTTCATTCCGCGTCCTTTGAAGACGCTGTGGTAATCGCCGGCAAAGACCGTCTGCACCAGGCCACGCGTCTTGATTTCGAGCGCGCGGATTTTTTTCAGAATTTCCGCGGGCGTCTTCTGGTCATTCGCGGCCATCACGGCACCGGCAGTCCGGCGAAGATTCGTTCGATGATTGTTTCGCTCGTGATCGTTTCCGCTTCGGCTTCGTAGCTGACGATGACGCGATGCCGCAACACATCGTGCCCGATGCTCTTGACGTCCTGCGGCGTGACGTAACCGCGGCCATTCAGGAAGGCGTGGGCGCGCGCGGCGAGCGCGAGGTAAATCGTGGCGCGCGGCGAGGCGCCGTAACGAATCAGGCCTTCGAGTTGCAGATTGTAGGAGGCCGGTTCGCGCGTCGCCCAGACGACATCGACGATGTAGTCCTTCACGCGGTCATCGATGTAGATGCTGTTCACGACAGAACGCGCGGCGATGATGTGCTGCTGGATCGACCACCGGCGTGACGTCCAGGTTCGGGCGCGGAGGTCGCCATCAAATCGAGAATCTGTGCGCTCCTCGGATTTCTGCGGATAACCGACGTTCAGCTTCAACATGAAGCGATCGAGCTGCGCTTCGGGCAGCTGGTAGGTGCCTTCCTGTTCGAGCGGATTTTGCGTCGCGAGAACGAGGAACGGATCGGAGAGGGGATAGGTCTGTTTCGCCAATGGTGACCTGCCGTTCCTGCATCGCTTCGAGCAGCGCGCTCTGCACCTTGGCCGGCGCGCGATTGATTTCGTCGGCCAGAATCAGGTTGGAAAAGAGCGGGCCGAGCTTGGTCGTGAATTCGCCGCTGCGCGGATTGTAAATCAGCGTGCCGATCAAGTCCGCCGGCAGCAGATCGGGCGTGAACTGCAGGCGCTGGAATCCAGTTTGAATGCAGGCCGCCAGCGTTTTGACCGTCAGCGTCTTGGCCAGGCCGGGAACGCCTTCGAGCAGGATGTGGCCATTGGCGAGCAGGCCGAGCAAGAGTCGATCGACCAGATATTTTTGGCCGACCACGACGTGGCCGATTTGCTTCGCGCAGCGGCGGAATCCATTGCGCCCAGTTCCTGCACCTGTTGCGTGATTTCCTGCGTCGATTTCATAGAGAATGGGTGAGACAGACGAGAGCTGGCGAATGTTCGATCTTTAGCGGCGGTCTATGACCGTCGCAAATCCTCACCGGCGCCGTCGGCGGTCGCAGACCGCCGCTACAGGCTCTCGCTCCGCGCGCGACAAGAGATCAGGATCGGCAAACCGGGATACGGCTCGGCCGCGGCGAATTCGTCCCTCGAGGTAGCGCCGATAGGTGTCGCCGAGGAGTTTCGGTTGATTGACGAAGAGGATAAATTTTGGCGGCTCGATTGTGCGCTCGTCGATCGCCGCTCGACTTGCGCGGCGTAGAATAAGTTTCAGACGTCTCGTTCCGATGGTCGGCGGCGGATTTTCGTCAAAGGCTGCGCGCAACATGCGATTCAGAACGCCGGTCCCGATGCGCGACACCGCCGCCGGTCTGAATATCGGCAATGAAGCGAAAGACCTGCTGCGACATTTTCGCCCGTCACGGCGGATGCAATCAGCACCGGTGCGTAATCGAGAAAGAATAGGCGCGCGCGCGCGTCCTCCGACCAGCTCTTGCATGGCAGCTTTTTGTCCGCGCGCCGGTTTCACCAGATCCCATTTGTTTAGGACAACCAGCGAGGGTTTGCACGATTCTTGAATCAGGCCGGCAATTTTCTTGTCCTGCGAGGTGACACCACTCGTTAGGTCGATCACCAGCACGCAAAGATCGGCGCGCCGAATGGTGCGTTCCGCCCGCATGACGCTGAAGACTTCGACCGAGCGTCGAATGTTTGCTCCGCGCACGCATGCCCGCGGTATCGATGAGTAGATATTGCTGGCCGTCGCGCTCGTAGGCGATATCGACCGCGTCGCGCGTCGTGCCCGGAATGTCGCTAACGATGGTGCGTTCGTCGTGCAGGATGGAATTGATCAGCGACGATTTGCCGGCGTTCGGCCGCCCGATGATGGCGAGCGAGAGCGGTTTCGCAGTTGCTGGCGGGCTGATTTCAGATTGCGGCAATAGGCGATCGATCATTTCGAGTAGATCGTAGATCCCGCGCCCGTGCGCCGCGCTGATGGGAATGACTTCGTCGAAATTCAGGCGCGCGAAATCTGACTCGAGCTCCTCGTGTTTCTCGTGATCGATTTTGTTGATTACCAGTACAACTGGCCGGCGCGACTTTCGCAGCATCTTCGCCAATTCCTGATCGATCGGCGCGAGCCCATGCTGCGCATCGACCACAAAAAGAATTACGTCGCTCTCGTGCATGGCGGCATCGGCGGCTTTGCGCACCTGCGCGGTCAGTTCCGTTTCGCCTGCGCCGCCGATTCCGCCGGTGTCCCAGACGAGGAACGGTCGCGCGCCCTTGGTGCTCGGCGCAGCTAATCGATCGCGCGTGATCCCAGGTTGATCGTGGACGATAGCGATATTGCGGCCGACCAATCGATTGAAGAGGGCCGACTTGCCGACATTGGGCCGGCCGACAATGGCGACCTTCCCAGCGTATGATTCCGCGCTCTTCATGGTCACCAACGACTCGTTAGGCGGCGTTGGCGTGTCCGCCCGCCTGTAATTGGTGCACGCCATCCAGCACGTAAATCACGCCGGAGATGAAGGTGAACAGACCAGCCGCGCTCACGACAACAAGCAGCGGCAGGAAATGCAACTGCAACATGATCCAGGCGAGCGCCGCCATTTGCAGAACGGTCGCGACCTTGCCCGTCCAGCTCGGACGCACGCGCACCGTTCCGTTTAACAGGTGCAAAACCAGACTGCCGACGACGATGACGGCGTCGCGCGTGATCACGAGCACGGGGAACCAGGCGGGAAAGCGTCCCTGGTGCGGATCGATTTCCCAATTGCTGATGCTGAGCGTGATGATCCCGCTGAGCAAAAGACCCTTGTCCGCGATCGGATCAAGAATCACACCGAGGCGGCTGCGTTGATTGTAGCGTCGCGCGACGTAACCATCGAGGCCGTCGCTGATCGCGGCGGTGAGGAAAATCATGATCGCGCTCAACCGCATCCATTCCTGCGGGTTGCCGGCCTGCACACTCTGGCCGTAGTAAATCGCCATGGTGACGAAGGCCGGAATGAGCAGAATGCGAACGATCGTGATTTTGTTAGCCGTGGTCATGGCGCGTGCCCCATGAGAGTTGCCCGCGCCGCCGAGCATCGCAAATCATTTGGTCTGCGCGGCGAGTCGGGTAAACTGTGCCGCGCAAAGCCGCTGTGGCGAAATGGCAGACGCAACGGACTTAAAATCCGTTTCCATTAAACTGGAGTGTGGGTTCGAGTCCCGCCAGCGGCAGTTTTCAACCTTGCCTAACGAATCCTAATTCATGGAAGACAAACCGCTTTACGTTCCGCTGATTCTGGGCACTTCGCGACAGGGCCGGAGAAGCGAACACGTGGCCAATTTCGTTCTCGGCGAAATGAAGAAACGTCCGGAGATCGAGACGGAGTTGATCGATGTGCGGAAGTTGAAGATGCGTCTCGACGACGCGGGCGAAGAAATGAAAGACCCGGAGTTCGCCGCGAGAATGAAGCGCGCCGATGGCCTGGCCATCGTCACGCCGGAATACAATCACGGTTATCCGGGCTTGCTGAAACACGCGCTCGACATGTGTCTGGAGGAATACATTCACAAAGCGGTCGGGTTCGTTGGCGTTTCGGCCGGACCGTTCGGCGGTTCGCGCGTGATCGAGAATCTGCTTCCGGTCGTGCGCGAGCTTGGATTGGTTGCGACGTTTACCGATGTGAATTTCAGCCACGTGCGCGACGCGTTCGATGAGCAGGGAAAATTGAAGGACGAAAAATTTGTCAAACGTGTGGCGGAATTTTTGAACGAGCTCATCTGGATGTCGCGGGTGCTGCGGCATGGCCGCGAAGAAATGCCGCGGTTGTAGAAGGCGTGCTGCGCGAATCTGATCTCGAAGAAACTTTCGCGCGTTCCGGCGGTCCCGGCGGCCAGAACGTCAACAAGGTTTCGACCGCGGTGACGCTGCGTCATCGACCGACTGGAATCAGCGTGACCGTGCAGGATTCACGCTCGCAGGCGATGAATCGCAAACTCGCGCGCGAGCGATTGCGTGCAGCGCTCGAACGCCGCGAACGCGAAGTGCGCGCGGCCGAAAAAGCCAAGCGCGAGAAAATTCGCCGGCGAAACTCGCCACGACCACGCGCATTGAAGCGCCGCATTCTGGAATCGAAGCGAAAACGTTCCGCGCTGAAGAAACAACGCGGTCGGATTGAAGATTAACCGCGCAGTCGCTTCGCTTTTACCAAAGCAGATCTTGCAGTGCCTTGATCCTCGCCGCGGTGAGTTTCGACTTTTCGGCGGCGGAATCTTTAGCGTCGCGCTGTTTCAGCCACGCGATCTGTTCCTCTTTCACTTTGGCGAAACGCGCCGGGAGAAGAAATCGCACGGCCTGATAGGTCTCATTCATGATCTGGTCGAAGTCGTCTAGCTTGTCATCCTCATTTGGAAGACCTTGCCCGTAAAGGTGTCAGGCACCGTGGCAGAATTGGCCGCGACAATCGTGTGCGCTTCCGGCATCGCCTCGGTAGGCAGTTCCGAGCAAGTCCCATTGATCGCTCGTTAGCTTTCGCGCGCTCGAGTCGTCCATTTCTTCGATTTCAAATCGAAGGTTCCCTGGAACAGCGCATACAAACTCTTCTGGCTCGTCGAGTTGTTTCGGGTTGGTATAAGCAAGCACGCGCACAACGAATTTGTCGTCTTCCGCAAAACGAAAGTAGCCGTCCGAATAACCATCGAGGAACGGATGCAGCGTTTTCTCGATCGGTTTCTCGAGTTCGTTTGCGTGAATTCACCGTTGGCAGTTGCAGGAGCAGCGACAGAGGCGAAGCCGTATCGAGCCTGGTAAACGACGACGCTCGCTCTCGGAATCGGAACGCCAGGTCACATCGAGATCGCTGTGATTTTGTCCTTCGAAATAATCGGCGCCGCCGATTTGCCCGAGGACTTTGCGCGCTTTCAAATCGGCGAGGTAGTTTATTTGTCCCAGCTCTTCGTTGTCCTGCGCCGCTTCCCGGGACGGAACGAGAATTCCGTACTGTCCGCCGGGTGATTCCGATTCCGGATGAACGACGTAATTCTCCGGCCAATCCTGCGCCTGGATTTCCGGAACGGCCTGCGTGCCGAGCAGCAACACAAGAAACAATCGCGCCGCGCGCGTGCGTCGGATCATGTTCTATTCTTGTGTGAGCGATGGTGCCCGTCGATTACCAAAGCCGGTGAAGAAGCTAAACCTCGGCATCATCGGGACCGGTTGGCCCGGCCAGCAACACGCGCGCGTCATGAAGACGATTCCGCAGGCGCGCCTTTTCGCCTGCGCTGATTCAGATGAAGCGCGGCGCGCGGATTTCCTGGCGACGTATCGGCCGACACAATCTTTCCGCGATTACGACGAGTTGCTGAAGGAATCAAAGCTCGATGCAGTCATGATTTGTCTGCCGAACTTTCTGCATTTTCCGGCGTCACTGGCCGCGCTCGAAGCCGGCAAGCACGTCTTCTGCGAAAAGCCGCCGACGATGAACGCGGCGGAAATGAAGGTGTTGCAGGAGGTCGCGACAAAACGCGGCCTAATTTATTTTTTCGGCCGGCAATTTCGTTTCACGCCCGCGATGCGCGCGGCGAAGAAAGTAATCGCGGACGGTCGCCTCGGAAGAATTTATCATGCGAAAGCGACGTGGGTGCGATCGCGCGGAATTCCGCAGGGAATCGGCGGCTGGTTCACCGAGAAGAAGCGCAGCGGCGGCGGGGCGCTGATTGACATCGGCGTGCATGCGCTCGATTCCGTTTGGTATTTGATGGGCGCGCCGCGGCCGGTCTCAGTCAGCGCGCAGGTCTATCGCAATTTCGCCCAACTCGTGCGCGATCCAATTTTCGATGTGGAAGACGCGGCTTACGCATTCATTCGCTTCGAAAACGGCGCCGTGGTTCATCTCGAGACCTGCTGGGCCGGAAATCTGCCGGACGATATTCCACAGGGCGAGGTCTTCGGGCGCGAGTCGAACGACTCGCTCATCTACGGAAGCAAAGGCACCCTGCGGTTGAGGCCGCTCACGCTTTTCGAAGATCGGAACGGCGAGCTCGTCACGGTGCCGATCAAGTCGCCGGACAAGAAGGACAGCTTTGAATTGCAGCTGCGAAATTTTGTCGACGCGATCCAGGGCCGGACCGAGCCGATCAACAATTCTGAGCAGGCCTTCGAATTGATGGAAATGCTCGATGCCATTTATTCGTCCAGCAGTCTGGGCCGGGAAGTGCCGATTGCTTAAACCCTCAATTTCCGATACGAGTGACGAGTGGGGCGGACATGAAGCCGAAAGGAAACTGCATGAAAAAGATCACGACCTTAAGTTTGCTAGTTGCGACTGTTGTTCTCTGCCTGGCCGCTTGTACCAGTACAAATACCACCTGGGGTCCGAACCAGAGGGCTCCCGGCCAGACTGGTGGAAGCCAGGGCGCCGGCGACCTGAGCACGCTGAACGCCCGCGGCCCGATGTAGTCTTTGCTCCTGGGGAAAGACGCGGAAGCCGGGGATGGCTTTCGCATTGATGGCAATGCCCGCGGCCCGTTATGCTGCGTCAGCGGAGGACACCAGAAATGAAAAAGCTAATCGCGCTCGCACTCAGCGTCGCAGTTGCTGCTTTCGGCCTAACGAGTTGTTCCAACACCGACACGACCAGCAGCCAGCATTCTTCCAATATGAGAAACGGTACCGCCGCGTCGACCAGTTCGACCTCCGGCTTGAGCGGTGGCGACCGGAGCTATGGCACCGGCGGCTATGGCGGCGGCATGGGCATGGGCGGTTCGCCGCGCTGATCTTGTTTTGCGCAGAGAAATAACAACATGAACAAACCACTCATTCTAACGCCGGTTCTCGCGATCGCAGCCCTGCTTTCCTCCTGCACGACGGAGACGCAGCCCGCATCAACAACCACGACCACAACCACGCATTCGACCTCGACGGCGACGCGGCCGACCACGATGCCGGAAACAACGACCACGCGTCCGGGCGGCTACTAGACCTCGTTCGGTTTTAGATTACAGAAGAGTGCGCATCGCAAGGTGCGCGCTCTTTCTATTCCGCCGGCACCGGCTCGACTTCGCTCTCTTCCGCCTGGCTAACGACCGGCGCGATGGCCTGCAGTTTTTCGCCCGGCTTCAGGTCCATCAACTTTACGCCCTGCGTGTTGCGACCGGTCTCGCGGATTTCCTTCACGCGCGTCCGCACCATCTGACCCTTGGTCGTGATGAGCATGAGCTCATCCTTCTCGGTGACGGTCAGCGCGCCGACGACGTTGCCGGTTTTTTCGCCGGTCTTCATCGTGATGATGCCTTTGCCGCCGCGCGATTGGCGCCGGTATTCGTCGAACGGCGTGCGTTTGCCGATGCCGTTTTCGCCCGCGACGAGCAAGCATGGCGTTCGGATCTACGATGGCGATGGCGACGACGTGATCGCCTTTCTCCGGGCGAATTCCCCAGACGCCGACGGTGTTGCGGCCCTGATCGCGCAACTGTTCTTCGTGGAAACGCAGGCTCATGCCGTCCTTGGTGATGAGGACGATTTCGTTGTTACCATTCGTTAGCTTGACGTCGATCAGGCAGTCGCCTGCTTCAATTTGAATGGCGATGATGCCGCCTTTGCGCACGTTCTGGTAATCGGAGAGGTTCGATTTCTTCACGATGCCGGTGCGGGTGGCGAAGACGATGTGCAGATTTTCGTCCCAGGTGTTCGTCGATCGACGTTCGGCCCGGTGCCCGATTTTCTTGGCCTGAACGCGAATCGTGGCCGCGATTTTTTCGTCGGCTGCGCAATTCGAGCAGGTTCGCGATCGAACGGCCTTTGGCCGCGCGGCCCATCTCCGGAATTTCGTGCACGTGCTCGACGTACACGCGGCCCGATGTTGGTGAAGAACATCAGGTAATCGTGCGTGCTCGCGGTGAAGAGATGCTCGATGAAATCGCCTTCTTCTTCCTCGGTCGCGCCTTCGCGCGTGGTCATGCCGATGACGCCTTTGCCGCCGCGCCGTTGCGCGCGGAACGCGCTGACGGCCGTGCGCTTGATGAAGCCGCCGTGCGTGATGCTGATGATGACGCCTTCGTTGGCGATGAGATCTTCGATGTCGATCTCGCCTTCGTCCGGCACGAGCTGCGTCAGGCGCGGCGTCGCGTATTTTTCGCTGAATCTCGCGCAGCTCTTTCTTGATGATCGCCAAGACGCGCGATTCTTTCGCGAGGATATCGCAGCAGGTCCTTGATCGTCTCGATCAGCTCCTTGTATTCGGTCTCGATCTTGTCGCTTTCCAGGCCGGTCAGTTGATAGAGGCGCAGATCGAGAATCGATTCGCCTGATGTTCGCTGAAGGCGTAACGCCCGTCGACCAGGCGCGCTTCGCTGCGGATGAGAATGCCCGATCTTCTCGACCTGCTTCCGCGTGAATTCGAAGGCGAGCAGTTTGACCCGCGCTTCTTCGCGGTTGGCTGAACCGCGAATGATGCGGATGAATTCATCGAGGTTCGCCAGCGCGATGAGATAACCTTCGAGCGTCTCCGCGCGCTCCTCGGCCTTGCGCAATTCAAAGCGCGTCCGGCGCAGGATGACTTCGCGCCGATGCTCGATGTAAGCACTGGTTGGCTTCCTTGAGATTGAGCGTCTTCGGCCGGCCGTGATCGATCGCCAGCGCGTTGACCGCGAAGCGAGCTCTCCAGCGCGGTGTGCTTGTAGAGATTGTTGATGACGACCTTCGGATTGCCATCGCGCTTCAGTTCGATGACGACGCGCGTGTTTTCATCCGACTCATCGCGGATCGCGGTGATGTCGTGATGACCTTCTCGTTCACCAGTTCGGCGATGCGCTCGACCAGCGTCGCGCGATTCACGTTGTAGGGAATTTCCGTGATGACGATCTGCTCGCGGTTGCCCTTCAGCTCCTCGACGCCGACCTTGCCGCGCACCTTCATGCTGCCGCGGCCGGTCTCGAGATATTGCTTGATGCCCTCGACGCCGCAGAATCGCGCAGCCGGTCGGAAAATCCGGGCCCTTGACGAACTTCATCAGCCTTCGAGCGTGATGTCCGGATCGTCAATCTGCGCGCAGATGCCGTCGATGACTTCGCCGAGATTGTGCGGCGGCATGTTCGTGGCCATGCCGACGGCGATGCCGGTGCCGCCGTTGACGAGCAGATTCGGGAAACGCCGCCGGGAAAACGGTCGGCTCGGTCCGGCGTCTCGTCGTAGTTCGGGACAAAGTCGACCGTGTCCTTGTCCATGTCCTTCATGAGCGCGGCGCCGAGATGCGTCATGCGCGCCTCGGTGTAACGCATCGCCGCCGGCGGATCGCCTTCGACCGAACCGAAGTTGCCCTGGCCATCGACCAGCGTCTCGCGCATCGCCCACGGCTGCGCCATGTGGACGAGCGTCGGATAAATCACCGCCTCGCCGTGCGGGTGATAGTTACCGCTGGTGTCGCCGCAAATCTTCGCGCACTTGCGATGCTGCCGGTTCGGGAAGAGCGACAGCTCGTGCATCGCGTAGAGGATGCGGCGCTGCGACGGCTTGAACCCGTCGCGCACATCCGGCAACGCGCGCGAGATGATGACCGACATCGAGTAGTCGAGGAACGAGTTCTTGATTTCGTCGGCGACGTTGATCAGCGCAATTTTTTCGTTCGCGGTGTATACACCGGCGTGGTTGCTGACGCGGGCGGACGGATTCGGTCTCGTCTGGCATGTCGGGCTAGAAGATTAGCGGATCTAAACATCGAGATTGCGCACGTTGAGCGCGTTGTCTTCGATGAACTGGCGGCGCGGCTCGACCTCGTCGCCCATCAGCCTGGTGAACATCTCCTCGGCCTCGACGGCGTTGTCGTCGTTCAGATCGACTTTGAGCAGCTTGCGCTTCTCGGGATTCATCGTGGTCTCGAACAGTTCCTTCGCGTTCATTTCGCCCGAGACCTTTGAACCGCTTGATCTGCACGCCGCGTCGGCCGATCTCGACGATCTTCTGGCAGAATTTCCGGAATGGAGAAAAGCGGATGCGACGTGGCTTTGTCGCCTTCGCCTTCGATCAGTTCAAAGATCGGCTTATCGCTGGCGGCGTAGTGATCGACCTTCAATCCTTTGCGCGCGAGCTCGGCAATGATTTTCTGGATGGTGGCCGATTCGTGCAATTCGACCAGCTTGGCTCGCCGCCGCACACCGCCGTTCGTCTTCACCGGCGTCGGCGGTGAGCGGCAGCAATTCCTGTCCCATCTCCGTGTCGAACAGATTCAGGTCGGGATTCTCCTCGTGGAATTCGCGCACTTCTCGCTGGTCGTGGAAGTAGTGCACCGTTTCGTCATTGCCGTCGCGCACCTTGACCAGATAAGCTCGGCAGCTTGCCGCTCTTTGGGTCGCGCTTCTCGAGATAACTCTCGAAATCGCCGCCGTGCCGCCGAATCGATTCGCTCAGCTTGGCCAGTTTCTCGAGCGATTCGAGAATGTCCTTCAACTGCGCGGCGCTGAGCTTCCTTGTCGTCGGCCAGATTTTTCAGCCGCACATCCTCCGCGCCTAACGAGATCAGAATCCTGTTCAGCTGCACGTCGTCATCGACGTACTCCTCGCGCTTCTTGCGCGTGATCTGGTAGAGCGGCGGCTGCGCGATGTAGATCATGCCCGCGCTGCACGAGCTCGGTCATCTGCCGGTAGAAAAACGTGAGCAGCAGCGTGCGGATGTGCGAGCCGTCCACGTCGGCGTCGGTCATGATGATGATGCGCCGTAGCGCAGCTTCGAGATATCGAAGGACGCTTCGTCCTTGGCGGTGTTTTCGTCTTTCGGCTTGCCGATGCCGGTGCCGATGGCGGTGATCATCGAGTGGATTTCGTTGTTCTTGAGCACCTTGTCGAGCCGCGCCTTCTCGACGTTGATGAGCTTGCCGCGAATCGGCAGAATCGCCTGGTAACGCCGATCGCGTCCCTGCTTGGCCGAGCCGCCGGCGGAATCACCCTCGACGATGTAAAGCTCGGTAGTTCCGGATCGCGCTCGGAACAATCGGCCAGTTTTCCCGGCAAGACCGCCGCCGGTGAGCGCGCCTTTGCGGATTGTCTCGCGCGCTTTGCGCGCCGCTTCGCGCGCGCGCGCGGCCGTCAGCACTTTTTCGAAGATGCGTTTCGCGACCGGCGGAGTTCTGATCGAAGAAGGTCATCAACCCTTCGTAAACGACCGAGTCCACGATGCCGTCGATCTCGGTGTTGACGAGTTTCACCTTGGTCTGCGATTCGAAGCGCGGATTCGGCAGCTTGATGCTGAGGACGCAAATCAAACCTTCGCGCACATCGTCGCCGGAAATGGCGGGATCTTTCTCTTTCAGTAGGTCATTCGACTTCGCGTATTGATTGATCGCCTTGGTCAGCGCGCTGCGAAAGCCGGTCAGATGCGTGCCGCCGTCCGGATTCGGAATGGAGTTGGCGAAACAGAAGAATCTGATCGTTGTAGCTGTCGTTGTATTGCAGGACGACGTCGACGAAGACTTCGTCGCGCTGCCGCGAGAGGACGATCGGTTTCGGATGAATGACCTGCTTGTTTTCGCCGAGCTGCTTGACGAATTCTTCGATGCCGTGCTTGTAGAAGAACGTCTCCTTCTTCGGTGACTCGCCGCGCTCATCGGCCAGCGTGATTTCGAGACCGGGATTGAGAAACGCCAGTTCGCGCAACCGGCTGGCCAGCCGTTCGAACTTGAACTCCGTCGTGATCGTGAAGATCGTCGGATCGGGCATGAAGGTGATGAGCGTGCCGGTCGTCTTCTTGTTTTTCACCTCGCCGATGACTTCGAGTTTTTGCGTGGTCTTTCCGCGCTCGAACCCCATGTGATAAACCTTGCCGTCGCGCGAGACTTCGACCTTGAACCAATCGGAAAGCGCGTTGACGCACTTGGCGCCGACGCCGTGCAGACCGCCGGAATATTTGTAGGCGCCCTGTCCGAATTTTCCGCCCGCGTGCAGATTCGTCAGCACCAACTCGACCGCCGGCATCTTCCATTTCGGATGCATGTCGACCGGAATGCCGCGGCCGTTGTCGCGGATCGGAAACCGAGCCGTCCACGTGAACGGTGACTTCGATCTTGCTGCAATAACCGGCGAGATGTTCGTCGATCGAGTTGTCGAGAACTTCGAAAACGCAGTGATGCAAACCGCGTTCGTCCGGGTCGCCGATATACATTCCCGGGCGTTTCCGGACCGCTTCGAGCCCTTCGAGTTTGTCGATTTGCGCGGCGTCGTATTTTTGATTTTGGCTGATGCCGGTGCACCTCATTTCGAGATTTCACAGGTGACAGATTTTCGTCGTCGGTAAGGGGCATGGCAGCGGCTGGCATAAGCTGTTCGAAAGATAGGCCAGGATGGCCGTCTCAACAACTAGTTTCTCCCGTATTTCGACCCCCAATTTCCGCAATATTTTGTGATCGCGGGCCGCCGCGAGCCCATGATGTTGTGGAGCCGATAAAGGCGGTATTTCGGCCGTTTTTTGGGCTTGCGAGTGCTGCTTGACCGCCCTATTCCCGACCTCGAAACTAGCCGGCAAGAGATGCGCTGGCAGACACTTTATGAAGGCCGCTGGATCTTCGGAATCCTCATCGTTCTGGCAATCGGAAGCTGGTTCGTTACGCCATGGGTTTCGTTCATTTTCCTCGCGCTCATTCTCTACACGCTCGCGTTCTTTCGTGATCCGGATCGCGTCGTGCCTAACGAGTCAGACGCAGTTGTCGCCGCGGCGGATGGCGTCGTCGCCGACATTGTGGAGATAGATGAGAACGAAGTCTTGAAGACGAAAATGAAACGCGTGGGAATTTTTCTTTCCGTTTTCGATGTGCACACGAATCGCGCGCCGATTGAAGGCAACATCACGTATCGCGAACATCATGCGGGCCTTTACCTCGACGCGCGCGATCCGGAATGCTCGAACAAGAACGAAGCGATGACCTGGGCCTTCCAGAATCCGCGCGTCACACTAGTCGTTAGGCAACTGACCGGTGCGATCGCGCGGCGCATCGTGGCCTGGTCGAAAGTGGGCGACGTTTTGCAAGAAGGGCGAGCGCTTCGGGATGATTCGCTTCGGTTCGCGAACGGAAGTATATTTGCCACTCGACGCCACCGTTCTGGTAAAAGTGGGTGATCGCGTGAGCGGCGGCGCGACGGTGATCGCGCGGCTTCCCTGAAAAAATGAGCGAGCAGAACCCGAAGATTTATCTGCTGCCGAACCTGATGACGGCGGGCAATCTCTTTTGCGGCTTCGCCGCGGTGCTGCGCATTTACGATGGCGCGCAGGACATCGACTTCACCGTGGCGGCGGCAAAATTCCACGACGCCATCTGGTTCATCCTGCTCGCGTGCGTTTTTGATTTGCTCGACGGACGACTGGCGCGACTCGGCGGACACGACAGCGATTTCGGCCGCGAATTCGATTCGTTAGCCGACATCGTCTCATTCGGCATGGCGCCGGCGCTGCTCGTTTACCAGATCGTGCTCGGCGAATTTCGGAACCTCGGCTGGATGATCGCGTTTGTTTATCTGGCTTGCGGCGCGCTGCGACTCGCGCGCTTCAACTGCGTGGCTGCGAATGGAAGCAGCGTCGCGGACAAAAGTTTCGCCGGGTTTCCCATTCCGGCCGCGGCGGGTACGATCGCCTCGATCACGCTGTTCATGCTCTGGCTGAACGAAGGCCAGCACAGCATGGGGCGGTGGAAGTATGTGTTGCCTCCGCTCATGCTGTTTTTGTCGTTCATGATGTTCAGCAAGTTTCGCTATCCGAGCTTTAAGGCGGTGAACTGGCGGACGACAGCAATCGGTGCCGCGTTTCCTTTTCGTCATCGCGGTGCTCGCGCTCACCGTGAAGTTCTAGCGATGGATGGCTGCTATTCTCTTTCTTGTTTATTTGCTCTACGGATTTCTGCGGCCGTTCCTTTCGCCGAAACGCCGCCGCGAAATCGAAGAGGAAATCGGCGAAGAAGAGATCTCCGAAGGCGCCGATCGAGGAAACGCCTTAGCTGTTTAGCTCGGCGAGAATTTCCGGATCACGCACGTCGGCCCACGCGCCGGTTAGTTGCAGCGCCTGCACTTTGGCGGACTGCGCCAATTCGCGAACGGCATCGGTGAGTTCGTATTCGTTGCGCGGCGAGAGTTTCAGACGCGCAGTGTAGTCGAAGATGCTGGGACGAAATGCGTAAACGCCGGCGTTGTACCACGGGCTGGTCGGCTCGCCCGGCAGCGGTTTCTCGCGAACATCGGTGACTTCGAATTCATCATTCACAAAAACCGCGCCGCCTTTGCTCACATCTTCATCGCGGCGCACGCTCACGATTCCTTCCACATCATCCGCCAGCCTAACGAGTGGTCGGTAATTCGCCGAATCGACCAGAATGTCGCCGTAACTCAGGACAAACGGATCGCTGCCGCAGAAATCGCGCGCCAGTTCGACCACCTTGCCGGTGCCATCCTGTTTCACCTGCGTCGCGTACTCGAGGCAGATGCCGAACTTGCTTCCGCTACCAAAGTGGTCGCGCACCACGTCCGCGCGCCATCCGACGATGATGCAAAAATCTCGCACGCCCGCGCCGCGCAAACCCTCCATGATATGTTGCAAGACCGGTTTGCCACGCACCGGCAACATCGGCTTGGGCAGATCGTTGGTCAGATTGCGCATGCGCGTGCCGCGTCCAGCTGCGAGCAAAACCGCTTTGGTGATCATGCCAGACGTTTCGGTGTGCGCCTTTGAATTGCAATCTGTCTTTGATCTGTTCAGCTTCGCGCGATGCGGATGCAGTTTTTGGCCAAGTATCGCGAAGGCGGACTTCTCCTGATCCGGCTCGCGCTCGGCGTGCTCTTCATCGTTTTGCTCGGACCGGTGCTGTTTTCAGGTCACAGCGCCTGGACTCACAACGGCGAAGGGATTCGCAGCCTTGGACTGCACGCGCATTATCAGTTCTGGGGATTTCTCGGCGCTCTCCTCGGCTGCCTTGGCGGCGCGCTCATGATCTTCGGGTTGTTTTTCCGTCTCGGCGTGTTGCTCGTGCTGCTGATCACGCTGGTGCACTTGTTAGGCGTCGATAACTACCGCGCCCATCTTGATGCGTTATTGCTGTTCACGATTTTGCTCGGCATCCTCTTCGTCGGGCCGGGCAAATACAGCGTGGATAAGAATTAACGACTCGTTAGGGCGTTGATTCCAGCGCGTCTGGAATCGCAGCGTCGGGTTCCGGGGAGCGACTCAACATGCGCGCACCAAAATAGGATCCGACCACGAGCAGCGCGGCCAAACCCTGGCCGACCAGCGTTTCCACCGTGGGAAAAACGGCGAACCACATTCCCATCCAGCCGGGGATGACATTTTCCAGCCACGGAATCGGCGTCGTGCCGACCCAATGTGCGAGCTGCATTTCCTGCACTTGTTCGCCGACCATCACGAGCAGGACCACGCCAAGGAGAATGCCGGTGGTGATCAGCATTTTGCGATAAGGCAGACGCTGTTGCACAAAGAAAGTCAGGATGGCAACGAAGGCTGACAGCGTCAGGCCGAGGAGCGCGCCCTTCAGAACGACACCGCCGCCGAGACGCAGATTGTAGCTTTGCAGAAACAGCACGACCTCGAATCCTTCGCGATAAAGCGAAGTGAATCCGAGCAGAAGAAATCCCCACCAAAGTTTCTTGTGCGAAGCGGGGCCCGCATCGGCGAGCAGATTTTTCCGCCGGCGGTTGTGCGCGCGAATCCAGCCGCCCCAGTAAATTTTGTGGAAGAACCAGTTCATGATCACGAGCAGCACGATGACGGCGAGTAATCCCGTCGCGGCCTGCAGATCGAGCGCGGGAACGCTTTCCGTCAGTTGTCCCATGATGCCGACCGCGATGAACCAGGTCACAAGCGTGGCGCCGAATGCGACCGCGGCCCCGAGTGCGATTGGCCGTCGATGAATGGCTCTCGCACCGACCATGCTGGCCGTGATCGCCGCGAGAACCAGAATGCATTCCAGTCCTTCGCGGAAGACGAGCACGCCGATATCGAGAAACGCGACCGTCGGACTGGTTTGCGGCCGCAACGGATCGGGCGTGCCGTGTTCGGTGATTCCTTGCCAGATCAAAACGCCGACGACCACGAGAACGGCCAGCAAAAGAAAAATGGTCAGGCCGGGGCGACGCAGGCTGGTCGCTGGATTCTTCGAAGGCGTCGTCATCACACGTCGGGTCACGCTGGCCCTTCTAACAGTAACCACAGCAGCCTTCATTGGGGAAACGATAACGCATCACGACGCATGGCGCTGGCGGTCGCTTGTCTTTTTTTAACGGCGCGTTGCACTGCGAGTGCTCATCTTGTGATTCGCCCCTCGTGGCGGTAAACTCCGTTGTGCGTAAGAAATCCCAGGCCTTCACCTTGATCGAGATCGTAGTCGCGGTCTTCATCATGCTGCTTGTCCTGATGCTGGCCGTGCCGAGCATGAACGGCCTGATGGCGGACCGGCACCTGCGGCGTTCGCTCGATAAGATGAACGACCTTGTGCGCTCGGCGCAGGAACACAGTGTGAACGAACGGCGTGCTTATGTGATCGAATGGGACAAAGACCAAATCGTGTTGCGCGCCGAAGCTTTCACCGAGAATGAACCGAAGACGCCGCTTGCCGTTTACAAAGTGCAACGCGGCGACGTCTTCACCTTGAATCTGCCGGCGGCGCTGACGGAAAATCCGCCGCCGCAATGGATCTTCTGGCCCTCCGGCGTGTTTGAACCGGCGGTGGTTTCTTTCAAAGGCAACGATGGTACCTGGAAGGCGACTTATCCTGCGTTAACGGCCCGGCCGGAAATTTCCAATTATGCGACGCGATAGCAGACGCGCCTTCGCACTCTACGAAGTGCTGCTCGGTCTTGCCATATTTGTCATTGGCGTGCTCGCGCTCGGTCGAGCGGTAGAAAACTGCATGAGCGCAAGTGCTCTGAGCGAGCAGGAGGAACGTGTGCGGCAAATTCTGGCGAATCGCATGGCGGAAGTGCAGACCGCACCCGGTACGCTCGACTCGGCGAAGGAGAACAAGGTCGACAGCGGTTTCGGTATGGTGAAGCTGACGCAAAGAGTGGCGCCGGCGGGTTTGAAGAACGAGAAAGATATCGAACTCTCCGGCATCAATCTCGTTACTCTCACTGCTGAGTGGGAGCGCCACGGCGTCGCGCAATCGCGCAAGATTCAATTCTATGTTTATCGCTCCGGATAAGAATCGCCGCGCATTCACGCTGCTCGAGATCATGCTGGCGATCGGCATTCTCAGCATGATGGCACTGGCGATCTATCGCTTCGTGCAGACCAACATCATCGCCCTGCGCGTTTCCTCCAACGCGACCGCGGAGAATTCGCGCTACAACAGCTTCGCCAATCTCATCACGACGGAGTGGCAAAGCCTGCCATCGGGCAAGGGCGCCATGTTGGGCGATCCGTTGAAACTCGATGATCGCTCGCGCGACGAAATCACCTGGACAACGAGCGCCGGGCCCGGGTTGCTGACGCGCTACGCGGCGGGCAACTATTCGGTGACGCTGAAGTTGCGCCCGGCTTCGAAAAAGAGCGACAAGATGGAACTCGGCTTGGCCCGGCAGATGAAGAGCGATACCGAAGCTGACACGCCGGAGAGCTGGGTGACGCTGTTGCCTGACGTCGAGAGTTTAGAGATTCATTACTTCGATCCGCGTCTCAATACCTGGCTGGACAAGTGGACCGACACGGTGACGCTGCCGCGCTTGGTGAAGCTGACTATTCGCCGGCCTAACGAGACTCCGGCATGGGAATCGATCATCCCGCTACAAAGGACGCCGCTATGATGAAACGACGTCCGCCACAGGCCGCGGCGCTGCTCCTTGCCTTGTGGGCGCTGTTTCTTCTCAGTGCCATGGTCATTTCGTGGGCGATGGACATTGGCGCACGGCTTAGTCTCAACGGCGCGGCCAGCCATGTGATGGAAGCAGAAGCGATGGCTTGTTCGGGCAGCGAAATCGCGATGCATCCCGGCGTGAAAGCTTCATCGCCGGTTCTGCATGGCGGCTTCAATCGCACCCAACGTTACGATACGCGCATCACCGGCGAGGGCGGACGCCTCAATATCAATTGGGTCGTGGCGGGAGAAAATCAGGATCGCATCGACATTCTGCGCCGTTACCTGGAACGCAAAGGTATCGACTTGAACGAGCGTGACCACATGATCGACACGCTGCTTGACTGGGTCGATCCCGATAACCTCGTTCGGCTCAACGGCGCCGAAGAAGAAGGCGATTACAAACCGGCCAACGCATTGCTTACGCGCGTCGATGAGATGAAACGCATCAAAGGCTGGGAGGAATTCACCCACCGTCCTGATTGGGATGCGGATTTCACGGTTAACAGCACCGGCCCGGTGGATCTTCAGTGGGCGTCACGGGATTTGCTACTCTCGTTGCCCGGAATGAACGATGGGATGGTGGATCAGTTTCTGGCTTTGCGCCGCGGGCCGGATGAAATCGATGGCACGGATGATGATCCGGAGTTCAAGGGGATGGATGATGTTCGTGTTGCGCTCGGACTCTCGGCAGAGCAGTTTAAGCAGCTGGCGCCGCTGGTCGGACTTAAGGACCAGGTGATGCGCGTGGTAAGTGTCGGCCGATCCGGTGATGTCACGCGCACCGTGCAAATGGTCGTCCGCAAAACCGGCGCTATCCCGCAGTTGATCACTTGGAAGGAGATGTGACATCGAGACCGAACCGTCCCCGGTATTTTTAATTCCGGCCGCACAAGGCTGGAAGGTAGTGCGCGCCGGCACGAATGGCGCCGCGTGGGATGTGCAGGGTGTCGCGACGCTCGACGAAACGGTTCCGCTTCTCAACGGCACGCGCAACATCGTGCTTGGTCTGCCCGCCAACGCCGTGCTCGCGCAACGATTGCGTCTGCCCACCGTCGAAGCGGGCGAATTTTCCGAGATGGTGCGCCTCCAGATCGAGAAAGCGCTGCCCTATCCGGCGGAGGAAGTCACGACCGACTTCGAAGTGATCGAGCAAACGGAGGAGGGGAGCGTGGTCTCCGCTGTTTCCGTCCATAACCAAAAACTTTCCGAGCTGGCCGCGCCGCTGCTTGATCGCGGAATCATTCCCGCGCAGGTCACGGTCTATGCCGCGCAGCGCGCCGCCACCCATGCCGCCGCCGGCCGTGCCTTCCTGCTTTATCCCGAAGGTGAATCGCTGGTTTGCGCGATCAGTGAAGAGGGAAAGATCGGCTTCACTGGTTTTCTCGACGGCGCGGATGCGAATCAATTGCAGCGTGATCTGCCACAGATGGCCTTGAGCGCTGAGTTGCAGGGAATCAACACCGTCTTCCCGGTTGTGCTGCTCGATGAAAATCTCCACCAGCTGCGCGACACCTTGCAGGGACTATTCGTTAGTCGCCCCGATTTCATGGGCGTGGAAGCGCCGCCGGCGAAAACGAAACTGAATCTTTTGCCGGAGAGCTGGCGGCAACGTCGCGCAGAACTCGTTAGGCATGCGCAATGGAAGAAGCGGTTGCTCTGGGCCGGCGGCGCCTACGCGGCGCTCATGCTCTTGGTCGGGGCCTGCATCCTGGCTTTGCGCATTCAAATCGGCATGCTCGATCGCGGCATTGCGCGCGACGAACCCAAGACCGCCTTCATCAAGCAAACCGAGGCGCGTTGGAAAGCGCTCTCGCCCGCGACCGATCCGCACTATTACCCGATCGAAGTCCTGCTCCATCTCTCGCAAAGCCTACCCACGCCTGATGTGCAGATCACGCAGTTCAATCAGTCGGCCAAGCAGATTTCCGTCGATGGTGAAGCGCCGACCGCGGCCATGGCTTACCAGTTTGCCGACAAGGTGAAAAAGAATCCCGATCTGGCCGGCTTCCATTTCGAGATGGCGGCGCCGCGCATTTTGGCTAACGAACACGCACAATTCCGCCTGGAAGGAAAACCAAAGTAATGCCGGCCTGGTTCCAACGATTGAATTCGCGCGAACGAGTGCTCTCGCTGATCGTGGCCGGCGCGCTTTTCCTCCTGCATCAATCTTTTCATCTGGAGCGCGCTCCTCGGCTCGTTAGGCAAAGCCCGCGCCGATCTCGCCGCGCGCAAGGCGACGCGAAAAGAGGAGACGATGTTCCTGAAGGAACAAGTGATGTGGGAAAAACGCGCCGATTGGTTGAAGGAAAAGCAACCGGCGCTGAAAAGTCCGGGTGAAGCTTCCACTTTGCTCGAGGAAGTGAAACAAGCCGCCGGCAAACACAAGGTCCTGGTGGAAAATCCGGCCATCGGGACCAGCGACACGACGCCGAACTATCAGGCGGTCTTTGCTTCCATCGAAACGAAGAGCCAGTGGTCGGACCTCGTACATTTTTTCTACGACATTCAGAAACCCGAATCGTTTGTTGTCTTTGAAAACGTCAACCTCGCCATCGATCCGGCCGATCCGACTTCGATGCGGGGCAAATTCAAAATCGCGCGCTGGTTCGCGCCGAAATAAATGAAAACGAAATTGATTCTGACTGCGCTCTCGATCTCCGTCTTGTCAGCAATGGCCGCGCCGACCAAGGAGGAGGCGTTGCCGAAGCAGCAGACCTTCGCCCGTTACGAAGTGATGGCGAACAAATCGCCTTTTGCCGTGGCGAGCGCGCCGATCAATGCACCGCCGCCGCCCAACGTCTTCAAGGATCTTTACATCTCGAATGCCGCCAGGCTTACCGACGAAAGCGTTGTCACACTGACTTCGAGCACCGACAAGAACTTGAAGGAATACCTGAGCACGAAAACTACGAACGAACACGGCTACACCATTTCGAATATCGAATGGTCGGACCGGATTGGCGCGACCAAGGTAACCATCTCGAAGGACGGACAATTCGGAACGCTCACCTTCAACCAGGCCTTGGTCACTCAATCGATCGCAACTGTTCCGCCGCAACCCGTCATCACCGCGCCGATGCCGCTCACCACCACGCCGGGCAGCACCGTTCCGCCGGTGCCGCAGTATAACAATCCGGCGGCCGGTGGAATTAAACCCGCGCCGATCCCGACGTTACCGACACCGCCGCCGCGCGTGCGCGGTGTGATTCAGCGCAACCCCGGCGCGGTGCAGCAGATCGACCCTGTTAAGACAGAGGAGAATTAGTCTCCGTCCTCAGTTCCACTTGTCGTCCGGCGTGTCCACCTTGCGATCAGGTCCAGCCGAGTAGAGATCAAAGCTGTCGGGACTTTTTCGTCCGGGTGAAACATAGATGTAGGTGTTTCCCCACGGATCCATGGGCAGTTCCTTGAACAATTGATACCAGCGCGTCGGCTTGGGATCGCCTGATGGCGGCGTTACCAAGGCCTGCAGGCCTTGCTCGCTTGTGGGAAAAAATCCATTCACGCTTTCGTACAGTTTTAACTGCGTCGAGATCGCCTGCAGGTCGGCGCTAACCCGCATGTCCTTGGCCACGCCAGTCGTGTTGCCGAGCCGGGCGACGGCGACGCCGAGAATAATGACGATGATTCCCACCACGAGCATGATCTCGAGAAGGGTGAAGGCGTGCTCGGTTCGCCTAACGAGTGCTATTTCGGATCGAGCAGGTAGTCGGATTTGTCCCACAGATATTTGAGTTGGATTTGCGTGGCGCGAATCGCGGAAGCCGTCGTGCCCGCGCCGCTCGTAATCATCACATCATTTGTTCCAACTCTCAAATTAGCCGTGGGAACGAGCTTCTGCGCACGCAGCCAGCCCGTGTAATGAAAAACCATCGGATCGACCATCCGTTTTGATTCGCCGCGATATCCCGGGTCGGCCAGATCCGGCATGGTAAACGAAACCGGGCCGAGATCTTCACCATTGACCATGACCCGTGGCGGCGAGTCGATTTGCGACGCGGCCACCTCGAAGTTCAACATCGCCACCAGCGGTTGTTCCTCGATCCCAAATTGAAAGCTCGCGCTCTCTGTCGGCCCGATTCCAATCGTGTCCGGCGAAAGCGCCGCCGTGACGACACCGAATCTTTCCTCGTCTAGTTGCACCGTGTGTAATTGCGGTGCGACCGAAAATGGTTCCGGAATATAATCGCGTCGCTCGGCCGAGAGCGGATGCGCCACCTTGCGGCTCGTCATCCAATCCAGATAGGCACCGCGCACCGTCGAGCCGTCACCCTGCACATCGATGTCGATGCAGGAGACGCCGATCATGGGGAGGAGCACCGCGTCGGAACTGGGCAGGTTGATTCCGCTGCCGAGGACGCGCGATTGCAAAACCTGCGTGCCCGATTCATCCCAGGCCACGATCATCGGACGCTGTTGCGGTTTGTCATCGAAGAACAGCCGCACAAACATCAGTTGTTCATCGCTCCGCGCCGGCTGCACGCGAATGCGAAAGATGGTGTGCGCGGGCGTGTCACCGCGCGCTTCCACCGGCACAAGCGCGATGGATTCGATCCAGCCCGGCACGCTTTGCGGGCTGGCGTTCGCCTGTTGGCGCAGATCGAGCCAGGCGGTCTCCGCGGAGGAACGTTCCGTGGCATTAAGACGCGCCGCCGCGTAGGCGCTGTTGAATGCGTCCTGCGCCCACGCGCTCGAAATGGTTAAGGCAGCGGCGCCCCACGCCGCAACTCGAAGTAACATCGAGGCTGGAGAATAGCTCAATGGACGCGTGTCTGTAAACTACTCGTCATCTCGAAGACGGCCGAGAGGATGCTGTAAACCACGAAGCCGACCACGAGCGCGATCAGCACAATAATTACCGGGGGAATGAGCGATGACGTGATTTTGACCGTCTTGTCCAGCTCGCGCTCGTAGACGTCAGCGATCGTTTGCATCGTCTGCGCGAAATGTCCGGTCTGTTCGCCTACGGCCATCATGTCAGTGAACAGTTCTGGGAACAGGTTTTGTGCCGCCAGCGCCGCGGAAAGATGCGCGCCGTCGATTACCGCGCGCCGTACATCGCCCAATTTCCGTTCCAGATATTTGTTGCCGGCGATTTCACTCACCAGGTCGAGCGCTTTCAAGAGCGGAACGCCGTTTTCCATCAACGTTCCGAGTGTGCGCGAAAATTGCGCGTAGTAGCGGCCCTTGATGATGCGTCCGTAACCAGGAATCGAGAGCCGAATCCGGTCCCAGGTGACCTGGCCTTCTTCCGTCCGGCGAAACGCGCGCACGCCCACAATCACACCGACCACGACCAGCAAGGCGATCCACCAATAGCTGGTCAGCAGGTGATGAAAGCTGATCAGCATGCGCGTCGGCAGCGGAAGCGTGCCGCCGTTTTGCGACATGAAGTTGGTCAGCTGCGGCACCATGTAGGTGATGAACACCGTCATGAGCGCTGCGCCCGCCACGGTCAGGAACGCCGGATAAATCAGCGCCTGTTGCACGCGATCGCGCAGATCTTTCGCCTGCATCAAATGCTCGACCAGCCGCTTCAGGATTTGCGGCAAGGCGCCGCTCGCTTCGCCCGCCGCGATCAGGTTCACATAAATCGCCGGGAAGATTTTCGGAAAATCGCGCAAGGCCTGCGAAAAACTGCGGCCATCGATCAGCGCCTGGTGCAGGGCTCCCGTCATTTTCTGCACGCGCGGATGCTTCAATCGCTTCTCCAGCACGTTCAGGCCTTCGTCGAGCGTCATGCCGGCTTGCAGCAGATGCGCCAGTTGCTCGGTAAAGATGAGCAACTGCGTGTGCGGAATTTTCAGGTTCTGCGTCGCGGTCGAAGTCGCGGCCGGCGTTGCGCCCGTCACCACTTGCGGCGTTGCACCCACCGCTTCGATGCGAATGGGAATGTAATGCAGTTGCTCGATCTGGCGGATGGCGACCGCGCGATCGGGGCAATTCAAAACGCCCTCGACCAATGCGCCCTGCTGGTTGCGCGCGCGATAGGAATATTCCGGCATGAGATCAGGATGATAATGCGAAACCTGCGGTCTGCATCAGTGTGACGGCGGGAGAATCTTGATCTGGTCGTTGTATTCCGGTTTCACCTTCGCTGCTGCTTCAGCCAGTTGCTTGCCAAGGTCCGGTTGTCCGGTGGCGTAGGCGAAAACGGCGGAGAGCCAATTGCCGATCGGCCGCATCCGGTTGACCCGGCCTAACGAATGCAGACGACATGGCCAGCAACGCGTTCGGTGGAAATTTATCCCAGCGAAACGGCGCCGCGCCATATTGACCGACGCGCAAGGTGATCTCGTTTTCGCTCGCACCGCCGACCCCTTGATAGGCCGTCGGACCCACCTGCACCGTACTTTTGAACAAGCCGGTCTTGAGGTCTGCGATCAATTTGTTTTTCCAATCGACCAGCCATGCCGCCTTTTTGTGTTCGTTGGCTTGCGCCGTTTTCAGCGACGGGTCGGTCAATTGCGCGCCATCGATCGCAGCCAAGGCCGCCGCAAATTCATAGCGACCAATCTTGCTCTGCGCATCCGCCAGCGCCGCCGACCACACCGGCGTGTCGTGTTCGCGCAATTGCTTTTGCTCCTGTTCCTTCGCGTCCCGTTCCGTCTTTTCTTTTTGCGCCAGCGACGCGCTCAATCGCTTCTCTTCGTCGCGCAGATATTCGTTCAGCGTGGTATGCAGCTGCAGTTTTCCCTGCAGCGCCTTCACTTTGGCGACGCCGCTGCGCAATTCTTCACTACTCGTTAGGTGCTCGGACGTTTGCTTCCATTCCGCAAAGGCCTTGGAATCTTCCAGCATCTTTTTCGCGAGCGGTTTGTAATCATTCATCCACGAGAACTCGTTAGGCGGCGCGCTCGCCATGTATTTCTCCAGCCAGGCCGTGGCGTCGCCGAACTCGCGCAAATCCCAGTCCTTGATTCCGTAAAGGAAAGGCGCGAGCGCATTGACCGATTTCAAATCAAGATCGGGCGCGGCGTTCGCGCGCACCGGACCAGCCGCGGCAAGCGCCCGGCTCGTGTCGGTGAAGAAAGACACCAGCGCGGCTTTCGATTTGTCATTGGAAAACGCCGCCGTCTTTTCGAGTTGCTGAAAGGCATCGTGCGCCGGCCCCGCTTTTCCCAGCAGCAACGACGACAGACCGACATGCAGTCGCGCCCAGTTCGCTTCCGGTTGCTGATTGCCGGCTTCGGTCGCCAGCTTGGTAAACGCATTCGTGGCCTGATCGTATTTTCCCTCGAGAATCAGACGACGCGCATCGCCGAAGTGCGTTTGCAATGCGGCTTGTTGCAAAGTCAGGCCCGAGCCCGCGGCACTGCGCGCTTTGGCCAGGCTTCGTTGATGCAAAAAGAAAGCGGCACCCGCCATGAGCAGGAGAAGAACGGCGGCGATCGTAATCAGCCGACGTGATCTCTTGCCGATGCCGGCGGCCACATTGTAAGCCGCCACCAGTTGCTTGATCAGTTCGTCGTAGGAGGCGAAGCGATCCGCGGCATTCGGCGCGATCATGCGATTAATCACCCGCGCCGTTTCCGATTTTATCTCGGGCGCGACTTCACGCAGATCGGGCGGATGACTTTTCAATTCGCGCAACTCCGAGGCGGAAGTGGTTTCACCTTCCATCGGCGGTTTGCCGGCGATGGCGTGAAAGAGCGTGGCGCCGAGGCTGTAGATATCGCTGCGGAAATCTTCCGGCTCGCTGTTTAACCGCTCCGGCGCGACATAATACGGCGTGCCCCAGATTTCATTTCGCGCTTCCGCGCCGTGTTCCGCCGCGCCCGCCAGGCCGAAGTCGCCGATCTTCGCCGTTTGTTCGTCGGCAAAAAGAATGTTGGCCGGTTTCACGTCGCGATGGATGAGACCTTTCTCATGCGCCGCCTGCAGACCGCGCGCGACCTGGATGCCGGCGCGCAACGCGTCCACTTCGCCCACGCGCGTTTTGTGCGCCATCACATCATCGAGACTGCCGTGATCGACCAGTTCCATCACCAGGTAGACCTGGCCGTCGGCCGTTCCGGCGGAGTAAACCTGCACCACGTTGGGATGATTGACCGCCGCGGTCACGCGCGCTTCCTGTTCGAGTCGCGCCGCTTCCGCCGGATCGGCGCTCAATTCTTTTCGCAAAAGTTTCGAGCGCCACGAAACGTTCCAGCCGCGTGTCGCGCGCTTTGTAAACCGAACCCATCCCGCCGACCCCGAGCGTTTCGACCAGCTCGAAATTATCGAAGGCGCGTTCGACCCGGAATTTTTCGCCGCAACCCGGACAGGCCACCCGCGCCAGCGGCTCCATCTCGGCCACGTTAACCACCATGCCGCAGGCGGGGCAGGCCTGTTCGTGCAGGTGGGCGGCGGCGGACATTGCGGGAATGCTAGCACCCGCCGTATCGGGAGCAACGGCGCGCTGTGACCATGTCGAACTCCACCCTGATCGAAGTGCGCGTGAATCCGGAACGGGCGCGGCTGCGTCTCGACCGTTTTCTCGCGCTCGAATTGCCGCAATTTTCGCGCGCGCGCCTGCAAGCCTTGATCGGACAAGGACTCGTTAGGCTAAATGGCCGGCAGCCGCGCGCCAGTGAGACGGTGCGCACGGATGATGTCGTTGAGGTCGAAGTTCCACCGCCGGCCAAGATCGAGGCGCAGCCGGAAGCGATCCCGCTCGCGATCTTGTTCGAAGACGATGATCTGCTCGTGGTCAACAAGCCGGCCGGAATGGTGGTGCATCCCGGCGCGGGCAATGCGGAGCACACCCTGGTCAACGCGCTCCTCGCGCATTGTTCATCGCTCTCCGGCATTGGCGGCAAGGAACGGCCCGGCATTGTTCATCGGCTCGACAAGGAAACCAGCGGTTGCCTGGTCGTGGCGAAAAACGACCACGCTCATCGCGAGCTCTCGAAACAGTTCGCCGCCCGCACCATGAAGAAGACCTATCTCGCGCTCGTCTCCGGCAATTTGAAGAACAGCCAGCGGAACGATCGACGCGCCCATCTCGCGCCATCCGGTTCATCGCAAAAAAATGAGCATCGCCAAATCCGCCCGCGGCCGCGCCGCCCGGACCGACTACAAGGTCCTGCGAGCGGAGAAGGGGATAAGCCTGGTCGAATGCCAGCTGCACAGCGGCCGCACCCACCAGATCCGGGTCCACCTCGCTCACCTCGGTCATCCAGTTATCGGCGACAAACTTTACGGCGCCAGGGCGGGGCAGAATTATCCACGGCAAATGCTGCATGCCTGGCGTCTTGGCTTCACCCATCCGCGCACCGGCACATGGCAGGAACTGGAAGCTCCTCCTCCCGACGACTTCGCCCAACTGCTGCCTTCTACTCGTTAGCTACTCCAGGCCTTGTAGCGGCGGTCTATGACCGCCGAATAGCGAACAGCTTGCTCGAGCAATTTTGGTTTGTTATCTACCCGGGCGAACAGATAAGCTCTCGCTCATGTCCGGCATTTTTCTGGCCGCTTCCAACGGTAAGCAAGTTGATGTTAGATGTTTGATGTTTATCGGTCGATCACCCTGCTCGAGGCGATTTTGGTTTGCTTATCATGACCGGGGCGAACAGATGGACTCGCGGCCATGTCTGGCATTTTTCTGACCGCTTCCAAGGCAACTAGCGTATTAGGCCGAATTATCCCGCAATTAGAGACGGGATTTTCCGGCCTACTCCTCGTTAGGCGGACTTCATGGCCACGTGGATCTACAAGTGCAACGCGCGAAACAAGCCGCACCAAGTCTCGTATGGCGATTGGGACGAATTTTTCGCGCGGCCTGGTGATAGCGGATGGGGCGCGACACAGCGAACTCCAGAGCTGCGCAAAGCGCAGGGAGACACAGTGCTCGCATACCAAACCGATCGGAACGAGCTGTCGGCATAGCAAGGGTCGTTCGCTTTCGAAAGACCCGAGCTAACGACGACCTAAGTTCTGCGTCCGGTCGAGGAGATTCGCGTGAAGCTTAGGCCCTTGAAGCAGCGCTATGCATCGACTTCGACGGATTCCGGCGCTTCAGCCAGGACCCATTCGCACGGTTAATCCTATCGCAGCCGACGATACTCGTCGGCTCTGCGCCGCGCGTTCCACTTACCGCGTCGACATCGATGATGTCTCACGGGCAGAGCCGTCAGTCAGGGGTGGCGGATTTGGCACGGCCGAGGAGAACAGGAAAGTAGAAACTGCGGCCATTAGACATAAGTCCGCGAACACTTCGTCACCGCACGGCTACGCCGTGCGTGACGTAAGTGCGATCAAGTGCGGTTATGACTTCGAGTGCCGTCGCGGACGAGTCACACTCCACGTCGAAGTGAAGGGGACGCGTGGCACCGAGCAAAAGTTTATTCTCACGCGCAACGAGGACACGCACTTGGAAGGCAGATCGGCGCTTCTGGCTTGTTCTTGTTACGAACGCGCTTAGTGATCCGGCGCTTTTTCACTTCCGAGGGCCGCGAGCGTTATCCAGAATCTGCCTTGAACCTATTGCTTATGTTTGTGCGCTTGCACCGTCCGCCTAACCATGCAGTGGAGCGAACGGCCACCCGCTGCGCGTTCACGTCTTGCGTGACTAAGACGTCTTCACTTCGAGCCGAGCACGCTCCCGGTGGCCGTCGCTCACTTGATTCTCGTTCGGTGACATTGCCCATCTAGCCGCGTGAGCATCAGCTATTTGAATTGCGACAAGTGCGGCGTCGAGATGAACGACTGGGACATACTGCAGAGCTGCATTTCGTGGCGTTGTAGCGGTTGCGACGCCGTGTTTTGCGATGGCTGCGTGACTGGCACATCGGCTTAGTTACGCGTGCAGCGGCTTTAACTATTTCCCGCGCTGCATCGCGGCCAACGACGTGTGTTCCTGCGGCAAGTTCGGTTGCGCGAAGTGCCGTTGGCCGAGAGACTGCAGTTCACAATCCCGGATGTCCGAAGCGACTCGCTTCCAAAGCTCGACATGCCACGCCACCAAAGAGACAATCGCGGCGACGCCATTGAGAGAACAACCACCAATGTCACCGAACCCATGCGATGCAGCTACACGTAGCGTAGCTAGAATGCTTTCCATGTTATCGACGGACGCTCTCGATCGCCGGGGCTCGCTGATCTTGAGTCTCGTTAGACCTATGAGCCGTTTACTTTCGATAGGTCTAAAGTAAGGAATAGAAACTAATCGGCACCTGGTTAACACAATCCTATGACACTGCAGGACTGGAGTAATCTCGCGCAAGTAATTGGCGCGCTCGCCGTCGTTATTTCGCTGTTCTACGTTGGATTTCAGATCAAGAGGAACACGAGCGCGGTTCGCTCCGCCACGGCGCAGGCAATTCACAACAACTACGGTGATTGGTATATGAATCTGATGGGCGATGCCGAGCTCAACCGGATCGCGCTCAAGGGACTGAGAGACTACTCGTCCCTGGATGAAATAGAGAAAGCGCAATTCATCGAGACTTTCATGGCCTTCATTTCTTTTTCGCAGAACGCCTTCTACCAGTGGCGCGAGAAGGCGTTATCTCCCTGGCTTTGGGAAGGCTGGGAATTGCTCGTCATGAATTTGCTTTCTGCTCCTGGCGGAAGAGGGTTTTGGAAGGAACGAGGCTATGTTTTCGGGAAGGAATACCGGGACTACGTCGAGAAAGTCATCCTGACGAGGAAGCCACATCCCGAAGCCAGGCCCTTTGGCGCTTTCAAGATCGAATAAGGGCTAAGGTCGGCGACGCGGATCGTCCGTAGGCCCTAATTTTTCAATTGTCGTCGGATGGATTCTTGGACACTGTGTTCGTTTTTGTCGAAGCCAGCGCGTCCAAGCCCTCCACCGAGTTCCTCCTATTTGTCTAAAAACCCCTCATAGTTGGCGATATCTCGCGCTGAAAGGTCAGGCTGCTCCTAATCCTTTCGGCCGCGCTGGCATTTCTTCCGGGAGTGTTTGCCGGGAAGGAGGAGCCCGTGGCAAGCCAGGCGGTCAGTGAACTCGATCTTTATCGAGCAGGACAATGGGAATTCAGCCTGGAATCGACCTACTCATTTCAGCGAGTGGTGAATCCCTTTCATTCCGCCTATAATTTTCGGAGAGAATCGCTGAATCCGATCCACTACCATCTCGCGACGCAGTTACTCGCGGCGCGCTACCGGCTGACAAACCCACACGGTCCATGGTTGTTGCGCGGAAGCTTCCAATCAAGCGCCACCATTGTGGGCACGGCGATTCTTAAAGGGCCGGAAAACTACTTCATCGGGCTCGCGCTTGGATTGCGCTATGATTTTGTCCAGCGCGGTGCGCGCCTGGTGCCCTTTATCGAGATGCGCGGAGGACCCGGGGCAACAGATTCCCGCGGAGGGAAAAATGCCCAACAACAGGACCTGGTCTTCACCTACATCCTAAGCGGCGGGTTACGCTACGATCTTACTCGAAAATGGAGTGTGACACTGGGAGCGGTGGATCAGCATCTCTCGAACGGTTACCTTGCGCCGCACAATTACGGGTTCGATGCCTTTGGTGTTATCGCGGGGGCCTTCGCTCGTTTTTGACGACTGGCGCGAGCAATTTGGTTTGTTATCGCCCGGCGCGAACAGATAAACTCTCTGCCATGTCCGGCATTTTTCTGGCCGCTTCCAAGGTAAGCAGCAGTGTTAGACGGAATTATCCCGCCTTTAATTGCGGGATTTTCCAACCTACTTCTCGTTAGATGTCGGCAAGCAGAAATCCAGCAATTATCTATGCAACAATAAATATCTTATCGGAAATGCCATTCTTTGGGCAGCTGCGGTACTTGCGTCGGCGGTGTTCCATGCACCGACTTTCTGATCCGGTATCACTTCGTCACGGTTGCCGGCTGGCTGCTCGCTGGAGTGATTGGCCGCAGTCGTCAGATGTCGGACGTTCTGACAATTCGAGCGCTCTGCACGTGACATGAAACTCGCATGACCCATCTAACCACTCGCTGCAGCGAACGGCGGACCGCTTTGACGCTCGCACTTATGAAAACTTCCACATTGCACTCCAGCACGCGCGCTCTCGTCCGCCGTCGCTGATCTTGTTCTCGTTAGGTACTAATGAATAAAGCGAGATTGGAAAAGGTAAAGTAAGCAACCGGTAATTTTTATTTTATATGAACGTAGAAGAACAAATCAAAAAGTATATTACCAGCCAACCCGACGCAAAACGTAGTGATATGCAAGCGTTGCACCTGCTCACACTTCAGGTGTTACCAGAATGTAAATTATGGTTCCTCGATGGTAAAAACAGCGAAAATCAAACTGTTTCTAACCCTAATATAGGATATGGACTTCACACCATTAAATATGCCAATGGAACAACTAGAGACTTTTATCAAATTGGTTTGAGTGCAAATAAAACTGGAATCTCGGTCTATATCCTTGGTATCAAAGATAAGACATACTTAGCCCAAACGTATGGGAAAAAACTAGGGAAGGCGAGTGTGACCGGATATTGCATTAGGTTCAAAGCTCTAAAAGACATCAACATTGATATACTTGAAGCGGCAATACGATATGGGGCTGAGCAAGAACTGTAATTTTCGTGCAAACTTCGGCGAGCCGAAGTTAAGGCGGTCCGGGAGACTGATTGAGATGTCGCACGTCGCGTCTAACAAGTCGCCGGAGCCAACCTCAAGGGACGCTCGAACGCGAGCAATGGGAGGGGTACGACGCATTCCTGCGTACGGTTTGGATGGTGCCAACAGTCAAGACATGGTGGTCCATGAGGCGGACGTTCTTCGCGCCCGGATTTCGGAACTACGTCGAGAACCTTGAAGAAGCGCCGTGTCCCTTCACTCACGCAGCTTACGCGAACTGAAAAGTGATGGCACCGAGCATCTAACCGAGCGATGTAGCCAACACACGTAAACAAAGAAACGCGGCAGGCCAGCGTAAACAAAGAAACGCTAGGTATTATCCCGTATGACCACTCCACGACTTCTTCTTTTCGTATCGATCCTGCTATTGCCGGTTATCTCTGTTCGAGCCACGTCGAACTACGAGTATGGGCCGGATGAGTACGTCACCATCACGAAAGGCCTATCACCCGATGGAAAGATTGCCATCACCGCCCACGGCAGCGGCGAGCTTGGCGATGAGAATTTCCATCTTTACCTGACCGACGCGAGCACTGGCAAAAAGATCGGGCCGCTCGAGGAGATCGAGTATTTTCTCGACACCGCGGCGAATGCGTTTGCGGCGCAGTGGTCGAGCGATGGCCAGCAGGTGACAATCGTTTGGAGGGTGGATCGGCACGAGCCGCTCAAGGCGATCTCGTATCGCATCAGCGGCGGCCGAGCCCAGAAGATCAAAGGGCCGTTTAATGTGAAAGATGGCGACGCGCTTGAGAAATTTTTCGTTAAAGAGTGCGTCCCCGACGGGAAACCGAGTCCGAAGATTTTCGGCACACCACTCAAGCATGACTAACGCTACCCACGTCCTGGGCTTCAGCGCCTAAAGTGGGACGCGGTTCCGTTGGTGATTTGGACCGCCCGAGATAGAAGAGCGTCGCGATCAGTGGCGGGATAATGATGATAGTTCTTAGCCACAACTCGGAATGCCAGGGCAGAAGGAAGAGGCGCTCGTTCCAGAAGAGGAAGTAGGCGAAGAGGGTAACGGAAAGGACATTCCAGGGATCCGCCCGGCGCCAGGCGGCAAAGGGCAGGACCCACGTGCAATACCAGGGATGCAGGACGGGAAGTAGCACGACCACCGTTCCCATGACCCAAAGCATGCCGCGTCGCCAGTTACGGTAGAAGCAGATCGAAATGACGATCACGGCCGCGATGATAACAAGGTCGTAGCGGAAATGGGTCTGGCGCGGGTTGGGCCAGACTGTTTCTTCCATGACCCACCAGAAAAGATCGTTCAGGCGCGTGCCTTGCACGAATTCACGGAGGGAATCCCACACCGGTATGCGCGGAAAGCCATAGAGAAGGCTGAGCCCGCCAGGAATGGCGAGACTAAGGAGCAGGGAGATGGCTCGGTAACCGAGGACAAGGATACAAAGAGGAAGTAGAACAAGGGGAACTACCTTGAGGGAAATAGCTACACCAAGGAAGATGGCGGCGAGTAACGCAGTTAGCCACTTCGACTTTGAGTTAGTCGCCAGCTCAAACCTTGTCAGGCATAACACTGCCGCCATCATCGGCAACAGCATCAGGCTATCCAGGTGACCGGAACCGGCGAAGCTATAGACGACGAGGGGATTCCAGGCATACCAGCAGGCATTGGCGTACCTTGATTCCCGTGGCATGAGGCGCAGGAGAACGGCAATGACGCCAAGGTCGGCCACGGCGGCGAGCAATTTGTAGAAGAGCGGATTGTCCGAGATGCGACTTACGGCGGCAAAGAGAAGCTCGGACGCCGGCGGGTAAGTAAGACGAAAATCGCGGCGGTTGATTCGATGCCATTCCAGAAAGTCTTTACGTAGCGGCTCCAGCGCGGAATCATCCGGCGGCTGCGAGTAGGGATTGAACCCGGCAAGCTGAACCTTGCCTTCCCATTGGTAGCGAAAGATCTCGTCACTCGGAGCGAGCGGCAAAACGACGAGTCGGAGCAGAATAGCTACTATCCAAAGCAGCAGAGCCTGTTTGCGAAGGCCAAGGGTAATCGGGAAATGACCTACCGCGATCAGGTAAGCCATCCCGGCGGCGATGGCTGCGGCAACGAAGCGCACCGGCATCTGTTCCAGGGTCCAATCGTCGAAAAGATTGAGCGAAGCGCAGAGCGCGATCTGGGCGGCCAGCGCGAGAAAGAAGCGGAACAACTGGAAGCGTTTCATCGGCCGGTCAGCCAGAGCAACTCGTTAGCCAGCTGTGACCGGAACTTTTTCCGTTGGTGACTGCGCCTTGGCGCGGGACCGCGTGATCCGTGTCAGGTCGATGCGATAGGCCGCCAGGTCGACCAGTTCGGCCACGCGCCGTTTCAACCGATGAGCGCGAAAGGCGAGGAAACCGAGGAAGAGGAGGTAAGCCATCATGGCCCACGAATCCCAGGTGCCAGTGTTGAGCTGGTGGTAAATGAGCAGGGTCAGGATGATGAGATTGATGACAACGGTAGTAGTAACAAAACGATTGCGCAGACCAACCCGGGTCAAACATTTCGGGCCGCCGTGATATTCAGTTACGCTTTGCAGGGCGATGCTCCACCAGAAGTTACCGTAGATGTGAATGTCCCAGTCGTTCCAGCCCGTGTCGGTGGAATAACGCCAGCCTTCTTCTTCCAGCAGGGCAAAGATGGAACCTAACAAGTGGTGGCGATCCTTTCCCTGTTCGCTCCAGTAACTGCGTCGGCGCAGGCTGCCGCTGAAATCTGTGCCAGTGGGGAGTAGCTCATGCGTGGCAATGACCGCGCGCGGGGTGCGCTTGAACTGCAGCCAGGTAAAGTAACGGGACCAGCCGCGCACCAGCGGTTGCCAGAAGGCCAGGCACATGACCAGCAAGCGAGCAGGGATGGTATCGAACTTTGGCTCGATATTGGCATGCAGCATGTAGGAAAGTGCGACGCACAATGTTCCGCCAAACATGAGGTAGGGAACAATGCGGACTTCGGGCAGGAAGATACCAAGGCCGAAGAGAAACACGGTTAGCGCGAACCACTCCACGCTGCGCAGGTAGCTGGCGATTTCCGACTGCGGGGTGGGATAGATGGATTGGAAGAATCCTTCGCCAAAAACGCCGTGGTAGATGATGGGCCGGTTAATGAACCAGCTAAAGCGCGGCGAACCATAAATCTGTCCACGCCACTTGGCGTTACCGGTAGGTCCGAAGAAGATGAGATGCTTGAAACGCAACATCGATTCCGCTTCGCCATAGCCTTGTTGCTGGCGCTGGAATGCCTTGAGGGTGAAGCGCCGGTGATGCCAGACAATGGCGCTGGGACTAAAAGCTACTTCATGGCCGGATTGCTGGACGCGCCAGCAAAAGTCCACGTCGTCACCGGCTTTATGGTAGTCGCTATCGAAGCCACCGACGTTATCAAAAGCCCAGCGATACCAGGCCATGTTACAACCGGGAATGTGCTCCGCCACCGTGTCGGTCAGCAGGACATGGCTGGGTCCGCCTGGCGCAGCGGCGACGCAGGCCTGGATCCAATCCTGCGCCGGCGGTGAAACGTTCGGACCACCTACACCGCCGTAGTTGCCACTTAGCAGAGTGTTGATGAGGAAGTAGAGCCAGTCCGGGTCGGCCATGCAGTCCGAATCGGTATAGGCGAGAATTTCCCCGTGCGAGGCATGCGCACCGGTATTGCGGGCATGGCTTAGTCCGTGATTGGTCTGATGGATGTAACGAATGTTAGGGTAACGCGCCGCGATCTCGGCTGTATTATCAGTCGAGCCATCGTCGACCAGGATAACTTCGTAATCAGGGTAGTTGAGTTTACCTAACGAGTCCAGGCACGCCGCCAGGGTGGCAGCGCCATTGTAGCTGCACACGATAACGGAAACTGAAGGTGTGCGCGGCAAAGGCCGATGCGGCAGGGCTGCGTCGTCCTGACCTAGCTTGTCGCGCAGGACATGAAAGGCCTTCTTCGGTTGCCGGTCGCGCGTGACAATGCCGAAGGCCCAATCGGTTATCTCTTGTTCGCCGGTAAACCATTCGTCGGTCCAGGCAAAGAAAATGGTGCCGGCCAGTCCGCACTTGATCACGCTATCGACATGCCAGCCCAGCATCTCGGCCTGTTCATCCTGGGTATGACGAATCGTGTCCATGCCGAATTCACCGAGGATGAGCGGCCTTTCTTCGGCGAGGTTTTGTAAGCGAAGCAGGTAACGCTCGAACTCCGGCTGGTTGTGCAGGTAAACATTCAGGCAAAGGAAGTCGACATTCTGCGGCAGGAGAAACTCCGTCGGCGGATAGCTGGCATAGGAGAAGAGAACATTCGGATTTTCCGCGCGCGCGACGCTAATGAGATGCTCGATGAATTCCTTGACGCGGCGCACACCGAGCCAGCGCACCATGGTGCTCGAGATCTCGTTGCCGACGAGGTAACCGAACAACGCGGGATGTCCGGCGTGTTCCGCCACGGCGGCGCGCACCGATTCGGTCACGGTGTGCCGCATCTCTTTCTTGCGCAGAAACTCGATGTGCTTGGCCCACGGCAAAGTGATGAGGACACGCACACCGGTCGCGGCGCATTCATCGAGAAACCAAAGCGGCGGCGTGTGATAGATGCGGACGATGTTCAGTCCGACTTCACGCATCTGCGCGAGGTCGCGCTTCAGTTGTTCCGGCGTGCCGAGATAATTGCCGGCCGCGTCCGGCTTGAAAGGACCATAGGTGATCCCCTTGACGAAGAACTTGCGGTCGCCGTCGAAGAAGAATTTGCCCTGCGCACGAACAGGACCCAGAGAGTGCACAGTCGAGTCCCTAGTCGAAGCGGCAGAGCAGACGCAACTTCAGGTGGGGTCGATCGCGCTCTCCGCGCGCGATTTTGGTATGCGAAGCTGATTGGCACTGGAAAATCTAAATCGAGCTCGATCCACTGAGGGCTTCGCGCATGACCGCCGCGGTTCGCTCGATGTCGCTGGCCGAATGGGCGGTCGAGATGAAACCGGTCTCGAATTGCGAAGGCGCAAAGTAAACGCCGTGGTCGAGACAATGCCGGAAATAGCGCACGAACATTTCGCGATCGCTTTTCTGCGCGCTGGCCAGATCAGTCACCGGTTGATCGGTGCAGAACAAACAGAACATCGAGCCAATGCGATGAAAGGTGAGGGGACGGTTGAGTTCGCGCAACGTCTCGCGAACGGCGTGCTCGAGCTGCGCGCCGAGTTGTTCGAGCAGTTGCCATCCGTTGCTGCGCTCCAGTTCGCGTAACTGCGCGAGTCCGGCGGCCATGGCGAGCGGATTTCCCGAGAGTGTTCCAGCCTGGTAAACCGGACCCAACGGCGAAAGCAGGTCCATGATTTCGGCGCGACCTCCGAAGGCGCCGACCGGCAAACCGCCGCCGATTACTTTGCCGAGCGCGGTGAGGTCGGGTTTGATTCCGTAAAGCGCCTGCGCTCCGCCGCGTCCGACGCGGAACCCGGTCATAACTTCATCGAAGATGAGCAATGCGCCTTCGCGCGCGCATTCATCGCGCAGTAGTTGGAGAAAATTTTCCTGCGGAAAATAAAGTCCGGCGTTGGCCGGAATCGGTTCGAGAATGACGGCGGCGATTTGATCTTTGTTGGCGCGAAAGGCCGCGCGCACGGCATCGATGTTGTTGAAGGGAAGGGACAGCGTGAGCTGCGCGAAGTCGTTAGGCACACCGGCGCTATCGGGAGTTCCATGCGTGAGCGCGCCGCTGCCGGCCTGCACGAGCAGCGCATCGACATGCCCGTGGTAGCAACCATCGAACTTGATGACCTTGTCGCGTCGCGTGAATCCGCGCGCCAGGCGCAAGCATGACATGGTCGCTTCGGTCCCGCTGTTGACCATCCGGACTTTTTCGATCGATGGCACCCAGCGACAGATCAATTCCGCCATCTCGACTTCGAACGGATTCGGAATTCCGAAACTCACGCCGCGCGCCGCGGCCGCGTTCACCGCATCGACTACGACGGGCGGAGCGTGACCCAGAATCGCCGGACCCCACGTGCCGACGTAGTCGATGTATTCATTTCCATCGACATCCCACAAGTGTGCGCCTTGCGCGCGATCGACAAAAAACGGTTCGCGACCAATCCCGCGAAACGCGCGCACGGGTGAGTTCACGCCACCGGGAATGCGCGCGCGGGCGGCGGCGAAAAGTTCCGACGATCGGGACATCATGCGGCAGAAAGGTTCAATGTTTGCGCGGAATGTCGAATCGCGGCCGTTCGTTGACAGTCTCGCGCGCCGCTCCTACTCTGCGGGCGCAAACGGCGGGGTAGCCAAGTGGTAAGGCGGCGGTCTGCAAAACCGCCATTCGTGGGTTCGATTCCCGCCCCCGCCTTTTTCCCTTACCGCGAGCGCATTGCTGGCTCGCCTTCTGCTCGAAAAGCAGAATGCGAAGTCTAACAATTGCCGCGGCGGTCGTTCTCGCGGGATGCATGAGCTGCGTGGCTGCTTTAACGCCGCTCACTTTTCAGGATATCAGTCTCATGCTGCGCAGCGGCTATTCGTCCGACGACGTCGCGCGCGAACTTTCGTCGAGAAAATTTCTGGGCACGATTGATCCGGCGGCGGAGAACATCCTGTCGCAAAACGGCGCGAAGCCGGACCTGATCGCAGCGCTGCGCGGCGGTTCGTTCACGCTTTCGGCCGAGGAAGCGGCGATGGCGCAGAAGGATTTGGAGGCGAAGAACAGACTGCGGACCGCGCAGGGCGAGCAGGCGCGAAAGGAAGAAGCGCGTTACCAGAATCAGCTGGCAAAGAAAACGGACGCGGCGCCGCGCGTTGTCGGCGCTCCCGGTCGGATCATTGACCAGATCAAAGGTGATCTTGTCACTTCGAAGAATGGAATTCTCAACACCTACAACGACCAGGCGCTCGACCAGAAGAAACTGATCGGCCTTTATTTTTCCGCGCACTGGTGCGGACCTTGCCGGAAATTCACGCCGACGCTGATCGAGTATTACAACCGTGTCGCACCGGCGCATCCGGAATTCGAAATTCTGTTCGTGAGCAACGATCGATCGGCGCCTGACATGGAAGCCTACATGCGTGACACGCAAATGCCGTGGCCCGCGGTGCGTTTCGACAAGGTCGTCGAGAAAGAGGCCGTGCGAAAATACGCGGGCGATGGGATTCCATGTCTCGTCATCATCGATTCCGATGGTCGCGTCGTGTCGGACAGTTTCGCCGGGCAAGACCTATCGCGGTCCCACCCAGGTCCTGGCTGATCTGGACGCGATCTTTGCCCGCGGCGATCGGCCGCAAGTGGCGCTGGGACGGTAAAAAGTAGCACGGAGTTACTCCGCGGCTTCAGTAGGAATGATTTGTGCTCCATAAAAGCACAGTCCCATGAAACCCCGCGCGAAGTGGCTCTCGATCGGTTCTGCTCCCTTTGCCTTCACGCTGCTCGCTGTGCTCGGGCTGGGTGGCGGCTTTCTTCTCGCATTTTTGCCTTTCAATTCTGCGGAACGCACCGCCACGTCCCGTCCGCGCACCTCGCCGGAATTTCGATCCTTCCCGATTCAAGACTCGACGCCGCCCGCCGAACGGTCGCCGGGTTTTGAGACAGCGCCGAAGGAACCCGATCCCAGCTTCGTCCCACCGCTTGCTCCGATCAATGCCCGCATGGCTGACGTGCTGGTTGCAACCGAGGACCAGTCCGAAACGGCCGACGTGCCTGTTGCAACGAAGTGCCAGTCCGAAACGGCTGATCCGAAGATCATGGCGCCATTTCTCTGCGACACTTCATTTCGTGGAAGTGCGACGACGATTACATCGAGTTTTCCGTCCGCCCCGCCGCCCTCACTTGATTCACCTAACAGTGATGTCCCTGCGATGCGCATGAGCGCGGATTCCGAGTCGCTCAAGACTGCGGTCATTCCGGAGCCAACAACATGGACATTGTTTGTGTTCGCGATTCTGGTTTTTGCGTGCGCGAAAGTGCGGCGGCTGCTCGTCGCTAGGCGGCTCCGATAATTTCCGCGCGATAAAGCTCGGCGCTCGCTTCGTTAGGCAAGACAAACTCGATCGACGCACCAACGGACAAATCCGCCGTCGGCAAATCCACGAACCAAAGTCCGAGGCCGGTTTCCGTTGCGATTTTCTCGCCGGAAGAATCATCGCTCGCCCGCCATTTCAGGGAAGCCGCTTGATCCAGGATCACGCGCAAGGTGCGACCTTTCTGGATCCGATCGATGCGATGCACCTTCGTCCAAATCTCGAACGAAGATCCGGTTCGTTTTCCCTGCACGTAACGCGTGAAGGCCGGGGTGATGCGATCGAAGACAAATCCCTCCGCGCGGCTACGCACGAGCGCGAGATATTCTGCGTGCGCCCAGCAGAGCGGCATGGCCGAGCCGGTTGCGTCGCCGGGCTTGAATCCTTTCTCGTCATCGTCGGCGAACCAGACCTGCTCGGGCAGCATGCCGCCGGCGTTGGAAAATCCTTCCATCGCCTTGATGAACGGCAGCGGATCACGACCGGCCGCGAGTTCGTAGTGGCCGCGTTCACCGGTGAGCAACGGCCAGCAGCCGCCGACGCCCGTGCCGTCGAACGCGCCGCCGTCCGCTTTCTGCCCGTAGCCGTCGTGATTGTATCGTCGCCAGCACGGACCCTGCGGCAGATCGAATTTGATCACGGCGTCGATGACCGCGAGGGAATCGAGAATCAGCGGATCGTGCGGATCGCGCAGACCCAGCCTAACGAGTTGTAGAAAATCGCCGCCGACCACGTTGCGTGCGGGATACAGACCGCCGCCGTTGGCAATCTGCAGCATGCCCGTGTCCGGCGCTGCGATCGCGCGCGGATCGTTTGGATTCGCCGGCGTCATCCGGATAAAATGGCGCGGTGTGCCGGGAACGAGTTCACCGCGCGTCGTTACCGTCCATTCTTCCAAGTGCGCCGAAACCCAATCGGCGTAATCGAGCGCAAATTGCGCGCATGATTCATCACCGCGATCGCGCGCAAATTCCGCCACGCAAACCAGACCGGCGATGATCGAGGCAAGTGTGCCCGGAGAATATCCAGCCGCTTCTTCCCATCGGTCCTGTCCGGTGACCGGTCCGCGCAGGATGAGAAAGCGCGCGGCGTGTGAGACGAGGTTCCACGGATCGAAAAGGCCGAGCGCATTCTTCTCGTGCAGATGCCACGCCAGCAGAATGGGCGCGGCGATTTCATCGAGCTGCAGGCCCGTCCAATAGGCCTGGCCGTTGATCCAACTGTTTTGCGGCAACCGCCCATCGGGAAGTTGCAGACACGCCAGCCAGATGAGGGCGCGACGCGCAGTTTCAGCCTGCTCACTCGCAAGCAAACCGATGGCGCTTTGCACGATGTCGCGCGGCCAGACCAAATGATAACCGCCGAGCTCGTCGTCGCCCTTGGTTTCGCCCCAGGGAATGCTCATCGACGCGACAATCGCGCCGGTGAAGGTCTTGTCTTCGTGCGCCAGTAGCACGCAACGACTCAGCCGAAACAGATGTCCGTCGTCTCCGGTGTGACGACCGAGCCCTTGCCTGGCATGCGAGCGCCGCCATTGATTCACGTAATTGTCGCGCTGCTGCTCGAACGGTTCGTCGATCGATTGCAACAATTTCACCGCGGCACTCTGCTCGCTTCGTCCAAACGCGACCGCGATGGTGAATTCGAGGCCGTGGGAAAGATCGACCTCCGCGGTCAGCGCGATGTTTCCATCGAAGGCTGCATCGAACTCCCAGTCCATTTCGAGATTCTGCAAATCCTGCCAGCCGTCGCTCGCGCCCACGTAGCCGACGGAGCGCCGGGTGAAATCCGGTTCCGCGCCCATGATGAGATGGACACCATCGCGCCAGGCGCGAATCAATTTGCGTCCGCCGACACTGGTCACTACGGCGTTGTTGTGCCAGCCGCCGCGTTTCAGATGCGGCGCAAGCAGGGCGAAGACGCGAAGCTTTTTGCCTAACGAGTTGTCCTTCAGTTCGACCCGATGGTGCACGAGAAGAACCGACGAATGCGGATCGGTCGCGATTTGCTTGATGATGCGATAACGTCCCGCGCGATCGGAATTGATGATGCGATAAAGCAGCGCGCCTTTGTCCGGATACTGCAATTCGTGCGCGAGATCGCGCCGTTCCTCATGGAAAAAACTCTCGCCGTCGGTGACGAGCAGCTGGAAATCGCGCGTGTTCGGCTGATCGACGTGCGGATAATAAATTTCGTTGATGATGCCGTGCGACAGCGTGAACCAGAGCCGGCAACTGCTGTGATAGGCCGTGCCGATTCCCTCCTTGGTGCTCTGCGTCCAGCGCGGTTCCGCGCCCGGCCAACCGAAGGCGATGTTCTGAGGATTTTCCGTCATCGCGCCGACATTAAGCGCAATGGCTGTCGCGATAGCGAGACGAGAAAATGGCTCCAGAGGTAGGATTCGAACCTACGACCAATCGGTTAACAGCCGACCGCTCTACCACTGAGCTACTCTGGATCGTTTTATCGCCCGCCGAACGGGCGGTGATTGGTTGCGGGGGCGGGATTTGAACCCGCGGCCTTCAGGTTATGAGCCTGACGAGCTACCAGACTGCTCCACCCCGCGTCTTGAAGGCCCTAGTATGCGACGCGAGTTCGCGAATGCAAACGCAAACTCGTTGCGTTGCGCAGTTGCGTTCGAACGATGCGCACGTTCTTCTGAACCAGTGGCGAGGACCGGAAAAATATTAGTCGGCACGGCGAGCTGGTCGGATCCCGGGTTTGTGCAGCGCTGGTATCCAAAGGGAATGCCGGCGCTGGCACGGCTGCCCTTTTACGCGCAGCATTTTGAGATGGTGGAGGTGAACTCGACCTTCTATTCCGTGCCCGATGCGCGCATGGTGGAACGCTGGGTGCACAGCACGCCTAACGAGTTCATTTTCGATGTGAAATTGCACCAATTGCTCTCGCGACATGCGACCGCGGCGAAATTTCTGCCACCGAGTTTGAAACGGCGCGCAGAGATCGATGGGAAAGGGAAGGTGAAACTGACGCCGGAACTTGAAGAAGCGACGGTGAGGGAAATCCTGAAATCTCTCGCCATGTTGCAGGCTTCGGGAAAACTCGGCCTTCTCCTGCTGCAACTGTCGCCGGCATTTTCGCCGCGCCAGCACTCGTTAGGCGAGTTGCAATCGCTGCTGGAATTGCTGCGTGGTTATCGCGTGGCCATCGAGCTGCGAAATCGCAATTGGATCGAAGGCGAGCGCTTGGCGGAGACGCTGGACTTTTTTCGGACCCATTCCGCGACGCTCGTTCTAGTCGATGCGCCGCTACAAGATCACTTCACCATCATGCCATCGGACCTGGACGAAATTACCGACCCGCGCACCGCCTACCTGCGCCTGCACGGACGCGACGCGCGTGCCTACACGACCGGCAAGACTGTCGCCGAGCGTTTCAATTACGATTACAGCGACGCCGAAATCGGCGAAGTCGCCGCGCGCAGCAAGAACCTGGCGAAAGAAGCGAAGGAAGTGCACGTCGTTTTCAACAACAACGCGCTGGATTACGCGCCGCACGCGGCCATGCGATTGCGCAAGGCCTTGAAACAAATTTCGAAACTGCCGCCGCGCCAGGCGGATTTGTTTGGCCAATGAGCGCAGAGGAGCAGACGAAAAAGGGTTGGTGGCCGCGCCTGAAAAGGTGGTGGCTCGCGCATCACCATCGGCTGATGTCGATCGAAGACACTGCGCATGCGATCGCGCTCGGGGCGGCGATCGGAATTTTCTTTGGGTTCACGCCGCTCTGGAGTGTGAAGACGCTGCTCTCCATTTTTGTGGCGTGGCTCTTCAACAGCAGCAAGCTGGCGGCGGCGATCGCCGTGACCCTACATGATGTCACGCTGCCGTTCTGGCCGGCGATCTTTTGGTGGGAATACAAGCTCGGTTACATGGTGTTGAATGGGACCACGCCTGCGCGTTTGCGGGTGAGCCACATCGCGATGTACGAATATTTCCACTGGAGGATTTTCGTGCGCGTGATCTGGCCCACGCTCATCGGTTCATTGTTCTTCGCCGCTCCGGCCGCGATCCTGACTTACTTTATTGTGCGGCCGCTGGTACTGCGGACGCGCGCACGTGGCAGCAACACGGAAGAATAGCGCCAACTTTCCCACAGAAACGGCACAGGAGTTGCATCTAAAAGCGGCAACCATTCGTCTGGTCTGCCGTAGGGGCGGGGCAGTGCGAATCGAATACCGACTATGAAATCCTTGCTCGCCATTTGTTCCTGCAGCCTGCTTCTTTCCTCGTGCGCCGATATGGTTGTTACGCGATCCAGCGCGAACGGCGGCGGCGGAGCGATCGACTCGAAAGATTACGGCGTGCGCATGACGACCAACTGCGGCGTGGGCGCGGCTGATCCAAAAGCGATTTACATTCGGCCGTTCTGTATCGACAACGCAATTTTCCAAGGTGACCAAACGGTTTCGGATGGCGAAATGCCGATCCGCAAAGCGCTCGTGCCAGTTTCCTTTGCCGGTTCACTCAAGGAAGAGTTGGAGCGAATCGCGCCCGCACGCGTCTTGCGGGACAACGAGAGGCCGCGCACCGGCTGGCTGGTGACCGGTGAATTCACAACGGTCGATGGCAGCCATTCTTACCTCGGGCTGCATGTGCGCGTGACGGATATCGATCGCGGCATGGTCATTTACGAATTCGACATGGCGGGCGGAAACCGCGGACAAGGTCTGTTCGGCACGGTGCGCGCGAGCGGCGTGGGCAAAGCAACGCCGTTTGATCTCGTGAACGCGGCCGAGCGCATCTATCAGGTGTTGGAGCCGAACGTGCATCGTTTCGGGGCACGCTCGAGCATTTCGCTCCTTTAATTCGAAGCGACTTCGTCGCGTGATGCGCAATCGGCTTGATTGCCGGTTGCCAACCAAATCGCTCCGGTTAAGGTGCAGCCGTTCGCGCCTCCCGTGATGTTTTCCCAACGATTGTTCATCGCTGTCTTCGCTCTGATCTTTTCGCTCGCCGGCGTGGAGCGAACGGTGGCCGCGCAGGCTTATATCATCGTTGATTCGAAAACCGGTTACATTTTGCAGGAGCACAAATCGAAGGACAAACGCCAGGTCGGCAGTCTGACGAAAATCGCCATGGCCATGGTGGTCCTGGATTGGGCCGAGAAACATTCCGGCGACTTGAATCAGGTTGCGACCATTCCGCCGGCCGCATTTACCGGCGTGAGTGAAAACCTGATTGGTTTCCAGCCCGGAGACAGCGCCACGCTGCGCGATCTGCTTTACGCCGCGCTCGTGCAATCGGACAACATCGCCGCTTATACGCTGGCCGATTACGTTGGTCGCGCCATCACTTCGATTGTGCCGCCGACAGATGAACGCACCGATTCGGTCGGCCTTTTCGTTTCGCAGATGAACGCGCTCGCCAAAACCCTCCGCATGGACCGGACGCATTTCGTCAACCCGCATGGCATCGACGCCAACGTGAAACCGCTGCCATATTCCTGCGCCTACGATCTGGCGCGGCTGACGCGTTCGGCGATGGAGCGGGCCTCGTTTCGTTTTTATGTTTCGCAAAAGGAGCGTCAGATTTCCTTCAACCGCGCCGGCAAAGCGCAGAGTTACATGTTGCGCAACACCAACGAACTGCTTGGCAGCGACGGCGTCGAAGGAGTGAAGACCGGACGGACCGCGCGCGCGGGCGATTGTCTGGTTCTCTCGGTGCAGCGGGAAGCGGAAGTGATCAAGCAAAGCGAGAACAGCGCCACGGTTTTGCCGCGTCATCTCATTATCGTTTTGCTCGGGAGCACGAACCGTTTCGAAGAGGGCCGGCAGATGTTGAATCTCGGCTGGCAACTTCACGATCAATGGGCCGCGGCCGGCCGTTTGGTCAATCCGAAGAAAACGCTCTAATATATATAGGAGTGCGGACTCGATGAAACGCCGCATCGGTGTGTTAACCAGCGGTGGAGATTGCCCCGGGCTGAATGCCGTTTTGCGCGGCGTCGCTCTCTCCGCCGAGAAATTGAACTTCGAGGTGCTCGGTTTTCTCGACGGCTTCGAGGGGCTGCTTCCGCCCGGACGATTCGTTATTCTCGATCGGCGGAGCACGAGCGGCATCATGCCGCGCGGCGGAACGATTCTTGGAACAACAAACCGCGGTCATTTCGCGGCCAAGGTGGGGGCAGGCGATCGTTTGATCGTTCCAGTGGAATCGATCGCGCACGCGCGCGCGGTGCTTAATGCGGAAGGCGTTGAGGCGCTCATCATCGTTGGCGGCGACGGCTCGATGACAACGGCGTTGCAATTGCAGGAGGCTGGCATCAACTGCATCGGCGTTCCCAAAACCATCGACAACGATCTCGAAGCGACCGCCATGACATTCGGTTTTGATTCCGCGGTCGCAGCCGTGGCCGACGCCTGCGATCGATTGCACACCACGGCGACCAGTCACAAGCGCGTCATGATTCTCGAAGTGATGGGCCGGCACGCCGGCTGGATCGCATTGCATGGCGGCCTCGCCGGTGGCGCGCACGTCATTCTGATTCCGGAGATCCGCTTCCATTACGACAAGATTATCGAAGCGGTGTATCGGCGGGAAAAACACGGCAGCTTCTACTCGTTAGTCGTCGCGGCCGAGGGCGCCTGCGCGGCTGACGGCCAGGAAGTGATGTGCCATATCGCCGGCGGGGAAGATCGCTATGGCGGAATCGGCAGTGTGGTCGCGGCGGAAATCGCGGCCCGCACCGGCAAGGAAACGCGCTGCACCGTGCTCGGTCATTTGCAGCGCGGCGGTGCGCCGACCACGCTCGATCGGATTCTCGGCACGCGCTTCGGCGTGAAAGCGGTCAAGCTAGCCGCGGAAGGGCAGTTCGGTTCGATGGTCAGCTATCAGAACTATCAGGTGCGTCACGTCCCGATCGCCGATGCGGTCAATCGACTCAAGCTCGTGCCGGCGGATGGCGAACTGGTGCAGACCGCGCGCGACGTCGAGATTTCCTTCGGTGATTAGCCACTCCGAAAATCACATTGGCGCGGCGGCGCTGACTGCGTAACTTCCGCCTCCCCGAATTTCACCATGATCAACATCCTGCGCAAAAATCAGAAGGGCCTCTGGAGCGTCATCGCCATTCTTTGCATCCCGTTCGTTTTTTATTTTGTGCAAAAGCCAGACTACGGCGCGGCCTTTCACAGCAAGCAGTTTGGCAAGATCTACGATCGACCGATCACCCTGCTCGAGTTCCAGCACAACGCGCGTCTCTTCAATCTCGCCCGCGATCTCGGCATGGTGAGCTACTTGCAGGCGCTCATCGGCAACGCGCGCAATGAAAACGACGCCTATTCCGATTTTACCTACAACCGCCTGATCATGCAGCACGAAGCGGAGCGTCTCGGTATCAAGCCGACGCAGGCGCAGATCGCCGAGGTGGTGAAAACCTTGCAGCCGTTCCAGGGAGAAAAAGGTTTCGACCTCAACAAGTACAACGAATTCACGCAGTCGATTCTGCCCTCGATGGGATTCAATGAGACGAATCTGGAAGAGTTGGCCGCGGATCAAATAATCATGGATCAACTGAAGGAGTTGATCGGCAGCGGCGTGCAGGTTTCGGAAGCGGAAACGAAGGAGAACTTCGATCGCGCCTACGGGAAGCTCGACGTTTCCGTGGTGCGTGTGCGCAACGATGATGTCGCCGGCAGCGTTCAGGTCAGCGACGACGACATCGCGAAATATTTCGAATTGCACAAAGCGAACCTGAACACGGAGGAGAAACGGAAGGTCGCGTTCGTCACCTTCGGGCTCACGGATGAGCAGAAGAAGCTGACCGGAAAAGAGCGCGTGGAAGTTCTGCAGAAATTGGCCGACCGCGCCAATGACTTCGAGCAGGCCTTGCTGGAGAAGGATGCGCAGTTCGATCAAGTGGCGGCGAAGTTCGACGCGCCGGTGAAAACGACCGGCGATTTCACCAAAGCCGTGCCCGATCCGGCTCTGAACGGAAACCAGCAGCTGGCCGCGGCCGCGTTTCAACTTACCGGAAGTGAACCGAACAGCGATGCCATTCAGGTGGCCGACGGTTTTTATGTGCTGCATCTGGCGGGCATCGAACCGGCGCGTCCACTGACGCTGGAAGAAGCGAAACCGAAAGTGGCCGAGGCGCTGAAAAACGAACGCGTGCGTGAGCGCGTGACCACGAAGGGCGCGGAGGCCGCGCACAAGATTCGCGATGCGCTGCAAGGCGGGGCGCAAGTTGCCGATGCGCTCAAGCAAGGCGGTTTGCCCTCGGAAAAACTGGCGCCGTTTTCTCTTGCGGAACAGCCGCCGGTCAAGCCCGCCGAAGGAGACAAGAAACCGGAGCCGCAGCCGACGCCGCCCGACATGATGATGATCAAGAATGCGGTCATGAACCTGGAAACGGGGCAGGCGAGTGAATTCATTCCGACCATGACCGGCGGCCTGGTCGCCGTGCTCGAAAAACGTGAGCCGTCGGACCCGGCGGCCTTCGAGGCGAAAAAGAGCGAATTGACTAGGAACGTTTTCGAAAGGGAACGCGAGCTCGTGTTTTCCGACTGGCTGCAGGAGCGCCGGCGCGACGCGGGCGTGGTCGAACCGAAGGCCGGCTAGCACTCGTTAGGCAAAATCGCGCCGCGTTGATGGAGCCGCTCGAGGAACTTTTCGATGACGCGAATGGCGACCTCGCCATCGGCGAATTGGAAAGCGCGGTCGAGAAATATCGGCGCTGTGTTCAGATCGATCCTGATTTCTTCGACGGCTGGCACGCGCTCGGCATGGCCCTGATGAAAGTTGGCCGCCATCCGGAAGCGATCGAAGCGGGCAAACGCGCGACCGCACTTCGGCCTAACGACATGATCGGCTGGACCAGTCTCTCGCTTTTCTACAACCGCAACGGCGACATCAAGGAAGCCGAAGCCGCGGGCACGAAGGCGAAGATACTTTCCTGGGGCGGAAAGATCGCGAAGGAATGATGGAGCTGCGCTTCCGTCGCTACGATCTCCGGCTCGCGTACAACTGGATGGTGGCGAGCAGTCAGGCCACCGGCGGGAAGATGATTTATCCCGCGGTCCTGGTCGAGTTGCGCGATGGCGATGGCGTCATCGGTTACGGTGAAGCGGCGCCTTCTAATCGCTATCACGAAACGGCCGATACCTGTCTCGCCTTTCTCCAGCGTGTCGATGCGAAGCAGCTGAGCTTTGACGATGTCGAAAGCAGCATGCGTTACGTCGAGTCGTTAGACCGCGGAAATTTTTCGCCCAGGGGCGCGATCAACCTTGCGTTGCTCGACGGCGCGGCGAAGAAGGCGAACCAACCCCTGCACGATTTTCTCGGGCTCGGTTTTCGCGAAGGTGAACACGTCAGCTCAGTGACGATAGGTCTCGACACGCCGGAGATGATTCGCCGCAAAACGAAGGAAGCGGAATCATTTCCGATTTTGAAATTGAAGGTTGGCTCGCCTAACGACCGCGAAAATCTTGCCGCCTTGCGCGCGATCGCGCCGGAGAAGACCGTGCGCGTCGATGCGAACGAAGCCTGGAACACGAAAGAAGAAGCCTTGCGTCACATCGAAGAACTGGCAGCCGATCCGAAGATCGAATACATCGAGCAACCCATGCCGGCGACCAGTTCGCCTAACGACTTCATTTGGCTAAAGGAACGCTCGCCCTTGCCCATTGTCGGCGACGAATCCTACATGAACGCGGCGGCCGTGACTTTATGCGCGGATTGTTTCCACGGCGTAAATGTGAAGCTCTGCAAGACCGGCGGGATTTCGCGCGGGATCGAAGCCTTGCGCGCGGCGCGCAAGCTCGGTCTCAAGACCATGCTCGGCAGCATGGTGGAATCGAGCATTCTCACTTCCGCCGGGGCGCATCTGGCCGAACTAACCAACTGGCTCGATCTCGACGGCATGCTCCTGATCACGAACGATCCGTTCCGCGGTGTGACAGCGGAACGCGGCGTTATGTCCTTCAAGGACGCACCGGAGCCGTTTGGCTTGCAGGTGATGCCTAACGAGTAATTACCAGATTGTCACCATCTCATCCGGCGGACGCACCATTGGGGATCCGTCCGGCAGATTGAAGGCCTTCTTGAAGTCGGGCGAATTCGAGACCGGCACGTTGCAGCGATATTTCGTCGGTGAATGCGGGTCGGTATTAAGCCGCAACTTCAATGCTTCGTCGCGAATGTTGGCGCGCCAGACCTGCGCCCAGCCGAGGAAGAAACGTTGCTCGGGTGTGAAGCCGTCAATTTTTTCCTGTGGCTTGCCGGCGAGCGCTTTTTGCAGCGCGGCGTAGGCGATGCGGATGCCGCCGTTGTCGGCGATGTTTTCGCCCAGCGTGAGTTTGCCGTTGATGTGCAGACCGGGGAGCGGTTCGCAGTCGTTATATTGCTGCACGATCTTGTCGGCGCGCTCCTGATATTTCGCGGCCGTTTCCGGCGACCACCAGTCACGCAGATTGCCCTGCGCATCGAATTGCCGGCCCTGGTCGTCGAAGCCGTGCGTTATTTCATGACCGATGACCGCGCCGATGCCGCCGTAGTTAATCGCGTCATCTGCGTTGGCGTTGAAGAAGGGCGGCTGCAAAATGCCGGCCGGGAACACGATTTCGTTCATGTTCGGATTGTAGTAGGCGTTCACCGTCGGCGGCGTCATGCCCCATTCGCTGCGATCGACCGGTTTGCCGACTTTTTTCAACTCGCGATTCGATTCGAAGACGGCGGCGCGCATCGCGTTCATCACGTACGGACCGCGATCGATCTTGAGCGTGGAATAATCGCGCCACTTGTCCGGGTAACCGATCTTGACGTTAAAGGCCGCGAGTTTTTTCAACGCTTCCTGCTTGGTCGCGTCATCCATCCAATCGCGCGACTTGATGCTGTCGGCCATCGCTTCGCGGAGATTCTTGACCAGCTCGACCATGCGGGCCTTGGCTTCCGGCGGAAAATTGTCCGCCACATAAAGTTTGCCGAGCGCTTCGCCGACCGATTCATCAGTCGAAGTCACAACGCGTTTCCAGCGCGGCTTTAGTTCTTTCGCACCGGTCAGCGCGGTGCCGAAGAATTTGAAATCTTCATTTACGAAATCACTCGAGAGTTGCGGCGCTGCTTCGTGGACCAGGTGCCAACGCAGATAAGTTTTCCAATCGTCCAGTGACGCAGTCTTGAAGACATCGTTGGCCGCTTTGAAGAAATCCGGCTGGCCGACATTGATGTCGCCCGGCTCGGCCAGGTTGATTTCCTTGAAGTAATCGGCCCAATTCCAATCCGGCGTCAGCGCCTGCAGGTCGGCCTGCTTCATCTTGTTGTAATTTTTCTGCGGATCGCGCAGCTCGACGCGCGTGCGCGCCGGTTTGGCCAGTGAAGTTTCCAGCGCCATGATTTTCTTCGCGTCGTCGCTCGCCTTGGCCGCCGGTTCGCCGAGCAAGGTCAACATTTTCGTGACGTGCTCGAGGTATTGGTCGCGCAGTTTTTTCGAGGCGTCGTCGTCCTTGGTGTAGTAATCGCGGTCCGGCATGCCGAGTCCGCCCTGGAAGGCCTGCGCGATCACCATGTTGCTGTCCTTGTCGTCCTGGCCGGGACGGAAACGAAAGAAGACGTTCACGCCCATCTCGTGCAGACGCGCGATCGCTTTCAGTAAATCAGCGCGATCCTTGATGGCGTCGATCTTCTTGAATTCCTCATCGAGCGGCTTCGCTTTCGCGGCTTCGATTTCCTTTTCGTTCATGCCGCTGGCGTAATAATCGCCGACCTTCTGCACTTCGGGTCCGACCGTCGCATCCGGCTTTTCCTTGGCCGCTTTCTCCGCCACGACGCGCAATGCGTCGTTGTTATGCTCGATCAGCATGTTGAAGCTGCCCCAGCGCGATTCTTCCGGCGGGATCGGCGTTTTCTTCAACCAGGCGCCGTTGGCGTAAGTGTAGAAATCGTCGCCGGGTTTCACCGACGTATCCATGTTCTTCAAGTCGAACGCGGGCGGATTGGCGGCGGTTTGCGCTTGCAGGGTCACCGCGCAGCAGGCGGCGGCGAGAAAAAGAAAGACGGACTTAAACATCCGCGAATCAACGCCTGAACTTTTGGGTTGTCCAATGCTGGAATGCTACCGGATTGGAAGTTTGGTGCGATTATTGCATAATACCATGCGAATGAATCGCAGCCGGCTGTTCAAGCCTCTCCTTACGATTGCTTTGCTGTGCACTTTTGCGGTGCCCGGTCGCGCTGCCTCCGACTGGCAGGTGGTCAAGATAAACGGCTGGGATTATCTCACCGTCGCTAACATCGCGAAGTTTTACGGCTTCGTTTCCGATTGCGCGCCGGAGAACAAGCACATCCATCTCGATAACGGCCGCAACTCCCTCGAGGTCACGCTCGATAGTCGCGAGGCAATCGTGAACGGCGTGCGCAACTGGCTTTGCTTCCCGATTGTCGAACGCGAGGGGAAATATCTGGTCTCGCGCATTGATCTGGCCAAAACGATCGAGCCGCAATTCCGCCCGCACATGATTAAAAATCTCGGTCGCATCAAGACGGTCGTGATTGATCCGGGTCACGGCGGCGTGGAGAAAGGCGCGGCCAGTAGTTTCGGCAACGAAAAGGATTTCACCCTCGATGTTGCGCTGAAGTTGCGCCCGCTTTTGCAGGCCAAAGGATTCAATGTCGTCATGACGCGCGACAAGGACATGCTCGTGCCGTTGCATGATCGCGCGCGCATCGCCAACGCCACCCGCGACAGCATCTTCGTCAGCATTCATTTCAACGCCACCGACTACAATACGAGCGCGACCGGCTTCGAGGTCTATTCGCTCACGCCGCGCGGCGCCCCGTCCACCCAGGATATTTCGATGGAGGAACGTTTCGCCAATATCCAGGTCGGCAGTCCGGTCGATGCGCAAAGCATCGCGCTCTCCACTTCTGTTTATCACGCCATGCTCGGTTACGTGCCGGAGTTCGATCGCGGTGTGAAACGCGCGCGCTTCGCCGTGCTGCGCCTCACCGGTATCCCGGCCATTCTGGTCGAAGGCGGATTTCTGACCGAGCGCGATGAAAGTCGTGAGATCGCGTTGCCGAGCTGGCGCGCCAAGCTCGCTCAGGCCATCGCCGCCGGCATCGACAGTTATCGCAATCTGGTCGACAAACATGAGCGCCCGATGTTGCTGGCCGATTATCGCCGGCAGATCGACGGCGTGCTCGTAGCGCGTAATGCGCCGGCGCCTAACGAGTCGTCGCTCCCGCCGGTTTTCGCCGTCAGTAATCAACTGTTTCCCAGCGCGCAATTCACCCAGCCATTGCATCACGAGCCGTCCGACCAATTGAATGTGCCGGCCGAACTGGCGGAGACTGTCGCCGCGCCCACCCCCGTGCCGCAGCCCGCGCCGTCTGCGACCGAAGCGGAAGCCGGGCAACATGCAGATGCGACGCAAGAACCGGTCGAGAATGCGGCTGACGCTATCGCTGCGGATAACGCGGCCGAAATGCCGGATGAGCCGGAGCCAACGGCCAGCGCGACGGTTCAACCAAGTGCGCCGGCGCCGCCCAAAGTCACACGAACCGCGGCGCAAATCCGTCGCGCCAAAATGACGAAATTCGATCCGCCGTCGAAATTCTAACCACTCGTTAGGCCGCCTAACGAGTCGTTGCCTCCGCTCGCCCCAGGATGGTGAAACGGAGGCGCAGGAAGTCGATCTCGCGCGGGTAAGTCCACCACGGCACCGGCGGCGAGGCTAATTCGAAAACTTTCCGGTAGGGGAAGCGTTCGTTCAGGAGATCGTCGTAATATTTTCGCACGCCCTCGATCGGCGGGGCGTAGTCGCCCGAATGCACCGCGATGAAATCCGGATTGCGGTCCTGCAAGGCCGCGAGCGTGTACAAAGTTTCGTCCGGCGGATGCTCCCGGCGTTGCGCTTCTTTCACCACCCGCTCATTGTCGGCGAAGATGCGCGAGAAAAGCGCGGCCCGGCTGTTCGGGTGCGGCATGCGAATGTCGGCGATTCGCTTCTTCACCTTGCTCCACTGCAAATTGCCCGCGCTCAGTGGCACCGCATCGACGCCTGGCAGCATCCACCAGCGCGGCGCCTGCGAACTCGATTCAATGCGCGCGGGGGCGTGGACATTTTTCTTGCACCCAAAGTTGTGCGGCCATGCGCGGATCGTCGCGGAAACGTTTGCCGACGTAGAAGGCGTTAACGGAATTGTAGAGGAGAATCAGCGCCAGCACCGCGTGGCTTGCGCGCGAGCGGAGTGCGCGCAGGCGGCACGCCGGGCCGATCATCAGAATCAGGAACGGAACCGCCGGCAGAACAAAACGCATGGGCACGCGCGGGAAGCTGCCCATTTTCAGGGCGTAAAGGCCAAAGACACTGGCGCAAAGGAGGAAACCTTTCGTCGCCGGCGCATCGGTCTTCCGCCTAACGAGTAGTAGAATCGAAATTACCACCAGCAGTGTGACCAGGATTCCGCCGGGCACACCCAGGATATCGAAAATGCGGTATCCAAATCTCCCGAAGCCGATGCCTTCTTCGCCGCCGTAACGCGGGGTGACTTCGTAATTGTAAACAAAGTCGCGGCTGAAATTTCCCCAGTGGAAAAGCGCGTGCGGATTTCCCAGGAGAAATCCGATCGGCACCATGAGTAGACCGATGATCAATCGGCGATCGGGTAGAAACGCGCGCCAACTCCACGGCCGCGAAAGAACATGCGCCACGGGAATCGCGATGCCGACGGCGAGTCCGTTGTATTTCGTCGCCGTCGCCAGGCCGACACACAGACCGGCCGCGATGTAGTTGCGCATCGTCGGCGCGAAGACGATGCGCGATGCCAGCCAGAACGCGAGCATCATCGCTGCGATCACCGGAATGTCGGCGGTCAGAAAATGGACGTAGGCGAAAAATCCCGCGCTGGTTGCGAGCAGCAACGCGATGACGCGCGCCGCAGTTCGTCCGTAGAAATCGCGCGCCGTCTTATATCCGAGCACAATTGTGCCGAGATAAAACGCCGCCACCAACAGCCGCGAAGCCAGCAGCTTCAGTCCATCGAGATGAAACACGCGGCCAGTTATCCCTCTGCCAACGGCCTCGAAGATTTCGAGCGGCCACAGGACCACAAGGTGATTCACGAAAATGTAGAACGGCGGCTTCAGAAATTCGTGCGGCTCCAGCGTGAGCGAGAGCCGTCGCATGGCCATTTCGTCCGGGTTCCAATCTTCCACCCGGCCCCAGTGCATGCCGTGAAGGCTGAAGAGGAGTGCGGCCAGCAGCGCGAGCAGGAGAACCGGATCGATTCGCGCAAACCAATTACGTGTTTCACCCGCTTCCATTGCGAGCGCACGCTAGCATCTTGCGTCGCGCGGCGGTGGAAATTTCTCGCGCTGGTTTTCCTCTCGACCATCCGCCGTGGCCAGGCCTAGTCTGTTCCCTCTAACCGAAAGGAACCAATGAAAAGACTAACGAGTTATGCCATGGCCGCCTTCCTCGCGATGACCGCGTTTGCGTTCGCCTCGCCGGAAAGTGACGCGCTCATGGCCAAAGAAAAAGCGGCGTGGCAGTCGTTCAAGGATAAGAAGCCGGACGACTTCAAAAAGTTGCTCAGCTCGAACATGCGCGCGGTTTACACCGAGGGCATCTCCGACATGCAGCGGGAACTGGCCGACATGCAGAAGTGGGACATGAAATCGTTTGCCATCAAAGACTTCAACGCGGTGGCGATCGGTGACGACACCATGATCTCGACCTACAAGGTGACCCTGGCCGGCACCTACGATGGGAAAGATGCCAGCGGCACTTACAACGCCGGCTCGGTCTGGAAAAAGATGAACGGCGAATGGATGGCCATTTTCCACGCCAACGTCGAAGAGATGGAACCTCCGGGCTAGCCGTTGATTCACGGACGGCGCGCGTTGACTTCAAACGCGCGCGTTCTATTCTCAAAGCGAAAGAGCGGGGGAGCCATTGGCTGAGAGGTCCGAAGAAATTCGGACGACCCCTTGAACCTGATGCGGGTAATGCCGCCGCAGGGAGCGAGGAGTCTTGCGGTTTTCAGCCATGCGTTCCCGCGCATGGCTTTCTTGTTTTGAACCGAATGCTGCAAGGAATTCAGAAACCATGAATCCAGGAAAGGAACTCTGGCTTTTTCCCATCCTGGTTTCCTGGGTTCCGAATTAATCCTCCTCTTATGATCGCGACCAAAGACTCCCTCGAACCGCAAAGCAGCGATTACGTCATGCCGAACTCGCGCCGCGTTTACGTCGACGGCGAATTGCATCCCGACGTGCGCGTTCCGTTCCGTAAAATCAGTCTCGCGCCGACAAAAGATTTCAGCGGCAAACTTGAACCTAATGAACCGGTCTGTGTTTACGATTGCAGCGGACCTTGGGGTGATCCCGATCAATCGCCGGATTCCGCGCAAGGCCTTGCGCCGATCCGCGCTGAATGGATCGCAAGGCGAGGGGATGTAGTCGAGTACGACGGGCGTGAAGTTAAGCCGGAAGACAACGGCTACCTAACGAGAGGTCACGAAGAGTTTGCATCAACTGCCGAACGCAAGAATCGCCTCGAATATTTCACCGGCGCGAAACGCAAGCCGTTGCGCGCCTCAGCAAATCATCCCGTGACGCAACTCTGGTATGCGCGGCAAGGAATCATCACGCCCGAGATGGAATTCATCGCGATCCGCGAGAACGGAAAGGTGGCGCAAGTTTCCAACTTGCTTTCCGAATCAAATCGCAAGTTAGAAACTTGCGCCACGAACTCGTTAGGCCATCAACATGCTGGCGAACCGTTCGGCGCGGAGATTCCGCAGGAAATCACGCCAGAGTTTGTTCGTAGCGAGGTTGCGCGAGGACGAGCGATCATTCCCGCCAACATCAACCATCCCGAGCTCGAGCCGATGATCATCGGCCGCAATTTCCTCGTCAAAATCAACGCCAACATCGGCAACAGCGCCGTCGCCTCATCCATCGAAGAAGAAGTCGAGAAAATGCGTTGGGCCACCAAGTGGGGCGCCGACACCGTCATGGACCTCAGCACCGGCAAAAACATTCACGCCACCCGCGAGTGGATCATCCGCAACTCGCCCGTGCCCATCGGCACCGTCCCGATCTACCAGGCGCTCGAGAAAGTCGGTGGCCGCGCCGAAGAACTAACCTGGGAGATCTACCGCGACACCTTGATCGAGCAGGCCGAACAAGGCGTCGACTACTTCACCATTCACGCCGGCGTCCTGCTCAGGTTCGTCCCACTTACTGCTAATAGGATGACCGGCATAGTTAGTCGCGGTGGAAGCATCATGGCTAAGTGGTGCCTAAGTCATCATAAGGAAAGCTTCCTTTATACGAGGTGGGACGACATCTGCGAAATCATGGCCGCCTACGACGTTAGCTTCAGCATAGGTGACGGCCTACGTCCTGGTAGCATCGCCGACGCCAACGATGAAGCCCAGTTCGCCGAACTAAGAGTGCAAGGCGAACTAACCGAACGCGCCTGGGCCAAAGGCGTGCAGGTCATGAACGAAGGCCCCGGCCACGTCCCCATGCATCTCATCAAGGAGAACATGGAAAAGCAGCTCGAGTGGTGTCACGAAGCACCCTTCTACACCCTCGGCCCGCTCACTACCGACATCGCCCCCGGCTACGACCACATCACCAGCGGCATCGGTGCGGCCATGATCGGCTGGTACGGCTGCGCCATGCTCTGCTACGTCACGCCCAAGGAACACCTGGGACTACCTAACAAAGACGACGTCAAAGCAGGCGTCATCACCTATAAGCTCGCCGCGCATGCTGCTGACCTGGCCAAAGGACATCCCGGCGCGCAGTATCGCGATAACGCAGTTAGTAAGGCCAGGTTTGAGTTCAGGTGGGAGGATCAATTCAACCTCTCGTTAGACCCGGAGACCGCGCGTTCCTTCCACGATGAGACCTTGCCGCAAGAAGGAGCTAAGACTGCGCACTTCTGTTCGATGTGCGGACCGCACTTCTGTTCGATGAAAATAACAGAAGATGTGCGGAAGTACGCCGCTGAGCAAGGCATTGCCGAAACCGACGCGCTTGAATTAGGAATGCAGGAAAAGAAGAAAGAATTTCAGGAACAAGGTGCCGAGGTTTACGCGAAAGCGTAGGCGCGGCAGGTGCCTCGCTCGGTGGAGGGGTTTGGGCGACGAGTGAGAGTCGACTGTTGCTATGACTACTTCCCAATCCGCTCGAGCAACATCTCAAGCCCTGGCGGGCCATGACCTCGGAAAAGGGTTCTGGCGGCTGGCCGATCCGAAGATCTCGCTGGCATCGATGGCCTCAATCTTTCTTGGTGCGTGCGTTGCCGCTGCCCATGGGCCGCTGCATTACGGCTGGCTGGCTGTTACAATCCTGGGCATCTTCGCCATCGAAGTGGCCAAGAATGCTTCGGGAGAAATTTTCGACTTTGATTCCGGTGCTGACCTGGCGGTGGCCCCGTCCGATCGCACTCCGTTTTCGGGTGGTAAACGTGTGCTGGTGGATGGTCTGCTCACGCGCAGAGAAACCGCTGTGATTTCGCTCATGGCCTACCTCATTGGCGTTGGCGCAGGTTTGTGGATTGTCGCGGAAAGAGAACCAAAGGTTCTTTGGATCGGCGTTGCCGGCGTTGTCTGTGCCTACCTCTATCAGGCACCGCCGTTGAAACTCTCCTACCGCGGATGGGGCGAACTCGCGGTCGCGCTTTGTTACGGACCGCTTATTGCCGTCGGAACTTTTCTTGTTCAACGCGGCCACGTCACCGCAGACGTTTTGCTCGTCTCGATCGCGCTGGGACTGCTCATCGGCGCGTTCCTGTGGATCAGCGAATTTCCCGACTACACTGCCGACAAAGCTTCTGGAAAACGCACGCTGGTTGTCCGGCTCGGTCGACCAAAGGCTAGTCGCGTCTTCCCCCTGATCATAGTAACCGCGTACGGATGGCTGGCTCTGCTACTCTTGTTCAAGCTACCGCTCACGGCGTCGCTTGGGTTCCTTGGCCTGCTACCCGCCGCGGCCGCCGCGCGCAAGCTCTGGAAAAATCCAGAGCAGACGCAAGCGATCGTTCCAGCCCAGGCCCAGACCCTGTTATGTTTCGTGCTGTTCGCTCTTGGAACGGGCGTTGGCTTTCTCATCCGCTGAGCATAAAGACGATCATGAAACTGATTTCCGTGAACGTAGGTCTGCCGCGAGAGATCAACGTCGGTGGTAAGACTGTGCGGACGTCGATTTGGAAGGACCCGGTCGAAGGTCGCGTTCATGTTTCGAAGCTGAACCTGGATGGGGATCAACAATCCGATCTTGCCGTGCACGGAGGAGTCGACAAAGCGGTCTACCTTTACCCAAGCGAGCACTACTCCTATTGGCGGACTCAGTTACTCGATGTCGAGCTGCCGTGGGGAGCGTTCGGCGAGAACTTCTCCGCTGAAGGTATCCTTGAGGATCAGATAAGAGTAGGGGATCGCCTTCGCGCTGGCTCAGCGGAGTTCATGGTAACTCAGCCGCGCATGCCGTGCTTCAAACTTGGGATCCGATTTAATCGTCGCGACATCATAAAACATTTCCTGCAGAGCAAGCGCACCGGGTTCTACCTTGCGGTGCTACGCGAAGGAGAGGTAGAGAAAGGCGATGCGATCGAATTCATCGAAAGACAGGAAAGCGGCGTCACTATCACCGACATTGTGAACCTCTACTCGTCGGATTCGCAAAACCAGGAGCTACTCCACCGCGCCACCGAGCTACCGGCGCTGCCGCAAAGCTGGAAAGATTATTTTCGAAAACGTCTTTGGGATGCGGATTCTTGACTGCGAGACCGCGCATGGGTTTCAACAAAAAGCCGGAGCCATACGGACTCCGGCTTTTCGTTTATCGCGCGGCAGATGCCGCGGAAGCTAGGCGGCTTTCGCCCGCTGCAAGCGGTGCACGTCGCTCGCGTTGAGCGCCGTCCCGCCGACGCTCCAGTTGCCTTCTTTCACCTCGTCGATTTTGACCAGGGTGTAGGGACGCAGCGCTTCGCCCTCGATCGCGATCATGGTCTCGGTGACCTTGTGGATCATTTCCTTCTTCTGCGCGGGCGTGAAGACGTTTTCGATTACTTCGATATTTACTAGTGGCATTTCGTGTCCTTTCGTTTGGTGGTTTTGGTTTAATGGGATCTCGATCCCGTTCAATGCCACCACCGTAGAGGCATGCCGCGCGCAGTGACCACGACACAGAATGTAGCAATTAACTACTTTGTATGTAGTGTTCTTGCCTCGCACTAATGAGCTTGCGCTACGGTCAAATCTGTCCGGTGTCCAAGGCTGCCGAACTGCTGGGCGAACGCTGGACCCTTCTCATTATTCGCGAGCTTGTCCTCGGCACGACGCGCTTCAACGATTTCCAGCGCGCGTTATCGCAAATCTCTCCGACTTTGCTGACCAAACGTCTCAACCAGCTTCAAGAGGCTGGCCTCGTCGTCCGGAAAACGATGCCCGATCAACGGCGAATCGAATATCATCCCACGGCTGCCAGCAAGGAACTTAAGCCAATCATTCTTGGTCTGGGAGAGTGGGGGATGCGATGGGCGCGCGGTCAGATGAACGACGACGAGCTCGACGTCGAAATGCTCATGTACGATTTGCAGCGGCGGATCGACGCGACCCAGCTGCCCGGCGGGCGCACGGTAATTAAATTCGTTTTCCGCAGCCTGCCGCAGTTCGGGCATTGGTGGATCGTGATCGAACCAGACGGGACGCGCGTATTATGCGTGCACAATCCGCGGGTACGGGTCGATGTCGAACTAATCACCGATCTCCGAACCATGAGTCATGTTTGGACGGGCGACATGGATCTGCGCATGGCGAAGGATACGGGCCGATTGGAATTGAAAGGAGATCCGATTTTGATCCGAACAATCTCGTCCTGGCTCCGGCCCGGAACGTTCGCCCATATCCGGCCACAGTCTGTTCCAATTAGCATCAAGCCATCGCGCGGACGAATCAGCAAATCTGCAATCCAGGCCGTAACGAAGCGCGGCAATGCGAGGCCGGGCTTCCCAAAGAGGAACAAAAATCAGGGCGCCGAGACTTACTCGAAAGCGTGAAGCTGATATCTTCTTGTTCATGAAAGCCGCACTTCCCGAGCCCGAGGTCGTTACAAAGAGGGGCAAGCCGGTCTCTGTGATTCTGCCGATCAAACAGTATCAGGAGATGATCGAGCGGCTGGAAGACGCGGCAGACGTCGCCTGGCTGAAAAAGCCGCGACGCAGGAAGCTGCACTACCGGCCACTGGAAGACGTTCTCGCCGATCTCGCGAAGAGGTGAGGGATCTCCGGTGACATAGCTCAGCTCATTTGTAGCCGGAGCGTTTCAGCGATCTTGCGTGCGATCGCGACACGCCGCGCGCTTGTCACCTTCCCACGGTGCTCTTTGAATTCTGCTTTCGGCAGCAGATAAATCACATCGCAGCGCACCGCTGTTTTCCAGTCGAGACCGTCCGCACCATTAAGAATCACTTCGTTCTTTTTCGCCTCGCGATTAACCTTGGCCGATGTGCAGATCAGCGCGTTCACGTAGTCCAGATCGCCGTTCAGACAACGCTCATCGTTGGAGATGATGACGGCGGGATGCGGCTTCTCCCTCTCGAAGGGAAAGAGATAAATTTCCCACTGCCTCACTTCACGATCTTCCGCGCCGACCGTGCGGCCAGCTTGTTCGATTTCTTCGCCTCCGCTTTGTCGTAGCAATCATCAAAGTACCCGTGTGGTCGCATTGGCACCGGCTCGGGAATTTCAAGCTGTTTGAGGACGAGCAGCTTGGACTTACGCACGATCACAATGTGCTCGCCCTCCAGCGCGCGATCCGCGATTTCACCGAGTCGTTGCTTCGCCTCACTAATTGAAACTGTTGCAGGCATGGTCTCTGTTTAGTCTATTTCTAGACGAAAAACAAGCGAATGCTCCCGCGTGAGTTTGCTCGGCACTCGTCAATGCCGCCAGGCCGCGTGGCGCAGCTCCTCGCTCGCGAAAGCATTCGGAGTTACGCGGTCGCAACGCTCGAGCAGCCGCGGCGCTTTCATCCGCTCCGCCCAGGCCGCGAATGCCGGCGTCGCACCGCGCCAGCGCAGCGTCTCGACCTTCTTGAAGAGCGGCGCATCGGTGCGCAGGGTCGCGAGTTTCTTGAAGAGCAGTGCGAGCTTGCGCTGTTGGCCGAGAACGTTTGACGGGAACTTTTCGATCGGACCGTAGCGGTTCAAAAGCTGGGCGGCGGTCTTGGCGCCGATCCCAGGGATGCCGGGGTAACCGTCGGCCGCATCGCCCACCAGCGCGAGCAGGTCCGGAATGAGCGGCGGATCGACGCCGAACTTTTCGCGTACCCCAGCCGCATCGCGAATGATGTTGCGCCGGCCGTCGATCTGCACCACGCGCGTCCCTCGCACGCATTGCGCCAGATCCTTATCGGGCGTCCAGATCGCGACCTTCTCGACCTTCTTGTCCTTCGACGCGAGATGCGCGGCCGAAGCGAGCGCATCATCGGCTTCGAGCTCGATCATCGGCCAGACGACAACGCCCATCGCCGCGAGCGCCTCCTCGAGCGGATGGAATTGCGAGAAAAGCGCGGGCTCGATGCCGTCGCCGGTCTTGTAGTCCGCCCAAAGCCGATTGCGAAACGACTCGATCACGTGATCGGTGGCGACGCCGAGTAGTGGGACCGCGTGAGGCGGAGCCTGTTACTCGTCACCCTGTTCCATCATCGCGAGCACGCCCTGAAGAACGCCGACAACTGCGCCGTAGGGACGGTCGACGCCGCGTGAGGCGGAGCCTTTTACGCGGGTGAACCGGCGCAACCCGTAGAAGTGACGGAACAACTCGTAGGTACCGTCGATTAGATGGACGATCACAACCGGTCAGGGTAAGACGACGAGACCGCGTGAGGCGAAGCCTTTTACGCGGCTTTTACGCGGTGATTCGAGTTGTGCGAGTGCAGCGAATCCGTCATCGTCGTGAGGCTCACCTCTGGCCTGATGTTCTCCGCGCCGCGCATCGTCAAGTATACCTCAAGAGCTATACCCGAATCGCTTCAATGAATGCTTGGCGTGCGAACGTGTTAAAAGGCCATTTTTCAACCGGCAGTTTGGAATTTTTCGCCGAAGCGCTGAACGATGCGCTTGTTTCGCACGTTTGGGCACGATTTGGCGCGTGGCGTTCCGCGTTGATGTCGCTTCGTAGTTGCATTGAGAACACATGCTACTGCATCTATTACAAAGATCATCCTGTGGAATTGACGTTATGGGAGAGTGGCAAACACCGGCCGGTTTTTTCAGAGATCCACTCGTATTTGGAGTCGCATCCTGACATCGCCTGTTTAGGAGATACGCCCGGTAACCGGCCTGGCTGCTTTGAAGACTGAGTATGCGACTCTTTCGCGGGCGGTTCACGCCTCGGCAAAAGGCTTCCGAATGACTCCAACTACACACGACATTGTCTTTTGGACTTGAGTGCTCCGACCTTAGGCCAGTGGCGCACTCGGGAGCGACAAACGCTCTCCGCTTTGAACCTTATACTTGTTTCGCTGTTCCGCGCCAGACTTCATGGCACACAGCAGCGTGGTCTCAGATCGGCCCTCGCGGCGGTGATCCCAGCTTCACTTCACGCGCGAGTTAAGTCCGAATTGAAGGTAAACATCGTTGCTGCGCCAACATAGCTAGTTGAGTGATATCTATGGCGCGCGGAGTGAAAGACCCAAGTGAAGTGTTCGCAGATGTAATGGCTCTGGCGAGAGACCGCTTAGTCCTAGAGGCGAAAGATGCGGCAAGCTTTGAACAGCGTGGCGTTCGGGGTGACGAGCGAGCCGCCGCGCTCGCCGCTTTTTTGCGCGATCATCTTCCCGGGAAATTTCGCGTTACAAAAGGGGAAGTGATCGACTACCGCGACAACCGAACAGGACAGTTGGATGTGATCGTTTATGACTCGCAGACAAGTGCGCCAGTCACGAAGGGGGCTGAGAACTCGCTCATTCCGGCGGAAGCTGTTTACGCAGTAATTGAGGTCAAAACGATTCTAAACGCGGACGAGCTTCACAGATGTTTTCGCGCAGCGGGAAAACTTCGCGCTCTCAGCCCGTATAAGTCTTCGCTTGTCCCCGCGCGTCAAGAAGGCGCGCCTGGAGATGCCAAACCACGGTGCCTCTACAACGTCTTTGCATACTCTACGAACTTAGGAAAAGACAATTGGCTTCAAAAAGAGCACGAACGCATTGTGCAAGCTGCGCACGATGAGGACCTGCAGGTCGATTCTATCGATCGAGTAATCGTTCTATCTCGAGGAGCTATTCTCCCGGCCTTCTCTGTTGGCAAAGAGGAACAAGATGATGCGCAATCGGTGTTCTTAGATTTTTATCTGCACTTGGTAAACTTCCTTATGCGCGAAGTGCCGCGCCGAGAGCCTGTAGATTGGCAAGCGTACGCGGCGGAGAGGAGCCCAGGGTGGAAAAAGCTGAAATGACCGTTCATCTCTATGCCGCTTGTGGGTCGGTTTACCGCGCACTTGCCGCACGAAGCGAACGACTTTGGACAAGATAAGCCCGAGAAAAGTAGAAATTAAGAAGGCAGAGTTAAGAAGCGGCCCGCTATCGATCCGTTAGTTCTCGCGAGCACGGCGGCTGAGGGCAGTCACCAGGGCCGCTAGGCCCGCGTGGTGTAGCTTTACGCGGCCAGTTCGTTGGTTTCGCCTTGTATCTCGATCGCTCCCGCGATGCTCGACCGCTAAATGGGAAAGGAAGAAGGATGAAGGAAGACGTCGGAAGGAAGAAGTAAGAATTAGGAATTAAGAAGCGAACTAAGAAGTCTTCGCGCGCTTTTTGTTAATCGGTGCGGAGAATCTGCATCCCGACAACACAGACGTCATCCGCGAAGGTTTCGCTTTGGGAATACTTACGGATATCGCTCAGGACCCGATCGAAGAATTCCTCCGGCTCCAAGGCAGCGTGACGACTGACAGTCGCTCGGAGTTGCTCTTCATTGAACAACGCGCCGGTCGCATCCTCTACCTCGTAAAGTCCATCAGTGAAAAGCATAACGCGGTCACCTCTCGCCATCGAACGAGTTGCCGTCGCGTAGGTGGCGGAAGGGAAAATTCCCATGACCGGCCCGCGCGATTGCTCATCGTCGAGCTTTTCGGCGGAAGCGCCGTCGCATCGCACGTGCAGCGCACACGGGTGCCCGGCGTTAGCGAAACGCAGTTCCGCCCGCTCCACATCGGCGACCACATAAAAGCAGGTCGCGAACATGGTCGTGCCGGCTTGCTGTAGGATGACGGTGAGCGCGTGGTTGATGTGCGTGAGCAGCAGTCCTGGATCAGCCGCGAAACTCAAATGCTCTTCTACCAGTCCTCGGATCATCCCGGTGATAAGCGCAGACCTCACCCCGTGCCCCATGACATCGCAGATCAATACGCCCGCCGCTTTTTCGCCTACAGGGAAGACACTAAAGAAGTCACCGCTCACGTCTCCGGTTGGAAAGTAGAGGCTAAGAAAACCTAAAGCGCTCTCATGCGGCAGCACGCCGACCGGGATGGTGGGAAATCGCCGTGGCAACAAGGCGACCTGCAGCTCGCGCGCCATCTTTAGCTCTTCCTCCATCTGCTGGTTTTTTTCGCGCAGCTCGCGCGTCCGTTTTTGCACCCGGTCCTCCAGTTCCGCGTTGAGGGCGAGCAACTCTGCGCGCGCGCGTTGCCGTTGAATTGCTATTCCGGCAAGGTGGGTGGCGACTTCAGTAAGTCGTTGCTCTTCGGGGCGTGGGCCGCGCGATTCCTGACGATACATGGCGAAGGAGCCGAGCACCTCGCCTTGCGATGAGAGAACCGGCGTCGACCAGCAAGCGCGCAGCCCGGATTCTTCCGCGATGTCGCGGTAGTCCACCCAGAGTGGATCGGTCATCACGTCGGTCACGACGACTGGCTGGCGCCTATACATCGCTGTGCCGCACGAACCGGCGCATGGTCCGATCGGAGCGCCATTGATCGCCTTCACATAGACGTCCGGAAGATCCGGCGCCGCGCCGTGCTCGACATGAAGGCCATCGCGACTCAAAAGCAGGATGGAACAACGCAGTCCTTCCGCCTGACCCTGCATGAGCAGGACAAGGTTCGTCAGGATCTCGCTCAACGGCGCGTCGGCTGCGATCAGTTCGAGGACTCGACTTTGCCCGGCTCGGAAGAATTCCTCTTCTTTCGATTCGGTGATGTCCCGGCAGACAATAACACCGCCTATGACTTCACCGTTCGCTGCGCGCAAAGGCCGGCCATTGACCCGCGTCCAAAAGCCCCTCGGAGCTTGCGCTGGCCGGACGTACATTTCGACACGGTCCGTCTCCTCGCCTCGAATCGCCCGCGCCAGCGGCGTTTGCTCGCTCGGGAAAAGCGTCACTTTGTCCGGCAGGTAGAGACCATGTCGATGCGACCAGTTCGCCAACGTCATGTTAGTCGCGCTGTCGCCGAACATGCGCTGCGCCGCCGGATTGAAGATCAGAAATTTCTCGTCCCGGCCCGCCACAATCACGGCATCAGCCATGTTGGACAAGATCGACTCAAGAATTTCGTTGACCTGCGCGAGGTCGCCTGCAGAGCGATGCCCGTTCATGACCTTGTCCTAGACTGCCGGGAAACTCACAATCCTGCGAGTGATTTGTCCCGCGTTGATTACGCGAAGAATAACATGAGCTCGCCAAACCTAGGAGCGGCAGGGGCGAGGATGGATCACTTCGTTTGCGTTAAAGTTAGCGAGCTGCTCTCCCAAGCCTCACTTCCATCGCGGGTGGTTTTCGTTGTCTTGTAGGTTTCGCCGCTCGCGTCCGGTTTGATGTTGAATTCTGCGGCATCGGCGCTCGGCTGCCATCCTTCGATGGAAAACTTCTGACCTCCCGACATCGTGATCGTGCCTCGACCTCGTCGGACGATTTGAGGTTCATCGGCCGGCGCCCATCGCATTTGCGCGGTGAACTGCTGGCCACGCCATGAACCGGTGTAGGTTTCGTCCACCATTCGTGACGGCGGCACTTGTGACTCAGGAATCAGGACTTCTTCGGTCACAGGGCTCGATTGTGGCGTCGGGCTCGGGGTTGGCGTCGGTGCCGGCGCTTCTGAAAAGGAGAATCGGGAACCAGTCCACGCCGCCGCTTTCCCCACGTCTTTTCGCACCAGACGAAATGATTCTCCAGCGGCCGTCAATTCGATCACGCCCGGTTGGGAGTTGCTGCCGGAGAAAGTAACCACGGCGCCGGAAGAGAGATGAATCGCCCCGGCAATCGGGCCCAAACCCTCCCAGTTATACCAGGTCACTTTGACAATGCAGGGCTGGCCTTTGTAGGAACCGGAGTAAGTCTTCTTCGCCGCCCCGGCCAGCGACGAAGAGACGGTGGCCAGAAACAGGACAGTCAGCAGAGTGGTTATAAAGCGTTTCATATTGGTGGAATCACAAATGCGAGAAAAGGCACCCACCAGCAGCGAGCTGTCAGGCAGTCCTGCGCCAGCCGAACACCCGCGCCGGCAGGAACAAAATCGCCCTGATCAGCGCGAAGACAGCGTCGAGGCTAATCCCAACCAAACGAAATGGCAGAGACAGGAGCCAGACGAAGGGAAAAAGCACCAGGGCGAGAAGCGCCAGCGGCCACGACGCTACCAGGAGGAGGCACCAGACGAGAAGGGCGATCAGCGTTTTCATTGAGCTAGGATTTCACTGGCTGAGCAAACGTCAACCAGACGCGGCGGTGGAAAGGAAGAAGGATGAAGGAAAAATTAAGAGGTGAATCAAGAAGTCTTCGCTCGCTTTAGGATGGTAACGAAAATCGCGATCAGCTCTTCGCACTCCTGTCGCAAAGGTGCGAGCTTTTCCACGCTGACAACCCCAGATTCCACGAGCAGTTCCAGCCAGTAGGCGCTTTCTTCAATCTCGCGCAAAGAATCGCCGCATTTCGCGATGAACTCAGCTTTGCTCCGCGCGCGAAACGCTTCACGATAATTAGCGCCGATTGAAGTTCCGGACCGGAGCAACTGCTTCCCAAGCACCTGCGCCTCCGTTGTCTTCGGAAGCGCGGAAAACATGCGCACAATCCGAAGCGCGAAAGCCTTCGTCCGATCGCGTAGATCCTTTTCATTCGCGACTCTCCCGAGATCGCTCCCGCTACCCTTGCGGCTTTGCCGTGCATCTCGCTCGCCCCGTTCGCTCGATTCTTCCTTCTGCATTCTTCCTTGTTACTTTTTCAGCTTCGCCCTCGCCGCCCGGTAATTGGCCATGTGCTCCTCCGCGGACACGCGCGCAACGGTGCGGCCGACCACGTCGAGAGCCAGGTCCTCCAACGATTTGAAGCGGACGCAACCTTTACCCATGTCGAGCTTCTTGCCGCTCTTCTGGTATTGAGTGACGAACCAGGTGGAGAGAGTGGGATGACCGTAGAAGCAGAGGAAATGCAGCACCATGCCCGACTTCTGCGAGCCGAGCGCAATCAATGGCAGCGGCACTTTGGGATTCTCGCCATAGCCCGCCGGATACATGGACAGCGGGACGTACCAGCCGATCATCCCGAACTGCATGCCTTCCTCATATCCGTCCGGCAGGTTCTCATTGATCGCCTTGCGCACGGCGCTGAGCGCGGCGCGGCGATCCGCGGGGAGTGCGGCGAGGTATTGGGCCACGGTGGAAGCTGCCATATTGGCGACGATACCCGCTCACCTGTGCGGCGGACAAGCCTTGTGGACTGCACCGCCGCTCTCCCTCTCTTCACGACGATGCTGGACTTCGGCGGTTGTTTTAACCAGAAAGGATCAGGTCATGGATAACAGAGCCGTCATCTCCATCTTGCTCGCGTGCGTCGCGAGCGTGTTCGCTGCCGAACCGGGAGAGCAAGAGAGTGACAAGGCCGAAACCGAGTTCCGTTCGCCCGATGGTAAGTTTGGTCTACAGGTTGTGGAAGATCCGGAAACGTCGCGAAGCGATCGGGTGGTGCTCGTGGAGTGGGCGACCAAGCGCGTGGTCCGGGTGCTAAGTGATCCGGAGCGGCCCGAGTACGCGCAGAAGGCGAGACTGGATTGGTCCGAGGATTCAATGCGTGTGGCCGCCTACACCGGCGGGCGGCATGATGGCGATACTCATATCTTGGTGCGGGACGGCGACACTTTCACCGAAGTAAAGCTGCCCGATCTACCCAATCTCCCGACAAAGCCCAGCGCGAAGATTGCGAAGCAGCACAAGGGAGGTTTTCCCAGAATGTTCACCGAGTATGACCTCAAGTTTGATCACTGGCTGCCCTCGGGAGTCGCGCTGAACTTAAGTAACTCTTATGGCGGCAGCGATGGGACTCTGGTTTCGAAGATTGAGATCACACTCGAGATCGACGCGAAACTCCACGCAAAGATCAAGCGGGCCGTGAAGACGGAAACGGTTTTCGAAGGCTGAGACTTCCGCGGCGTTTTTTAAAAATGCGCGCCGACGTATTCCCACATCTGGTGATGCCAGTAGGGCCATTCGTGTCCGCCCTTCGGACCCCAGTCGTCCAGGTGATGGGGTATGCCGCGGCTCGCGAGCACCCTGGACATATCGTAGGTCGGTCCGCTGTTTTCCCACGGGCCACAGCCGGTCGCGAGGTGGATGTCGCAGCTCCGGTATTGGTCGAGAAACCAGGGATCGTTTTGGTTGGCCATATAGTCGACCGGGTTATTGAAGTAGAAATTGTCGTCGTACATCCCATCCATGGAATCGCGCAGGTCGTAGACGCCGGAGAGCGCGTAACAGCGCTTTACGTGGTCGGGATGTTTGAAGAGGGTGTTGGCGGCGTGGTAAGCACCGAGCGATGCGCCAAGCGTGGCGATCGGGATGCCAGGCGTTTGGCACAAGGAGTCGATGAAGGGGAAGACTTCGCTCGCGATGTAGTCATCGTATTGCGCCTGAAGCCAGCTGCGATGGAAGGGGTGCGCGCCCTTGTTGCTGAACGAATCGCTCTGCACGCCGTTGATGGAAAAGAATCGGATGCGCCCTTGCTCGATGTAGGGGCCGAGCGTTCGGACCATGCCCTGGCCTTCCTGCTCGTGCTCGTCGCCCATGCTGGTGGGGAAGGCGAGAATGGGCAGGCCGTAATGTCCGTAAACGTTGACGCCCATGTCGCGGCTGAGACGGTGTGAATACCAACTGTGATGGTCGCGTTGCATGACTAGCGAGGATAGCGAGTCGACGGTCCGGCTCAAGCCCGGTTCTCTGAGTGCCCCGGCCTGACCGTTTGCATGCCCGTACGCCAAAGTCTGCTGCCTCGGCTGACGGGCAGCAACGAAACGGCCGAACGTTTTCACGTCCGGCCGCTGTGAGTTAAAAAGCGTCGCGCAGGAGGCGCGCCGCGTTACCCTCGGAATTAGTTAGATGACTTATCGTAAGCTTGGGTGCTGGTCACCTTTTCCCCTTTGGCGTTGGTCATCGTGTTAGTCACCACGCGCGTTTTTCCATCTGCCGCGACGACGATCTTGCCTTCACCTACAACTTTGCCATCTTTTTTGCTCACCATGTCGATGGTGTCTTTGCCGTTCAGCTTGAACGAGCGCATATCAGATGTCGCATCGCCGGTGATCGGATAATCTTTGCCGTCCAGTTTCCCGGTCCAGACGGTCTGAGTTTTCTTACCGTCAGCGTCAACTCCGTCGACCGTGCATTTGTCGTTCTCGCCAGCTTTCTCCCACACCACCATCGTGGTCTTGCCCATACCCTCAGCGAATTTCGATTTACTTTCGTTCAGCTTCCACGTGCCCTCTGTCGGGTTCGGGCTTGCGAAACACATTGCGCCTGCTGCAATCGAAAGCAGCGTGGCTAAACCAATTGTTTTTGTCTTCATTAATTCTTTCATTTCTATCACGAGAAAACCCCGTGTGTTTGAGCGGACCATGCCCGATGGGATACACCGCGACGGACAACGGTCGTTGCTATTGCCGCCGAACCGGTTGAGAAACCGGATGCTCGCTTGCTGAGCGTTAGAGTCTCGTAGTCTACAACGCGGCGAAGTCAATGTGTTTCGCTACATATCGAACCCGTACTCCGTTCGAGAATTGATGTGAGGGCCGAGCAGTTGGCGCGGGGTTGCCCCGATGGCCAAGCGAACGGAAAGACCTTCATCGTCATCGCAAGCGGAGTAGCTAGATTTTTTTAACTGCTGCCTGTTGACACCTGGACTTAGCCAAGGTTAAACAAAACAAGGGTTGTATAGCCCAAGACAGCTAGTGCGAAGAAGATTTACCACCACGTCTGACACAGGGCCCCAAGCTAATTGACTAAATCGACTTCCTCGATTCCCGATTTCCTGAGTAATCTGCTGCAGAGGAGCTAAGATGAAAACACTCGGGATATTTCTTGGAGCAGCAGCGTTGTCGTGCACGCTGGCTTTTGCGGGAACGCAAAGCGCGGATGAGCGGCTGCGTAGCATTTACACCGAAGAATGGAAGTGGCGACTGGAGCAATTCCCCGGCTTGGAAGGTCCGACCAAGCCGGTTGCGGATCATCTCCCGAAAGAAGATGCGGCGACGCAGGAGATGCGGCTGCGGCATTGGGAAGATGTGCTGCATCAGCTTGATGCCATTCCACGCGGTGAGCTATCGGCAGAGGAGAAGGTCAACTACGATGTCTATCGGGCGGAGATCGAGAACTTCATCGCCAACCAGAAGTTCCGTGACTACGAGATGCCGGCGAACTCGGACTCTGCTTTCTGGAGCGATTTCGGTTACACGGCGCGGCGGCCTTTCAAGAACCTAACCGATTACAAGAACTGGATTGCGCAGATGCGTGATGTGCCGCGCTATTTCCGGGAAGAGATCGCGAATATGAAGGCGGGGTTGGCGCGCGGGTTCACGCCGCCGCGTGCTACCCTCGTAGGACGCGAGAAGTCGATCGCCACCGTGGCCGACGGTAAGCCGGAAGATAATTTGCTCTACACGCCGTTTCGCGAACCGATGGTAGGAGTGGAAGCTTCCGAGCAGGAGAAGCTAAAGAGCGAAGCTGCGCAGGTCATTCGCGAGATCGTGCAGCCGGCTTATGCGGACTTACTCAAGTTCTTTCGCGACGAATACGTGCCGCACACACGCGAGACGATCGCAGGCGAGGCGCTGCCAGACGGCAAAGCCTATTACCGGCAGAAGATTCGGGAGTTCACCACGCTGGATCTCTCGGCGGACGAGATCCATCAGACTGGGTTAGCCGAAGTCGCGAAGCTGCATCAGCAGATGGTGGATGTAATGCATGAGACTGGCTTCAAGGGCGACTTTCCCGCCTTCCTGCAATTCCTACGCGATGATCCGCAGTTCTACGCTAAGACACCGCAGGAGCTACTTAATCGCGCCGCCTGGATCGCGAAGGTATTCGACGGGAAGTCATCGCAATATTTCGGCTATCTGCCGCGGATGCGTTTTACCATCAAACCGGTGCCGGCGGATCTCGCGCCGTTTTATACTGCAGGCCGCGGCGGGGCAGGCGTCTATCTGCTGAATACCTACGACCTACCGCATCGTCCGCTCTACAATCTTCCCGCACTAACCTTACACGAATCTGCGCCGGGTCATGCCTTCCAGGGTCCTATCGCGCTCGAGCACAAAAACCAGCCGGATTTCCGTCAGCATGATTACATCTCGGCCTATGGTGAAGGCTGGGCGCTTTACTGCGAGAAGCTAGGTGTAGAAATGGGGATGTATGAAACGCCCTACGAACGCTTCGGTATGTTAGGTTATCAAATCTGGCGCGCGGCGCGACTGGTGGTAGACACGGGCATCCACTCAAAGGGTTGGACGCGAGAGCAGGCCTTGCAATACATGCGCGAATACACGGCGTTACCCGAGCACGAGATCGAGACCGAGGTAGACCGTTACATCGGCTGGCCAGGCCAGGCGCTTTCTTACTACCTGGGCGAGCTGGCTATTGTGCGCGCACGCGAAAAGGCGGAGAAGGCACTCGGGCCGAAGTTCAACATCCGCGCCTTTCATGATGCAGTGCTGGAGCTAGGTTCGGTCCCGCTACCTGTTCTCACTGCACGCATCGACCGCTTCATCGCTGAGGGCGGGAAAGGTCCTTACCCTGAGATGGAGTGAGTAGCTCCTATTGGCGTTGTCGCAGCTTTGTGACGAACCTGACCACACTTAGCTAGTCGCGCTTGTCTGACCAGAGTGGTCTCAGCATAATTGCCCGCTAACGATGCACGCGTTCGATTTCATCCTGGTGCTGTTGTCGTTCGTCTACGCGGCGGCGGTGACGCATGTGCTCTCGACGGCGGGCGAGATCATCATCGCTTCCAAGCGCATCCGGCTATCGTGGTTCAATGCGGGCTGGATGTTGGTCGCGCTGTTGTTTACTTGCGCGTGGTGGATCGGCCTGTGGGATTTGCACGCGGTAAGGTCCTGGGACATCGGGTCGATCGCGTTCTACTTTTCGATGGCGGCGGGCATCTATCTGTACGCACGCCTCGTCTCGCCGCGCATTCCGGAAAGCGGCGAAATCGACTTGCAGCGCTTTCATTCCGAGGAAGGCCGAAAATATCTTATCGCCTACACCATCCTTGGCGTGGTCACGGTGGTGGCCAATGCCATCCTTGGCCAGGCAGCCGGCGTCTCGCAGTGGTCGGCGCAGAATGTCGTAATCGTTCCGATGACCATCGCGACGGGCGTGGCTGCGATTTTCATTAGCAACCGTTGGGTACAAATCCTGGCTCTCGCGATTCAAATCGGGGGCTGGATCTGGTACTTTGCCGCACTGCAGACGGCGTTGTCGGAATGATCTTCTTGGAAGAGTGGCGTGTGTTAACGAAGTTCTGATCACGATTCGCTACTCGTCGATTAAGTGAGAATGTGATCTGCCGATGCAGACCGCCCCGCTCCCAAGCAACGAGTCAGAGCGCCTGCAAGCGCTTCGTTCCCTCGACTTGGATGATCAGTCGGACGAGCGATTTGATCTCGTAACGCGGCTGGCGGCCGAGATTTTCAATGTGCCAATAGCGTTTGTCTCGTTTATCGAGCGTGATCGGCAGTGGTTCAAATCCAGGATCGGGCTGCCAGTGGTCGAGACTCCGCGCGATGTCTCCTTTTGCGCGCACGCCATCCTCGGTGACGACACCCTGGTAATCCCGGATACGCATCAGGATCCTCGCTTTGCCGATAATCCGCTGGTGACCGGCAATCCATTCATAGGGTCGTACATGGGACAACCGTTGCGGGCTCCGGACGGAGAGAAGATCGGGACGCTCTGCATCGCCGACCATGAACCACGAAATTTTACGCCGGAGCTTGCGGGCATGCTGCGCCGGCTGGCGATACTGGTGGAGCAGGAATTGCGAATGGGCAATCTGATTGCGGCCCAAGGCAAGTTGCTCGTCACGCAAGAGGCGCTTTTGAAAACGCAGGAGCGACTGCAGGAGGAGCTGTCGGCGGCGGCGAACTACGTACGGTCATTGATCCCGCCACCGCTCACTGAGCCAGTGACTCTCGACTGGCGTTATTTGCCTTCCGAGGAACTGGGCGGCGACTGCCTCGGTTACCATTTTCTAGGCGAGAACAAGATAGCAGTCTACGTCCTGGATATTTGCGGGCACGGGGTGGGGGCGGCCTTGCTTTCAGTCGTGTTGCTCGATGTGCTGCGCTCGCGCTCATTGCCGGGCGTCGATTTCTCGGACCCCGCAGCGGTATTAGCGGCGTTTAATAGTCAGTTTTCCGTCAGCCGTCACGGCAGGTTCCTTACGATCTGGTACGGGGTGCTCGATCTGGACGCGGCAGAGCTGAGTTTCAGCACGGCGGGGCATCCGCCGGCGGTGTTGATTCGCCGCGAAGCGGAGACGCGTCTGCTCTCGACCAACGGCATCGTAACTGGATGCACGGTCGGCGCGGCCTATGAAAATATGCGTTGTGCGTTCCGAACGGGCGATACCCTTTTCATTTATAGCGATGGTGCTTATGAATTACGCGGAGGGGCACGGACAACAATATCGTTCGGCGATCTTGCCTTGATTTTCGAGCGCGCTACTCACGGGGCGAACCCCTTGGATGAGATTCTGACGGAACTGAAACGCCGCGGCGAATCCGAACGGTTCAAGGACGACGTCTCGTTGCTGGCAATCAAGATGCACTGAGTCGCGGACCGCTAAGTCCATCGACCTGGACGAATCGCAGTTGTATCCTGCGCGTCATGAAAACACTTCTGTCTTTTCTTTGCGGCGGCGCCGTGATGCTTGGCTTCACCATGCTGGGCCAACCTAGTCCTGCACATCACGTTTACGAATTGCGCTTGTATCATGTTAACCCGGGCAAAATGGATGCGCTCAGCGACTCGCTTTGGCGATCATACCGACGCGATCTTCAAGCGGCATAACATGAAGAGCATTGGTTATTGGCAGCCCCAGGATGCGCCGAGCTCGCAGAACCTGTTTATCTACATCCTGGAACATCCGAGCCGGGAGGAAGCGACGAAGAACTGGGCCGCGTTCCAGGCCGATCCGGAATGGCAAAAGGTAAAGGCCGAGTCGGAGGCGCAGGGACCATTAGTAGATCACATCGACAACTACTTCATGGATCCGACCAGCTATTCCGCGCTCAAGTAGCTAAGAGATCAGGAACGACTCACTGCGGAACGATCGCAGGCTGTCGCGAGCGCAAGATGTACTTCTGAATCTTGCCGGTAGCAGTCTTGGGCAGCTCGTGGATGAAGGTCACGCTATGTGGCGCTTTGAAATGGGCGAGGTTGGCGCGGGCGAATTCGCGCAGTTCTTTTTCGGAGGCATGCGCGCCTTGCTTGAGAACAACAAAAGCGTGAGGCGCTTCGCCCCAGCGTTCATCGGGGAGCCCGACGATCGCGACTTCCTGCACGGCCGGATGTCTTAGCAGCACGCTTTCAACTTCCACCGAAGAAATGTTTTCGCCGCCGCTGATGATGACGTCTTTCAAGCCGATCACGAATCTCGACATAACCATCCGGATGAACGACCGCGGCGTCGCCGCTGTGAAACCATCCGCCGCGCAAATGCCTGCTCGGTCGCTTTCGGGTCGTTGTAGTAACCTGACATGACCACGTTGCCGCGGGCCACAATTTCGCCCTGGGTAATTCCGTCTTGCGGCACGTCGTTGCCTTCCGCGTCAACCACGCGTAGCTCGCCGGACGTAATCAGCTCGACACCCTGGCGGGCTTTGATGGCGGCTCGTTCGCTGATCGAGAGTAGTGCGTGTTCCGGCCGCGGTTCGCAGACGGTGATGAAGGGCGCTGTTTCCGTCAGTCCGTAAACGTGCGTGATTGTCCAGCCTAGCTCTTCTTCGAGTCTCTGGATGGTGGAAGCTGCGGGCGGCGCACCGGCGGTGACAACGCGAATTCCTTTCGGCGCGAGGCGACGAAGTTCTTCCGGTGCGTTGGCCAACGAAATCAAAACGGTCGGCGCCGCGCACAACATGGTGACCTGCTCGGTCGCCATCAATTCGAAAACGGCGCGCGGCTCGACCTTGCGCAGACAAACGTGGGTCGCTCCCGCGGCCGTTACCGTCCAGACGAAGGTCCATCCGTTGGCGTGAAACATGGGCAGCGTCCACAGATAACGATCGGCACAAGTCATCGGCTGATGGACCAGCGTGCCGATGCAATTCATCCAGGCGTTGCGATGAGTGATCATCACACCCTTCGGACGCGAGGTGGTGCCGCTGGTGTAATTGATCGTGAGCAGATCGCTCTCGCGAATTTCTGGGCGAACAAACTCAGTCGGACCCGTCGCGACGGCTGATTCGTAGTCTAACCAGTCTTTACCTTCGCCGGTCAAAGCGACGAAGTGTTCAACTTGCGGAAGACGAGAGCGAATACTGTCGATCGTGGCCAGATAATCGCCGTCTGCGCAAACCATGCGCGCACCGCTGTGATTGATCAGGTAAACGAAGTCGTCTGCGATCAGGCGATAATTTAGCGGCACCAGCACGGCGCCGACTTGCGGCACAGCATAAAAGGATTCGAGCTGCTTGTGGGAGTTAGGCGAGAGATAGGCGACACGATCACCCGGGCGAATTCCGAGTTGCTGCAAGACGACCGACCAACGATCGCAGCGATCGAGAAACTGCGCATAGGTCCAGCTGGCCTCACCATCAACCACGGCGACGCGCCCGGGATAAAGTTTGCGCGCGCGGCGAGCGAATTCGAGAGGGGTCAACGGCGTTTCCATTGAACTCGTTCGCGATGGTGAAAACTCGAGAACGGGTGCGATCTTAGCCACCTCACGCTGCAGAATCAACCTCTCGTTAGACCAAAGCCTCCACTCAGTGTCGGCGGAAGATGGACTTGAGGCGCCGCAATGGTTCGGTGATTCGCCACGATGTGCTGTTCCGCAGTTCGCTTATGCCGTTGCGCAAGATTTCTATCTCCCTGAACTTCTCTGCCATCATCTTCCGGGTCTCTTCCATGAGGCTGAGTTCGTAACTGATGCCCAGACTTCCATCTCTCGCGCGCCGAATCGCCGGCGATCGCGTGTTGCAACAGGATGGGCACATCGAAGAAAGCGAGCGGCTGATACTCCGAGGTAATCACCAGGATGTTGGAAGACCTGTCGAGGTCGAGTCCCTTGGGTCCGCCTTCCTCGCGATTGTGCCGCCCTTTCTCGAACATCGCGTCATCCATGATCCTCACGGTGGCGACCGGATAACGCACGCCGCGCCACTGGTCGGAATCCTTTGCGTAGATATGCAGGCAGGGCGCTCCGGCGTCGGCGACGAAGAGATGGCGACCATCCGCGCTGAAACGCAAACCATGCGGATAGTGCACGCAACGCAGTATGCCATCCGGCGCGGCCTCCGAGTTCAAGGCCGGTGAGTTCTCATATAGCAGCACGTTGTGGGTGGTGTGGTTACTCACCGCAATCCATCGCCGATCCGGACTCAGGCTCACGCCATCCGGGACGTTGAGGTATTTGTGCAACAGGATCTCACTGTTTCTGATGGCACCGCCGGCGTCGCAATCCAACAGATGTCTGGTGACAGTGTGTGCGTCGTTGTCGCAGATCAGAACTTCACACACGCCTTCCTCGACATGGGTGACAGCTACTGAACTTGGGGCATTGAATTGAGTTGTCCCGTTCCCAGACCATCTCGCGATGGGAAGCACTTCGTGAGTCCGGACGATCTTCTCTCCGGCCGGCAACTTGAATAGCGCGACGTCGCTTCCGCGACTCGTGACGATGAGGGTGTCGTCATCGATGAAGTCCAATCCATGTGGCAATTGCAGAGCCGGTGACGATAATTCCACGCCGCCGGTGAGCGAAATTTGCGTTGCGCCCGAAGATGACGCGATCTCGATGTCGAAAACGACGATGCGGTGTCGGCTAAATGCAGCCACGGCCAGACGCCGATTACTCGGCGAAAAGCGCACATCTTCCGTGCGCCCGAGGGAGGCAATCGCGTCAGCCACGCCTTGCTGCGCTCTATATTGGATTCCGAGAGCCATAGAGGGTCCCCGCCTGGGGTTCAACGCAGTCGAGGTCAAGAGGACCAAGAGTAGAAGAAACGGGGAAAATCCGCTACCGCCTACTTTTTGATGGTGCGCGGCCAGCGAATGGAAGCGGAGCTAGGCCAGCAATTCGACCGGATCACCTTTGCGCAACGTGCCTTCAACTAACACGGCGCCGTAAACACCCGCCATCCCGTCGTGCGCTTGCGCGACTTGCTTCAAGATGGCCGGAGTTTTTTCTGCGGTATCGGGATCGAGTGTGATCATCATGCAACGGCCGTCTCGCGCCAGAACAGAGACGACAACTTTCGCTCCGATGCGGAGAGTCTTACCGACGAATTCATCTTCGGCGAAGCCATCGGAGGAACCTAAGTCCAGGTAGACGTTGGCGCGGAAGCGACGCTTGTCGACGGCGAGTCCAGTTTCGTCGCCAAGTTTTTTCGCGGTTTGCACGGCAAAGATCGACAAGGGACGGCAATCGGTTATGGCGCGGTCCGAGCGAAGCAGGGTTAGTTGGTGTTTGTCTTCGAGACCTCGGCGAAGCGTTTCGATCAAAGCCGGGTCATCGATCGCGAACGTTTTTCCATCCGGTGTCTCGACATCGATCATCAGCTCGGCCGGACTGGCCGAGACCGGATTGACCATGGGCGACAAAGTCTCCGCCTCGATCTGATTAATCGGCCGCGCGGCTTTCTCCGGTTTTCGAAAACGTGGCCGGTAGCGTACGATCTGACGTTGTTCGCGTCCGGTGAAAAACGGAAAGCCTTTCGGACTGGCAGAACTCTCGAACGCAAAAAGACGGTCGCCATAAACTCCGGCGTAACCGGCAAACAGTTCGTCTAGTTCTTCACCGCGCATGCTTTTGACCGGATAACGCCAAAGGCTTTCCACAGTTCCGACGATGCTCATGAAGAGAATAGGAAGCAGAAGCTGGAAATTGGAAAGGAAGAAATACCTGCCTTTCGCGAAAACAATTGCCGCAAGCTATCGACGCTGTTGGTAAACATCCAGCCTAACGACAGCCTTCCCCGTACAAAACAAGGAGCCGCCAGACGCGCAAAGCACCCGGCGGCTCCTTCTCAATTTTCGCGAGGTCTTATTTTGGTACTGGATCGGCCCCGAAGTTAGCGTGGACCATCATCCATTTGTCGCCCTTCTTCACGAAGACGCGGGTTGATTTGGCCCGGCTCGGTGTCGTCTTGCCGTCCTTGTCGATGCTCGTTCCGGCGTAGTTATAGGTCAGGATGGCGACATCGCCGTTATAAACCTGGACCTTTGCGTTGAGCATTTCCGACGCGGTGCCCTTACTCGAGTCTTTTGCGACCCCCTCTGCCAGGCGCATATTCGCCGCCTTTCCGTCGACGCGCGTGGCGAAATCGGCGTTAAACTCAGTGTAGTCGTCCGACATGTCCTTCGACTGTTCGGCGACATTCGTTGGATCTTTCATCCCCGCCGCCCATTGCGCCTTCGTCAGTGCAATCACCGCATCGGCGATCGCCTGGTCGGCTTGAGCCGACGCGTTGATTGTGAAAGCCGAGCAACAGGCCGACACGATTAATACCAGCATTAATTTCTTCATTTCTATTTTCCTCCGGGGAAACCCCCGTATGTCTGAGCTGACCAGGCTCAATGTTTATACTGCGGCGGACAACGGTCACCCTCGCTATTGCCGTCGAACCGGTTAGGAAGCCGGATGCATTTCTTTCGTCAGGTTGGGGATAGTAAGCCGCCAACCGGCAAGCCAATTCTTTTCGCGGAATCAGCGAGTGCTAACGCTGGTTACTCTCCGATGATCTTCACCAGCACGCGCTTGCGACGGTTGCCGTCGAATTCGCCGTAGAAGATTTGCTCCCAGGGGCCAAGATCGAGTTGGGCTTTGGTGATCGCGACCACGACTTCGCGGCCCATGATCTGGCGCTTGAGATGCGCGTCGGCGTTGTCTTCGCCGGTGCGGTTGTGGCGGTAGGCAGAGGTGGGAGCGTGCGGCGCCAGTTTCTCCAGCCAAACCTCGTAATCATGATGCAAGCCCGCCTCGTCGTCGTTGATGAAGACCGACGCAGTGATGTGCATGGCGTTGACCAGGCAAAGACCTTCCTTCACGCCACTGCGGCTAACCAACTCCTCGACTTTCGGCGTGATATTGATAAACCCGCGACGACCTTCGATCTCGAACCAGAGATGTTCAGTTAGTGATTTCATTTTGCTGACAATATTGGATAAGACTCTTACCACCTATTAGCGCATGGACATCAAACTTCGACCCGGCACACCTGCGGATGCGGAGAATTGCGGCAGGATTTGTTACAACGCATTTAAGACAATCGCGGAGACGCATGGTTTTCTGCCGGACTTTCCGTCGCCGGAAATTGCGACTGGAGCGTTGGGCCGCCTCCTGGCGCATCCGAAGTTCTACTCCGTGATTGCGGAAATCGATGGGCGGATTGTTGGCAGTAATTTTCTCGACGAACGCAACACGATCGCAGGCGTGGGGCCGATCACCGTCGATCCGACGCGCAAAATCGCGCGGTGGGACGGCGCTTGATGGATGCCGTGCATGAGCGAGCCGCAGAGCGGAATTTCGCTGGGTGTCCGGCTTATTCAGGCGGGCTATCACACGCGATCGCTCTCCTTGTATGCCAAGGTTGGCTACGACGTGCGCGAATACCTGGCCTGTATGCAAGGTCAGCCACTCGGAATTTCCATTGAAGGTCATGTCGTCAGGCCAGCGCTTCAAGCGGACGTGGAGGGTTGCAATCGGGTGTGTCGACAAGTGCACGGTTTCGATCGTGTTGGTGAACTAAGAGACGCAATCGCGCGGGGATCCGCCACCGTGGTGGGGCGCGATGGACGAATCACCGGCTACGCCACCGTCATCGGCTTCTTCGGTCACGCGGTGGGTGAGACTAACGAAGATCTGAAAGCGCTCATCGGCGCGGCCAAGGAATTTGCCGGACCAGGTTTTCTCCTTCCGACACGCAACGGCGAATTATTCCGCTGGTGCCTAACGAATGGTTTGCGTGTGACGCAACCGATGACACTGATGAGCAAAGGTCTCTACAACGAACCAGCCGGCACATCCCTGCCATCGATCTTGTACTAGCGTTAGTCTTGAGAAAGGACCTTTGCGACTTTCTCGATCGTGTTCCAATTGCGGTTGGTGGCGGGTACGCCTAGCTGCTTCTCGAGCTTGCCAAGGTAACCGATCGCCTTCATCTCACGTCGGTAAACACCCAGGATAAACTGGCCTTCAATCGCGAAGACCTTGAGCAGCCAATCCGCTTCCGATGGCAGACTAAGAGGCAAAGAAGGGACAGGGCGAAGTGGTTTGTGCATTACATTCACGAAACGCGCAACGTCCGGGCCTGATGGCTGGCGCGCGAAGGGATCCTTTGCTGCCAGCTTGATCAGGTCTCGCGCCGGACAAATCATGATCTCGCATTTGAACGGCAGCCTTCTGGTTATGGCTGTACGCAGAGTCGATTCGCTGACCTCTTCGCGCACAACAAAGGTGCCGACCGCGCCGATGTTAACGACACCGAATTTGGCTAGCTCCTTAGCTATCGCAGCGGGCTTACACTTATTGGCGCCGCCAACGTTGATTGCCCGAAGAAACACGACCGAAGGCATTATGAATCGATCGGGTCTAGGTATGGCGTCGACTAGCCTCAAACAGAAACCAGGTGCGGCGCTCGGTTTCGTCGATCCAAACCTCGATCAGGCTGGTCGTCGCGACATCACGATGCTCGTCACAAACATTGTGTGCTTCACGCAGACGTGCCGCCATTGTCTTATTGTCCTCCGCCAGTTCCGCCAGCATATCGAGGGGTTCAACATATTCGGCGTTATTATCAAGCACGCGCTGCGTGCGTGAAATTTGGCCAATCGACTTCAGCGTGGGTCCGCCGAGTTTGCGAATTCGCTCTGCCACCGGATCGGTCATGGCGAAAAGCTGAGCGGCTTGCTCATCGAGAAGGAGGTGATAGTCGCGGAAATGCGGGCCGCTCATGTGCCAGTGAAAATTCTTTGTCTTCACATAGAGCGCAAACACGTCCGCCAAAATCGCATTCATCGTTCCGGCAATGTCTTTGACTGCCGATGACGTGAGATCGGTCCGGGTCGCCAGCGGAGCGTTGCGTCGGGCCCGCAGTTCCTTCGTTTTTGTTGAATTATTTTTCATCGTTATGTTCTTAGTCCTTTCTTTCTCTTATCCTTTTGTTGAGTTAGCTTTTTATGAAGGCGAGCAGGTCGGCGTTGATCGTGTCTGCCTGCCCCTCGGTCAAGGTTCCACCGGAGCCAAACGGCGTCATGTAATTTTTTGGCAACTCACGGAATGCGCAAGCAATTACATTCTTGACAGGAACAGTTGCCAATCCACCGCCGCGGTTTTTGGGGACCGCGTAGGTTACTGGCTGTTAGTATGCGCCCGCTTCGCCTAAAGACGAAGCGGGCAATATAACTACAGACCTACAACAACCGCCTTGGTTTCGGTGTAAAGCTCCAGCGCTTCGCCGCCCATTTCGCGGCCCCAGCCGGATTGTTTGTAGCCGCCGAAGGGCAGGGCGGCATCGAAGACGTTGTAGCAGTTAATCCAGACGGTGCCGGCTCGTAGTTCCGACGCGATACGATGAGCCTTGCTAAGGTCGCGGGTCCAGATGCCGGCGGCCAGGCCATACTCAGTCTGGTTAGCGCGCGGAACCAGCTCCTCCGCCTTGGTGAATGGCTCAGCTACTACCACCGGCCCGAAGATTTCTTCGCGCACAATGCTCATGTCCGGTTTAACATTCTTGATTACGGTGGGCTGGACGAAGTAACCGCGCTCGCCCGCGCGCATGCCGCCAGTGACATAACAGGCTCCAGCTTGTTTGCCCTGGTGCATGTAGTTAGTCACCCGGCTGAGTTGTTCCTGGGAAACCAGCGGACCCATCTGTGTGGCAGGGTTTAGCCCGGGTCCTAGCTTGATCTTCTTCGCATGTTCGGCCACGCCCGCCACCACATCGTCAAAGATATCGCGCTCGACCATAAGCCGGGAACCAGCACAGCAGCATTGGCCGTGATTAAAGAAGATGGCGTTAGCGGCGCCGGCAATGGCAGTTTCGAGATTACCGACATCCTTGAAGATAATGTTAGGCGACTTACCGCCTAGCTCGAGGCTTACCTTCTTCAGGTTACCGGCGGCGGCGTGCACAATCAGCTTGCCTACTTCGGTCGAACCGGTGAAGGCAATCTTGTCCACGTCGGGATGCGCAGCTAGGGCAGCGCCGGCGGTTTCACCGAAGCCAGTCACGATGTTAACTACACCATCAGGTATACCAGCTTCCTGGATAAGCTCGCCCAGCCGCAGGGCGGAAAGCGGAGTTTGTTCCGCCGGCTTAAGCACAACGCAGTTACCGGCAGCCAGCGCCGGACCTAGCTTCCACGCCGCCATGAGCAGCGGGAAGTTCCACGGAATGATTTGACCAACCACACCGACAGGTTCGCGCAAGGTATAAGCATGAAAACGCGCACCCGGCGCATACAAGACGCTGATCGGAATGGTGTGACCTTCGATCTTGGTGGCCCAGCCGGCCATGTAATGAAAGAGATCGGCCGCGAGCGGAACATCGGCTACACGAGCGACCGTCTTCGGTTTGCCGTTATCGAGGGACTCGATTTCGGCTAGCTCATCCGCATGCGCGAGGATGAGGTCGCCCAAACGCCAGATGAGTTTGCCGCGCTCGCTCGAGGTCAGGCGACGCCACGGTCCGGACTCGAAGGCGCGACGCGCGGCTATGACGGCGCGGTTGATATCTTCCTTGTGGCTCTCCGCGACGCGCGCGAGTACCGAAGCGTCGGCGGGATTGAAAACATCAAAGACCTTGTGCGAGGCGGACGGCATCCATCTGCCACCAATTAGATTTTGCTTCGGCTTCTTCAGCCAACTAACGACACCCGGACTGGCGGAGAGGGTCGAGCGATTGGCGGGAGCGCGGCCGTTACCGTTGCCGCTCACGCGAGGTTTTTTGGGAAGGCGGGTGGTTTTAGGGAGACGAGCGCTGATGCGCCGGCGAGAGGTGGTCTTCATAGTAGGGGTTGGGTTAGATGACCATTTCTATTCGCTGGACGCAGAAATGTAACGCTTCTTTTTTGGCCAATCACAGCGCTCGGCCAATATTCCCACCAGAGACGTTTTCGGTTACACAAGAGATCGAGACGATTTTTTGCCGCATGAGCAGGGCGTTCGTGAAAGAGGATGTTGATCCGCCGGAGCGTTCCGGACGGGTGCGATCTGCCTCGGGCCTGCCGCCGGGCGCGACCAACTACATCACGGCTGGCGGCGCGAAGCGATTGCGCGCCGAGCTGGACGGCTTGCGCACATCAGGAGCAGACGCGGGGCGCATGGCGGAATTGGAAGGAATCCTGGCGGCGGTCACAATCGTCGAACTACCTAACGAGTCATCCAACAGCATCTCCTTTGGCGCCGCCGTCACCATCGAAGACACGAACGGCCGGAAGCAGACCTATCGGATCGTGGGCGTGAATGAACTCGACTTTACGCCAGATGGAGTGAGCTGGGTTTCACCGATCGGACGTGCCTTGCTCGTGGCAGAACGCGGCCACCGCGTGACCTTGCCGGACATCGGCCAGGTTAAAATCGTGAAGGTTGAATACCCCGACGAGTAAGTAGTAACTAACGACGTTGCCTTGTCCGTTGGCGGCAGCTTAACAGGTGATCGTTCACCATGCCCGTCGCTTGCATGAAAGCATAGCAGATGGTTGAGCCAACGAACTTGAAGCCGCGTTTGAGCAGGTCTCGACTCAGGGCATCCGATTCTGTTGTGCGTGCCGGGACCTGCGACAGGCTGCGCCAGCGATTCTGTTTTGGCTTACCGCCTACAAAGGACCAGACATAGCTGTCGAAACTTCCGAACTCCTTCTGTACAGCCAGGAAAGCTTTTGCGTTCTGGATCGTTGCCGCAACCTTAAGCCGGTTACGCACGATGCCTGCGTCGTTAAGCAGGCGTTTCACATCGCGAGCACCGTAGCGTGCGATCTTGTCTGCGCGAAAGCCATCGAATGCCTTCCGATAGTTCTCGCGCTTCTTCAGGATAGTGCTCCAGCTTAGCCCGGCCTGCGCGCCTTCGAGAATTAGAAACTCAAACAGCTTCCGGTCGTCGTGCACCGGCACACCCCATTCCGTGTCGTGATAGGTAATGTTCGGTTCACTAGTGGCCCATGGGCAGCGTGCCATTTTCATTTCCCTGCCGCAGCGTGGTACCGTGCGTGGCTTTTGACAAGCGGTCTTAGGGCTTGTCCTGCGGCGGGCGGCAAGAATAGGATGACGCCTGCGGTCACAGGAGCGGTTCAACTCTCGGGAGGTTTCCTATGAATACGAACGATTCGTGGCAAAGGGCGGGCGATAGCTTTCTTCGCAAGAGCGCCGGCAGTTTGGTGTTGGTCTGGAGTTTCACCCTGCTTTGTTTCGGCCAGGGTTCACTTACTCCGCCGGCCGCACCGACGCCGACGATGAAGACGCTCGACCAGGTGGAAGCGCGGATCATTGTTAACGCGACTAACTGTCCGGGCAATGCGAGTAACTCCTTCATTATCTCACAGCCGGGTTCCTATTATTTGACCGGCAACATTACGGGTGAAAGCGGTAAGTTCGGGATCAATATCACCGTGCCAGGTGTTACTCTTGATCTTAACGGCTTTGACGTGATTGGCGTGTCGGGAGCGGCCAACGGCATCATCTCCACTCAGCCGAGTATTACCGTCCGCAATGGGATCGTGCGCGACTGGCCAGGTGTAGGTGTGATCTTAACTGGCCCCAACGGAGCGCTCGAGAAAGTGAAGGCGTCCGGAAACGCCCAGGGCATCGCCGCAGCGAATGCCATCGTCGATCACTGCAGCGTGACCGGCAACGGATACGGTATTGAGGTCAATCTCGGGCAACTGAGCAACTCAACGGTTATCTCGAATACCGGCCTTGGCGCCGGCGCGCAGGACACGATCGTCACCAACTGCATAATCCGATCTAACGGTAACGGTCTGATCACCAGCGAGTCCGTGGTCAAAAATTGTATCTTCGAGGGCAACACCAGCAATGGGATCGAAGCACAAACGCATAGCATGATTCTCGAAAATCACTGCTCGGCGAACGGCAGTTCGGGGATTATTGCCAGCGCTGCGGGAAGTCGCTTCGAAGGTAATCTCTTAACGGGTAATCTTACCGGGCTTGCGATTCCGGTTGCGGGTTGCATCGCGCGCGGGAATACCGTGCGGGATAACACCACTAACTATAGTTTTGCTCCAGGGAACGAATTAGAGCTCCTGATCAGCCAACTACCTGTTACTATTGACGTTCCGGCCAAAGTAACCCTGGCGGGGACTTTGACCGGCGTCTCTGCTCAAAACGGCATCACCATTTCCAGTGATAACGTTAGCGTCGACCTGGGTGGCCATGCCTTGATCGGCGTGGCTGGTTCGCTCGATGGGATACTCGTCAGTGGGGCGCGCACCAATGTTTCTGTCCGGAACGGTATCGTGCGCAACTGGGGCGGCGACGGCATCGACGCTTCGGCGGCCGGTGCCGGCGGCGTTTTTTCTGACCTGGAACTGAACAGCAATGGAGGAGCAGGGCTTCATACTTCCTCTCGGCAACTCATCAGCAAGGTCAATAGCTACAGCAATACCGGGGATGGCATCAACGCGAGTGGGGCCAACAAGATCTCTGACTGTCTGGCCAGCCTCAATGGAGGATGGGGTATCACCTCCGCCGGGGTTGATTCAACCATCGAAAATTGCCTGATTAACCAGAATACTACCGGAGGCATTCAAGTAAGTGGAAGCCAGTCGTTCATCATTGGCAATACGACAGACAACCATCCCGCCGGTGACGGACTCTTCGTGAGCGCAAGCCGCTGCCGCATCGACGGCAATCATCTTACCCGCAGTGGGACCGGCTTGCATGTTACCGGCACCTTGAACGTCATTATCCGCAACAGCGTTTCGCAATCCGGCGGCACGACCTATAATATTGTCGCGGGCAACGACGCCGGACCAATAGGCACCGTCGCTGCCGCGACCAGCGCGTGGGCTAACTTCCAATAGCCTAAGGCACCGGCTGGTTTCGATCGTAAGGAATGATGTTATCCCATTCCTCGGCAGAGGAACGTGCGACAAAAGCTACTACAGGTTCCGTGTCGCTCATGTTGAAGACTTCATGAGGCACGCCGGGCTTAATGTAGATGAAGTCGCCCGCTTCGTTCTCCAACACCTTCTTGCAGCCTTGGCCGAACTCGTGTCGCACCTTGCCTTCAAGGATATAGAGGATTACTTCGAAATCGACGTGGATGTGGGCGTAAGCCACGCCACCCGGAGGTATGGTAGCTATGTTAGCTGATAGCTTCGTTGTGCCGACGTTCTTGGCCGACATGCCTTGTTTGTAATGAATGCCGTTCCAATCGCGGCGCGGACCACCGCCGCGTATTGTGAGGATGCCGTCGTGATCTTCCACGGCGCTTAGCTGGACGTTGTCTTTGTCGTTCTTCATCGCAGAGTTCCTGTCGATAGAATCGCCCTTTTGTTGCGCGATGTAAAATGCCTTTGCGCGATAGTTGCGACCTGATTCAGGCAGTCGCAACCACCATGGGCGCGCGCACGGCATTTCCGTTGCCCCTCGCGCCGACCAACACGACACCGAAACCTGCGATCAGACAAACCGCGGCGTATACCCACCACAAAAGAAGGAGTGTTCCACCGGAGAAAAGCGGAAAGATCAACCCTGCGCCTACGGCGTTCGTGGCGGCATGAAAGATCATGCAAAGTAGGACGCTTCCGTTTGTGCCGTTAAAGAGCCAGGTGAGCAACAGAGTAGCGCCAAGGACTGAGAGAAGAAACGCAGGCACGATCGGCCATGGAAATTCGTTCCCGATAAGTGGAAGATGCCACAGCGCCCAGAGTGGAGCCAGGGTAAGACTCGCCTTGAGCGGCGACCTTTTCATTTGCAACTGTGGCAAGGCAAAGCCGCGCCAGCCAGGTTCTTCACCGAGACCTATGAAAAGCAGGATGAAGATGAACTTGTCGGGTAGTTCGCGTAGTTGCTCTGCCGAGAGCGATGGAAGTTGAGAGTGGGTAAGCCAAAGGCTAGTGGCAGCTGCAATCAGACAAAGCAAGATCGGCAAGCCTAACACGATGGCATACCACCTGACTCCTACGCGCCAGCGCACGATGCGAGCGAAGTATTCGCGCAGTCCCGGCCGACCATAAACTATCGCCGTAACAGTAATACCGGCCACCAGCGGCCCGAGTGGGTTCGGACCGCTGGTTCTTCCGCGGACGAGAGCCAGGATCCACGGATACCATGAGAGCGCATAGGCCAGCACGAAGAACGTCACCAATCGATGCTGCTTTACGAATGCTCTCATGGTTTGCTGATGGGATGGCGGAAGGTGGTTCTTTGGATTCAAGAATTATCGAGTCGCGAAATTTGGCGGAACCGATCCCGTGTTACGGTGTTCAAGAACGTGAGGTAAATAATGATTAGAGCTTCTTTCATGTTTCTCTTGCTGGCTTTGGCGCTGGTTCCTGCTGCGCAAGAAAAGGCTTATGACCCGTTGTCGGTTGATCCCAATTTTCACGCGCAGACGCAGGATCTGACCGCGCACGACGCGACGCGCAATCGCGATATTCCCGTGCGCCTTTACCTGCCTAACGAGAAGTCGGCGCCAGTTGTCCTCTTTAGTCACGGCCTGGGCGGGACACGCGAAGGCAGCAGGTTTCTCGGCGAACAATGGGCGGCGCGCGGTTATGTCGCTGTCTTCCTGCAGCATCCGGGAAGTGATGACACGGTCTGGCGAAATGAAGCTCCGCTCGAACGCATGGCGGCAATGCGTCGCGCTGCTTCACTGGATAACTTTCTCCTGCGCGTGCACGACGTGCCCGCAGTGCTCGATCAGCTTGAACTTTGGAACAAGAGCGGTTCGCTGGCCGGTCGAATGGACCTGACGAAAGTCGGAATGTCGGGGCATTCCTTTGGTGCTGTTACTACTGAGGCAGTAAGTGGCGAAACCTTGCCGATGGCTGGAACGAAGTTAACCGATTCTCGCATCCGCGCGGCTGTGATCATGAGTCCGATCACGCCGGCTTCGACCAGCGCGGAACAAGCCTTCGCGGCGGTGAAAGTTCCCTGGTTACTAATGACTGGAACTAATGATCTCGCGCCCATCGGTAACGCGGACATGAAATCACGGCTTGCGGTCTATCCGGCATTACGTGGCGCGCCTAAGTATGAAGTCGTCCTCAATAAGGCAGAACATTCCGCATTTACCGATCGCGCCCTGCCCGGCGACCACGAACCGCGCAATCCGAATCATCATCGCGTCATCCTCGCGCTCTCGACTGCGTTCTGGGACGCCTACTTGCGCGGGGACAAGGATGCGCTCGTCTGGTTGAATGGCGCCGGGCCGCGTTCCGTCATGGAGTCGGCGGACGACTGGAAGCTGGCAATCGAATAGAAGCTAGCTTCAACGCGAGACGAGAAAGATAGCGAAGGCGATGGCAACACGTCTTCGCAGATCGCGATGGGGAAGTCTTTCGTGTGTAACGCAGCTACAACGCGCCGGCGTAGTTGGTAGCCGGTAAAGGCCCCGACAATCGCGCCCAGCGCGCCTGCTAGCATGCACATGACTAACGACTGGTTAGTCGACACGCCCGAAGCATGCGCCGCAAAGGCTACCGGCGAAAAGTCGGGCCAGTAACGGAACCAAGGCGGTGCGCCTGGGTGTCGTGGGCAGTTTGTCCACGATCAATTCGAAGATGGCCAGAAAGGAGAAAACCGCGACGGCGATCGTCGATGACATGAAGGCAAGTTTGGAGCCTTCCAGGTGCAGCCACCCAAGATGAGCAGCCCAAGCCACGACAGCCGGCGCGGTGAGCGAACGCAAGCCGGCGACAAGTCCAATTCCAAATGCGAGAAGCAAGACGAGATTCATAGGTTGAACAGTTAGCGTTGGCGTTGAGCCGAATTAAGCACAACCAGGGCGATTCCACCAAGGATAGCGATCGAGGCGAGAAAAAGACGAACCGTAGGTGTTTCGCCGAGAAGCAGGATGCCGCCCACCGCTGCGAGGACGGGAACACTCAGTTGCACACTGGCCGCGCTGGCCGCGCTTAGACCGGGCAAGGCGGCATACCAAATGACATAACCAAGTCCCGAGGTGATAGCTCCGGAAATCAGCGCATAGGTAGTACCTAACGAGTCGATTCTAACCAGATGCACCAGGATCACACTCAATATTACCGCGAACGGAACTGCTTTGGCGAAATTGCCAGCGGTGGCACTGGTCGAGTTCTTCACTCCTTTACCACGCAACGAATACACGCCCCATGCGACGCCGGCGCCAAGCATAAGGACCGAGCCCGTTAGCGATGGTGCCGAAACACCTGGAAGGACCAAGGCAATTAACCCACCCAAGGCCAAAGCCAGACCGGCTAGCTGGATGAGATGGAGACGTTCACCTTTGAGCAAACCCCACAGGATCATTGTGGCCTGGACCGCGCCAAAAAGAAGGAGAGCTCCCGTTCCCGCAGAAAGGCTGATGTAGGCGAAGGAAAAGGCGGCAGCATAAGCAAACAGGGCAAGCGCTGATAGCCAGCTGCCTTCCTTCCGCTCTGCTTGTGGCGCGCGCAGCTTGATGATGAGCCAGAGCGCAATCGCGCCGGACAGGAGGCGGATCAAAGTGAAGGTTGCCGGGTCGATGCCGGTATGCTTCAAGGCCAGGCGGCAGAGGAGCGAGTTACTCGCAAATGCGACCATGGCGAGGGTCGTAAGAATGAGCGTTCTCGATTTCAAAACTTCAGTCTGTTCTCGATCATGGCTTACCGCTAGTCTGGCAACACGATCGGAAATTCATGAGTACTTTAACTCCACAGATCGCGCTTACCATTGCAGCCATTGTTGCCGGTGTCCTGCTCGATCGCCTCATTCTATCCAATCGTGCCACCATTTCGGGCGACAACGGCAACGTCGCTCCGGTCGCACAAGAGATCGCGCCGACTACTGCGACAACCACTTCGATTTCCGATCCCGTTCCAGTTGGCAAGAAACGAAAGACCGAAACGGCGAGCAGCTCGAAGCCAACACTCGATGGCATTCTTACCGAGCACGACGCGCGACAGCGCACGCGCGATCTTCAGGCTTATGTCAATGCGCTCCAGCCGCGTGAATACGCCGATGCCTTGAAGCGCATGAAGCAAATCGCAGGTAGCAACGAGCGCGAGCTGGCTTCGCGCTTACTTGTGGCGCAATGGGTCGCGACCGATCCGGAAGGCGCGCTGCAATTCGCCGCGGCCAATCGCGGTTACGAATACCTGGCCGACGATGTTTTCCAGCAGCGGGCCGCGACCGATTTCCAATCCGCGCTCACGCAAGCACAGGAAATCCCGGGAGCCGATCTGCGTTATCGCGCTTTGCGCGGCGTGCTGAGTTTCCAGGCCGACACCGATCCGATGGGTGCGCTTCAACTTGCGCAAACCCTCGGCCAGTTTCCCGGCAACGAGCCGCTCTCCAGTGTGCTTTACCGGCAATGGGCCGCGATCGATCCGCAATCGGCCGCTGCCTATGCGACGCAACAGCAAGGACAAGGCGGCGGTTGGCGTTCGCCGATCAATCAGGTCGTGAGCACGTGGGTGCAACAGGATCCGTTGGCGGCGGCGAATTGGTCGCTCTCCTTGTCCGATAGCGACGCACAACTGCGTTCCTTGTCACAGGTCATGCGCGATTGGGGCCGCCAGGATCCGACCGGCACCGCCAATTGGATTCACACCTTGCCCACGGGCATGCAGCACGACACGGCGGTGGCCGGCTTCGCCGAGTCGATGGCGTTTAGCGATCCGCAGAATGCCTTGAACTGGATCGGGACAATCACCGACGACGCGACGCGGCAACGCGCCCTGCAGCAGATCAGTCGCCCGATCATGTTCCGCGATCCGCAAAACGGCGCCGCCCTCTTGCAAGCCGCCGGGTTGCCGGTCGATCAAATTCCGCAGACTCAGCCGCGTCGGGGCAGGGGACAGTAGAGAACGCGAGCTACCTAACGAGTGGTAGTTGCACGAACGGCGGCACTTGGAAATGCCTGATCCAAATGTTGAATGCAAGCCCAGAGCTTAACATCGTCAACCAAGATTGATTTTTCTTCCGTTAGGTTCGCAGCGGTTCACACATGGCGGTGTCAAGCTCAGATGCCTTTTTGCCTTTCTCGTGTACGGTTGCGCGATTTTACCGAAACCAGTAGGTTACAACCGTGAGCGTCGAAGAAATTAAGTCAGCTATCGAGCAGTTGTCATTGGAAGAGCGCGCGAAGCTAGCGGCGTGGCTTCATGGCTGGGAGGACGACGAATGGGATGCGCAGATGAAACGGGACGTCACGGAGGGTAAGCTCGACCACATCTTGCGCGAAGTGGACGAAGACATTGGCGCAGGACGGCTTCGTGACATGCCGTGATCTCACGCGCTGAGAAGCGTTTCTGGCGTCATTTCGATCGCTTACCAGCCGACACGCAGGCGCTCGCGCGGGAGAAGTATCGCCTCTGGCTCCGCGATGCATTTCACCCGTCCCTAAAGTTCAAGCCACTGGGAAACGATGTCTGGTCAGTCCGCATCGGGGATCATTATCGCGCACTCGGCCGACGTTCAGATAGATTGATCGTCTGGTTCTGGATTGGCACTCATGAGGAGTACAACAACTTAATTCAACAGTCCTAGGTCACGTGAGTTCCGCGTTTGTTGGTTCAGCTTAGCTCTCACGTTGCGAGACGAGCGGCGACAGAGCGCCGTTGCTACATGGCCAATGGGATGAAATGGTATGGGCGTTGTGAAGTTAATCGATCGTCATATCACGCGCGAGTTGCTGGTGAATTTCTTTTTCGCCGTGGCGGTGCTGAGTCTGGTGCTCGTACTCGGCAACATCTTTCGCAAGCTCTTGCCGTTGCTGGTGAATCATGATGTTCCGGCCCAGTACCTCATTACGTTCATCGCTTATGTCTTGCCGTTCTCGCTCATCTTCACCATCCCGTGGGGATTGCTGACCGCGATCCTGCTCGTCTTCGGACGACTCTCGGCGGAGAACGAATTGGTGGCGTTGCGCTCGAACGGCGTGAGCATTCCGCGCATTTGTATTCCGCTCGCCGTCATCGCGATCCTGGCCACGATCCTTTGTCTTTGGTTGAATGTGCAGGTCGCGCCGGCGGCGCAATACAAGGTGCGCCGGACGATATTTGACCTGGCCACGAGCAATCCGATGGCGCTTTTCGGCAGCGACCAGGTAATCGACCAATTCCCCGGCAGAAAAATTTACGTGGGGAAAAAGGAAGGGAACAAGCTCGAGAACATCATTGTCTTCGAGACTAACGAGCAGTCCATGCCGATGCGGGTGACGCATGCGCGTACCGGAACGCTGGAAGCCGATCTGCCTAACGAGCGCATTCTCATGCATCTTTATGACGCGCGTTATCAGCAGCGCGACGAGAACGATCCGGAGGATCTGCGCCGGATGCGCGATGGCATCAACATGACCGAAGGCACGCTGCCGATCGGTCTGCAGGAACTTTACGACAAGGAAAAGCGTCGCACTGGTCGCTCGGCGCTTTCGCTCACGCAGTTGCTCGATCAACTGAAGACGACGGTCGATCAGAGCGAGCGCAGCGCGAGCCGCACGGAGATTAGCAAACGTTTCTCGTTTCCATTTTCGTGTCTCGCCTTCGCGCTCATGGCGGTGCCGCTCGGCATCACCGCGCATCGACGCGAAACGTCGATCGGATTTCTCATCAGCCTGATCGTCGCGTTCGGTTATTTTCTTTTCGTGATCGCGGCGGATGCGTTGCGCGGTAAACCGCATTTGCATCCGGAATATCTGGTGTGGTTCCCGAACGTGCTGTTTCTGGTGCTCGGCACGATTCTGTTTCGTCGTCTGGCGCGTCAGTAATTTCCAGAATTTTACCGTTGCAAAAGCGGGACGGTAAAATCCCGACGCTGGGACACAACGTCATTTCCCGCGCTCGAATGGTGTTCGATAAGCAGTTGCACGGCAGCTGTTAACAACTGTTCGAAAACACTGGCACGCGCTTTGCAAATGCACCTGGCATGCTATCGAGAATTGCGCTTGTCCTCGCGCTCACTACTTCCGCCGTTTTCGCCCTCTCCGAAGAGAATGTCCATCAGGAATTGGACGCAAAGTCGGGCGGCAATCTGGTCGTCGATGTTGCCTTTGGAACCATCGAAGTTGCCGGCGCGGCAAACGACAAAGTTTCAATCGAAGCGTATCGCAAGATCGAAACGGGCGACGAAGCGAAGGAGAAACAATACCTGGCCGAAGTGCCGATCGTCATCACGAATGAAAACAACACCGTGACCGTGCGCGCGCGCCGGACGGAGAAAGATTCGTGGTCGTGGAACTGCAGCGGCACCATGAACATGGACGCGCGCTACACCATTCGTGTCCCGAAAAATTTTAGTCTCGATCTGAAAAGCGGCGGCGGCGGCATCGTGGCTACTGATGTTACCGGCACGACGAAGATTTCGACCGGCGGCGGAAAGCTGCGACTGGCGCAGTTGCGCGGCCCGGTCGATGCCAAGACCAGCGGCGGCAGCATTCGGCTGAATGATTGTCAGGGTGCGTTGAACATCAGCACGAGCGGTGGCGAAATTAAGGCGGAGATCGGCGGCGGCAGTCTCGATGCGCGCACGTCCGGTGGCTCGATCGTGGTGCGCAATTTCAACGGCGACACGAGTGTAAAAACAAGCGGCGGCCAGCTCACGCTGGAAAATGTGCGCGGCAAGTTGAGCGGAAAAACTTCCGGCGGCTCAATCACGGCGGCTCTGGTTTCGCCATTGCCCGGTGATGTCGAACTGGCCAGCTCGGCCGGCAGCATTTCGCTCAGCGTTCCGTCCGATGTGGCGATGAACATCGAAGCGTCAGCCAGCGTCGGCGCGGTCTCGACCGATCTGCCGATCGTGGCGACACGGGCGGAACGCGACCAGTTGAAGGGCGCGCTCAACGGCGGGGGCAAGTCCGTCATCCTGCGTTCGAGTGCCGGCAGTATTTCCATTCGTTCGGCGGCGGCGAAAACCGCGATGCAGTAGTTTGCCTAACGAGTGCAAATGAAAGAGCTGCGCTTCGCGTTTCGCCAACTGCGCAAGTCGCCGGACTTTAGTCTCATCGCCATCCTGACGCTGGCGGTGAATAGCGATCGCCGACGGAAATGAAAGCACTCTCCTGCGCGGTGGCATTTGTTCCGGCGATCGCGCCGACGTTTCGCATGTTGCCCAAACCCATCGGCCATTTTTCTTTCAACCGCGCCGGTCTGCTCATGCTGGTCGATGCGCGCATCAACGGCTCCGCTCCCGCCGCCTTCGTGATCGATTCCGGTTCGCCGCACACCATGATCGATTCAGGATTCGTTAGGCAAATCGGACTCGAGGCCGCGCCGCGCGTCATGTCGATCAATGATGTCGAGATCGATTTGCCCGAGCCGTGGGTCATCGACCTGAGCCGGGTGCCGATCCCGTCGATCGCGAAAGGCCTGGTCGGTGCGGAAATTTTTCTGCGTTACGTGGTGCGGCTCAATCCACTCGATTCGACCTTCACCGTTTTCGATCCGGCGAAGTTCGAATACGACGGCGACGGCGCCTCGGTTCCGCTCCTGGTCGAGAACGGAAAACTTTTCCTCGACGCCGACCTGGAAGTGCCGGCGGGAAAAATCACCAGGTACAAATTGCGCATCGACACGGGATCGGAGTCGTCGGTTAACGCCGGTATTCTCAAACCGCATTCGGGCGTTTTCACGTCCGTCAAAATTGGTCCCTATCTCATCAGGCATGTTCGCGGCCCGGCGGTGCCGCCGCCAGCCATCGGCATGGAAATTTTGCGCCGCTTCATCATCACTTTCGATGCGTCGCGCGGTCGCATTTACCTGGAACCAACCGCGGCATTGCGCGAACCCATTCCGCCGCCGCCGCAATAAAGGAACGTTATGAATGATCTTCGCTTTGCTTTCCGCCAACTGCTGAAGTCGCCCGGCTTCACTCTGCTCACCGTGGTCACGCTCGCGCTCGGCATCGGGATGAACACGGCCATCTTTAGTTTGATCAATCACATTTTCCTGAACGGTCTGCCGTATCGGGAAGCGGACAAAATTGTCGCGCTCCAGGCCGAGGCGAAGGAACGAAATCTTTCGCAACTGCCGATGTCGGTGCCGCGCTTCTGGCAGTTTCGCGATGCGCAAACCCTCTTCACGCAGTTCGCCGCCGATGCGGGCAATGGTTACATCCTGACCGGCCTGGGCGATCCGGTGCAACTGAACGGCAGCGAAGTCACGGCGAATTATTTCGACTTGTTAGGCGTTACGCCATTGCGCGGCCGTTTGTTTCTGCCGCAGGAAGAAATGGCGGCGGATGTCGCGCTGGTCAGCGCAAATTTCTGGCACAACCGTCTCGGCTCCGATCCGAATGTGATCGGCCGCAGCATCACGCTCAATGGCGTTGCCACCACGATCGTCGGCGTTTTGCCGAACATGCCAATCGCATGGTGGGGACCGAACGCGGAAATCTGGACGACGAAACCGTTCCAGCTCGCCGGTCTGCCGCGCGAACGAATCATGCGCGGGTTGAGTTTCATGCGCGTGATCGGCCGGATGAAACCGGGCGTGACCATCGAACAGGTGCGCGCGCAGTTGCCCGCCTTGCAACAAGGTTATCGCGAGAAATATCCCGAGAACGCGGATAACTCATGGTCGCCCGTCGCGCTTTCCGCCTCCGAGTTCGCCACCGGAGATTTGCGTCCGGCGTTTGTGACCTTGCTGGCCGCGGTTGGCGCCGTGTTGCTCATCGCCTGCAGCAATGTGGCTAATCTACTACTCGTTAGGTTCACCGGGCGCCGGCGCGAGATTTCCCTGCGCATGGCGTTGGGCGCGTCGCGCGCAGGTGTCGTTAGGCTGTTCGTGCTCGAGAGCACGCTCGTAAGCTTCATTGCGGGCGGAATCGGATTGCTCCTTGCGGTCTGGCTCATTTCGCTCTTGCCCAGGCTCTCGTTAGACAACCTGCCCATCGATGTCAGCGCGATCTCGCTCAACGCGCCGGTTTTATTTTTCACGCTGGGCCTCTCGCTCCTCACCGGTGTGGCGATGGGACTTTATCCCGCATGGCAAAGCTCGCGCGCCGATCTTGTCGATGGATTGAAGGACGGCGGCCGCGCCATGACCGGCAGCCGCGGTCAGCAACGTTTTCGACGCGGACTTGTCGCGACCCAGGTTGGTCTTTCGGTGGTGCTGCTTACCGGCGCCGCCTTGCTCATCACCAGCTTCCTGCGCTTGAGCCGACAGGAAGCCGGCTTCCGTTCCGACCGGACATGGGTGGGCGCAATCGGTTTGCCGGAAGCAGCCTACCCGGACAATCCAGCCCGCGCCCGATTCATGCAGAAATTGCAGACGGAGTTGGAAAACACGGGCGGTGTGGAAGCGGTCGCGCTTTGCGACGGCGTTCCGCTCAGCGGCAACAACAGCAGTTCGCCTTATGCGCGCGTTGATGGCAATCCGCTGCCGCTTAATCAGCGGCCGCTCGGTCGCACGCACAGCATTTCGCCCGGTTACATGAAAGCCTTCGGCATTCCGCTGCTCGCCGGGCGCGACTTCAGCGAACGCGATTGGGTCGATGCGCCGCCGGTCGTCTTGATCAGCAAGTCGGCCGGGCAAAAGCTTTTTCCCAATGAAGATCCCATCGGGAAACGGATGTATTTTGGAACAGACAACGGCATCGGGTTGGTGACGGAAGTTGTCGGTGTGGTTGGCGACGTGCGTTCGCAGCGTCTCGATCAAACGAACGACGTCGAATTCTATCGGCCGTTCCCGCAACGCACCTTGCCATTCGCGCAAGTGTCGGTGCGCACGGCGCTCAAACCGGAGGGCGCGGCCGGGATGGTGCGGGCAGCCTTGAATCGCATCGATCCGGGATTGCCCATCATTCAACCGACCACCATGGAAACGATCGTTGACCGCTCGTTAGGCCAACAGCGGCTCACCATGGTGTTGCTTGGCGTTTTCGCGGGCGTCGCGCTTGTGCTTGGCGGCGGTCGGAATTTACGGCGCGGTCGCTTACACGGTCGAACAACGCACGGGAGAAATCGGTGTGCGCATGGCCCTGGGTGCGCAAACGGCCGACGTTTTGCGACTGGTCGTTAGGCAGGGCATGGTGCCAGTGATCATCGGGCTCGGTGCCGGACTCGTCGCCGCCATCGCGCTCGGTCGCTTGCTGGCCACGCAGTTGTATCAGGTATCGGCGCATAATCCGGCGTTGCTCGCGGGTACGGCGGTAATGCTGGCGGCGGTGGCGCTGTTCGCCTGTCTAATGCCGGCGCGCCGCGCCACGCTGGTCAATCCTATCCAGGCTCTACGCACAGAATAAATCCTTAACCACTCGTTAGGCTATGATGACAGATCTTCGTTACGCAATTCGGCAGCTCCTCAAGAATCCCGGTTTCACCATCGTCGCGATTCTCACCCTCGCGCTCGGCATCGGCGCCTGCTCCGCCATTTTCTCCGTCGTGAATGGCGTTCTGCTGCGCCCGCTCGATTATCCAAACGCCGATCGCCTCGTTGTCCTGCGCGAAGCACAGCCGCCGCAGTTCCCGGAGTTCGCCACAGCGCCGCCGAATTACATCGACTGGACGAAGCAGGCGAAATCGTTTGAGAACATCGCGGCCTACGGCAATGCGCAAATGAATCTGACCGGCGAAGGTGAACCGCAGCGTCTCAGCGGCCAGCGCGTGACCGCGAACTACTTCGATGTTTATGGCGTGAAGCCGCAGCTCGGTCGCTGGTTTTCGGCGGAGGAAGATTCGCCGGGAAAAAATCACGTCGTGGTTTTGAGTCATCCGTTTTGGCAACGGGTTTTCGGCAGCGCGGCCAACGTGATCGACAAGCAAATGCAGTTGAATGGCGAGCCCTACACTGTCGTGGGCGTTGCGCCTGCGGGTTTTGGTCAGCAAAACAAAACCGATCTTTGGACGCCGATGGCGCTCAAGCCGAGCGAAACCTCGAATGACGCGCGCGGCGCCCACTATCTTAGTACTATCGGTGTCTTGCGGCCCGGCGTAACCGCCGCGCAGGCCGATGCGGAAATGCGCGTGATCGCCGCGCAGCTCGCCGCGCAATATCCGAACAGCAACAAGGGCTGGACCGTCTTTGTCATGTCGTTGCTGGATTACGGCACGCGCAATGTGCGGGTGATCCTGTACACCTTGCTCGGCGCGGTCGGTTGCGTGCTGCTGATCGCCTGCGCCAACATCGCCAATCTCCTGCTGGCGCGCGCCACCGCGCGTCATCGTGAAATTTCCATTCGTGCCGCGCTCGGCGCCGGTCGTGGACGACTCGTTAGGCAACTTCTGACCGAAAGTGTCTTGCTCGCGTTCCTCGGCGGCGTGGCCGGGTTGATCCTGGCGCATTGGGGTTTGGCGGCCTTGCTGGCCCTCGCGCCGGCCACTTTGCCACGCACTTCGAACATTCATCTCGACGGGACGGTGGTCGCATTTTCTCTCGCGCTCAGTTTGATCACGGGCGTGATCTTCGGGGCGGCGCCGGCGTGGCTGGCTGCGCATACCGATGTCAATGAAGCCTTGAAACAAGGTGCGCGCGGTTCAACCGAGGGCGGGGTGCGCGCAGGATTTCGCAGCGCTCTCGTCATTCTGGAGGTTGCCTTCGCTTTGGTCTTGTTAGGCGGCGCCGGATTGCTCGCGCGCAGCTTCATGGCCCTGACCCATGTCGATCCCGGATTCGTTCCGGAAAATGCCACGGTGTTGCGACTCGCCTTGCCCGAGAAGAAATATGCGAAGCCGGAACAGCAGACCGCGTTCGTCGATTCATTGCTGCAACGATTGAATGCGTTGCCCGGCGTGCAGGCCGTCGGCGTCACCCAAGCCATTCCCTTGATGGGGGACTACTCGCTGTCCTTTGAAATTGAGGGCCGTCCCGAATTGCCGGAGAGCGATTGGCCAAGCACGAATTACTACGCCGTCACGCCGGATTATTTCCGCGCCATGGGAATCCGGTTGACCCGCGGCCGTGTCTTCAGCGCGCAGGATGATGCGCGTGCGCCGCGCGTGGCGATCATCAATGAAACGCTGGCCCGGCAATTTTTCCCAAACGAAGATCCCATCGGCAAACGCATCAACATTCCCAATGACGCCCCGGGCACTCCCAAGGTCTGGCGCGAAATCGTGGGCATCGTCGCCGACGTCAAACAGTATGGCGTGGATAAAGAGACGACCGCGCAGAGCTACGAGCCGTTCGCGCAGAGTCCGTTCGACTCGCTCAACATCGTGCTGCGCACTTCCGGTTCGCCCGCCGCGATGTTGAGCGCGCTGCGTCCGGCGGTTTATGCCGTGGACAAAGATCAGCCGATCGGTGCGATTCGTCCGCTGGAAGAAATAATGGCCGAAAAAATTTCGCAACAACGCTTCGCCATGTTGCTGCTCACGGTTTTCTCGCTCGTCGCGCTCGTGATCGCCGCGGTCGGAATTTACGGAGTGATGGCTTACAGCGTGGTGCAACGCACCGGTGAAATCGGCATTCGCATGGCGCTCGGCGCGCAGACGCGCGACGTTCTTCGTCTCGTTCTTTCGCAAGCGGGGAAGCTGATTGGCCTGGGATTGTTGCTTGGGCTGGTGACCAGCTTCTGGGCTTCACGCGCCATCGGTTCGATTCTCTTCCGCACCAGCGCGCACGATCCGCTCACCCTCGCCAGCATCACCGTTATTCTGGCCGCGGTGGCGTTAATTGCTTGTCTCTTACCGGCGCGCCGCGCCACCAAAGTTGATCCCATCGTCGCTTTGCGCGTCGAATAACCACTCGTTAGGCAAATCATGCTATCCGACATTCGTTACGGCTTACGCCAACTCCTCAAACATCCCGGTTTCACTTTCGTGGCCGTGCTCACCCTCGCCCTCGGCATCGGTGCCAACACCGCCATCTTCAGCGTAGTCAACGCGCTGCTGCTCAAGCCGCTGCCGTTTCCGCAATCGCAACAACTCATGGCCATCGGTTCGCGCGACACGCGAGAAAATTCCACCGAACTAAATTCGTTTTCCTATCCGGATTTTTTCGATTTCCGCGATCAAAACCACACCCTGGCCAGCGCGGCGGTCTATCGCAACCAAGGGCTCGCCCTAACGAGTGAAGAAGGCGCGACCACCGTGGTAGGCGATAAAGTCAGCGCGGAGTTTTTCGATGTGCTCGGAATCAAACCGATCATGGGCCGCGCGTTTGTCCGCGCCGATGAACAAGCGGGCGGCGGACCGGGCGGACTCAAGGTCGTGATCAGTTACGATTTTTGGAAAAAACATTTCGGCGGCGACGCCAACGTCATCGGTCGCCCGATCGAAATGGATCGCAATTCATTCACGGTCGTGGGCGTGATGCCGGCCGGTTTTCAATTTCCGATCCAAAGCGACCCGATCGACGCATATGTGACGATTGCGCTGGACGCTTCGACGACCGATGGCGGAAAACCGCAGACCGAGCAGCGTGGCAATCACAGCCTGCAAGGCATCGCGCGTTTAAAGCCTGAGTTTACGGTCGCACAGGCGCAGGCCGATCTCGCGACCATCGCGGCCAATCTCGAGAAACAATATCCGGATTCGAATACGCATTTTGGGGTTGGCGCGAAACCGTTGCGTGAGGATTTGATCGGGGACGTCCGCACCGCGCTTTATGTTTTGTTCGGCGCCGTCATCTGCGTGCTGCTGATCGCGAACGCGAACGTGGCGAATCTTCTCCTCGCGCGCGCCTCGGTCCGCGGGAAAGAAATGGCTTTGCGCGCCGCCATGGGCGCGAGCCGCGCCCGCATCATTCGGCAACTACTCACGGAGAGTTTGCTCCTGGCCGCTTTGGGTGGCGCGCTTGGTTTGCTCATCGCGCAGTGGGGCACGGCCGCACTTATCAAAACGGTGCCGCAAAATATTCCGCGCATCAGCAGCATCGAGCTCGATGGTGTCGTTCTGTTCTTCACGCTTTTGGTCTCGTTAGGCACCGGCGTCATTTTCGGTCTCGTCCCGGCCTGGCAGGCTTCGCATGTCGATTTGAATTCATCACTAAAATCCGGCACGCGCGGCGGTAGCGGCGGTGAGAGCAAGGGTCGTTTGCGTAACGCCCTCGTTATGGCGGAGGTCGCGCTCGCGCTCGTCCTCATGATTTGCGCGGGCTTGTTAATCCAAAGTTTCGCGCGTCTCGGTCGCGTGCAGATGGGCGTGAACACGGAACGATTGCTCACGGCCGTGGTGCAGTTGCCCAGCGCCGCTTATCCGAAAAATGAAAACGTCATCGGATTCTACGATCAATTTTTGCAACGCATCCGTAATCTCCCCGGTGTGGAAGCGGCCAGTGTCATCATGCCGTTGCCTTTGAGCGGTAGCAACATGACGACCGATTTCGACATGGCCGATGATCCGAAACCCGAAGGCCAGCGCAATGCCGAGCCGGTGCGAATCATCGGCACCGATTATTTCAAAGCCATGGGAATTCCGGTCCGGCAAGGTCGCGTTTTCAATGATAATGATCGCGTCGACGCGACGCCGGTCGTGATCGTGAACGAACGTTTCGCGGCCAAATATTTTCCCGGACAAAATGTCATCGGCAAAAGAATTCAGCCAGGTTTCAGCTCGGACGAAGGTGACCCGAAAATGCGCGAGATCATCGGCGTAGTCGGAAACGTTAAACACTTGTCCCTGCGCAAGGAGGATGCGCCGGAGATGTATTTGCCGCGCACGCAGATTCCTTTCGACATCATGTCGCTGACCATTCGCACGAGTATGGCCAATCCCGCCGGCCTAACGAATGCAATCAAGCGCGAGCTGGCCGCGCTGGATCCGTCTATTCCGTTGCGCGGCGTGCGCGTGTTTGACGAATACATTTCGCGTTCGCTGGCGCGCCCACGATTCAACGCGCTCTTGCTCTCGATTTTTGCCGGAACTGCGCTGTTACTGACCGCGATCGGAATTTACGGGGTGATGGCCTACTCCGTCGCGCAACGGACGAACGAAATCGGAATCCGAATTGCGCTCGGTGCGGCGCAATCATCCATCTTTCGTCTTATCGTCGGGCAGGCGATGTCGCTTGTAGGCATCAGCGTCGTGATCGGACTCGCCGGCGCGTTTGCAGCTACGCGTTTGCTGAACACGCTCCTATTTGGAGTGGGCGCGTGGGATCCAATCACGTTTGGGGCGATCGTTCTTCTGATTTCTGTCGTAACTTTTCTCGCCGCCTGGCTGCCGGCGCGACGCGCGGCTAATGTCGATCCGATCATCGCATTGCGGACAGAATGAACGCGAGCGGGCGAGTATTCCGGGGAGCGCACGCGCCTCGCGTGCTGGCGATGGCGCCGCGCCATCGCGAACTTTTTTGCGAGAGGACGTTTTTCCACAAGCCTGTTCTGGCGAGGGCGCCAAAACCAGCACGCGAGGCGCGTGCGCTCCCCTAACGAATACTCATGAGCACATTCCTGACCGATCTCCGTTACGCCATTCGCATGCTGGCGAAATCGCCGGGCTTTTCCATCATCGCCGTGATGGCGCTCGCCCTCGGCATCGGCGCCAACACCGCCATCTTTAGTGTGGTCAACGCCGTTCTCTTGCGGCCGCTGCCGTATCCGCAACCGGACAACCTGATCATTCTGCGCGAGCGCATGGCGTCCTTTCCGAATGGCTCCGTCGCTTATCCGAACTGGCTCGATTGGCGCGCGGGCCAGCACAGCTTCACCGACCTGGCACTCGTTAGGCGCGATACCTACAACGTGTCGATTCCCGGTGGCGATCTGCCGCCGGAACGCATCGGCGGCGCACGCGTCAGCTTCAATTACCTCAGCGTGCTCGGAATGAAACCGATCATCGGGCGCGACATGGTGGAAGCAGACGATACGGCGGGCAGCGCGCCGATTGTCTTCATTGGCGAAACACTCTGGCACACGCGCTTCGGCGGTTCGCAGAAAGTTCTCGGCCAGCAAATCGTCGTCGATGGTGTCTCGCGCGAAATCATCGGCGTTTTGCCGGAAGTGATTAAGTTCCCGCGCCTCTCACAAATCTGGCTGCCGCTGGCGGAGCTGCGCAAAGACGAAGGCGTGCTCAATCGCGGCAATCATCCCGGGTTCAGTGTGCTCGGCCGATTGAAGCCGGGTGTGTCGCTCAATCAAGCCAATGCCGATCTCGACACGATTGCGGTCGCGCTGGAGAAGGAATATCCGAAATCAAACACGACGCGACGAATCCTGATGAAGCCGTTGCTCGAGTCGTCGGTCGGCGAATATCGACACAGTCTGGATCTTCTGCTCGCCGCGGTTGGCTGCGTGTTGTTGATCGCGTGTGCGAATGTTGCCAATCTGCAACTCGCGCGTGCCTTGGCGCGCGGGAAAGAACTTGCGATCCGCGCCGCGCTCGGTGCGAGTCGTTGGCGTTTGGCGCGTCAACTGTTGACGGAAAGTGTACTGCTCGCGCTCTTCGGCGCGGCGGCCGGAGTCATTCTCGCCATCTGGAGTCTCGACACGATCGTGGCGCTTTGTCCGCCAAACATTCCGCGCTTCAAAGAAACGCGCATCGACACGATGGCTTTGCTTTACACCGGCATCGTTGCCGTGGGCGCGGGAATTCTCGCCGGCATCTGGCCGGCGTGGCGCATTTCCAACACCTCGGCCTTGTCGGTCGTCTTGCATGAAGCGGGCACGCGCGGTGGCAGCGGCGGGCTGACTAAACAGCGGGCGCGTTCCGGTTTGGTCGTCACGCAGGTCGCGCTCGCGGTTGTGCTCCTGGCCGGGGCGGGACTGACGCTGAAGAGTTTTTGGCGCGCGCAAAATGCGCCGCTCAATTTCGATCCGCACAACATGCTGCTCACCTCGATCGAATTGCCGAAGGCGAAGTACGAGAAGGATAAAAAAGGCGAGAAGGTTTGGGACGACGATAAGGTCCGCACGTTTTACGAGCGTTTGCTCGATCGCGTGCGCGTTCTACCGGGCGTCGAAGTCGCGGCCATCGGCGCAAATATTCCATTCGATGACAGCGAATGGGACAGCTCCTTCCACATCACCGGCACGCCGAAGGAAGAGCCGGGCCAGGAACCATCGGCGGAAATGAACTTTGTTTCGCCGGATTACTTCAAGGTCATGAAGATGCCGATCATTCGCGGCCGGGCGTTTGGTCCAGAGGATGTGGCGGATGAAAATCGTTCGCGCTCCATCATCATCGATCAAACTTTTGCCGACCGATATTTTCCCGGAAAAGATCCGATCGGATTGCACATCGATGACAACCAGCGCAGCGGAGCGGAGGATGCTGATCCGGAAAAATATCCGCCCTGCACAATTGTCGGAATTGTTCCGCGCACGCGCAACGAAGCGGCGGGCGAAGAGAACGTTGAGAAACTCAACCTCGTGCACATGTATTTTTGTGCGACGCAAAATCCGCAGGCGGGCACCATGCTCATGTTGCGCGTGATCGGCGGCGATCCGAAGGCGCTGGCACCGGCGGTGCGGCGTGAAGTGCAGGCGATCGATCCCGATCAACCGATCGCGCAAGTCACGACCATGGACGAAAACATTTCGAACAGCCTGGCGGCGCGACGATTGACCATGACTCTGCTCGGCATTTTTGCGGCGCTCGCTCTGTTGCTCGCGAGTGTCGGATTGTACGGCGTGATGGCGTTGAGTGTGACGCAACGCACGCGCGAACTCGGCATTCGTCTCGCGCTCGGCGCGGCACGCGCCGATGTTTTTCGTCTCGTGCTCGGACAAGGTGCGCTTCTCATTGGAATCGGCTTGGTTCTCGGCTTGGTCGCGGCGCTCGCGACCGGACGCGCGCTCGCCAGTGTGCTTTACGGAGTCGGTGCGGCGGATATTCAGGCGCTGCTCATCGCGATTATTTCGTTGGCCGCGGTCGCATTGCTCGCCTGTTTTTTCCCGGCGCGGCGCGCGACGCGAGTCGATCCGATGGTGGCGCTGCGCGAAGAATAACTTCTCGTTAGATTAGTTTCGAGATATCGAAGCCGGCGGCGAAGGAATTTCCTTCGTGCGCAAGGAGCGCGTTGATTTTCGGGCCGTCGCCACTCTGCAAAACTTCGATGATGCCGAAGTTAAAATCCGGCACAATCTCGCGCAGCACTGAGCGGATTCCGCTGGCGACGGTAAAATCCTCATCGACGAAAGTTCCAACGAAAAGGTCGGCTTTCACTTCCTGTTTTGCACTGATTCCGGATGAGGTGAGCGACACAATTTTGTAGGACGGGTTCGACATTGAGATATCGAAAATGCAGCCGACATGGATGTCGCCGGAAAGAAAAATCAGCTCACGACCGTTGCTGCCGTTGCGATTGGTGAAGCGCGCCTTGGCAGCTTTGCGTAACAGGTCGGCCTGCTCTGGCCGCGCGAATTTGTGCGACCACTGATCGCGCGCTTCGTCGATGTTCGAAACCTTGAAGGCACCGAGATTGAATGGTGTGCCGGTTAAAGCGGTCAGTTCATGTCCGGCGATGGCGGCAGCGAGATCACCGAGGTCCTCCGAGGAATGCGGATCGAGCACGTTTTTTTCGTCGCCGCGCTTGAATGCTTCGATGTCATCGGTGCGATCGCCCATCAGTTTCATGGTTTGACCATGCGGATCAATCGAAGCGATCGGCGTCGGTGTCATGACCGCAAGCGTGTCCACATCGGGCGGCAAATTGGCGAAAACCTGCTCGATGAATTGCCATTGCTCCGCGCCGAGAATCGGAAACTGCGCGCGAAAAACGTCGCGCTCGGTGCGGCTCTCCGTCACGAGGACGAGCACGCGGCCGCAACGAAAGACAAACGGCATGGCGCGACGCGGCCCGCCGGCCGGTGGATCTTTGATGTAGTTCGGCAGCGACGGGTCGGCGGAATCGCCCTGCAATGGATTTCGGCAACCTTGGAAGTGCCAATAGACATCGCGGCAATCCTGAAAATAAACATCAGAGCGCGTGAACATCTTTGCGCCGCGCGGAAATTGCGCAACGAGCGTGGGACTGTCGCACGCGAGCGAACCGAAGCCGTCGCGGATTTCGTGATCGTCCCACACCATGTAGGTCGGGATGTTGGCGAAGATTGGCTGGATGACTTTGCGGCTCCAGCTCAGTCGATATTTTTCCGCGAGCGCGGCGCGACGCGTAGCGGAATCCGAATCGTAATGCAGCGCGAAAATATTCGGATCGTCCTCATCGATGTAGACCTGGTCGCCCATCATGAGCAGGAACGACGGTTGCGCCTGCCTGATGAACTTCGCCATCTGCGGCCAGACTCCGTCCGTCGCGAGCGTGTTGCAGGAAATGGCGCAAAAGACTATCGGCGCCATCGATGTCGGATCGGGCATGGTGCGAAAGGAACCCTTGCCTCCAACCACGCGGCGACCGCGACGGAAGATCGAGTAGGTGTATTTCCAATCGGAACGCAAACCGGTCGCTCTCGCGATGGCGGTATGAAATTCCAGACCCGCCGGCTCCGTGCTGACGAAATCGAACGCGCCCGCGCCGGCGACGCGTAACTTGTAATCGCCCGGATCGTCGAAGACCTGAATCCAAACTTTCGCGGTTGTGTCGTCGGTGTGTCCGACAATCGGACCGAGCTTCAGCCGATTAAGCGCCCTGCGCGGACGCATGACTAACCTTTGCTGTTTGCTTCCAGGCTCTTCGCCATCGCGTCGCCAATCGCGCGTCGCATCTCGTCGGCTTTGGCGGCGGAAATAGGAAACGAAATTAACTTGCTGGTCGCGCTGGCCGACTTGCTTTTGCGCGCGCCTTTCTGCCGCGGCTGCACGTTCGCGTTGTAGCTCTCGACTTTCGGCGCCGCCAGAAGAGCACGCGCGATCGAGCGAACATCAGTCGCGCCCGCAGATTTCAGGAGTCGTCGATGTTCGGCATTCAGACCGAGAGCGGAAACCGCTTTGTCGAAATTCAGGTTGTCCGGATCCTGCGGATCCAACTTCGCCCAGCGTTGGACCAACACATTGACCACACTCAGGTCATTCAGCTTCGACTTCTTCGGAAACGTCCGGCGATTATTCAAGATGTTGGCCAGTTGCTGTTCGAGGGCATTCCAGCGTGTGACGACTTCAACTCCACGCGCGCGCACGTCTTCGTTAGGTTCCAGCGTGCCGCTGCGCACTCCACCAATATCAACGATGGCTGGCGTCATGCCGAGCGGGGCGAGGGGAACAAGCGAAGCTGAACTGTTGCTGACATTGAGCGCGCTTTCACTGAACGCGAAACAAGTGTCGAGCGTGCGCGTTTCAGACAAGAGCACGCCGCGTTCGAGCGGTGAACGGGACACATCCGTTTCATATTCGTCGCGCAAAACATCGAGCCAAAGTTCGAGCGGATGTTTGTAGAATGCATCGGTCCGGCTGGTCGTGTTGGGGAAAGGACCGGGGCTCGGCGAGATGAGACTGGCGAGCGCGCCGACGTAACCGCCGAAGGTCCCTTGAAAGCCAGCCACCTCCCAAAATTCGATCACCGGGCGCGGGAACTTTTCCGGCGGAGCCGGCGACGGGAAGACTTCGACATCGAGTTCGTCGACGGGTGTTCCACTCGGATAGGTGCGATCAAGATAATTCAGCACGCGTGACAGTTGAGTGACATTGCCGTTGTAGGTTTCATCGTAGGTCAGCGGTCCGGGCGGAGTATCGAAGAGACAGACGCGGCGCAGTCGCGCGCTCACACAGAAGTCCTGATCCTTCGGCACGACAATGATGGCGGTGAATTCCTGCACGCCTTCGATTCCACTGGAGCGCCGGGCCAGAAATTGGCTGAACCAGAGATTCGGATCAGCCGGGTCTAACGAGAGCAAATTCAGCGGGCGCGGATTGAGCGAAAAACTCAGGAAAGGCGTGCCGACGTATTTTGCGTTCAGCAACGAGAGAATGTTTTCCACCTTGGTCGAATGACTAACGAGTTCTCGCCGTTCGTCCGATGCCTGCCGCGTTGTGGTATCGACGTTTTGCGTCACGGCGCGATTGGCTGTCACGTCTGTGCTCGTCGTGCGCACTGAACCGCTCGCGCCGATGCTGACCGGACCGATCCCGACGCCAACTCCCAGACTCGCGCTCAGCGTCGTCGTGCGCGATTCGCTATTGAGCGCCTCGTGCATTTCGCTTCCGCTCTTCCCCATGAATTGACCGGAAGCTTCGCCTTCGAAAATTTCGTGGCCGACCACGCCGCTCTGGATCATGCGGCGCTTGAGTGGCGCAGCGGAATGGAAGTAGGGACGAATCGTTCCGATCTCGCCGGATTTCTTTCGCACCTTGAGATCGAGCAGCATGTGATAAACGGGAATGCCTTCGCCAAGCGCGCCGCTCGGAAACGGCGGAAGGATCGGGAATGACGCGGGCGAAATGGAAGCCGTGACCTTGATGTAGACCAGCTTCTCGTCCGGGAATTTCGCGCTCAGGACATCGTCAGCCGGGATGTGGGTGAAGAGCGAGATCGACGTCTGGTCCGCCTCATTGTTGCTGAAGGGCAACGTGGTCGAAGCAAGTCGCCACGGGACCTCCAACGGCGGCGGAAGAGCATCCTCGTCAGCCATGGCGACTGAAGTTTATCCAGCGTACCAATTGCTGTCACGCGCAATTACGTCGAGGTTATTTTGCCTAACGAATCCAAATGATTTCCGACGCCGCCGAACTGGAAGGACTGCTGAAGCAAAAGACCGATGCGATTTTCGGCGCCGACACAAAGCTGCTGCAAGTTGCAACGCTGTCGCGAGGACAGATCGAGATTTCAGCCAACGTCAGCGAATTGGAGACGGCAATTGCGCAACTGGCGAAACGCGAAGCGGCCGAACACGGGGTGACCGTGGACGATGTGCGCCTGAATTTTCGCGAAGCCGGTCCGCGCGCTTTGGAGACGGAAGCCAATGTGCGTGCGCGCAAAATGTTCCTGAGCACGACGATTCGCATCACCGGGCGATTGGAAATCGACGACCAACTGACCGCGGCCATTTCCAATCTCAACTGCAGCGGAGACGGCGCGATCGGTTCGATGGCCTGTGGATTTCTCGCTCCGCAGTTGGCGAAGCTGAACGGTCGCACTTTTCCGCTGGCTAGCGTCGACCTTGGAGCACGGACTCTGCGTGACGTGCAGCTTTCAGCGGGAGAAAGGCTTACGATCACCGCGGACTTCTCCGCCTGAAATACCGCTTGCAAAACAGGGCTTCTCCTCTAGTTTCCGCGTTCCTTTATGGCGAAAACTTCCTGGATTAACCGCAACAACCGGAAACGCGACACGGTGAAGAAATACGCCGCGCTGCGCGCTGAGTTGAAAGCGAAGAAGGATTACGCTGGGCTTACGCAACTGCCGCGTGATGCGAGCCCCACTCGTGTCGTGAATCGTTGCGAAGTCAGCGGACGCCGCCGTGCGTTCATTCGCCGTTTCAAGATTTCGCGCCTCACTTTCCGCGAACTCGCTTCCGCCGGGCTGATCCCTGGCGTGACCAAGTCGAGCTGGTAGTTTCTCTCGCGCGCGGGGTTCGGATGCGGGGCGCGCATCCGTCTGATGAGCATTCCATCTTTTGTTTTGGCAACTTCCCAGCCGCTGGCTGCGGACATCGCGCAGCACTGGGATTCGCCTGGGCGAATCCTGCTTCAGCTCGCCGTCATCGCGCTGCTGGTTTTTCTTAACGGCTTCTTTGTCGCGGCCGAGTTTGCGCTCGTAAAAATCCGGAGCAGCCAGCTCGAAACTTTAACTGCCGAAGGAAACAAGCGCGCCGCTTCCGCGCAGTACGTCACGAGTCGGCTCGATGCTTATCTTTCCGCCTGCCAACTCGGGATCACGCTGGCCAGCCTCGGCCTCGGTTGGGTGGGGGAACCGTTCCTTGCGCGCATTCTGCAACCGGCCTTCGCCTTCTTTCATATTGAATCGCCGGTGGTAATCAGGTCGGTCTCGTTCGCGATTGCGTTCTCCCTGATTACCTGCGCGCATATCGTGGTCGGCGAACAAACGCCCAAGATTCTCGCCATTCGCAAACCATTGCCGACCGCGCTTTGGGTCAGCGCGCCGCTCCGTTTCTTCTACGCGATTTTCAAGCCGGCCATCTGGTTCCTGAACGCCTCCTCCAACTGGGTCCTGAAAAATATTCTGCGTCTCGAACCGGCGACGGAGGGCGAGCTTTCACACAGCGAGGAAGAGCTGCGCATCATTCTGGATGAAAGCGAAAGGGCCGACGAAGTTTCGACGCTCGGTCGCGATATTCTGGTCAACGCGCTCGATATGCGGCGCCGCGTCGTGCGCGATATCATGACGCCGCGTGGCGATGTCGTTTATCTCGATGTCGAACAAAGCTTCGATGAAAACGTGCGGACCGCGCTTGAATCACGACATACGCGTTTTCCGCTGTGCCGCGCACATCTCGACGAGACGCTTGGGCTGATTCACATCAAGGAACTGGTGCCACTCATGCGTGCGCCTCAACCCGACCTCATGAGCATCCGGCGCGATGTGCATTCCGTTCCGGAAATGATGTCGCTGGAAAAACTGCTCAATCTTTTCCTGAGCAAACACGCGCATCTCGCCATGGTCGTGGATGAGTACGGTGGCTCAGTCGGCATGGTCACGCTCGAGAACGTCCTCGAGGAATTGGTCGGCGACATTCAGGACGAGTTCGACAAGGAGAAGGAAGAATTCCGCGAACTAAACGAGAACGAATTCGTCATCGAAGGCGCGGTCGGTCTCTACGAGTTGCAGGACCTGGCGGGCTTGACCCTGGAGAGTGCGGACGTGAGCACGATCGGTGGTTACGTTACCCACTTGTTAGGCCATTTGCCGAAAGAGGGCGAGCAGGTGCAGATCGAAAATTATCGCGTCACAGTCACGAAGACCGATGGCCGGCGCGTGGAACAACTGCACTTTCGCAAACTGGACAATGCCGTTCTCGCGGGAAAAAGCGCTGCGTCCGACGCCGCCTAACGAGTCGTCTTGGAACTGGCCGTCGAGATCGAAATCACCTGTCCGCATTGCGGCGAATCATTTCCGCTGCTGGTTGATACCTCGCAGGCGTCGCAGTCGTTAGTCGAAGATTGCACGGTCTGCTGCCGGCCGATTCAGCTCAGGCTTCTGTGTGAACCGGGCGAAGTGCTCGAAGTTCACGAGGGAATCTAAGCTCGCGGTTTCAGCGCAGCTTCGCCAGCAGAGTTGGCCGGCGACGCAGTTGCGCGGTCAAAGCTTCGATGGCGCGTAAGGTCTGCGAGCTGATGTGATGTTCCATGCCTTCGACGTCGTGATCGATGACGCGTTTGTCGAGGCCGAGCAACCCGAGAAAGTCGGTCAGCAGTTCGTGACGCCGCGCGATGTTGCGCGCCAGATTTTCGCCCGCGGGCGTCAAAACGAGGCCGCGGTACTTTTCGTATTTGAGCAAGCCATCGGCATCAAGTCGCTGCACCATGTTGGTCACGCTGGCCTGGGAGATCTTGAGACTGGTCGCGATGTCGACCACGCGCGCGTAACCCTTGGCCTTAATGAGTTCAAGGATGCGTTCGAGGTAGTCTTCCACCGCGGTGGAGTTGCGCGACGGTGTTTTCTTTTTCGCAGGCACCGCGGCTAGCTAGCAACTGTTTTGGATATTGGTCAAACAAAAAGTATTTCACTGTTGACATATTCGTAGTAAAAGATAACTAAGTTAGCCATACCTAATTCTTTGATGGAGACCGGTTCCGTTCATACCCAGGCGGGCTTTCATTCCAAGCCGCAACAGCCGTCGCTCTCCGAGGTGCACCGCAGCCTGGTCGTGCCGGTGAACGCCAGTTTCTGGCGCAAAATGATGGCCTTCGCCGGTCCCGGATTTCTCGTCGCGGTCGGTTACATGGATCCGGGCAACTGGGCCACCGATCTGGCGGGCGGCTCCAAGTACAACTACGCGCTGCTCTCGGTCATCATGTTGTCGAACCTGATGGCGATCGTTTTGCAGGCGCTCTCGCTCAAGCTCGGCATCGTCACGGGGCGCGACCTAGCCCAGGCCTGTCGCGATAATTTCAGCCGGCCGGCTTCATTTTTTCTCTGGATCATCTGCGAACTCGCCATCGCCGCCTGCGACCTGGCCGAGATCATCGGTTCGGCTATTGCGCTCCAACTGCTTTTCGGTGTGCCGCTAATCGTCGGTGTTTGCCTGACGGCGCTCGATGTGTTGATCGTTTTGTTTCTGCAGAACAAAGGGTTTCGCTACATCGAGGCGCTGGTCATCGCGCTCATCGCGGTCATCGGCGGTTGTTTCGCATGGGAACTGATCGCGTCGCGGCCGGACTTGTTAGGCATCGCCAAGGGTTTCATTCCGTCACGGCAAATCGTGACCGATCCGGGCATGCTCTACATCGCCATTGGCATTCTCGGCGCGACCGTCATGCCGCATAATTTGTATCTGCATTCCTCGATCGTGCAGACGCGTCGCTACGAACTGAGCAATTCAGGCAAACGCGAAGCGATCAAGTTCGCCACCATCGATTCGACGCTCGCGCTCATGTTCGCGCTCTTTATTAATGCGGCCATCCTGATCGTCTCGGCCGCGACGTTTTACACGCACGGACGCAACGACATCGCGGAAATCCAGGACGCGTATCAACTGCTCTCGCCCATGCTCGGCGTGACCGGCGCGAGCACAATCTTCGCGCTCGCGCTGCTCGCTTCCGGTCAGAATTCCACCCTCACCGGAACGCTGGCCGGACAGATCGTGATGGAAGGTTTTCTCAACATCCGCATCCGGCCGTGGCTGCGCCGTCTGGTTACGCGCGGCATTGCCATTATTCCGGCCGTGATCGTGACCATTATTTCGGGCGAAAGCGGAACGGCGCGCTTGCTCGTGCTCAGCCAGGTGATCTTGAGCCTGCAATTAAGCTTTGCGGTTTTTCCGCTGGTCATGTTTACGAGCGACAAATTGAAGATGGGCGAGTTCGTGAACCACGGCATAACGAAAAGTCTGGCCTGGCTGATCGCGGTCGTGATTGCATTGCTCAACGCCTGGCTGCTCGTGCAAACATTTCGCGAATGGTTCGGTTAACTACTCGTTAGGCAAAAATGTATCAGAACATTTTGATTCCGGTGGAGAATCAGGCGACGGATCGCACCATTCTGGAGCACATTCGCCCGCTGGCGCGCATGGCGAAGTCGCGGCTCATGCTCATCCATGTCGCGGATGGCTGGGCGGCGCGGAATTATGAGTTGTTTCAATTGCGCGAGAGCGAAGAGATGAAGGGCGACCGCGAGTACCTGAATCACCTCGAAGAGCAATTGCGCGGCGAAGGATTCGAAGTGAGCTCGGTTTTGGCGATGGGCGATCCGGCCACGGAGATCATCAAGGCGGCTCAGTCGTCGCCAATCGATCTCATAGCCATGGCGACGCACGGCCATGGTTTCATTGGCGACGTCATTTACGGAAGCACGGCGGACAAAGTGCGGCACAGCGTGGATGTGCCGGTGCTGCTGCTGAAGGTGAAAGAGTGAGAAACGTTCAACGTCCAACGCTCAACATCCAACATTTCAATTCAGAGGATGATTCGCGAGTCGACGTCTCCGTTCTTCTTAATTGAACGTTGAGCGCTGGACGTTCAACGTTGGACGTTTCTGTTTTTGTGAAGGCGCTTTTCCTAACGAATGAATATCCGCCCTACGTTTACGGCGGCGCCGGCGTGCACGTCGATTATCTCTCGCGCGAGCTGGCGAGGTTGATGCCGATCGAAGTGCGTTGCTTCGGCGACCAGAATGCGAGCAAGGGAAACCTGCGCGTGATCGGTTTTGGTCTGGACGACACGAAGTTCACCTGTCCGAAACCGTTGCGCTCAGTTTTCGGCGCGATCCAGCGCTGCACCGATTTCAACACCACGAACATCGATGCCGATCTCGTGCATTGTCACACCTGGTACAGTCACTTCGGCGGAATTCTGGCGAAAATGAATTACGGAATTCCGCTCGTGATTACGGTGCATTCACTCGAGCCGTTACGGCCGTGGAAGCGCGAGCAACTCAGCGGTGGTTACGACTTTACCGTCTGGCTGGAGAAGACCGCGCTGGAAATGGCCGATGCCGTGATCGCAGTTTCGGCGGAAACGAAACGCGACATCGAACGGCTGTTCGAGGTTCGGCCCGAACGTCTGCACGTCATTCATAACGGCATCGATCTCGACGAATATCGCAAGGTCACGACGATAGACGCACTGAAACGGCACGGCATCGATCCGGCGACGCCGTACCTTTTGTTTGTCGGACGAATCACACGGCAGAAAGGAATCATCCATCTGGTCCACGCGATCGAATCGATGGACGCCGGATTTCAAATCGTGCTTTGCGCAGGCGCGCCCGATACGCCGGAGATCGCGGGCGAAATGGAAGAAGCGGTGCAACGCGCCAACGAAAAACACGGCGGCGTGATTTGGATTCGCGAGATGGTGGACAGGCCGACCGCGATCGAACTTTATTCCAACGCCGCGGTGTTTTGTTGTCCGTCGGTTTACGAACCTTTCGGCATCATCAATCTGGAAGCGATGGCGTGTGAGACCGCGGTCGTGGCCAGCGCCGTCGGCGGGATCAAGGAAGTGGTGGTCGATGGCGAGACTGGTTTTCTTGTTCCGTACGACGCGAACGATGCCGCACGTTTCGAGCGCGCGCTGGCGGAGCGAATCAATCAGCTCATGGCTAACGAGTCGTTGCGTGAAAAATTTGGACGCGCCGGAAGAAAGCGTGCGGAAGAAAAGTTCGCCTGGAGTGCGATCGCGCAACAGACGAAGGCGCTTTACGAGAAGCTGCGCTAGCTTCCGCGATGTTCGTCGATCGGATTAAAGTTTTCGCGCAGGCCGGAAATGGTGGGCGCGGTTGCGTGAGTTTCCGCCGGGAAAAATTTGTGCCGAAAGGCGGACCGGACGGCGGCGACGGCGGCAAAGGCGGCAACATCGTTTTGCGCGGCGATATCCACACCGACAATCTGACGAATCTTTTCTACGAGCCAATCATCAAGGCGAAGAACGGCGGACACGGGCAGGGGAAGAAAATGCATGGGCGCGGTGCGCCGGCGAAAATCGTCAAGGTGCCGGCAGGCACGGTGGTGTTTCGGTCTAACGAGTCCGGCGAAGCCGGCGATCAGATTGCGGACCTGGCGAAGGACGAGCAGGAATTTCTTCTTTGCCAAGGCGGCAAAGGCGGGAAGGGCAACGTGCACTTCAAGAGTTCGCGCAATCGCGCGCCGACGCAATACACGGATGGCGATGAAGGTGAAAATGGCTATTTCCTTTTGGAACTGCGCACGATCGCGGATGCGGCGCTGGTCGGTTATCCGAACGCGGGCAAATCGACTTTGTTAGGCAAAATCTCTGCGGCGCATCCGAAAGTCGCGGCCTATCCGTTCACGACCTTGCGTCCCAGTGTGGGCGTGGTGGAGCTGGATGAATATCGTCGCGCAACCATCGCCGATATTCCCGGTTTGATTGAGGGTGCGCATCGTAACGTCGGACTCGGTCATGATTTTCTCCGACACATCACGCGCTGCCGTTACCTGCTCTTTGTCGTCGATACCGCGGGCAGCGAAGGACGGCATCCGATCGAAGATCTGCAAAGTTTGCGCCGCGAGATCGATCTTTATGATCCGCAGTTATCGAAGCGCCCGTGGTGCATCGTGGCCAACAAAATGGATTTGGCCGGCAGCGCAGAAAATCTCGTGGCCCTGCGAAAACGGTTTCCGCAAGTCGAAATGATTCCGATTTCGGCGCAAAAACGGGAAGGGATCACGGAACTAAAACAACGTCTTGCCAGTTGGCTAAGTGCAGACGTGATTGCAGAAACAGGAAGAAAAAAGGAACCTGTAGCTGCGGCCATTCCGAATAACGGCTAAACGAACCCAAACTTCCCATGCGCCAACCGACGGTCGCGAGTTACTGCACCACATTCCTGAAACGCGAGATGCTGCACATTTACCGGCAGGTCTCGTCGCTGCAAAATTATCAAACCTTCGTCATGACGAAGGCGGTGCAGAACGCCGAGCTGTTTCCGTTCAGCGATACCGAATTGATTCCGAAGCCGCGCGTGAATCCGGTCCGGCACGGCTGGCTGAAGTTTGTGCAACGCCGGCCGCCGATCGTTTATCGCGGCGAATATCAAATGCTGGCCCGCCTGCTGGAACGGCGTGGCGCGGACCTGATGCACATTTACTTTGGGCACACCGGAACGCATTTGCAGCCGTTCATCGAACGCTGGGACAAACCGTGCGTGGTTTCATTTCACGGGGCGGATGTGGCGAAGAAAACCGACATTCGCGATTACGATGCGAAACTGAGGAAACTTTTCGACGCCGTTCCGCTCGTTCTGGCGCGCTCGCAATCGCTCGCGGAACGACTCGTTAGTCTGGGCTGCGAACCGGAAAAGTTGCGCATCAATCGCACCGGTCTGCCGCTGCAGGACTTTCCCTACATACGCCGCGAAGCTCCCGTCGACGGACATTGGCGTTTGTTGCAGGCGTGCCGGTTGATTCCGAAAAAAGGCGTAGCCACGACGCTGTGCGCCTTCGCCATTTTCCAAAAGCGCTTTCCGAATGCGGAGCTATTCATCGCGGGCAAGGGTCCGTTGCAAGGTCACCTGGAAGAACTCGCGGAAGAACTAGGCGTAACGGGCAAGGTTCATTTCCGCGGTTTCCTTTCGCAGAAGGAATTGCTCGACCTCTACGCGCAGTCGCATCTTTTCCTGCATCCGAGCGAAACGCCGCCGGACCAAAACCAGGAAGGCATTCCCAATTCCATCCTGGAAGCGATGTCGACCGGTTTGCCGGTGGCGGCGACGCGGCATGGCGGAATTCCCGAAGCGATCGAGCAAGGGCGCGACGGGTTGATGGTGGAGGAGCGCGATTTCGAAGCCTTGGCCAACGCGATGCAGGAAATCACACGCTCGCCCGACACCTTCCGCGAGATGGGTCTGCTCGGGAGCGAAGGGATCGCGGCGCGTTTCGAACAGAGCGCGCAGATTCGCCAGTTGGAATCGCACTACGACGAGGCGGTGGCGCTGGCCTGTGCGGCGCAACGAGCTCCGGCCCGCGCGCGGCGGCCGGTGGCGCGTTCTTTTGCCGAACAGGTCGCGGCGAAATAGCATTTGTTAGGCAAGACGCGCGCGCAAAAAAAATAGTCTCTTGTCACGGCGATAAAATTCGCTTTGGTAACGCGGCGATTCCGACTAAGACCAAGGTCTAATTGGTCACGCCAGTGTGCACAAGTAGGAGGTCTGTGCGACCTGAGACTTGGGCGAATTGGCGACGGGGCCGTTGCCTCTCAACTCCATGCAGTTTCGTTTTCTTCTAATTCTGGCGGTGATGTGCGCGTTCTTCAGCGCGGCGCCGATGCCTGTGCGAGCGGCTGAGCCCGTGCACGAAGGCGGAACCGCGCAGGCCGCCGAGGAACATCATCTGCCGCTTGCACCGCAGCAGGTATTCAAGGTTCGAAAATTGAGCGTCACGAGTTCGATGGTCGTGACCTGGGTGGTGGCGATCGGCATCATTATTTTGGCGCAGCTGGCGACGCGAAACATCAAGCCGGTCCCGAGCGGGTTGCAGAATTTTTGGGAATGGATGGTGGAAAGTCTTTACAACTTTCTCGAGAGCATCATCGGCCCCGACCTGGTGAAGAAGACCTTCTGGTTCTTCGCCACCATCTTCATTTTCATTCTGTTTCTGAACTGGTTCGGGTTGTTGCCGGGCATTGGCACGATCGGATGGGGACATCACACGCCCAACGGTTTTGAAGTCGACCGTCCGCTCCTGCGTGGTGCGGCCGCGGATCTGAACCTGACCTTCGCCATGGCCATCGTCTTTTTCGCCTGCTGGATTGTCTGGGCACTGCAGGCCAACGGGTTTGGCGGATTGATCATGCATCTCTTCGGACCCAAAGGCGCGAGCAAAGGTTTGCTCAAAATCCTCATGGTCGTGATCTTCTTCCTCGTCGGCTGGCTCGAGATCATTTCGATTTTGTTCCGGCCCATTTCCCTCAGCTTTCGTCTCTACGGCAACGTTTATGCCGGCGAAATCATGCTGGAATCGATGAGCCACATCGTGCCGTCGCTTTCGTGGCTGATCCCGATTCCGTTTTATTTCATGGAGCTGCTGGTCGGCATCGTGCAGGCGCTCGTCTTCATGCTTTTGACTGCGGTCTTCACTCTCCTTATCACCCAGCACGACGAGAAGGAGGGTGCGCACCATTAGAGAAAAGATTTCGGCCGTATGACCGTGGTTCCCGCGGAGCGGCTGATGAAACACCAACCAAGAAAGAAATATGATCCAACCACTATTAGCAGAATTGAGCGGAAACCTTCACGTCGGACTTTCGGGTCTTGGCGCAGCCATTGGCGTCGGTCTCATCGGCATGGGCGCTTCGTCCGCGGTCGGCCGCAATCCGGGCGCCGCTACACCAATTTTGGTGCAGGCGATTTTGTCGATCGCGTTTGCCGAAGCCATCGTCTTTTACGCGTTGTTCCTCGTTCGGTAATAATGCGTCGCGTCTCGCGGCGGTTTCGCCTATGAACATTCCCATCTTCCTCGCCGAAGGCAGCGGCGGTTTCGGCGACATGATCCGCTCGACCGGAGAGACATTCGGATTCGATCTCCGGATTTTTCTCTCGCAGATCGTTAGCTTCACCATCGTTGCGCTGTTGCTGCGGAAGTTTGCCTACAAACCGATCCTTGCTGTGCTCGAGCAACGGCGTCAGCAAATCGCCGAGGCGCAATTGAACTCCGAGAAGATCAAGCAGCAGTTGGCGGAAGCGGAGCAGCGTTACCAGGAAATCCTGGCCAAGGCGAATGCGCAGGCGCAGAAGATGATCGACGAAGCGCGCGAAAGCGCCGGCCAGGTGGCCGAACGCAAACAACAGGAAGCGATCGCGTCAGCCGAGCAGATCATTGCCAAGGCGCATGAAGCGACGCAGCTGGAACGCGAACGCACCATGACGGATTTGAAGCGCGAACTCGGACGCCTGGTGGTGAACACAACCGCCAAGGTGACCGGCAAGGTCCTCACCTCCGACGATCAGCGTCGTTTGCAGGAAGAAGCGTCGCGAAGCATGGCTTCCTAACGAGTGCCTAACGAATGAAGATCAACAGGGAAACACGACAACTCTCCAAGGAATTGTTGCGCTCCAGCTTTACCGATGGCCGGCTGGACAGCGGGCGGATCAGCTCGCTCGTGAAATCGTTGATCGAAAAGAAACCGCGCAACTGCATCAAGGCTCTCGAGGCTTACAAACGTCTCCTGCGCCTGGAAGTAGAGAAACGCACCGCCACAATCGAAAGCGCCAGCGAACTGCATCCCGAGGCGGCCCGCGAGGTCGTTGAGAATCTGAAACGAAAATACGGTTCGGATTTGAATCCGCGCTTTATCACAAATCCCGACTTGTTGGGCGGAATGCGCATTCGCGTGGGGAGTGACGTGTGGGACAGCAGCGTGCGCCATCGCCTGCAGCGACTTGAACAACAACTTTAGAACCTAACGAAACCTGCCGCCGCGACGGCGCAGCTACAAAATTATGAGCAGCATCCTGGAAGAAATCGAAACGCAGATCGCGGGGCTGAAAACCTCGACGACCAAGAGCAACGTCGGCGTTGTCCGTGAGACTGGCGACGGCGTCGCCCGCATCGAAGGATTGAGCGACGTGATGTTGAACGAGATGATCGAATTCCCCAACGGCGTTTTCGGTCTCGCGCTCAACCTCGAAGAAACCGAAGTCGGCGCAATTGTGCTGGGCGATGCGACCAAGATAATGGAAGGCGACGAAGCCCGCACCACCGGCAAACTGCTCCAGGTTCCCGTCGGCAAAGGTTTGTTAGGCCGTGTCGTCAACACGCTCGGTCAGCCGCTCGATGGCAAAGGTCCGGTCAAATCCGACGTGGCCTATCCGATCGAAAAAATCGCGCCCGGCGTCATCAAACGCAAGAGTGTGAGCCAGCCGGTGCAGACCGGCATCATGGCGATCGATGCGATGATTCCGATTGGTCGCGGTCAGCGCGAGTTGATCATCGGTGATCGCGCGACAGGCAAGACCGTCATTGCGCTCGACACCATCATCAGCCAGGCGCGTTTGAACAAGGCTGGCGAAGAAGGCCGCATCAAAGATTTCCGTCCGCTCTATTGTATTTACGTTGCGATCGGTCAGAAGAATTCCAACGTCGCACGCGCGCTCACGATTCTGGAAAGGGAAGGTGCGATGCCTTACACCACCATCGTCTCCGCGCCGGCATCCGATTCGGCCACGAACCAGTATCTCGCGCCCTTTGCCGGCGCCTCGATGGGTGAGTGGTTCATGGATAACGGCATGGATGCGCTCATTATCTACGACGATCTCTCCAAACACGCGGTGGCGTATCGCCAGGTCTGTTTAGTCTTGAAACGGCCGTCGGGTCGCGAGGCTTATCCGGGCGACGTCTTTTACTTGCATTCGCGTTTGCTCGAACGCTCGGCGCGCGTGACCGAAGAAGCTGGTGGTGGTTCGTTAACGGCGCTGCCGATTATCGAAACGCAAGCCGGCGACGTCTCGGCTTACATTCCGACCAACGTTATCTCGATCACTGACGGACAGATTTATCTGGAAACGGATTTGTTCTATCAAGGCGTGCGTCCTGCGATTTCCGTCGGTCTATCGGTCAGCCGCGTCGGTTCCGCGGCGCAGATCAAGGCGATCAAACAAGTCGCGGGTAAGATCAAGCTCGACCTCGCGCAGTTCCGCGAACTCGCGGCCTTCGCGCAGTTCGGTTCGGATTTGGATGCGAAGACGAAAGCGCAGCTCGAACGCGGTCAGCGCATCGTCGAGTTGTTCAAGCAGATTCAGTTCAATCCGATCCCGGTTGAGGAACAAGTCGCGGTTTTGTGGGCGATGCAGAACGGATATCTCGATGTCGTTCCGGTCGACAAGGTGAAGGACTTCCAGGCTAAGCTGCAGGATTACTTCCGCACGCGAAAGACCGGCACCCTCAGCAAGATTCTGGAGAAAAAGGCGCTCGACAAGGATCTCGAAGACGAGCTCAAGGCGGCGCTGGAAGAATTCAAGACAAGCAACCCAGTCTAACAAGTAGTGGCTAACACACAGGATATTCGGCGCCGGATCAAATCGATCCGCAACACTTCGCAGATTACGAAGGCGATGCAGATGGTCGCGGCTTCGAAGATGCGCAAGGCGCAACAGCACGCCATCGCCGGCCGTCCGTATGCCGCTTTGATGAATCGCGTGCTGGTCTCATTGCAGAAGCGGACCGATCACAAGCTGCATCCCTTGCTCCAGGTGCGCGAGGTAGAGAAGGAACTCGTGATTGTCCTGGCCACGGACAAAGGTTTGGCTGGCGCGCTCAACACGAATCTCTCGCGAGAAGCGATTCAATTCCCGGCGGACAAGACCGTCTACGTGGTTTCGGGACGAAAAGCGCGACAGTTTCTCGGACGGGCCAGGCGCCAAATCCAGGCCGACTTCGAATTGAAAGACGCGCCGTCGTTTATCGAGACGAAGCCGATCGCGCAGTTCGCCATGGAACGTTTCCTCACTGGCGAGGTCGATCGTGTTTCCGTTCTCTACACGCATTTCATCAACACGATTAACCAGAAGCCACTCGTGCGGACGCTCCTGCCCATCTCGAGTTTCGACGTGCCGCAGGCGGAGGAGAAGCCCGAGGGCGATCCGATGGTGGGCTACATTTTCGAACCATCGGCCGAAGGCGTACTCGATATCATGCTGCCGTACTATTTGCAGTATCAGGTTTTCCAAATGGTCCTCGACGCGCGCGCTTCCGAGCACAGTGCCCGCATGGTGGCGATGAAGAGCGCGACCGATAACGCGCACCAATTCATCAAGGACCTCACGCTCGAGTACAACAAAATGCGGCAGGCCAGTATCACGACTGAGCTGCTGGAAATCTCGACCGCGCAGATGGCGCTCGGTGGTTAGCACAATTATGAATACAGGAACTATCACTCAAGTAATCGGCCCCGTGGTGGACGTGGAGTTCGCGAGCACAAAGGAATTGCCGCGCATCTACAACGCGCTCGAACTCGATTACGAAGTCAACGGCCGTCCGACCAAACTGACCCTCGAAGTGCAGCAGCACCTCGGCGAAAACTGGGTTCGCACCGTCGCCATGTCGTCGACCGAAGGTTTGAAGCGCGGCATGAAGGTGACCGACACAGGCGCGCCGATTTCTGTGCCGGTAGGCGAGGGGACACTTGGCCGTGTTTTCAATGTCACCGGTGATCCGGTGGATGATCGCGGCCCGGTTTCATTCACCAAGCGTTATCCGATTCATCGCCCCGCTCCCTTATTGACCGAGCAGGATACGACAACGCAAATTCTTGAGACCGGTATCAAGGTCATCGATCTCATCTGCCCGTTCTCCAAAGGCGGCAAAGTGGGTGCGTTCGGCGGCGCCGGTGTCGGCAAGACGGTTGTGATCATGGAGTTGATCAACAACATCGCCAAAGGTCACGGTGGCTTCTCCGTCTTCGCCGGTGTGGGTGAACGCACGCGCGAGGGCAACGATCTTTACAAGGAAATGAGTGAAGCCGGCGTCATCGACCAGAAGGATCTGAGCAAGTCGAAAGTCGCGCTGGTTTACGGGCAGATGAACGAACCGCCGGGCGCGCGTTTGCGGGTCGCGCTGGCTGCTCTGGCCATGACGGAGTATTTCCGTGATGAGAAGAACCAAGACGTCTTGTTGTTCATCGACAACATCTTCCGTTTTTCACAGGCGGGCTCGGAAGTGTCGGCTTTGTTAGGTAGAACGCCGAGCGCAGTCGGTTATCAACCGACCCTCGCGGCGGAAATGGGTGACCTGCAGGAACGCATCACTTCGACCAATAAAGGTTCGATCACATCCTTCCAGGCGGTCTACGTTCCGGCGGACGATCTGACCGATCCGGCGCCGGCGAATACCTTCGCGCATTTGGATTCGACCATCGTGCTCGAGCGCTCCATTGCGGAACTCGGAATCTATCCTGCGGTCGATCCGCTCGCGTCGACCTCGAAGTCGCTCGCGCCGGAAATTGTCGGCGAAGAACACTACAATACTGCGCGCGGCGTGCAGCGCGTGTTGCAGCGTTACAAGGATTTGCAGGACATCATCGCCATTCTCGGCATGGATGAATTAAGTCCCGAGGACAAGCTGACTGTTTTCCGCGCACGCAAAATTCAGCGCTTCCTTAGCCAGCCGTTCACGGTCGCGGAAGTATTCACGGGTACGAAAGGCCAGTATGTGTCGATCGCGGACACGGTGCGTGGCTTCAAGGAAATCCTCGAAGGCAAGCATGATGATGTGGGCGAAGCCAATTTCTACATGAAGGGCGGCATCGAGATGATTCAGGAAGAGCAGAAAGCTGCCTAACGAGTCATGGCTGCAACGCTCAAACTCGAGATCGTTACCCCCGAAGCCACGGCCTATTCCGCGGACGTGCAGATGGTCACCCTCCCGGGAACGGAAGGTGAGATCGGTGTTTATCCGAATCACGTGCCGTTGTTGACCGCCTTGAAACCAGGCGAGCTGCGCGTGGTCAAGGATGGGCGCGAAGAATATCTCGCCGTGGGCGAAGGTTTCGTCGAGATCACGGGCTCGAGTGTTTCGGTTCTAACCGACGTTGCCTTGGAAGCATCCAAGATCGACCTGAGCGCGGCCGAAGAAGCGGTCGCGCGTGCGCAGGCGGCGATGAAGGAAGATCACGGCGCGGAAGACGTCGCCTCGATCCAGGCGGGCTTGCAAAAGGCCTTGGCGCAACTGCACGTCAAGCGTCGCCGTCATCACTAGGCGCGTTCGCGCTCTTTCGTGCAAACGCCCGAGGCGCTCGGAATCATCGCCGGCAACGGCGCTTACCCGGGCTTGGTCGCGCGCGCTGCACGGGCCGCGGGTGTGCAACGCATTGTCGCGGCGGCTTTCACCGGCGAAACCGATCCCGGCCTAACGAGTAGTGTCGATGTCATCGAATGGCTGCGTGTCGGACAACTGGCGCGTCTGCTCGATTTCTTCCGGCGCACCGGCGTACGGCACGCCATGATGGCCGGGCAAATCGCACCGAAGAATCTCTTCGATCTGCGACCGGATTGGAAAGCGCTCCTGCTTCTCGCGCGTTTGAAGCACAAGAATGCCGAGACAATTTTCGGTGCCATCGCGGATGAGCTCTCGCGCGCCGGGGTCGAATTGCTTCCGGCCACAGCTTTCCTCGCCGATTGCCTGGCCAAGCCGGGACTGGTCGCCGGCCGGGCGTTGAGCAAACGCGAACTACGCGACGTGACTTACGGTTTTGAAATCGCGCGCCAAATCAGCCGGCTCGATATCGGACAGACCGTGCTCGTGAAAAGCGGAACCGTCGTCGCCGTGGAAGCATTCGAGGGAACCAACGATGCCATCCGGCGCGGCGGCGAGTTGGCGCGCCAGGATGCCGTCATGGTCAAAGTCTCGAAACCGAACCAGGACATGCGCTTCGATGTTCCCGTCATCGGCACCGAAACCGTGCGCATCGCCGCGGAAGCGAAGGTGCGCGTCATCGCGGTCGAGGCCGGCCGCACCTTGTTGCTCGAGAAAGAAGCACTGTGCGATCTCGCCACGCGGACCGACGTTTCCATTGTCGGCCGCTAGTTGCAATCAGCGATCAAGAAACTACAATCAGCCTTTCTTGGCGGGGTCTTAGCTCAGTTGGTAGAGCGCCTCAATGGCATTGAGGAGGTCAGGGGTTCGAATCCCCTAGGCTCCAGTTCCTTTTTGTGAGTTCTGGCGGCCGTGCTCATGGCCGGATTGCTACCTTCAGAACGCCGTCGCGCCGCGAGTGAAGAACTCGGAGGTTTCGACGATTTGGTCTAACGAACCAGCGCAAGGAATGCTCAGATCTTCGCAATTCCGGCGAAGCGGAAGCCCGCGACGTGCGCGTAGCCTTGAAGCGAGAAGGAACAACGTGACGAAGATGCCGATGGTCGTCGAAAACGAGTCCGCTCGCGCGGAGACGGCTGGGGCTGTGAGGCCCGAGCCGCTGACGCCGCGCGGCCCCGATCGGCCGGTGCATCAATCGAGTCTGATTCGCGGTATTTACCCGCGAGCGCTCTATCGGCCACCGTCGCGCTGGCCGATCGCGCGAGCGTTGTTTATCGCGCTCGCGCTGCACGCGCTGGCCATTTTCATTGCTGCCTTGGAGTCTGAAATACCGCCGCCGGCAGACGTGCCGATGGGAGAGCAGATCGCCGAGGTGGTGTTTGAAAGCGGACCGCCCGAGCCAGTCACGCCCGACGAACCGCAGGTCGAGCCTGTGCCGGTGGAAGCGCCTCCGGCGCTCGCCGAGGCGCCGGAGTTTGTGGAAGAAAATGCCACGCCTCCGCCGGAGCGGGTGAACCGGTCACGTTCCGCCACGCCGCTGGCGCGACCTCGTGCGGCAGGCATCGCCGGCCCAGTCTCCATGGCGTCAGCCAAAGCGGTCGCCCTCAACGCTCCGCGTCCTGAATATCCGTACGAGGCGCGCCGTAGTCGCATCACTGGCAGCGGAGTGGTACTCATGACAGTGGATTCATCGAGTGGAGCAGTTACCGACGCGGTCATGGGCCAAAGCACCGGCAACGCAATTCTCGACAACGCGGCGCTGAGCGCGTTCCGCCGCTGGCGCTTCCGCGCCGGAACGGTGAGTCGCGTGCGCACCCCGATCACCTTCACGATGACCGGCGCGCAGTACTAGCCGCGGCTAGGCGTGCCTAACGAGTCGATAAAAGAAGCGCTTCATCACTTCCGCCGATGCCATGTAGGCGAGGACAATTGCGATCACGATCGGATAGAAGTGCGCCGGCATCGGCGCGAAGCCGAGGGCCGAGGCAAGCGGCAGATGCGGAATGGTGAATGTGATCACGATCGTTGCTCCGGTTGCGATCATGAGGAGCTTGCTCGGCCGGCTTTGAAAAAATGCGCGTCGGCTTCTCACCACGAGCACGACGAGTGACGCCGAAGCGATCGATTCGATAAACCATCCGGTGCGGAATGCTGTCTGAGTCGCGCCTAACGAGAGCAAGGCGGCAAAGGTGAGGTAATCAAAGACCGAGCTGAGCGTCCCGAAAACGATCATGACGATTGCGCGCAGCTTCTCGACCGCGTTACTCGCCTGAAACTCCTGCCAAAAACTGAGACACGCGCTCGCCAGAACAATGAAGAGAATCATGAGGGCATCGCTCACATCGGCCAGAAACATCGAGAGCAACGCCGCGCCGATCAGGATGAGAATGATCGGGCTGGTGAGCTGGCGAAAGAAGAGCGCGAAAGCAGCAGTCTCGCGCGAAGGCTGCAGCCGGCGCGCGCCGAAGCGAAGTAATCGCTCCCGCGCTTCAGCACTCGTTAGGCCGAGCGGCGCCGTAGTCATGTGCGCCCGTCATACTAAAGCGCTCAGGCGAGAGCGACTAGAAACCGGTTTTGCGCAACTTTCGCCCACCGTTTCGCAAGAAGCGAAAAGCCAGTTCGATGTGCCCTGCGACGGTGCGGCATGGCTCATAAGGGTCTTTGAAGAATGACCCGGCAACCACTCGTTAGGTATGATTCACGACATCAGGATCCGGAAGAGATCGCCGCAAAGGATCGAGATTTTTCTCGATCACATCGAGCGGCTGTTCAACTCGATGGACCCGTCGCCTTTTCACGAGAAGGACCTCGATCACGACGCCGAGGAATTCATCGTCAGTTGGGCGCGGGAATATCACCGCAGAGATCCGCTCGTCCTGATCATTCACGTCCATCACATCGACGACATGGCTGCGAAGCAAGAACTGGTGGAGACGGCGGTGCGCAATTATTTCGCCTACCGGTCAAAGCTGGTTCGCCTGGAATTCAGACGCCTTCTCAAACAGGGACGCACCAGCCTCGTCATCGGGGTGCTCTTCGTCGCGGCCTGTTTGTTAATCAGTAAGCTGATCGTTCATCAGGAACCGGGCACGTTACTCAGTCTCGTGCGCGAGAGCCTGACGATCGGCGGCTGGGTCGCGATGTGGCGACCAATGCAAATCTTTCTCTACGATTGGTGGCCGCTGCGACACCTCTGGCAGATCTACGAAAAGCTCAGTCGCATACCGGTGGAATTGCGGCTGTCGCCGGCGAGCCGTCAGGGCTGACTTCGTCGATCGCCCTGCACGGCGCATCCCGCGCGATGGCCGCGATCGACATCGGCGAGAAATCGATGGGGACAAGAATGTTTGCGCTGCGCAGATGTTGCGCGCCGTTGCGTTGCGTTGAGGACGTTTTCAGGTCGTTAGGTTTGATGCAGTTTGTTCCAGAGGATCGTGCCGAGATAGCCGAGGACGTAGCCGAGCCCACTTGTGATGACGACGAGCACGACCGCGGGGAGGAGCGCGAATCCGTTAATGATGTAGAGCGGGCGAATCATGTGCGCCCAGAAGATGAAATCGATTACCGGTTGGGCGGCGCCGATGAGCACGAGCAGCGCCCAGACGACATGCCAGCCGCCTAGGAGCGCGGCGAAGACAAGTCCAACTTTTTTTGGCTGGTTCATAAACAAAAACTAATAAAGCCAGATGCCGCTGCTGCGCGGCAATTGCGATTGTCGAAGCCTTTCTTGCCGAGGCGCCGCCTAACGAGTGCTGCGAGTGGAACTACGGCGTGCCTGCATTTGGCCGAGTATTTTCTTCGCTTTGGATACTGTTTTCCACTTCTTCATCGACTTAAAACGTAAGCGTTACTTCTAAAGTACCGGTCAGATCCGGGCTCTTGTGGCCGGCGGCCGAGCCGAGGAGGGCTGTGAGAACAATGTTTTCACGAACCGACCATTGCGGGCCACCGCTAAAATACCAGGTCGCATAGCCACCGGCTCGCGTATTTGGAAGCAGGCCATAGGCTTCCGCGACGACGGTCCACTCCTTGTTCAATTCGTGCCTGACCGCCTCGCCGATGAACCAGCGGTCATTGAGGAAGTCTGCGCACGAAATGTCGATCGCGTAATAACCAATGTTGGAATCGAAGCTTGTCTTTCCGAACTTGTAAGTTGCGATGCCGACGAGTCCAACATCCGGATCGCCAGTACCGAGTGAGTGTCGGTCGGAGGCGGTCGGCAGTTTCAAGTCCAGGCGGGCGCTAAACTTGAGCTTGTCATCAAGGCCCTGCCAAAGGCGAAGCTTTGGCGCGACCGTCAGATCCGTTAGGTCATCGGCATCGGTGACTGTTGGAATCGCCCCGGCACCATCGCGCCACTGATAACCGAATATGACGCCAAGCTCGAGTCGAGGAGTCAGGCCCAGGACCGGATTGATCGGCACAGAATACAACGAGGTTGAACTTGTCCGCACAAAAAAGAAATCGCAGTTGAGTTGCAATTTTCCGGGCTCAACCGTGTCGGCATCGTCGGTCACGAGCGGACTGACGGCGTGCAATGTGGTGGCCGATTCCAGCAGGTAAAGGCCGAGGAGCGATCTCGCTACAGCGGCAATCCGCAATTTGGTCGTTCGCAGCATGCCATTTTCTTTCGGAAGCGCCTATCAAATCGCTGCCGGGGAACGAAGCAAAAACAATCCAGCCAGCGCGAGCACGATTCCAAAAAGTCGAAGCGCTGAAGCTGGTTCTTTGAAGAAGAAAATTCCTGCTATCGCCATCAGGGCGGCTCCTCCCGCCAAGATCATCGGCACGGAAGAGAGCGGACCGCCCTTTTGAAAGAGGAGAAAGAAAAAGATCGTGCCCGCGCCGACACAGATTCCCGTAAGCACCGAGTAAAAAATACCGGGTGCAGAAGACGTTTGGTTCCACATTCCTGCGAATCGGAGGCAGGCGAGATAGCCTAGAATCGTGACAGCCGCGGTTGCCTCGACGACGAAGCCGCCAAGACCGTCGCTGATTCGATCAGCGGCCAGTTTTGTGAAAATTTGATGCGCGCCGTAAAGAACGGCTGCGCCCAGCGCGTAATAAAACCATCCAGGCATCGTTGGGTTTCCTTTCTTCATCGACTGCTGCTAGCGCACCTACTCGACATAACGCTCGAGAACTGTGAGTAACTCGCGTAACTTCCGCCGGCTTTCTGTCGGTGTGCGCGCCTCTGCAATGCAATAGTGAGCGTGCGAATGAATAAGCTTTTCCGCGAGCGATTTCAGACCGCGCCGGGCGGAGACGATCTGTAGGAGGATGTCCACACAGTCGAGGTCCTCCTCGATCATTCGTTCGACGGCGTTGAGCTGGCCGACAATCTTGCGCACCCGGATAACTGAGGCGCGACGTTCCTTTTCGGGGTGCTGATGGCTACGTTTTTGGGTCACATTGTGAGGCTACGGACGACAGGAGGATTCGTAAAGAGGAGAGTGGACAAAATATGGGGTATGGGGGTATGCATCTTATCGAATGAGTCCGGCCATTTTCAGCACTACGGCCGCCTGGACAAAGGCGACTCAGCCATATGCTGCGTCACCGCCCGGCCCAACAATCCGCCGGCTTCGGCGGAAACTCCGACGAGTGCGGCTCAACACTGCGCAGAGTTACAGCGACCTCCACGAACGCGCGCGAATCTATTCCGCTCTCGCAGCCCGCGAGACCAAAGGATCGGAACATAAATTGGTCCTACTGCGTCTGACGGAAGAAGCGGGTGTGCGTCTCGAACGCGCGGAGGCGTCACTACGAAAGCTTCGGATAGCGCACAGTCTCCCTCCCGATACCTGCTTCCGGCGCCTGCGCCGCTGGCTTCTGCTGCGTTGGCGGATTAGCTGGACTCTCGCACTGCTCGATCGCATAGAGTCGCGGCGTTCACGCGCGACGCTCCAAGCTCTAACGGAACTCAGCCGGCTCTGCCGCGTGATTGCCGCCGCCCGGATGCGCCCCAATCAATTCTTCAGTCGACTTTCAATCTACCATTCGGATGATCCGTAAAGTCGAGCGCTTGTAGCCGCGGCTAGCAGCGAGAACTTTCATGTTTCAATTTATTTTTTCGGGCAAACTCCATCCCGCCATTCTGCAGAAGGCAGTCAAGGCGGCATCTGCTGCGATTTCAGAGCACGAGCAGAAACTCATGGAGCTGTGCACGCTGCCGGCCGAGGGAGCGTTGCAGCGTCTTGGCGTGACAGAGCAGGGCCTTTCAGATGAGCAAGTTGAAACTGCTCGGGGAGAATACGGCCGCAATATTCTCAGTCACAGAAAAGAGCCCAGCTTCGTCACGGAACTTTTGCGGCGCTGCCGCAATCCGCTGGTCATCCAACTGCTTGTGATCTGCGCGGTCTCTTTGCTAATGGGAGATGTCCGCGCGGCCACGGTCGTAGGTGTCATGGTCCTGCTCAGCGTGGTGCTGGCCTATGTGCAGGAGCATCGCTCCAGCAAGGCGGTGGAAAAGCTGAAGGCCATGGTGCAAACCGACTCCCTAGTTCTACGCGACGGAAAAGAATGTGACATCCCAATAGCCGAGGTTGTTCCGGGAGATATTGTCATCCTGCAGGCCGGCGCACTTATCCCGGCGGATCTTCGTTTAATCAGCGCCAAGGATTTTTTCGTAAGTCAGTCCTCCCTCACCGGCGAATCCATGCCGGTGGAGAAACATACCGAGCCCGCTGAGGTAGCTGGCCGGGGCCTTATCGAATTGCAGAACGCTTGTTTCCAAGGGAGCAATGTTGTCAGCGGCACGGCTCGTGGCGTAGTCGTTAACACCGGGAGCAGGACGCACTTTGGTTCGATTGCGGAAAAGCTAGCGGGACAGCGCGTCCAGACGAGTTTCGACAAAGGGATCGCTGGTTTCACCTGGCTGATGATTCGCTTCATGGTGGTGATGGTCGCAGTCGTCTTTTTGATTGTCGGCATAACCAAGCATGACTGGGCGGAGGCTCTCCTCTTCGCCCTTTCGGTAGCTGTAGGACTAACACCGGAAATGCTGCCGATGATTGTAACGGTGAACCTTTCCAAAGGCGCCATGGCCATGTCGAAAAAGAAGGTCATCGTGAAGCGGCTGAACTCCATCCAGAACTTTGGTGCCATCGATATTCTCTGCACCGACAAGACGGGCACACTTACCCAAGACCGGGTGATTCTAGAGAAGGCGGTTGATGTTACTAACCGCGATAGCGACGACGTCCTGCGTTACGCCTACATGAACAGCTACTATCAGACTGGGTTGCGTAACGTCCTCGACCGGTCAGTCCTTTCGCACACCGATCTGGACGTGGAGCGGGGCTGCGGAAAGGTGGATGAGATTCCTTTCGACTTTCAACGGAAACGCATGTCTGTCGTGGTGGATTACGAAGGCGATCACGTCCTGATTTGCAAGGGTGCCGTAGAAGACATTTACAAGGTCTGCACGCACTACCAGATCGATGAAGAAATTCATCTGATGATTGACCTGATCAAGAATGACCTTCTGGGTGAGTATGAAGACTTGAGCCGGGACGGTTATCGGGTGCTCGGAATCGCCTACCGCGAATTTCCGCAAAGCAAGCAGGTGTTCTCAGTGGCTGACGAAAGCGACTTGGTCTTACTCGGCTACATCGCCTTTCTGGATCCACCTAAAGGCTCCGCCGCCAAGGCCCTCGCGTCGCTCAAGCAGTTCGGTGTTACCACCAAGATACTAACCGGTGATAACGCGCTGGTGACGCGAAAGATTTGCAAGGATGTCGGCTTGAAGGAACAAGAGGTCATCACCGGCGACAAGCTTTTCAGTTTGAACGAAACGCAACTGAGCGACCTTGTGGAAAAGAATGATGTGTTTGCCCGTCTCTCGCCGTCACAAAAGGAGCACATTATTACCGTCCTGCAAAAGCGCGGGCACGTCGTCGGCTACATGGGTGACGGTATTAACGACGCTCTTTCCATGCGTGCGGCCGACGTCGGCATTTCGGTCGATACGGCGGTCGATGTGGCAAAGGAATCGGCTGACATCATTCTTCTAGAAAAGAATCTCCTAGTGCTGGAGGACGGCATCATCGAAGGGAGAAAAGTGTTCGGTAATATCATCAAATACATCCGCATGGGCGCTAGCTCGAACTTTGGAAATATGTTCAGTGTAGTAGGCGGAAGCTACTTCCTGCCCTTCCTTCCGATGGCGCCTATTCAGATTTTGCTGAACAACCTGCTTTACGATGCGTCGCAGGTCGGCATTCCAGCGGACCATGTCGATGAGGAATACCTCCAGACTCCTCGGAAGTGGAACATCGAGAACATCCGTCGCTTTATGGTCTTCATCGGACCAATGAGTTCCATCTTCGATTACGCTACTTTCTTTCTCATGCTCTACTTCTTTAATTGCAGGCTTTACTCCCATCCTGCGACCTCACCGGAGATGAGAATTTACTATGAAAGTCTGTTCCATACTGGCTGGTTCGTAGAGTCGATTCTGACTCAAACGCTTATCGTTCACATTATCAGAACTAATAGGATTCCCTTTTTTCAAAGCATCGCCAGCCCATTCCTTCTTCTGACAACAACGATTGTTATGATGGTGGGCGCAGCTCTCCCTTACCTGCGGATTGGGAGATATTTCGGCTTTGTCCCGCTACCAGGCAGCTTTTGGATATGGATCGCGGGGTTCCTTCTTTGCTATTCGGTGTTAACTCATTCTGTTAAAGTGTGGTTCCACCGGAAATACGGGATGGATTAACATGAGAAGCCTTCTCGATGCATTACAGGCTGGTCGTTTGATTGAATTGACGGACAGCCACAAGACCAAGGCGCTGGAATATCTGGCCGCCCTCATTGAAGCTATTCCAGATATTGGAGTCGAAGGCGGTATCACTGAAAGCATGCTCGCGCGCGAGCAGATGCACAACACGGGCATAGGAAAAGGTTGGGCTTGTCCGCACGCGCGCGCTCCACACGATGGCGAACTGGTTTGCGCAGTGGGTTGGAGTCCTGCGGGTATCGACTACGGCGCGCATGACAACGCGCCGGTGCATCTCCTGGTAATGTACTTTGTCCCGGATACGCAAAAGCATGCCTATCTCAAGGAGATTTCCTCTCTCGCCAAAGCAATCCAGACGCAGGTCGCGCTCCAGGACCTCACATCATTGAAAGATCTGGGAGAGGTCCGCGACCGGCTGCTCGACGCGATCCATGTCGCGCTAGACTCGACCGCGCCCGACGCAAGAGCGCGCATGATCAAGCTTGAAGTTAGGCATGCTGCTGCTCACGAGCTTGGTTTACCCCTTGAGCTTGCTCGTTTCATTGTTCCACTCTCGATTCTGTCAATCCCCGGCTCCAAGCCAGTTGTTCTATGTCAGGACCGTGAAATGGTGCAGGCCCTTGAGTCACAGGATGACCTGGCGTCCCATCTCGTTCAAAATGGTCGCACGGAACGCCAGGGAATCCACATTTTGCTTCGGTCTTCTTCCAATTTTCAGCCAGACCGCGTTCTTTACGAATGCCTGGCGTTCAGATCGGTCAAGAACGCTTCTTAGCCTTTGGAATTCAATTCCCATCTCCTTCAGAAATTATCACAGCGAAGATCGATGGAACGGAAAGCGAGACCGCGACATCCGAGCCGACCCTCGAGAAATCAGTACTCTTACACAGGCAGCGGTTCAGGTCTTATCGCTGGTGACAGGATAGCTCATCCTTTGTTGCCCTAGTTATCGTAGCAGACTAAAATTGGAAACGCTGAGTCGGGCCTAGGAGCTCGGGCTAACGAGACTGATTTCGGCGCGAGCATCGCTTTCGAGCGCCGAGCGGCGATTCGCGGGTCTCGCAGCGGCAATAGACCTTTCGAGATTCATCTTGCTTGCTTTCGCTTCGCTATTCGATGCCGTATCCACTGTCGCGTAGCGGCGAGCCATCTCTTGGCCCACCGGAACTCTGTCGCAAGAATCGCCAGACCCAGCGGAATGAAAATAAACGCGGGACCAGGAAGGATTATCATTGCGATCCCCATCGCGACGGTCAGTCCGCCGAAAACAAGAATAGCCGCCTTCCGCCAGGGCCGCCGCGGTCGACGAGCAGATGCCATGATTTTTGACCGCGTGCGTTGTTTCGCGAAAATCACTTTACGCATTTCGAGCACGAGAAGCGGTACGCTGGAAAGCGCAAGTAGGATGAGACAATCGCGCACCGGCACGAGTGAGGTTTTGAGGAAACCGGCGAGCCATAAATTGTGATGGCTCCAAATCTGAAGGGCGAGGGAGAGCGCAACGACGGCAAGAAGATTGAGATTGGAGAGGAAATTCATTCGCCAGATCGGACGCGTTTCGCTTCGGGCACCGAAGGAGCGGACCAGTTCGATAAAGACGAGCACGGCGAAGGCATGCGTCCGGGCCATTTCCAACGTCTCGAATTTCAGACCATACAGATAGACGGCGAACGAGACGCCGGCGGTGAGGATGCCAGTGAGGAACACCTTTGGCAGGAAGCCGCTTTCGGTAATGCGTTCGTCACGGCGACGTGGCCGGCGCCGCATTACGTCGGGGTCGATCGGGTCGGTGGCGAGACACAGCGCGGGGAGGCCGTCGGTGACGAGATTGATCCAGAGGATATGAGTCGGGAGGAGCGGCGCGGGCAGCCCGATGACGACGCAGATCGTCATGAGCAGGAGTTCGCCGGCAGGACCGGCGAGGAGGTATTGGAGCGTCTTGCGAATGTTATCGTAGATGCCGCGGCCTTCCTCTACGGCGGCGACGATCGAGGCAAAGTTGTCGTCGGTGATGATCATGTCCGACGCTTGCTTCGTCACCTCCGTGCCGCTGCGGCCCATGGCGATGCCGATGTCGGCGCCTTTGATCGCGGGCGCGTCGTTCACGCCGTCGCCAGTCATCGCAACCACGGCGTCGTTCGCTTTCCAGGCGCGGATAATCCGCAGTTTGTGCTCGGCGGTGACGCGCGCATAGACAGCAACTTTCGAAGCGCGCGCGCGAAGTTGTTCGTCCGTCAGGCTATCGACTTCATTCGCGGCGAGCGCGACGTCATCACTGGTCGCGATGCCCAGTTCGCGCGCAATCGCCATTGCGGTTTGCGGATGATCGCCGGTGATCATGACCACGCGGATGCCGGCCGCGCGGCATTTGGCCACGGCATCTTTCGCTTCCGGTCGCGGTGGATCATACATCCCGGTCAGGCCAACGAAGACGAGATCGCGCTCCACTTCCTCGGCGCTGAGTTCGACCGGCGAAGCGAGATCGAGATCGCGATAAGCGGAGCCGAGGACACGTAAGGAGCGCGTGGCCATGGCGGAATTTTGCGCGGCGATTTGTTTGCGATCCGATTCGTTCATCGCGCGCACACCGTTGTCGCCGAGGATGTGCGTGCAGCGCGCGAGGAGCAGGTCGGGCGCGCCATTCACAAAGGCGCGCAACTGCTCGTTAGGCAAGAACCGCACGACGGTGTGACGTTTGCGATCGGAATCGAACGGAATCTCGTGATGTTTGGGCAGTTCGTGTTCGAGCTGCTCCTTGCTCCCGCCGGCTTTGTGTCCTACGGAAAGAAGGGCCCCTTCCGTCGGATCGCCCACGACCTTCCACGTTCCATCCTCGAGTGAAAGCTGCGCGTTGTTCGCGCCGATGAGGATGTTCGCCATTTCCAAAAGGGGCGCCACGTGACGCGCGTCCAATATTTTGCCTTCCAGTCGAATCTCACCGTGTGGGCCGTAACCTTCCCCGGTCACTTCAAAGGTACGGCCGGCAACATACAAAGCGCGCACCGTCATTTCGCCCATCGTGAGTGTGCCCGTTTTGTCGGTACAGATTACGTTGGTGGAACCGAGCGTCTCGACTGCCGGAAGTCTTCGCACAAGCGCTCGGCGACGCGACATGCGCAGAACGCCGAGCGCGAGCGCAATAGTAACCACCGCGGGCAATCCTTCCGGGACCGCCGCAACCGCGAGGCTGACCGCGGTTAGGAACAACTCCAGTAACCCAACGCCGCGCGCGAGACCGAGCACAAACAGTAGCGCGACAATGCCGAGCGACGCCCACACAAGCACGCGCCCGAATGATTCCAGCTTTTGTTGCAGCGGTGTCCCTTCATCCGTCTCAGCTTCCTTAATTAGCGTCGCGATTTGTCCGAGTTCAGTCCCCATCGCGGTCGCCACCACCACCGCGCGCGCGGTCCCCGCGGCGACACTCGTGCCCATGAAAACCATGTTCGCGCAATCGCCGAGTGGAATGTTTTCGGCCTCAAGTGCCTCCGAGCGTTTCTCTACCGCGTCCGATTCGCCGGTTAGCGCGGATTCAATGCACTTCAGGGAAGCGACCTGCAGCAGGCGCGCATCGGCCGCGACCAGGTCGCCAGCTTCAAGTTCAAGGACATCGCCCGGAACAATCTCCGCGGCAGCCAGTGTCGTTAGGCGACCATCGCGCCAGACCTTGGCACGGGGCGCGGTCATTTTCTTCAGCGCAGCGATGGATTTTTCCGCGCTGAATTCCTGATAGAAACCGATGACAGCGTTGAGCAGAACGATGGCGAGAATTGCGGACGCGTCGACCCACTCACCCAGAGCACCAGAAACAACCGCCGCACCAATTAAAATCCAAATGATTAGGTTCTTGAATTGCCTGAGAAAGATTACCCATGCGGTAACCGGTTCCGCTTCGCGCAATTCGTTAGGCCCATTTTGTGCGAGGCGCCGCGCTGCTTCGATGGTCGAGAGGCCAGACTCAGAACTGGCCAGGATCGTGAGTACGACCTCTGGTGTTTCGCGATACCAGCGAGCTGGATCACCAACGAAACCGCTCGTTAGGCTAGGGTCTTCGGCGATGGCCTGCATGCGCCGCAACCCTCTTTTTCAAAGGTTTCAATCGGAGAACCGCCGGGCGAGTTTGCTGCTGCTCGGTGAGGACGACAACCGGCGGAACGACCAACACAGGACGCGTCGCCATTCGAATCACCCGATCCGCCACGCTGCCCAGAAGAAGACGATCGAGCGCGCCGTGGCCATGCGTCGAGAGCACAATCACGTCGCACTTTCCCTCGGATGCGGCAGATACGATTTCCTCGGCCGGCGAGCCAACACGAACTTCCAGATTCGCCTGGATTCCTCGACCGACGGTCGTTTTGATAAGAACACGCAATTGCTCCGCCGCATTCCGCTGCTGTGACTCATCGTAGTCGCGCATGGCTTCGCGGCCGATTCCAAGCATTCCATAATTCGCGGCGACGACATGGAGGATCAGCAATGAGCTCTTCGATCGGCTGGCCATCTCGACCGCGTGCCGCAACGCACCGACGGACGAATCCGAGAAATCTACGGCAACGAGAAGACGCTGCTGCTTGCTGCCGGCGGAATTGGTTTCGTTAGACCGTCTTGCCTTCATGCTTCTACCAGGATGTTTTTGCGCGCGCGTCGCTGCGTCCGCCGTTCCGCCTTCATTGGCATCGGCACGACTGCAACGCTGACCAGCGCGTCATTTAGGACTGCTCGCGATACAGAGCCAAGGCGGAAACGTTCGATGCCGTGGCGTTGGTGTGTTCCAAGGACCATCAGATCCGCCTTCGTGTCGGCCGCGAGTGAAAGGAGGTAGCCATCGGCACGGCCCCAGCAGGGCACCACATGCAAAGCGCATTTGCGGCGACCGAGCAATGCGTGCGTTCTTTGAGAGAGCTTTTTCTCCAGCGCCCGCTGCACCTCAGGATCGTTTTCCGTCAGCGAAACGGGACCGCGCAGATTGTAGCGACGTCGTTCTTCCGGCGGCCAATCGACGTGCGCGACCGTGATGTCGCACGGACCGAGCTTCGCGAGATCGGCGACAAAACGCAATGCGGCCTCTCCGGTCGCAGAAAAATCATCGCCCATCACGATGCGCAGGGTGCGCTTGCCTTCCGCCCATTCTGTAAGCCTGCGAGCTTGCCTAACGACAAGCGTCGGAACTGTAGCTGTCTCGGCTGTCCGCACCGCCACGCTCCCCATAAGCAAGCGGCGAGTGCGGCCCACCGCCGCCGCGACGATCATGCGCGCCTTCCGCTGCGATGCCATTTCGACGAGTGCCTTGTCCGCCGGGCCGAAGGCAAACGCCTCTTCCACCTCCGTCCCGACCGAGCGCAGCGCTTCCGCCGCCGCGTGAAGTTCCTCGCTCTGCGCGGTGACGAATGCCTGTCCGATTTCCGGCGGTTCGGCAATGACACCGGCGTGCTCGGCCGCGTGAAGCAGCAATAGCTTCGTCCCTATGCGTCGCGTAATTGCTGCCGCGGCCTTGGCGGCGCACGCCGCCGGCTCAGAGAAATCCGTTCCGCAGATGATTGGTGGTTCATTGGTTTTCATGATTTTCCCTTTTGCTTAAACCAAGCCATGAATGTGAGATGCCGCTCGCCGATGTTTGCTAAAGCCTCACCGTTTCTTGCGGGTCACCGGCAACCGTTTGCGCTGGAAGGACAATCCTTCAGCCTTGTTTGTTTTCCGGTTTGCTTTTCTGTGGACAAGATCGCGCTCCTTCTCGCGCACAGTCTCTGCCTCGGGAGTTGGCTAAGGCAAGGTGTAGCATTCAACCAGAGCGACGCCGGTAGTGTTATTCTTGCCGCGCACGATGGCGGTGTAAGGGCCGGGGCGGAAGCTGGCCACGATAGCTGATTCGCGATCGTCACTGGGCGCAATGGTGGTAGCGCGGACTTCGTTTTCCTGAGTCTGGCCGGCCAGGTCGCTGTTCTTCCAATCGTCGTTCGTGGCGATGGTGGTGCCGTTGGCATCGTGCAGCTCGAGCATCGGATCCTGCAGCGCGCCTTGAATGTTAAAGTTGCCTAGCGAAGGACCAATGGCACGGATGATAGCGCGCCCACCCGTGCTGCTACCTCCTCCGATGATAAAGCCGCCGATCATGACGTTATCGCCGGTATCGACCAAGCCACGCGTGCTAATGTTGGCCAGCTGAGAGTTGGCAGCTGGCGCAAGGTCGTAAACTTCAACTACACCTACGCCGGTGCCGCCATTCTTGCCGGAAAGGACGGCGGTATAAGAGCCCGGGTCCAGGGTCATGACGATGGCTGATTCCAGGTCGTTGGTCGGCGGGATGGTGGTAGCTTCAACTTCCGCCTGCTGGTCGGTTCCATCCGATCGCACCTTCCAGTTGTCGTTCGTAGCCAGGGTGGTGGCGCCTTGATGTAACTCAAGAGTGGGATCAGCCAGCACGCCGGTTATGCCAAAAGAGGAGAGCGAAGGCCCGATGCCGCGAACGATCACCCGCTTGGGTGCGTTGCCAGTAATAATGAACCCGGCGATGAGAACGTCGTCATCGGCCAGGACACGCAGGCGGGTAGATATGTTAAGCAGCGGCGAGGTCAGGGGAGCGACGCGGACGTAGTAGATATCTTGTTCGCCGTTGAAGGTCGCAGCGTAGGCCACGTCGCCGCCAGTGCTGTCGGAAACGATAGTTATGTAGTCACCGATTTTTTCCTGATTAGGATAACCGATGAAAGGATCAAAGGGCGGACTTACCGGAACATTGGGCGACCAGGTATTCCCGACGTCAGTGCTATAGGAATAGAATAGCTGTGAGTCGGTGTTATTGATGGCATTGCGCGTATCGAACCAGACGGCATCCAGGCGGCCATTAGGCGCCACGGACAAGGCAGCTAACCAATGCCACTTATTCTGATCGACTGGATCGTCGTTTATCCGATGCGGCGCGCTGAAGGTATGTCCGCTATCGGTGCTGCGTGCGAACATGACTTCGCTACCGGTGCTAGCGCCGCTCGGCCGCACACTACAAAGGATGTAGACATTATTATTGCTACTGGTGCCGGAACGATCCACCGCCACGTTAAGTTGTCCTACCGTGCCGACTGGATTAATCGGCTCGCCACCTAGCTGTATCCCGCCGAGGTTAACCAGAGTGCTCTGGTCGAAACTGGGAGTAGCAGCTGCGTTTTTGGCGTTAGTAGAACGCTCGCACCAAATCTGTTCGGTATTGAAGTTCTTCCCGACAATAAAGACGTTGCCGTTGGAGTCGATGTCCATTGTCCCCAAAGAAGGAAAGTTGGGAATGTTGACAGGATTGAGCCAGGTCATGCCTCCGTCGGTGGAGCGTGTGAACTGCCGGCCGCCGAAGGTGTTTCCTTCGGGAACGCTACTCCAACACTCATATTGGAAACCGTGCCCGGTGCTGGTTCCTCGATCGATGGCGTACCATTGCTTGTCGCCGCCTCTGGCCGGCGCGATTCGTCCCCAGATTGCACCGTGATCGGTGGAACGCCAGACATCGGTAAGAAAGTTAGTGAGCAGACTAAGGTAGAAGAAATTTCCCACGCTATCGCAACTTAGGACCGGGTCGCTGCGAAACACGCCATCCAGGACACCTTGAAACATCCAGCTAGTGCCGCCATTGTTGGTGTAGGCCCAGCCGCCGGTGCGAAAGTTGGAGAGGACGGTGTCGAACTGCCGCCAACCTATAACCATCCTGTTATGGTCGGTGGGATCCACACTAAGGGATGGTTCGTTCGCGGCATCACCAGTAATGTTATTGCCGGCGGCATCGACGTTTACCTGGTAGCTGGTAAAGGCGCCGAACTGGGAAATCATTTGCGGTGAGCTACCCAGGCGAAAGATAAACATGGGTGGGTCGTCCATCGTTTCTACTTCGCGGAAAGCGGCTCCCGATGCCACTTCGGGTAGAAGTCCAGCCAGGAAGCCGAAACAAAGAACGATAAGCGGGGTTCTATTCAATATTGCAAATTTCGCCCCGGCCAATTCCTGCGCAATAAGAACATTGTCCTGCGCGACCTATTGGCCTTGACCATGAATGGTATTGCCCGTTAATTCGCCAGACCAATGTCCGCTCGCTGATTTCACGATGGCAGTTGACAGTCGGAATCGTGCAAGCAGCGGAGAAACCGCGCAAGTGAGGTGGAAAATTATGACGTCACGAAGCTTTCGATTCAAATTCCCGACCCGACCATTCTGCGACGCCATCACCATTATCTTATGCGCGGTGACGCCCTGGTCCGTCTCTCCGGTGGCGCTGGCACAGACACCGCAGGCGCAGTCCACGGAAATGACGACTGCGACTCCGACTCCGGCTGCGGATGAAGCCCCGCTGATTTCGCACGATGAATTGGATTCGTTAGTTGCGCCAATCGCACTTTATCCGGATCCGCTCCTGGCTCAGGTTCTCGTCGCTTCTACCTATCCGCTCGACCTCATCCAGCTTCAGCAATGGATGCAGCGGAACCAGAATTTGCAGGGCGACGCGCTATTTACCGCGGTGGAAAAGCAAGACTGGGATCCAAGTATCCAGGCGCTGGCGCCTTTTCCGGATGTCGTGCAACGCCTGGCCGGAAATATTCAATGGACGACGGAGCTAGGCGACGCCTTCATCGACCAGCAATCGGATGTGATGGACGCGGTGCAGCGCATGCGGGCCAAGGCCCACGACAGAGGAATGTTGAAGACCAGCGACGAGCAGACCGTGGGAACTGAAACGGTCGAGGGTCAGCAAGTTATTGTCATCCAACCAGCGCGGGCCGACACCATTTTCGTTCCGTCCTATGATCCGACCGTTGTCTGGGGGACTCCCGTCGTTCCATGGCCTCGTTATGCCTATCCGGGATTTGTCCCGGGAATGGCCCTGGCCTTTGGCACTGGTATTTTAATTGGTAGCGCCTGGAGGGGTGGTGGTTGGGGCTGGGGCTTTGGCTGGGGTCGTAGCAACACCATTATCATCAACAACAACAACCGCTGGGTAAGGAACTATAACCGACGGAATAATATTAACCGCGGCGGTAATAGCCGATGGGAACGCAACCAACGCCCGCGAGATCGCAATCGTCCTGGCGGAGGTGGCAATAGACCCGGTGGAGGTAATCGTCCCGGCGGCGGTGGTAATAGGCCTGGTGGTGGTAATCGACCGGGTCAAGGTGGAGCGGGTAATAGGCCCGGTGGTGGTAACCGACCGGGCGAAGGTGGTGGAGGTAATCGTCCCGGTGGAGGCGGTAATAGGCCCGGTGGTGGTAATCGACCGGGTGAAGGTGGAGCAGGCAATCGTCCCGGCGGTGGAGGTGGTAATCGACCGGGTGGTGGCGGTGGAGCCAATCGTCCCGGCGGTAGTGGAAATCGGCCTAGCGGCGGAGCAGCTACTCGTCCCGGCGGCGGTGGTTCCGGCAATCGACCTTCAACACGACCCGGTGGTGGCAGCAACCGTGTTGGCAATCGCTCAGCCTCGCGTTCCAACCCGGGCAACCGTGGTGGCGCGTTCCGCGGTGGAAGCGCAAACAATGCGCGCTCCGCCAGCAACAGAGGTAATCGTAGCATGGGCGGCGGCGGAATGAATCGTGGCGGTGGCGGCGGCGCGCGGTGGTGGCGGTGGCGGAGCACGTCACGGCGGTGGCGGAGGACGCGGCGGCGGCGGCGGCGGTGGACGTCGGCGATAAACAAACTCGATGAGGAAAAGCCAATGAAATCAAAAACAGACATTATGAATTCGCCAAAACTAGTCCTGATCGTGTCGGTGAGCGTGGGCCTCTTTGCGCTGGCCGCGCCAGCAGCGGAGCCAAAGCAAGACGCAGCGGCTGCGGCTCCTTCGAATCAAAAGCAATTCGACTCGCCCAGGCAGGCGGCCGATAGCCTGCTCCAGGCGGCCGCGTCGTTTGATGTCCCAGCTTTGAAGGAAATCCTTGGCCCCGACAGCGACGACATCATCATCTCCGGAGATCCTGTTGCGGACAAGAACCAGGCGGCTACGTTTGCCGCCAGGGGCAAGGAGAAAACTTCGGTAGACGTGGATAAGACAGACCCGAACTACGCGATCCTTACCGTCGGCAACGATGATTTTCCGGTGCCGATTCCGCTGGTGAAGAACAAGGGCAAATGGTCCTTCGATACCAAGGTAGGTCGCGAGGAAATCCTGAATCGAAGGATCGGAGTTAACGAACTAAACGCGATCCAGATCGCGCTCGGCTTCGACGAGGCCCAACATGAGTATGCGGAGGAAAGGCATGACGGCTCGAAGGTGCGCCAATTCGCGCAAAGGATTATTAGCAGTCCCGGAAAACACGACGGACTTGCCTGGAAGAATGAGGATGGCACCTGGGGAGGTCCAGTGGGAGAAGAAGTAGCTAACGCCCTGGAACAAGGTTATACGGACAAAGCTCAACCCTACCACGGCTACTACTTCAAGCTTTTGAAGAAGCAGGGACCTGCGGCGCCCATGGGCGAAATGGACTTTGTGGTCGATGGCGTCATGATCGGTGGATTTGCCCTGGCTGCAGCGCCTGCTGAATACCGCGTCACCGGAGTGAAGACAATCATGGTTGGGCCCGACGGTCTCGTTTACGAGAAGGATCTCGGGCCTGATACACTCAAGACGTTTCAGGCCATGGACTCATACAACCCCGACAAGACCTGGCAGGTAACGGAGGATGACGTGGAAGACGACTCCGCAGACGACTCCCAGTAGAATCAGCGACCTTAGCAAGAAAAAGGCGCCTCGAATTACTCGAAGCGCCTTTTCTTTCTTATCCTGTAGCAGGCGAGCCTGATCTAACCGCAGCGCAAAGGGGTCTTATTTGCCTGCCTTCTTTTTGTTCTTGGCCAGGGCCAGACGGTCGTTCTTCTTTCGGCGCGCGGCCCGTTTCTTCACATTATCTCTACCTTGGCTGTTTCCCATAGGCTGAATACTCGCTCGCCCAGACGCGATGGCCAAGCTATTTCGGTTGCCCAACCGCAACACCCTAATGGACCTACAGCGTCATCGTTCTGACCTTTAAGGCAACTCAAGTGTTGCGCGCGGAACACCCAGCCATTTCGCGGCAGCTTCTCTGTTATCGAAGATCTTGACCTGCAAAGGCGAATGGTCGGTGATAAGCGCGGCCAGCTTAAAGTAGTGAGACGATTGCCGGTCGTTGAGCAGGAAGGCGGATTTCACCGTCGGTCGGGAGACAAAAATTAGACGTCGGCAAAGGGCGACGTGGAAAACAAAATCGAAGTCCAGGTCGACCGCATCCAGCGCGGTGGTATCGGTGAAACGATTGAACGCTTCATCCATGCTCTTTTCCTGGTCCTCAATGAAACTGACAATCTGGCTGACCGCACTTTCGTTAAGAACGCCATGCGGTTTCCAGGTAAACAGACGATAGTCCGGGTGGAAAACGACATCAGGCGGGAGGTTCATGCGTCGCCTCAGGAAGCCGCCAAAGCATCCGGCGCAGATGGCGATTCCGCAAGGACTTTAGTCCGACGAAAAAGGCAGTCGTAGCCATCGCAATTTAAGAGTTGGCTTTACTTTCCCATGCTGCGCTAGTTTGTAGTCCCAATAGAAATGAGCGCGATTGCTGTAGCTGCCCTTGTCCTGGTTTCGCTTGTCCTGGCTATTCTGATTGGCGGCTGGCTTCGCCGATGCCTGCCGGCCAGCCATCTATCTACTGAAACCAGAGACACGGTGAAACTAGCCGTGGGCCTGATAGGCACGATGGCCGCCCTGGTTCTGGGTCTGCTTGTTAGCTCAGTCAAAGGTTCCTACGATGCGGAACGCACTCAGGTGATCCAGATGGCCGCCAAGGTATCCTTCCTCAATCGGGTCCTGGCGCTTTACGGTCCGACGGCGGTGGAAGCGCGCGGACAATTTCGCCTTGCAGTCGAGGATGCCATCCGGCGCTTGTGGCCGGATGAAAGAAGCCTGCCCGCGGAATTGAAACCGAACCTCGAAGCGGGCAATTCAGTTTTCTTTACGATCGAGAATCTACCGGCGCGGGACGAGCTGCAGCAAAAGATCAAGACGATAGCCGAGACAAACATGATCGAACTGGCCCAACAACGGACGTTGCTGGTGGCGCAGTCTCAAGCAGCCATCTCCATGCCGATGCTTATCATACTTGTATCGTGGTTGGTGCTCATCTTCGCGAGCTTCAGCTTGCTCGCGCCACCGAACAAAACGGCCTTGACCGCATTGCTGGTTTCCAGCCTCGCCGTTTCGGCTGCAATCTTTCTTATTCTCGAGCTGGATCGGCCTTTTGATGGACTGATGAGGATTCCCAGCGAGGAGATGATAACCGCGCTGAAGCAAATTCCGGAGTAGGCTCGGATTTGTTTCCCGTCTCTTCTTCTGCTAATAGCTAGCATGCAGCGCTTCGCCGCCGTTGTGGTCGCAACCATCGTCACCGCAGCGTCGGCATTCTGCGCGACGTCCGATTTCGCGCCGACCATCGCGAACAAGAATTCGCCGCCGGGCAAGGCACCGGAAGGAATGGTGTGGATTCCCGGCGGAGAATTTTCCATGGGCGCGGCGATGAATGGCCATGGTAGTGAAGAAATGCCGATGGCGTCGAATGACGCCGGACCTGTCCATCGCGTGCGGGTGGATGGTTTCTGGATGGATGCTACGACAGTAACTAACGAGCAGTTCGAGAAGTTCGTTAAGGCCACCGGTTATGTCACGATCGCCGAACGCACGCCAACCAAGGAAGAGTTCCCCGATGCGCCGGCAGAAAACCTGGTCGCGGGCAGCGTAGTTTTTGCGCCGACCGATCATGAAGTACCACTCGATAATCATCTCCGCTGGTGGACTTACGTAAAGGGAGCTAACTGGCGTCATCCAGCCGGCCCGGACAGCGACATCAAAGGCAAGGAGAAGTATCCGGTCGTGCACATCGCCTATCCGGATGCGGAAGCCTACGCGAAGTGGGCGGGCAAACGTTTGCCGACTGAAGCTGAATTTGAGTTTGCGGCCCGCGGCGGTTTGTCCGGCCAGACCTATGTGTGGGGCGATGAATTTCGTCCAAACGGAAAATGGATGGCTAACACCTGGCAGGGGACCTTTCCGGTGAAAGACGCAGCCCAGGATGGTTTCGCAGGTCTGGCGCCGGTGGCGAAGTTTCCAGCGAACGGCTACGGCCTTTATGACATGGCCGGAAACGTCTGGGAATGGTGCAGTGACTGGTATCGTCCTGATTACTACGCGCGATTGACGAAGGACGGTGAGGTCGCGCGCAATCCGCAGGGGCCGGATTCACCTTTCGACCCGGCGGAGCCTGGCGAGAAAAAGAGGGTGCATCGCGGCGGGTCGTTTCTTTGCAACGAGCATTACTGTTCGCGTTACATCGTCGGCACACGCGGCAAGGGTGAAGTAGATACCGGCACCAACCATCTCGGTTTTCGCTGCGTGAAAGTGCCGGACGCAGTCGCAACCAAGTAGGCCTAAAGTCCTATAGCGAATTAACCTGCCGCTCGGCAGGCTGGAGTCATGACGACGAAGATTTCTCTCGGTATTGCGGTCGCAATTCTGACGTCGATCGCATTGCAGCATTCCACGGCCGCGACCATTCCGGCCGGCACGGTTCTGGTTGTTCGAACGCTCCAGGCCCTTTCCTCGGTCGATGCACGCGGCACGCACGTTCCGTTTGCCCTGGTCAACGACGTGCGAGCAGGGGGGAGGGTGGCCCTGGCCGCAGGCACGAGAGCTAACGGCAGAGTTATAACCGCGCGACGCACCGTTTCCAGTTCGGAACGCTTGAGTGTAGATCTTATTAGCGTGCAGGTCGGCAATCGCACCGTGACGGTCAGAACTACGGGTGCCCTTCAGGTGGACAACAATAGTTTCCGCACCACGCGCCACAATATTCCTGTCAGCCGCGCCAACTTTACTATTGCCGCCGGACGACAAATGCGGTTTCCGCTGGCGCAAGCCGTCAACCTCTAGGTCCCGGGTTAGCGATAAGTCCCAAGTATCCTCTACTGCGCCTTTGACCGGAAAGATCAGCTCGAACCCTAACTACCACCTCGCATGCAACTAAAACAAAAACTCCGCTTCATCGCCGCGCACCTTGAGCCACGCCAATTCGCTACCGCCGTTCTGGTCATTCTTCTTTCGACCGCATTTGCTACGAGCGCGCAATCGGCCGGATCGAGCGGAGGTGCCGATGAGTTCAACGCGGCGGACGCCAACCACGACGGAAAACTCTCGCGCGACGAAGCGAGCGATTATCTCGTTAACAAGATATTCAACTCACGCGATGCGAATCATGACGGACGCATGACTCCGAAGGAGTGGGGCGCCGATGATCCCGGCCAGATGGCTGAATTCAAGAAACGCGATGCCAACCACGATGGTATCGTAACAAAGCAGGAAGCACTGGCTTACGGTCGCGCGCATGGCATCGCGAATAAGCTCATGAAGGAAGCCGACACAAATCACGACGGCTACCTTTCACGGAAAGAACTCCAGGCCTACTACGCGAGTAAAGAAGGTCCGCCGAATTGATGCGCTAGACTAGCGTTTGCCAGGTATGTCCAAGGTAACTGAAATGCCGACGGATCTGAAGCAGGATCCGCCGAGCGTAATTCGCCGTGGTTTCCCTCGCACCTGGTATTTCCCGAAGTGGAAGCTTCTTACCTGGCATCCGCGCGGCGTGCTCAACACCGCCTTTGTCAATCAACTGCTCCACTTTGTGGAACTGCAGGAGGACATCCAGGAGGCTCCTTTTGATCGCTACACCGATACCTCCGGATTGACCGATATTCGGCTAAGGCTGGAGCACGTCATATCCTTCGCGCGCCGCCGGCGGAAAGTAAGGCAGCCGGCTAAGTCAGCTATCATGGCGAATAACCCGGTCACCTTTGCCATCGCCCAGATGTATGAGCATTTGATGGAAGACGGAATGATCGAAGTGCGCGCCTTCGATGATCCCGACAGGGCGGCGGAGTGGCTCGAAGTCCCAGCTGGGATTTTGCGAGAAGCCTAGAGTTACCGAAGCTCCTAAGGCTTTGCTCGATGCCTCCTTGAGTCGATCCTGGCCAGGTGCTCGCGAAGGATGCGTTGGATTTCCTCCACCGTCTCGGAGTGTTCAGTCAAGCTGTGCGAATAGGAGACGATTTTCTCTGATTCCGCCCCCTCCAGGTGGGAACTCCAATACGGCACAATGCCGTCACTGCTATTAGGCGAGTCGCCGCGTCCACGGTCGCCAATGATCGAATCAAAGGGCACCACCATGGGTCGCGCGTTGAGCGCACGAAAATGCGGATGACGCGGCGAGAGAGTCTCCACACTTCGGGCTCCCATCGAACTGAACTGGTGCAGCTCCGGGTTGATCGCGTCCGAATTCAACTCGGTCACCTCAGTAAGCAGTTCAACACTCTTGAGCGGAACCTGGATGAGAAAGAGCAGGAAGCGAACAACACCGAGGTCGGCCTTTTGACTGCCTCGATGCGGAGTGGCCAGAAAGACTACGCGCCGGATCCACGGCAGCCTTGAAAATTGCAGACCAGCGCGAACGCGCGCGCGGTTTTCGTCGCTGAGTTTAAGCTCATCGATGGGCCTGTTGAAGTAAGCCTTACGGAAGTCATCCCCGGAATCGATTACCTGCATGCGAGACAGGATCCCACCCATGCTGTGACCAACCAGTACGGTTTGATTCATGCCACGATCAGTCCCGTCCGGGTCGAAGTACTTTCGCGCACTGACCAGGTTTTGACGAAGCAGAAGTGCCGATGATGAAATCGCCTGACCGGTAGGATAAACAAAGTACCAGACCTGATAACGATCGCGCAGCAGCGGATCGCCGACTACTCGCATTCATCGCGTTTTGCCAGGCGTGCGGCGCTGAGTATAGGCCGTGAACGAAGACAACAGGGATCTTATTAGGATCGTACGGTTCTGTGGCAAAGACGCCGGCGCGGTCGGCGTATCGGTCGGCCCGGAAGAGACCTGCGCGAGCCAAACCAGAGACAAAGCGATTTCTAAACTGCAATTCGAGCGGAGCGGTGAGGTCGAACGCGAGATGCACCTCTCGGCCGTCGACACGCGCGAGGGACGAGTTACGCGTATTAATCAGCCGAAGTTCCACCGGGCGTTGCCCGCTGCTTCCCGATGGTTTCCCAAATACCAGCACCGCTGTCGCTGGGAGATGAATGCCATTGCGCGGCATGGCACGATAGCGCTGCAAGACCTCGTCCGTGCCGTTCATGATTAGAACCACCGGACAGCCGAATCCTTCCCCGACGACCCGAGTCGCGGAGTGCACGCGCCTTACCTTTTTCGCCGGAACAATCGCATCCCAACGTGCCGCTCCCCAGAACGGTTGGCCCCTGTTGTCGGGACCAAAGCGAAGCTGGTAGTTACCAACTTCTACCGGCGCCGACCATTCTACGCTCGATGCCTTTAGCGACATGGCATCAATCGCATCTGACACAGCCGCCTCATAAAGGGCGCTAGCCTCCTGGGATTTTCCAGACAATGCTGACGCGTAATTCAGTTCCGCGCGTTGCAGCGCGTCAGCGAGCCTGGTCTCAGCTTTCGTGCGCGCGCTTGAGGCCTCTGGCGGCAGCGGTCGCACGGCCAGGTTCTGCGTACTCGCGCACCCGAGCAGCAGTAAGAGGCCGACTGCAAAGGCACCGGTGGGAACCAGGCGAATGCGAGGACGCAGGCGTGAATTAGCCACAGCGTGGACTAATGAACGAGACCGAGTCCTGCCGTCAAGGCAGGAGCATGACCGATAGCCTCGTGCTTTCCGGAGCCGAAGCCTGTAACTACATTCTCGCAGTTCCGGCACCAAGCAGACCGCCCATGATCGCACCTGCAGCCGCGCCGCGCCCACCGCCAAGAATCGCACCCGCCGCCGCGCCGCCACCTGCGCCTACCACAGCGCGCCGCGTAGGATCGCCTGATCCCGCACCGCGTCCCTGATAAGACTCACAACTAGTAATGAAGAGAGCCAGAGTGGTCGTAATGACTAATGTCGCAATCGTTGTCTTCATAAGTGGTTCCGGGGTTTTGGACCTTATTGTTTCGGGAGACTGGAAAGCGTGATGAAGCCCTTGCCAGTCTTGTCCAGCTTCTTGAATTGCTGCCTTAAATCATTGGTTGCGATGGAATCGCGCATCATATCGGCGGGCATAATGTAACCTTTGCCCTCGGGATCCATTGCCTTCCATTCACGCTCGATCGTAGCGGCGTCGGCCGTCCCGGACATATTGGCCAGATACTCGGCCTTTGTTACTTTCCCATCCCTGTTGGTGTCAGCGTTGTTAAATTGCCGGCGCAGGACAAGCACGGCGAATTCCCGCTCGGTCATCCGCCCATCGTGGTTTGCATCGCCCGCCTCAAATGTTTTGCGTTGCGTTTCCGCCGTCGCTGGATCGGCTATCAGGGTAGTTCTAAAGCCAGCCAAGACTAACATGACCAGACCGGACAGCAGGAGGTTCTTCTTCATAGGAACAGTGGGTTAGGACGGCAGTGATTACTATTTGAAAGCGCGGCCGTGGTAAAGTCGCAACGAATCGTCGCTAACATGCGTCGGCAGACCTGGTAAGCGCTGTACGACCTTGGTCTTATTTGGATATTGGTTACGGAGCGTCAAGCTGGCGGCCATCCCAGTCCGCTGCGCATTTGGTCGTAAGCGTCGCAGCAGGTGAGAAACTACAAACCAGCACTAATGCCCACACGGAGAAACTAACATGAATATCGTCAGCTTGATCATTCAGCTAATCAGTGGCGCCGTTGGCGGTAACATCGCGGGCGCGGCCATGAAGGACAACAGCCTGGGCACGATAGGGAATTCGCTCGCCGGAATAGTAGGCGGAGGCCTGGGCGGGACCATCCTTCAGGCAGTAATGGGCAGCGCGGCTGCCGGCGGTGGCGGGATGGACCTGAGCAGCATCATTAGCAACGTGGCCGGCGGCGGCATAGGTGGAGCTGTCCTTATGGTCGTCATAGGTCTCATCAAGAACATGATGAGCAAGTCATAGGATCTAGCCCAAGGTTGGTAAGGCGCGTGGGGCCGCAGCGCATTTGGAGGTAACTAAATAGAACAACATGAAGAAATACATCATTTCCCCGATTAATATCCTGCTGGCTGTGGCGGCCGGCGCTCTTGTCTTGGTCGGTTGTGCCGGCAGCAATCCGCCGGCAAACACCGTCTCGCTTCTGGGGGCATCCGGCTTTCGCGTGCGCACTCCGGATACACCGCAAAAGAAGGAGATCTTCGCCAAGCTTCCTGCCTACAAGGTTGAAAAGGTCGTCGTGAAAGGTCAGACTTATTACGTCTACAAGGACGAGAGCAAAGGTCTGGCTTTGGTCGGCCACGAAGCGGAATACCAGCGCTACCGGGAGATGGCCCGGCAGGATCGCCTGATGGAAGGTCATTACAATGCGGAAATGGCCAGCGCGGCCGAAATCGACAATTGGTACGGCGCGTCCGGTTCGGATTGGTGGTGATGACGCGCGCTTCACATTAATTCGACCTGAAACCGTGGGAGGAAAAAGATCTTTGCCTGCGCCGGTATTCGGATCGATGCTGAAGCGCCACGAAATCGCAAACATGCGGGCGACTTGGGATGCTTCTTGCGCGTCCGGCGCAAACAGGTGGGTCGTTGTTTTCGTGGACAATTCTTGAGCCGGAAAATTCCGTCGCTCCGCCAGCCCGCCACATTCGCAGACGCCTTTCAACGCGAGCAATTAACAAACTACCTAACGAGTGAGTCCTATGAGAACACAAACATACCGCCGTTACCTGATTATCATCCTCCTTTGCGCTGCCGGCATTGGCACAGCTAGCGCGCAGCGGTTGGTCAACACCACGGCCTTGCTGACCAGCGCGGGTTTCCACGTCCGCACGGCCGAGACAAACGAGCAACGTCTGCTTTACGGCGTCGCACCTTCCTATCGTGTCCTGCGGGCAGGCACGCCATGGGAGAGCTTTTATGCCTACAAAGATGAGGCAAGCGGTGTGGCCTACGTTGGAGACGAAGTAGACTACCAGCGTTTCTGCCAGCTGGCTGCGCAAGTTGGCGTGCCTTATGGCGGCTACCAGGCGCGCGACATGGAACTGGATCCCGCCTGGCGTTGGTCCGTAGGCGTTCGGTGGCCGCCATGAGTGGGCCTGCCGGCGATCCGCTGATGTCTACGCCAGGTAAGTCTTAGCTAACCCAACCTACTAGAGAATCAAAGGAGCCGCGCCCGTTGATACCGGCGCGGCTCATTTGCCTAATCCTGTGAAGCTTCATAAGTTAGCAGCCTTCGCTTTTTCTTCATTACCATGGTGAAGCAACTTTGAATCTGCCGGCTTGGATTGCCCGGCCGCTCCGCTGGGTCTGGAAGCTCGCGCGCAGTGTCGGCCAGTTCCTGCTCATCGCATGGGCTACGCTGGCAATTTATTACTCGAACCTGCCCTGGGCCTGGATGCGTCTTGCATTGGCTGTCGCGATGGCTGTGTTCGGGGTGCTGGCGCTTTGGGTAACGCACCGTTCCCGATTACGATGGGCCTTCGCGGGTGCGTTCGCCGCCGTCGCCATCTGGTGGATATGCATCCCACCGTCGAACGATCGCCCATGGCGACCCGAGTTTGCGGTCCCTGCTCGGGCCGTTATCAATGGCGACCACGTCCAGATCACCGGCTACCGCAACTTCACCTACCGCAGCGTGGACGACTTTGACGTCCACTATGAGCAACGCGAGGTGTCGCTGGCCCACCTGGTTTCGCTCGACTTGTTCGTGTCCTATTGGGCGCCCGGGCCCGTTGGGCACACCTTCGTCAGCTTCAACTTCGACGATGGTTCGCCTCCAGTCTGCATCTCGATCGAAGCCCGCTCCGAGATAGGTGAGGGCTTTGATCCAATCGGGTCGATGTTCAAGAAGTTCGAGCTAATTTACGTTGTTGGTAACGAAGGCGACATCGTTCGTGTTCGCACAAACCATCGCGGCGAGCAGGTTTTTCTCTACCATATCCGCGCCTCGCCGGAGGGTGTTCGGCGGCTGTTCCGCATCTACCTCGACCGCGTCAACCAACTGGCTGACCACCCGGAGTGGTACCACCTGTTAAGCAACAGCTGCACGATAAACATCATCCGCTACTCGCGCGCGGCGGGCGGACAGCACAGCCTTTTCGACATTCATCATTTGCTCAACGGGCTCATCGATCGTTACCTCTATGGTTTGGGTGTGCTGGACACAAACTTGAGCTTTGATGAGTTGCGCCGGCGCTCGCACATAAATGATGTTGCTCGCGCTGCGGGTGACGCCGAGGATTTTTCAACGCAGATCCGCACGCAACTGCCTCCGCGCATCGACGCGACTAAGGATTAGACCTCCGACGTCGAGCGGGTAACCAAAGAAGGTTCACCGGATCTTGTTCCGCCTAACGAGAGCGGCGTGCTCTGGGCCGAGCAGCCGACGTACGACCAAGGTCCGATGGGCAGACCGCGAACCTCCCCGCAGACTTGCGTTGTTTCCATCCCACCGTTCGGGTGCTCGCGGGGCCTTGGAGCAACAACGGGAATGCACGCACCACAAAAGACTTCGCAGATAACCAAATCCTCAGGGCAATAACCTACATGAAACAGTTACGAATGATTCTCAAGGCGAGCAGTGCCTTAGCCCTGGTGGTTTTGTTAGAACGAACGCACAGCTAGTAACCAATATCAAAGGAACCACATACTACGAACACGAACAACGGGCGCTACTCCGTCGCGTTAGTCGGAGTATCTCACCGAACTAATCGGGTAACTCGGTTGTAAATTAATCTCTTGGCCTAGCTGCCCGCCAACCAACCAAGAAAGAGAGGGAAGACCTAACTCATGAAACTAAGACTATTCACAAAATGGGCTGCGTTTCCGCTCGCCGCGCTGGCCGCTGTGGCGGCGCTCCTCTGCGCTGCCGCTCCGGCTCAGGCGGCAGACAAAAAACCGAACATCCTCTTCATCATGGGCGATGACATCGGCTGGATGCAGCCGAGTTGTTATCATCGCGGCCTGATGGTCGGGGAAACACCCAACATCGACCGCCTCGCCAAGGAAGGCGGCATCTTCATGACCGCCTACGCGGAGTCGAGCTGCACCGCCGGGCGCACGGCCTTCTTAACTGGCATGACCCCCATGCGCGCGGGCATGCTCATGCCGCAGTTGCCGGGCGCGATTTCCTATCTGCGCCCCGGCACGCCGTCGCTCGCCAGGTTCCTGTTGAACCTCGGCTACAGCACCGGCCAGTTCGGCAAGAACCATCTCGGCGACCATCCGGATTCCCTGCCGACGGCGCACGGCTTCCAGGAGTTCTGGGGCTACCTCTATCACCTCGACGCGATGCAGCAGGTCAGCTTCCCGGACATCAACAGCAGCCCGGACAAGCAGGCCATCGTGCCGCCGTGCAAGATGATCCCGATTCCGGGCATCCCGCCGACCCCGGGCGAGATTGACTCCCGAACAGGGCATCTGCATGGCCGCTCGCCCGGCCGGTCCTGTGGATGAAATCCCCCGACGGCACGGCGGCAAGAACCAGATGGGCAAGGATGAAGGTCCGCTCACCCTCGAACGCTCCAAGACCGTGGATGAGGAAATCTCCTCGCACGTCGTCGACTGGCTCGATCGCAACGATCCCAAGAAGACGAGCAAGCCGTTCTTCTGCTGGTACAACCCGGCCCGCATGCACATCACCACCGTGCTCTCGCCGAAGTATGAAGCCATGCTCGGCACCAGGGGTGGCAAAGATTGGGGCCCCAACGAAGCCGGCATGAAGCAGCTGGACGACAACATCGGCGTGGTCCTCAAGAAGCTCGAAGACATGGGTGAACTCGACAATACCATCGTCGTTTTCACCACCGACAACGGTGCGGAGCAGCAAACCTTCCCGGATGGGGGCGTCACCCCGTTCAAAGGCAACAAGATGACGACGTGGGAAGGCGGCATGCGCGTTCCAGCACGTCATCCGCTGGAAAGGCGTGATCCAGCCGGGCACGGTCTTCAACGGTATCTTCGCCTGTATGACTGGCTGCCCACGTTCGTGGAAATCGCCGGCGGCCCGAAGGGGGATGAGCTCAACAAGCAGATCATGGAAGGCAAATACGAGGGCATCAAGAAGACCAAGCTCGCCGGTATCAACCAGCTCTCCTATCTCCAGGGCAAGACGGAGAGCAATCGCGATTACTTCTTCTACTACCAGGGTCACATCCCATCGGCCCTCCGCTACAAGAACTGGAAGTTCTACTACACCATGATGGGCGCGACCGGCATCAATTCGATCACAGCTCCTACGACGTACGCCTGGACTCAGGTCGACAACATCGGGCGCGATCCGTTCGAAGCAGGCCTGGGGAGATGGTACGAAGACTGTGAACGGGTACGGCGGCGCCCTCGCCGCCCCGAGCACGGCGTATGTGTATGACTGGAACACTCCTGCCCATCGGCCAGCTCATGTGGAAAAAGGAACTCATGTCTTACGCGGAGTTCCCACCGCTCCAGGTGGCCGCGAGTTACAACCTCTCGGTCATCCTCCAGAAGGTTAAGGAGATGGCCGCGCAACATCCGAGCCAGTAGCTAAAAGCCGGGACAATCCTTCGCTTGTGAAACACGCGGGCCGTCCTTCCGGGGCGGCCCGCGAATTCACCGGCGAACGAAATGTAGCTAGCTATTGCCATTGTCATGGGCAAGCTCAAGGAGATGGGAGTAGACGACAACCCCATCGCCGTCTTTACCAGCGGAAAGGCAGAATATGCCGGGCGGCGTTTACGCCACCGGGGAAACGGCCGACCCGATGCGGCAGTAAGCCAGGCGAACAACCAGTCATCTAGATTTATGCAAGAGACACGCTTTCTAATTACTCTCCTGGTAGTTGTTCTTGTTAGGGGATCGAACGCTCATGCGCAAGACCCGCTTCCTTCGTGGAATGATACCGCGTCGAAGAAAGCTATCATCGCTTTCGTCGAGAAGGTAACTACGGAAGGTTCCACGGACTTCATTCTACCTAACGAGCGGATCGCGACTTTCGATAACGACGGTACGCTCTGGGCCGAGCAGCCGTTCTATTTCCAGCTGGCCTTTGCCATCGATCGGGTAAAAGAGCTGGCGCCGAAGCATCCGGAGTGGAAAACGAACGGAGCCGTTCGCTTCGTTACTCAAAGGCAATATGAAAGGAGTTCTTGCCTCCGGCGAAAAAGGGCTGCTGCAAATCGTGGCCGCGACCCACGCCGGACTAACGACCGATGAGTTTAACATCATCGTCAAAGACTGGCTTAAGAGCGCGCGTCATCCCAAGTTCAACCGGCCCTACAACGAGTGTGTCTACCAGCCGATGCTCGAGCTACTCACTTATCTGCGCGCGAACGGCTTCAAGACCTTCATCGTTTCCGGCGGCGGAGTCGAGTTCATGCGCGCGTTCGCGGAACAGACCTATGGCATCCCGCCGGAACAGGTCGTCGGCAGCAGCGGAGTAGTGACGTACGAAATGCGTGACGGGAAACCTGCACTCATCAAGCAAGCCAAGATCGAGTTTATCGACGATGGCCCGGGAAAACCTGTCGGCATCAATCGTTTTATCGGACGGCGACCGGTCATGGCCTTCGGTAATTCCGATGGCGACCAGCAGATGCTCGAATGGACAACGGCGGGTGACGGCGCGCGCTTCGGCCTCATCGTTCATCACACCGACGGCGAACGCGAGGTCGCCTACGACAAGGAATCGCACATCGGCAAGCTCGACAAAGCCCTGGGAGAAGCTGCCACCAAGGGTTGGACAGTTGTGAGTATGAAGGACGATTGGAAGACTATCTTCCCACCGCAGTAGCGGCGGTTTGCTCTTGTTCCCGCCGGGCGAGCACGAAGAGGGCCTTGGGTGTTTCTTCTTGATTGTTTGCGGGCAAACCATAGTTGTCAGCTATGCGTCGAGACACCTGCGGGCGAAATGCCTGGCGTCAAATTGGGTTGCTCATGGCCTTGACCGCGGTGTCCGGATGCAAGCGCGAGGAAAAACTGGTGGAGAGAATTCCGCCAGTGCAAACGTTCGTGCTGAACGAGAATGCCGAGGCTTCCTTTCGGCGTTTTCCCGGCGAAGTGGCAGCGGCTGACACTTCAAATCTGTCTTTCGACGTTCCAGGTAGATTGATTGAATTCCCGGGGAGCCAGGAAGGCTTGGTGGTAAAAAAGGGCGATCTGCTTGGACGCCTGGATGAGGCCAATTTTGTTGCGAAAGTAGATGCGGCGCGAGCGGACTACACCAATGCCCAGTCGGAATACACGCGGCGACGTCGGTTGTTAGACCAGCGAGCAATCTCGCAGCGGGAGTTTGAGCAGACGCAGCGTGCCTACGACGTGGCGGATGCGGCGTTGCGCACCGCACAGCGCGCCCTTGATGACACGCGACTGGTGGCTCCGATGGACGGACGGATTGCGCGCCGGTTAGTCAACAATTTCCAAAACGTGCAGGCCCACCAACCGGTGCTGGTTTTCCACAACAATGCTACGCTCGAGGTCGATATTCATGTGCCTGAAGCGGTGATGTCCATGGCCGGGCGTGGAGTGACCGCGGCGGAAGCGCAGGACTTGGTCGAAGCGAAGGTCGAATTTCCGGCGATTCCGGGGCAGAGCTTTCCGCTGAAGCTGAATTCGTTCAGCACCGAGGCCACTGCATCCGCGCGCACGTTTCGGGTCTCGTTCATTCTCTATCCGCCGGATGGCCAGAACATCCTGCCAGGGATGACCAGCACGGTGTTGGTTCGCCTGGCCAACCCCGCAGTTCCGCAACCTGCGGAGGCTGGGGTTTTTCAGATTCCGGTGCGGGCTCTCGCGACCGCGGATGGGAGAAGTTCGGTTTGGAAATTGGATCCCAATTCGCTTCAGGTTTCCCGGGTTCCGGTAGAGATGCTTGAAGTGAATGACGATACGGTGCGGGTGCGCGGCGCGGGTCTCGCCGCGGGCGATGAAATCGTGACAGCCGGCGTTCGTTTTCTTTCGGATGGAATGAAGGTGCAGCGCATGCCCGCGGGCAATCCCTGACCTGTCGTCCATGAATATTGCCGAGGCATCGATACGCAACAAAGTTGTCACATCGGTCTTCGCAATTTTGTTGGTGGTGCTGGGAATTGTCGCCTACTTCAACCTACCGCGACTCGAAGATCCTGAGTTCACGATCAAGGACGCGCTGATTGTGACGCCGTACCCCGGAGCGTCGGCAGAGGAGGTACAAAAGGAAGTCAGCGACGTCATCGAGCTCGCGGCCCAACAGCTTGAGCAATTGGAACGGGTGGTCTCGCGATCGGAACGCGGGCGCAGCACGGTAACCGTTACCATTCGCGACCAATACGATCGCCACTCGTTGCCACAGGTCTGGGACGAACTCCGTCGAAAAGTTGGAGACGCGCAACGGCGTCTGCCTCCGGGCGCCGGACCGTCACTCGTGATCGATGATTTCGGCGATGTCTTCGGAATTTTCTATGCGCTGACCGGTCCGGACTACAGCGACGCGCAACTTTATGAAACGGCCAAGCTGCTCCGGCGCGAACTGCTCCTCGTCCGTGACGTAAAGAAGATCGAATTTTTCGGGCACCAGCAGGAAGTCATTTACATTGAACTGGCGCGCGATCGGATGGCGCAGCTTGGGATTCGTCCGGACGAGATCTTCGCGCTACTCCGCGAGCAAAATCTCGTCGTCTCCAGCGGATCGACTGATGTCGGTCCTCTTTCGATTACAATTAATCCGACCGGAGAATGGACTGGCGTCAAGGATTTCGAAAACCTCCTCATCCGCGCGCCCGCCGGTGATCGCCGGGAATTAGTTCATCTGAAAGACATCGCGACTATTCGTCGTGATTACATCGATCCGCCGACCACATCGCTGCGTTACGATGGGAAACGCGCCATTGGCATCGGCATTTCCACGGTCAGCGGCGGCAACGTGGTGACGATGGGCAACGAGGTGCAGCAGCGAATTCGCGAGCTGGGTTCGCGAATTCCTCTGGGTATGGAACTGCAGAAGGTTTCCTTCCAAGGCGACACAGTCACTACCGCCATTAACGAATTCATCAAGAACCTCGGCATGTCCGTGGTTATTGTGTTCGTCGTTCTGCTTCTGGCGATGGGACTGCGCAGTGGACTCATCATTGGCGTGGTCTTGTTCATCACAATGTGCGGAACCATGCTGGTGATGAACGCGACGGGCCTCATCCTGGAACGCATCTCACTCGGGGCGCTGGTGATCTCGCTCGTGATGCTGGTCGATAACGCCATCGTCATTGTCGAGGGCATGCTCATCGCGATGGAGAAGGGTCACGAGAGAATGCAGGCCGCAAAGGAGGTCGTTTCTCAAACAGCTATTCCCTTGCTCGGATCGACAGCTATCGCCGTGCTGGCTTTCGGCGCGATCGGACTTTCGCACGATTCTACCGGCGAATACTGTCGCTCACTGTTTGAGGTTCTCCTGATCTCGCTGAGTCTGAGCTGGATCACCGCGGTAACTATCACACCGTTGTTCGGCTACTTATTTTTGAAGCCAGGCGCGGCCGCCGCCGCCGGCGACAAGGCAAAGGACCCTTACGCTGGTGCGCTTTATCAGGGCTACAAACGGATTCTGCTCGCATGTATGCGAGCGCCGATTGTTACAACGGTGGTGCTCCTCGCCCTGTTGGCCGGTGCGATTTATGGATTTCGGATTCTGCCGAATAGCTTCTTTCCAGATTCGACTCGCGAACAAATCATGGTGGATGTCTGGCTACCTGTCGGCACGCGATTGGATCAGACCGATCGTGTAACTGCCGAGATGGCGAAATCGATCACGGACATTCCGGGAGTCACCCACATTACGACCTCCGTTGGACAGGGAACGCTGCGGTTCTTGCTGACCTATTCGCCGGAGCGCGCCGACTCCTCCTACGCGCTGTTCCTGGTCGATGTGAAAAATCACCGTCTCATCGATGAAGTGCTGCCAAGGATTCAGCAGGACCTTTCCGCCAAGTTTCCCGATGCTCAGGTAATCACGAAGCGTTTCCTATTGGGTCCAGGCGAGGGCGGCCGTATACAGGCGCGCTTTTCCGGGGAAAATTATGACACGTTGCGCAAGATCGCCGGTCAGGGCATGGACATTCTCCGAACGGACGGCGGAGCCAAGGGAATCAGAATCGATAGCCGTGAACCGGTGGCCGTTCTTCGCCCAATCTTTTCTGAAGCGCAGGCGCGCCTGACTGGAATTACTCGCACAGACCTTGGGACGACACTTGCCACTGCTTCGAGTGGACGACCTATCGGTGTTTATCGCGAGAGTGATGAATTGCTTCCGATTATTGCCCGTAGTCCGGCAAGCGAACGTGCGAGCGCTGACCTCTTGCGCGATGTGCAAATCTTCAGTCCTGTTGCCGGCCGTTTCATTCCGGTCAGACAGGTAGTGTCGGACTTCGCCACCACCTTAGAGGATCCAATCATTATGCGACGGGATCGACTCCCGACCATAACGGTCCATGCCGATCCAAACACCGGACTTGCCAGTACTCTATTTGGGCGCGTGCGCAGCAAGATCGAAGGGATACAACTACCACCGGGCTACCGGATGGAATGGGGAGGCGAACACGAAAATTCCTCGAGGGCCCAGGCAGCTCTCGCCGGGACGTTGCCAATATTCCTGCTCATGATGGTTCTCATCGTGATCTATCTTTTCAACTCGCTCCGCGTGACCCTGATCATTTGGCTAACAGTACCGTTTTCGATCATCGGCATTGTCATCGGATTGCTGACATTTAAACAACCGTTCGGCTTCATGTCCTTGCTCGGTGCCCTCAGTCTTTCGGGCATGCTCATTAAGAACGGCATCGTCCTGATCGATGAGGTCAATGTGCAGTTGGCCGCTAACAAACCACCGTGGAACGCCATCGTGGACGCCGCGGTTAGTCGCGTGCGTCCGGTTATGATGGCGGTGCTCACAACGGTCTTTGGGCTCATTCCTTTGCTGCTCGACGTCTTCTTTGGCGCCATGGCAGTCACGATTGTCTTTGGATTGCTATTCGCCTCGATCCTAACCCTGATCCTGGTTCCGGTGTTGTACTCCGTCTTTTTCCGGGTCCGTCCGACTTGAGGCTGGGCGGTCGGGATGAAGATCCACTCTATTATATATAGATATGGAACAGAAAAGTTCCCCGATGCGGTCCAGAGTCACTCGATTCGTTACCTTCCTTGGGATCTGGTGCATCTTTGATGGTGTTAAGCCAACCGGCCTTGCGGTTGGAGTAGTGGTCGCTGGCCTTGTTACCTGGTCGAGCCTTCACGTGTTTCCGGCCTCGGCGACGCGTATCCGTATTTTTCCGTTGATCGCGCTAGCCGTGCATTTCATGCGCAGTTCGATTGTGGCCGCGATCGAAGTGGCTAAGTATGCGTTCCGCCGCGACGTCGGGTTACGCTCTGGCTTTGTAACCTATGATTGTGGCATTCCCGCTGGAACGAAGCGCGATCTCTACTTGAGCATGGTTAGTCTAATGCCGGGCTCGTTGCCGGTCGCGGTGGACGATAAGGGCCGGGTAACCATGCATTGCCTGGACACCAATCAACCTCTTGCCCAGCAGATGGCGGCGGACGAAGCGCGGTTAACGCGAATATGGAAGGACGGACGTAATGAGTGATGTGTTCTTTTGTGCCGCGGGTTTTGTCCTCGCCATGGTGGCGCTTGGATTGATCAGAATCTTGCGAGGACCTGGAACTGCCGATCGAATGATGGCAGCTCAACTTTTGGGAACTGGCGGAATAGCGGTGTTGTTACTTGCAGCGGTCGGAGGACTCTCCGCCGCTGTGGATGTCGCGCTGACACTTTCGCTCTTGGCGGCTTTCGCCGCGGTTGCCTTCGTCAAGAGCGGCCAAACACCAAAGCCGGACAGATCACCGACTGGAGAGAAAGGAATGCGTTTAGCCCTGGCCTTCAACATCCTTACCGTCGTTGCGGTTTCGGGCGGCGCTTTTTTTTTCCTCGCCGGCACCGTCGGTCTATTGCGATTTCCCGATACGCTGACCCGTCTGCATGCGTTGACCAAAGCCGACAATGTAGGCCTAGGGCTAATCATGATTGGTCTGCTGCCACGGGTAGCATGGCCCTTTGACGCACTAAAATTGGTTCTTGTTTGGTTACTTGTCCTAATAGCTAGCGCGGTTTCTTCACAGTTGATCGGACGCAAACTGCGCCAGGAAGGAGACGATTCGTGAACATCGAGTTGGGTTTCTCGATCGGACTCGCGTCGCTTATTTTAGCGGTCGCAGTTTTCACCATCTCGACGCGAGAGAATTTCGCCGCAGTTGTGGCATTCGTCGTTTACGGGCTCCTGCTCGCCCTCGGGTGGATGAATCTTTATTGTCCCGACGTCGCACTAACCGAAGCGGCAGTAGGTGGTGGAGTAACTGGTGCGTTATTGCTGGGTGCATGTGCGCGAGTGAGAAGTGAGAAGGTTGAAGTCGAAAAATCCTCGCGATGGATAAGTCGTGGTGCGGCGTTCCTTCTCTGTCTGGTTGTGTCGTTAGGTCTAGCCTTAGTTGTAGTCCTTCTTCCAGATCCAGCGCCTACGCTTGCGCCGGAAGCAACCAGAAATCTTTCCGCTACTGGGTTAGGCAATCCCGTTACCGCAGTCCTGATGGCATACCGAGCGTTGGACACCATGCTGGAAAAAGTGGTGCTGCTCCTCGCGTTAGTCGCCGTGTGGTCTGTTGCGCCCGATCGTTTTTGGGGCGGTCGAGCAACATTCGGACATCTTCCCGAACCTGATCGGCCGCTGATTTTTCTTACGCGCGTGCTCGCACCGGTTGGGATGATCGCGGGCATTTACCTGTTTTGGGTTGGAGCCGATGCACCGGGAGGGGCTTTCGCGGGCGGAGCAATTCTTAGCGCGATGTGGATTCTGGCATTTTTTGCGGGAGTCAGCGTCGTTCCCGCAGTGGGCGGTTTCGGCCTGCGAATCATTCTGAGTATCGGCATCATCATCTTTCTTGTCGCTGGTCTTGCCGGCATTCCGATGGGCGTAGGATTTCTTGGTTACCCTGCCGCCTTTGCCAAACCGATCATCGTTGCCATCGAAATCGGCATGACGCTTTCGATTGGAGCAACGCTTGGACTGCTCGTAGCCGGCGCGCCGCGAGAATCGCTAAGACGATGAACGTTCCGACCATCTTCGGGATTTGCGCGTCGGGCCTTGTTGGGATCGGGCTTTTTTGCCTGATCGTCGACCCGCAACCGTTTCGAAAAATTCTCGGATTCAATGTCCTGGGCAGCGGAGTCTTTTTGTTTTTCGGCGTAGTGGCGCGTCGTGGTGCGGCGATGGGATTCTCCGGAGATCCCGTTCCGCAAGCATTGGTTATCACGGGCATTGTAGTTGGATTCTCGGCCACGGCGCTGGCGGTTGCTCTCTTGTTGAGACTCTTCGAGGAAACGGGCAGCACGTCGTTGAAAGATGATGCGGTGGAGAAATCCGAATCCAAGAAGGTGGACTAGCAGTGCCACTAACTCCCGTTCCTTCTCATTCTTTCTACGCTAGCGGGATTCTTCTCGTAGTAGCGCTGGTGCTGCCCTTGGTTGGAATTCTGTTAAGCTTTCTGGCTGGGGGGAAATATTCGCGTGGCATCGCACTCGTTCTTCTAGCACTCGGAGTCGGAGTAGCTCTGGGTATTGCCGGCGGAGTTTGGCGAACGGGTCAAGCTATGACCTATACTTCCGGCGGATGGCTTCCGCCGCTCGGAGTAAAGCTTCGAGCTGATGGTCTCTCCGCCGTGATGATCCTGGTCACGGCTATCGTAATGTTTGCCGTCGGCTTGTATGCCCCAGCGGAGTTTCGCGTTCGAGAAGGCGAGAGCGAAACCCGGAAGTCGTTTTCGTTTTGGATTTTGTTATTCGCGATTTGGGTGGCGATGATTGCCGTCTTTCTCGGCAACGATCTCTTCAATCTTTATGTCGCGTTGGAACTAGTCACCTTCGCCGCGGTGCCATTGGTTTCCATGAGTGGCACCGCCGGGACGCTCAAAGCCGCATTGCGTTATTTGCTTTTCGTCCTAATCGGTTCCGTTCTTTACCTGCTGGGGACGACGCTACTCTACGGCAACTACGGCACGCTCGATATCGCACTACTGTCCGAACGCGTTCGACCTGGTCCGGCCCTTTGGCTCGCCGTCTCGGTCATGACGATTGGCCTCGCGGCAAAGACCGCGCTCTTTCCGTTTCATCTCTGGCTCCCGCCCGCGCATGCCGGCGCGCCACCCGCGGCCAGCGCATTGCTTTCCTCGCTGGTGGTAAAGGGATCGTTCTTCATCACCGTTCGACTTTGGTTCGACGTCCTAGGAGGACTCATGGATTTTGGTGCTGCGCAAATTCTCGGTGCGATGGGCGCCGGCGCGATAGTTGTGGGTGGAGTAATAGCGATACGACAAGTGCGACTAAAACTTCTCATTGCCTACTCCACGATCGCGCAGTTGGGATATTTGTTTCTGATGTTTCCGCTCGCCGCTGGATCTACGGGACCGGGCGTAACTCTCGCGTTGTCGGCTGGAATGTTTCAGGCCGTTTCCCATGCCCTCGCCAAGGCTGCGATGTTCATGGCTGCGGGATTGGTCGCTGATGCAGTAGGTCATGATCGGATCGCGGAGTTGCGCGGAATCGGTCGTCAATTGCCCGTGACCACCTTTGCTTTCGGGATCGCCGCGCTTTCGTTGATTGGAGTTCCGCCGACAGGTGGATTTTTCACCAAGTGGTTGTTGCTTTCCGCTTCTGTCTCCACTGGACAATGGTGGTGGATACTAGTTGTCCTTGCCGGCGGACTGCTTGCCGGTGGCTACATGTTCCGCGTTATTTCTCCGCTACTGGCCGCTGCCGAAACTCGGCCGGTCCTAAGCGGTCCTGTTTCGCGCGGACGCGAGGTTATTGTTCTGACCTTGGCAATCCTTGCCTTACTTGTCGGTGTAATGCCGGGAAAACCGCTCGAGCTTCTGCGGATTGGTCGGGCGCAAATTACCAGCGCAACGTTGCCATGACATCTGCCTCACTCATATCGTCGTTACCATTAGATGCGCTGATTGTTCCAATCGCGATGTTGGTGGGCTGTCTGTATGCGCCAATGCGAGTAATGATGGCGCGTCTCTTGTGGCTCGCACCAATCCCGGCATTGGCTGCTGCATGCTTGACTGCTGGCAGTCCATCTATCGTGATCGACTGGGCGCCTTACCGCCTCATTCTCGCCGTCGACAACACGGGCGCTATTCTGTTGGGAGCAGCGGCACTTCTTTGGATCGCGGCGGGCGTTTATGCCGGCGACTATCTGCGCGAAGATTCCAATCGCGAACGATTCACGGTTTGCTGGCTTCTCACGCTAACCGGCAGCATCGGTATTTTTCTCGCGGCCGACATTGCCAGTTTCCTTTTGTTCTACGCGTTGGTCAGCCTGCCGGCTTACGGAATGATTATCCACGACGGGACCTCAATCGTCGCGTCGCGCCGGTTCTATCTACATAGGTTTTGCTCTTCTGGGTGAGGGCTTACTCCTGCTGGCGTTTGTCATGCTCGCGCTTCTTCCTCACGGGGAAACGCTCCGCATCGCCGATCTCGTGACGGCACTATCGATTGCGCCATCTCGCGGCGCGATCATGGCATTACTAATCGTCGGATTCGGCATGAAGATCGCCCTCGTGCCGCTGCATTTTTGGATGCCGTTGACTTACACCGCTGCGCCAATTCCGGCTGCAGCTGTCCTCAGCGGCGCCGCAGTCAAAGCGGGTTTGATCGGACTCATTCGCTTTCTGCCGTTCGGCGTTGAGTGGCCGGAGTGGGGGAATGTGTTGATCGTCGCAGGTTTGACCGGCGCATTTCTTGGAGTCGCGATTGGCGTGACGCAATCGAATCCGAAAACTGTGCTCGCGTATTCGAGCGTAAGCCAAATGGGTTTTCTCGCGTCGCTTCTCGGCATGGGATTGTCGAGAGGTGACCCCGGCATCGGAATCGTAACCGCATTTTACGCGGCGCACCATGTCCTGGTTAAAGGCGCTCTCTTTCTTGCCATCGGTGTGTCGAACGAGATCGGTAGATCGCGTTTCAAAGTCGTCGTGCTTTGGCCAGCTACGTTGATTGCGCTTGGCTCTGGCCGGGTTGCCGCTCACCGGCGGCGCACTGGCGAAGTTGGCCGCCAAAGGCGCCTTCGGTTATGGCATGGTAGGCACGCTGGCAACCTTATCCGCTGCCGGCACTACACTGCTCATGTTTCATTTCCTTCATTGCCTTAGCTCAATGACGCATCGCGAGAACGAAAAGTTGGCGTCGTTGCGTTTGATCGCTCCCTGGCTGGGATTAGTCGTAGCAGCCTTTGCAGTTCCGTGGGCGACGTTCAGGCTTAGTGGCATTAGTTCGTTAGACGAAGTGCTCGCTCCATCCGCGTTGTGGAAGGTCTTATGGCCGCTCCTAGTCGGCGGATTGCTGGCGCTTGCGCTCCGACGTTGGGGACGCGACCTGCCCGCGATCCCGATTGGCGATGTAGCTGCACTTGGCGGAAAAGTCACGAGCACAGCCGTTGCGCTCGGCGCGAGATTTGAGCGGTTGGATGATTTGTTGCGACGATGGCAGGTCGCAGGAACGCTTCTGGTCTTCGCAATCATCTTACTCGCGATCGCGTTGAGTTGGCGCTAGGTATTCAGACGTAGGTATCAACTTCTGTCTGGCTGTCCTTTATAAGATCGGCCTTGGCGTTGGCCAGCATGATCTCGTAGGCGGCACGGACGCCGGAAAGAAATGCGCCGTGGACGGTGGCCGGGAAGAACTGAGAGGTAGCTTCGCCCGCGAAGAAGACCCGGTTCTCGACCGGCATCCCGATTTGCCGACGCAAGCTCTGCTTGGAGCCGACAGGCACATAGGAGTACGAGCCGAGGCTGAAGGGATCCTGATTCCATCGAGTAACGAGATGACCTGCCGGCTCCGGGATGTTCTGCCCATACATCTTGCGGAGGCACACCATCAGGCAGGCCACTAGCTCGTCATCGCTCCGGAGCTCGTTCTTCTCGCCGACCGTTCCGGCGCTGAAGGCGAGTAGAACCGGAAGGCCTGCAATCTTGTGGAAGTTGACGATCTCGGGCCAGTCTTCGTCTTCGCCTCCCATGTAGCCAATCAGCTCGTCCTCCTGGTCCCAGAAAACCGAGTCGAACTTGAGGAAGATCTTGTTGAAGACGCCCATGCGCGTCTTGCCAAGGGCGTCCCGTTTGCCCTTCGGCAGGCGCGGGTGAAAGGCGATTCGTCCAGCTTTCAACACTCCGAGCGGCACGGTAACGAGCACATAGCTGGATTGGAAGCTGCCATGATTGGTTAGCACGTCCACTTGCGCGCCCGAGTAGTCGATTTGGGTGACCTCATGGCCTAGGAGGATGTCGGTACCCTCGGCCAACCGGTCGGTGATCTGGGCATAGCCCTCAGGGAACACCCGGTCGTGTCCAGCGAAGCCAAGGCTCTTGTCGTGCTCGAGCAGGGAAACGTCGGAGCGCGGGCCGGCCCATTCATGCTCGAGATAAGTCCGGGCGATAAAGGTTAGACGGCGGCGCTGATCGGCGTCATAGCCCTGGCTGGCGGCGAACATCTCTTCTACCTCTAGCATCGACTTTTCCTGTCCTTCCTTCTGTTTGGCGGCGACGAAGTCGAGATAGTCAGCCATCATCTCGGACATCTCGGCGGTCTCGTTGTCGCTAAGCCGGCGGCCATCCTTGTCGTAGAGAGCTATCGATCGGTAACGTGCCGGGGTCACACTGGAGATGTTGGTGCGGACGATAGTGAGGGCATGCCGCCGGGCGAGCCGCGCAATTGGATTGTCTTCGAAGCCGTGGATCCAGGATGCTCCCAAGTCGGCTGGTATGCCGAGATCGTGCGAAGTCCAGATGCGCCCACCAATGCGTTCGCGCGCCTCGAGGACCGCGACGTCGTACCCGTCGACAGCGAGATCTCGAGCGGCCGCCAACCCGGCGATACCAGCGCCGATTACCAAGACCTCTCGCGACTGGGCACTCATCAGCACGCTAGGCACTCAAGTCATCTGCCCGAAGCGACTCTTAGCGATTCCGCCAGGCGCCATGCGTGATAAAGGGTCACATCGGACCATGCGAGCGTTTCGAGAGTAGCGCGGGCGGTGGCCGTTGGCGTCCTTTGCAGGGCGACGTCTTCCAGCATTTTCTCGCGATCAGTCTTGCGTTCGGCGCGAAGTTGTTTCGAAGCTGCTTCGAGGTTCTTGAAGATCGCGGGGTCAGGTGTCTCCTTGGAATCCTTTGTGGCGTCGAGCCAACTACGCAGCGCCTCGTTACCCGCTTGCGAAACCGACCGAAGGCTGTCCGCCAGTTGCAACAGGCGGAATGCGTGTGAGGTCGTCGTTAAGCTCACTAAGATGATCCAGTGCGTGGACGAGCCGGACAAGACGCGGGCCGATCGTGCCCATGTCGGTGGTTTCGATGGAGAGCGATTCGAGGAAGTGCTCAGTCTGCTGGACTGCTTCGGCCGGCGGATCGTACTTGACGGTTTCGCCGGCGAGCCGGCGCTGGATTGCATCGATCGCTCCACGGGAAATCTCCAGGATCGCCCGCCAGGCAGCTTCGAGCGCGACCGTCGCTCCCCCTTGGGCAAGGACGGGATCGAGACGGCTTACGGCTGACTCGCTGCCTTTGCCGGAGATCCGAATGATGAACTTCGCGAAGCTGCCGAGCCACGGATAGAACACAACGATGCCTGCGAACTTGAACAGGGTGCTGAATGTCGCCATGGCCAGCACGCCGTCCGGATCATAGAGTCGCGCGCCGACCCATTCTGAGGCAGCCGTGAGTGGTCCAAGAAACAGGATCCCGAGAACGCCGACAATCACACTGAAGATGATGTGCGCCATGGAAGCGCGCCGCACGGCGAGTCCGCCGCCGATCATCACCAGCCCGGTAGTCGCTGCGGTTCCGATGCTCTGCCCGACGATCATCGCGCAACCCTGTTGAAACGTCAGCGAACCGGCGTTCAACGCGACCAGCGTCGTCGCCCCGGCCGCGGTCGAACTCTGCATGACGATCGACATGACAATTCCGATCCCGGCGAGAATCCAGCGCGCGCCCCAACCATGGCCGGCAAATGCCTCGAGGTTCCACGAAACTCCGCTCATCGCGGTCTGCAAAAAATCGATCCCGGTGAAGATCAGTCCGAAGCCGGCGAGCATTGCGCCGAACGATCGCGTTTTGCCGCGGGCGACTAGCCAGAGAAAGGCGCCGATGCCGAGCATGGGCAGGGCCGCGGCAGAAATCCTGAAGCGCAGGCCGAAGAGCGCCACCAACCATAAGGTCGAGGTCGTTCCGAGCGTCGCCCCGATGATCATCCCGACCGCTTGCACGAAATTGACCAGTCCCGCGCTGACGAAACCAATGACCGTGAGGATGGCTGCGGTGGAAGACTGTATCACCGCGGTGAAAAAGGCACCGGAGAGAACGGCGCTGAAGCGACCCGACACCACCCGTTGCAACGCACGACGGAGCGAATCGCCCGCGAGTCCCTTCAGGCCGTCGGTGAGATGATGGATTCCGAGCAGGAACAAGCCGAGTCCGCCCAGGAGCTCCACGATGGCGGCGGCGTTCATCGACTTACATCTATGCGCGAGACGCAGTGTTGCCGATCTCTTTTTTTGGGACGGTTTTCGCTAAGACGTGCGCGCGCTGTTTGCTTTTGTTCTTGCCTCTCCCAGCTGGGAAACAAGAATTCATGTTAATGGACGCGAACTCGGCGGACCGAAAAACATCCTGGCATTCGATTGCCGGGAACGACGTAGCCAAGAATCTGCAGACGGACGTCGAGTCCGGCTTGTCCGCGGCTGATGTTTCGACCCGCGCACAAAAATACGGCCCAAATCGACTGCCCGCTGCGGGCAAGCGCGGACCGTTTATGCGCTTCCTGATGCAGATCAACAACATCCTGATCTACGTCCTCATCGGCGCCGGAGTCGGCAAATTGTTACTGGGCGAGAACATCGATGCCGGCATCATCTTCGCCGTTGTTCTGATCAACGCGCTGCTCGGTTTCGTGCAGGAAGGCAAAGCGGAGAAGGCGCTGGATTCCATTCGCAACATGCTTTCGCCCGAAGCCATGGCACTGCGCGATGGCAAGTCGCGCATGATCCCGGCCGAAGAACTTGTGCCGGGCGACGTCGTGCTTCTGCAATCCGGCGACAAGATTCCGGCCGATCTCCGGTTGGTTGAAGTCAAGAATCTGCGCGTCGAAGAAGCGCCGCTAACGGGTGAATCACTCCCGGTCGAAAAGACAATCGAACCCGTCGCGGAGAATTCACAGATCGGCGATCGCAAGAGCATGGCCTACTCGGGAACGCTCGTGGTGTCAGGCCGCGCCAAGGGCGTGATCGTTGCGACCGGTGCCGACACCGAGCTCGGCCACATCAATCAAATGCTCACCGGCGTGAAGGTCATGGAGACGCCGTTGCTCCGACAGATAGCGCATTTCGGCAAAGTCCTTACCATCATCATCCTGCTTGTTTGCGTAATTGCGTTCGCCTACGGCTTTCTCTTCCTCGACGAAAGCTTCACCGATTTGTTCAAGGCCGCCGTGGGCGTTGCAGTGTCCGCCATTCCCGAGGGCTTACCCGCAGTAGTGACCATTACGCTCGCACTAGGTGTGCAAAATATGGCCCGGCGTCACGCCATCATCCGACGCCTGCCCGCGGTGGAAACACTCGGATCTGTTTCGCGAATTTGCTCCGACAAGACAGGCACGCTCACGCGCAACGAAATGGTTGTCACTGCCGCGGTTACTGCCGGCTCGACCTACCAGGTAACCGGAGAAGGTTATTCGCCCAAGGGGGAAATCCAACAGGATGGAAAGCAGACCGCGGCCGTCGATCCCGTGCTCGAGAAAATGGCGCGCGTCTCTGTGCTCTGTAATGAGTCGGAGATCCACGACGAAGGTGGGACATGGAAACTGACGGGCGATCCCACCGAAGGCGCGCTGCTGCCTTTTGCGGCTAAGGCGGGTGTCGATCGCGCTGCGGAAACAACTAAGCTTCCGCGCGCAGACATCATTCCGTTTGAGTCGGAGCACAAATTCATGGCCACACTTCACGGCACGGGCGACGCAGCAGTGTTACTCGTCAAAGGTGCGCCTGACGTGATCCTCAATTATTGCGACCGGCAGGAACTGACCGACGGCAAACAGGCCGCGGTGGATCGCGCGTATTGGGAAAAGAAGAATGACGAAATAGCGAGCCAGGGAAATCGTGTCCTTGCGTTAGCGTGGTCGCCCAATTTCAAAAAGGATGACGCTAGCTTTAATCCGCAGGGCCTGACCAAGACATTGGTGCTACTAGGTCTCGTCGGAATCATCGACCCGCCGCGCGAGGAGGCCATCGCCGCCGTCAAGGAATGCCATGAGGGCGGTATTCGAGTTACCATGATTACCGGCGACCATGCCATCACCGGGGCCAGCATCGCCAAGATGCTTGGGATCGGAGACGGAAAATCCTACGCTACGGGTGTGGAACTCGAACAACTCGACGACGACCAGTTGGAGGCCAAATGTCGTCACATCGACGTCTTTGCGCGCACTAGCCCGGAACACAAGCTCCGTCTCGTCCGCGCCATGCAGGCGTCCAAGCAGGTTGTTTCCATGACCGGTGATGGTGTGAACGATGCGCCAGCGCTTAAGCAGGCAGATGTAGGTGTGGCCATGGGAATCAAGGGCACCGAAGTTTCGAAAGAGGCTGCGGAAATGGTCCTGACCGACGACAACTTCGCGTCGATCACAGCCGCAGTGAAAGAAGGTCGCACGGTTTTCAATAACATCGAAAAAGCGATCCTGTTCATGCTACCGACCAACGGGGGTCAGGCTTTGACAATTCTCGCGGCGATTTTCCTGCACCTCACCCTGCCGATCACGCCGCCGCAGATCTTGTGGATCAACATGGTCTCCTCGGTCACACTCGCGTTAGCCATTTCCTTTGAGCCGCACGAATTCGACGTCATGCGGCGGCCGCCTCGGATCGTGAACCGCCCGTTGCTCGATCGCTTCGGAATCTGGCGCGTCGCTTTTATCTCGCTGCTGCTTTTGATTTTCACCTTCGGAACCTTCTTTTGGCTCACCCATCACAGGGAGTCCGTAGAGCTTGCTCGCACCGCCGCGGTTAATGCCATGATCGTTGGCCAGGTCTTCTATCTGGTGAACAGCCGGTTTCTTCTGGACTCCTGCTTTACCTGGCGCGCGCTTTCAGGGAACAAGTGGATCCCGTTATCCATCCTCGCGGTTGCGGTCCTGCAATGGCTCTTCACCTACGTTCCGTTTATGCAGTCCATCTTCGGCACCGAGCCACTCCCGTTGTACATTTGGAAGTGGCTTCTCCTCGGTGGTTTCATTTTCTTCACTTTGGTGGAATTAGAAAAGGTCCTTATCCGCTGGGCCTATCCGAAAGTGGAGGAGATCAAGCAATAACCTGACCGCCCTATGGACAAGAAAGAAAAGAAAAAATCAAAATCGGGCAAGGACTCGAAGATGAGCAACAAGGAATACCTGAGGGAACTGCGCCGTCTTCAGTCCGAGCTAGGTACTTTGCAAGAGTGGATAAGACACAAAGGTCTGCGCGTGGTTATCGTTTTCGAAGGTCGCGACGGCGCTGGCAAAGGTGGCACCATCCGGGCCATCACGGAGCGCATGTCGCCGCGCGTGTTTCACCTCGTCGCGCTGCCGGCTCCATCCGATCGCGAGAAAAGCCAGATGTATATGCAGCGCTATCTCCCACATTTCCCGGCCAAGGGCGAAGTGGTTATCTTCGACCGCAGCTGGTACAACCGCGCCGGCGTGGAGCACGTGATGGGTTTCTGCACGGACGAGCAGTACCACGAATTCCTCCAGCTAGCACCAGTCTTCGAGCTATTCTTTGTCAACGCCGGGACGATTCTCATTAAGTACTGGCTCGAAGTAAGCAATGAAGAACAAGAGCGACGCTTCAAGGCTCGCATCAAGGACCCCATGCGCCAGTGGAAGCTCAGTCCGGTCGACCTTCCTTCACGCGAACGCTGGTTTGAGTACTCCCATGCGCGCGACCGGATGCTGGAAGCGACCGACACCAAGCACGCGCCTTGGTACATCATACGATCCGACGACAAGAAGCGCGCACGGCTGAACTGCATCACGCATTTGCTCGAGCAACTTCCACACGAGACCCTGCCGCGCGATAAGGTGAAACTGCCGAATCGATCCAACAAACACGCCTACGACGACAAGGCTTCCTTGAAGGGCCGCAAGTTTGTGCCGGAGAAATACTGATCGCGCGTTGAAGCGTTCGGATGGTAAGTCGGTCAACCGACGAGAAGCCGGGCCGGCGTTTGAATCTCCATAGTTAGGTACACTCTACTGCTTGGTTACTCGTAGCTACGTCTCAGCGCGGTCTAACGTTAAAGATGAGCCACGCGCGGGCGAGCGTGCTGACGACCTGAATTTAGGAACAATGCGGAGCGGAGCGTTCGTTGCAAACCGCCGCTGCTCAAGCCGCTCGCGCCCGGCTGGAGGACCGCGTCAAGACACTGGATCAGGATCTCACCATAGACGTAGTCAACGGCCTTGCCCACATCGTTCAGGATGAACTGGAAAACACCTACGACACGTGTTTCGAGGATCCGCGGACAGGGTTACCAAGCTCGTGGATGGCCTGCCCGGCGATGAAGGTTGTAATCGCGTTCAAGCAAACCCCGAAGAAGCATCATCCAACCACATCCGGCACCGCGGATGCGTACACGCCGCCGTCGGGAAGTATTTTTCTGGTACGACTTAAGTCCAATAGGCGAGGGAAAGAGAGGTCCTGATAATCGCGGCAGAGAGAGCGCGCGCCGATCACCTGCAAGAACGCAGTTGCAAGGTGGCGCTTACTCTTAATTATCGGAGCAAAACCATGAAGTATTCTGTCTTATTACCGGGCATCGCGGCGGTGGTGATGTTCATAGCCCAACCTACGCGTGCTCAGCAGGTCACCGGCACGCTCGGCGAACCGAGTGCCACAACAACCCTTGATGGCAAACAACTCCCGCCGCCACCATTACCCTTCGGCGGTGTGATCAAGGAGAAGGCCTCGGACTCGAAACCGTGGTGGCCACCGCGCGTCGTCCCGCCGAAGGGCGCGCCCAACGTACTGCTCATCATGACCGACGATTGCGGCTTCGGCGCGCCGGGTACGTTTGGCGGCGTTATCCCGACGCCGGCGATGGATCGCATCGCTAAGAACGGATTGCGTTACACTAATTTCCATTCCACTTCGCTCTGCTCACCGACGCGGGCGGCACTGATCACCGGCCGCAACCATCACTCGGTAGGCTTCGGCGTGGTAGGCGAGATCGTGACAGGGTTCCCTGGTTACGACTCAATCATTCCGATTGAGAAAGGTACCGTTGGCACAATCTTGAAGGAAAACGGTTACGCTACCTCGTGGTTTGGCAAGAACCACAACACGCCCGGTTACCAGTCGAGCCAGGCCGGGCCGTTCAATCAATGGCCTAACGGAATGGGCTTCGAATACTTCTGGGGTTTCGTCGGCGGCGACGCCAGCCAGTGGCAGCCCAACCTGTTCCAAAATACGACGGCTATCTATCCCTTTCTAAATAATCCCAGCTGGAACATGGAAACCGCGATGGCCGACGAGGCCATCCATTACATGAAGCAGCTCAAGGAACTCGCGCCCGATAAGCCGTTCTTCGTCTATTACGTGCCGGGCGCGACCCATTCGCCGCATCACCCGACCCCGGAGTGGATCAAGAAGATCAGCGACATGCATCTTTTCGACGGTGGCTGGAACAAAGTGCGCGAGACCATATTCGCCAACCAGAAAAGATTAGGCATCATGCCGGAGAACGCCCAGCTGACACCGTGGCCGGAGGGGAGAGGGGCTACCGAAATGGGATTCACTTAGCTGGGATGGAGAAGAAACTCTTCATCAAGCAGGCCGACGTCTATGGCGCTTACCTCGCCTATGCCGACAATGAGATTGGTCGGGTCATCCAGGCCGTCGAAGATCTCGGCGAGCTCGACAACACCTTGATCATCTACATCGGTGGCGACAACGGCGCGAGCGCCGAAGGCATGATCAACGGAACGCCTAACGAATTCACAACCTTTAACGGCGTCGAAGTGCCGGTGAAAGATCAGTTTCTCTGGTATCCGTTCTGGGGATCGGACCGGACGTTCCCGCATTTCGCGGCCGACTGGGCGTGGGCGATGGACACTCCGTTCAAGTGGGTAAAGCAAGTGCCGTCACACTTCGGCGGAACAGCTCAGGGCGTGGCCATGTCCTGGCCGGGCCACATTAAGGACGTGGGTGGCATCCGCCGCCAGTTCCATCATGTCATCGACATTGTGCCGACGATCCTGGAAGCGGCCGGCATTGCTCAGCCCGACACGATCAACGGCATCAAGCAGATTCCTATCGAAGGGACCAGCATGGCTTACACGTGGGACAAGGCCAACGCCGACGCGCCGACCAAGCACACTACGCAATACTTCGAGATGCTGGGCAATCGCGCCATCTATGACGACGGGTGGGTCGCAGCCACGACGCCGGCAACTCTCCCGTGGGAACTAAGCAACAAGCCGCCTCCCGACATTATGACCGGCTACAATTGGGAACTCTACAACGTCAAAGAAGACCCGACTCAGTTCAACGACCTCGCCGCGCAAAATGCCGGACAAGCTCAAACAATTGCAGGACCTATTCTACTCCGAAGCAGCCAAGTATAACGTTCTGCCACTCGACAACACGACTCTCGCGCGTTGGAACTCGCCGCGCCCGAACCTGACGGCGGGACGAACCGAGTTCACCTACTCGGGACGAATTGACCGGCGTGCCGGGTAGCGCAGCCCCGAACATTCTGAACAAGTCTTACACGATCACGGCCGAGGTCGAGATCCCCAAGGGTGGTGCGGAAGGAATGATCGTCACCGAAGGCGGACGCTTCGGCGGCTATGGTCTGTTCCTGAGCAAGGGTGTGGCGGGCATACGTAAGGGCAAGGTGGTGTTTCTTTACAATCTGCTCGACCTCAAGCGAACGGTCTGGGCAGGCCCCGAATTAGCGCCAGGCAAGCACACCATCGTGTTCGACTACAAGATTTCGAAGCCCGGCTTGGGCGAGGGAGGCACGGGCGTACTCTCGGTGGACGGAAAGGAAGTGGCCAAGAATTCCATGGAACACGGCATCCCGGTTACGTTTCCGGAAGACGAAACGTTTGATATTGGAGAGGACACGCGCACTGGCGTTGCCATGGTGGAGTATCGCTATGATCCGCCGTTCAAGTTCACTGGCACGATCAACAAGTTGACCTTCAAACTCGAACCACCAAAGGTGACAGCCGCGGAGGATCGCAAGCAGCTTCCGGAAATTGCAGATAGAGTGGCCCGCGGGAAAGACTAACCGGATGAAGAAAGTGCTGGTTATCACTGCCGTGCTCGAAGCGGCCACGGGCGTGGCGTTGCTTCTCGTCCCATCGGTCGTTGGACGGTTGTTGCTTGGCACGGTACTTACCGGAGTTGCTATTCCCATTGCGCGACTAACCGGCATCGCCTTGATCTCGTTAGGTGTGGCATGTTTGCCTGTAAGCACAGCGCTCTATGGAATGTTGACCTACAGTGTGCTGGCAACTTCTTTCCTTTTCTACCTCGCCATCCGCAGCCCATGGGTCGGGCCGCTCTTATGGCCGGCTGTCGTGCTTCACGCCATCCTGACGATCCTGCTTATCGGGGCGTGGCGCCTTCGTAATCATCAGAAACCCAACGAACGGAACCTTCGAGCAACGCACCTAATGTGAAACTATTTTGCAAAGCCCTTTTTCTCGTACGACTTAGGTCCAATAGGCGAGGGAAAGGCGATCACCGACAACACATAAGCAGGAAAGAATCAAAACCATGAAAACAACATCGACACGTCTTCGGATGAACTTACCCATCAAGCTTGCGCTCGCCGGTCTCGCGGCACTTCTGATTGGCGCATGTGGCTCCACCATGAAGGGGCCGAGTACCCCGCCTTCGGCGACCGTCAGGATTCAGGAGTGGTCCGCCGCCTACGTCGGTTCGGCAACAAGCGGAAAAGGCACTCTGAATTACAATGGCCAGCAGCATCGTTTCAGCATTTCCGGTCTAGGTGTGGGGGGCGCGGGAGGTCAGAAGCTTACCGCCGCCGGCAAAGTCTATAACCTGAATAACCTCCGAGACTTCTCGGGAACCTACCGCGGCGTCAGCGAGGGACTTACCCTTATCGAAGGGAGGATGCATGCCAAGCTGACGAATGGGAGCGGCGTGGTCATGTACCTCGCCGGTGAAACCGAAGGACTTGCTTCCTCCATTGGAGTGCAGGCTTTTGAGGTCAAGTTAACCAACTGAAAGGAGCCAATGCCGAATAGCGGCGTTGGCGGCTGTAGCTAGACATTACCGATAGTGAAACGCGCGGGTCACCGCAAGGAGTGACCCGCGACTTCACCAGCGAAACGAATCAGTTCTCGCAAACCCGGATACATAGGACCAAATCGCCAATGAAACACATCCTCCTAAGCGGGATGTTCGCAGTAACCGTAGCGGCGCTCGCGCCTGTCGCCCGCGCCCAGCAAATCACCGGTGAGCCGGGCTCACCGGGTGCCACGACTTCCATCGATGGCAAACAACTCCCCGCGCCCGAGCCGAAATTCGGCGGCGTAATCAAGGACGACGCGCTGCAATCGAAACCGTGGTGGGCGCCGCGCATCGTGCCGCCAAAGCGTGCGCCGAATGTGCTGCTCATCATTACCGATGACGCCGGGTTCGGTGTGCCGAGCACATTCGGCGGCGTCGATCTATCCATACCTAACAATTCAAACTGGAATATGGAGACAGCGATAGCCGACGAAACCATTTCAGTTACATGAAGTAGCTCAAGGAGCTCGCGCTCGGCCTTCTTCGTCAAGGTGGCTGCCCAACATTCTTGGGAGCCGGACTGCTCGTGGCTTGAGTGAGTGGCAGGACGACAATAGCCAAACGACCGTCGGTCCGCCACGGATCGCCGCCCCCATTCCGACCCTGCAGTTCCTTGTGAAAACCATCGAGCCATCGGACCTGGGTAGGAACCGCTTTGCTCAGGTCGGCGACCAGCAGATCTCTTTCGGCATCGACATTCGGTGAAATGTGATGGGTCACCTGGCCAGTGGTACGACTTAGTTCGACCCCGATGTCGTACGCGGCCGAGCCGATCCAGGCCGGCCTGTCATCGTAGGTCTTGTTCATGCGCCAGAAGCGAACGTGATGACGTTCCTTCGGGCTGCCGCCAACAGGTTTTTCAAACGCCAGATCTTCCTTTCGTCCAAAAAGAAAGAGGTTGCTCACCGGGGCCGCGTCATCCGGTTTCCTCAGGACCGTATCGACGACAATGCGGACGCTGGTGCGGAAGGTGAGGGCATCGGCGGCGTCCCATCCGGCGAAGATCATCGCGCGAATGATTTCCTCCTCCGTTCCCACGAGGGCGATGTTGAGAGGATCGCCGGGGATACCGCTCGCGGTGTGGGTCAGGCGGGGACTGCTCCGGAGATCGGCGCCGTGCTCTTCATGATGCTTCCAAAGTCGGGGAAGAATCACATACGATCCGAGGAAATATGCGATCGCGATCGCGACCGTAATTCGCGCCCAGGTCGGGAACGCTTGTCGTGTTGGTGATTTGGATGCGGGCTCCATCTGTCGCAGGAAACCACGATTAGTTGCAAAAGCCTAGACTTCGATCAAAACAACAACATGGCCCGGAGCCGAACAAGAATTCTCCTGCTGCCATCCTTGCTCGCGGTGTCGTTGACCGCGTGTGATGCCGTCGAGCGCGAGCCCGGACAGGAAATCGCGCCGGGCGTCCGGTTGCTCGCGCGCATGAGCGATCTGAGCATCAAGGAAAGTTCTGGCGTTGTCGCCAGCCGCCGGTTTCCCAATGTGTTCTGGACGCACAACGACGGCGGCGGGCCGAAAAAGCAAGTCCTCTACAGCATCGACCGCGAAGGCAACACGCGCGCCGCCTTCCCGGTCATAGGTGCAATGTTCCATGACTGGGAGGACATCGCGATCGACGACGCCGGACACTTATACCTCGGCGACATCGGGAACAACGATGCGAAGGAGGACACGCTGGCCGTCTATGAAATCGACGAACCGGATCCGACGTCGGCGGCGACTCCCTTTCACCGAAGCGCGGGTGGAAGTTGAAGTTTCCTAATGCGCCGTTTGACTGCGAAAGTCTCTTCGTTTGGAAGGACTATGGTTATGTTATCTCGAAAGTGTTCGACGGCGCACGGGCGGAAGTTTTCCGCTTTCCGCCTCAAGGAGCACGAGCGAGCCGCAGACTCTCGAGTTCGTGGCGACCACGGAAATAGAATCACCGGTGACGGGTGCAGACATTTCCGCCGATGGGAACCTGCTCGGTCTCGTTTCGAAAGCCGGCGCCTATGTTTTTCGGATCGACGGCGAGGTGGGGCGCGTCAGTGAAGTGGAACCACACTTCACCGAGTTACAGGGCCAGCATATCGAAGGTTGCTGCTTCGTGCCCGACGGTTTGCTCGCGACAAGTGAGCGGCGAAATATCTTCTTGTTCACCGACCCGGCGTTTTCCGGGAAGTGAAAACCATCGGCTAGTTCACTTAGATAACGTCAATATTGATCTTGGAGGCGTCGGACTTCTTTAGTTTCGTTCGCATCTCATTCTCCAATTTCACCGGGTCTACTCCCGCCGGGATATAAAGGAGAAATACCATCTGTCCCTTCTCCTCATAGAGCGCGGAACTTTGCAGCCGGCAACGATGGGAAATGAGTAACGACTGCACCATGCCGAAGACCGGCTGCGGGTCTATGTCCTTTTCGAGTCGAATCCGGATCCGGCAGCTCGCATGTGAATCAAGCCAGTAAAGCAGGACCCAGCTAAAGGCGGTGACGAAGACCGCCATCGCCCACGATCCCATGCCACAGGCCAGGCCGACCACGACGACGATGATTGCTTTGCCGGTGAGCTTCGGATTGTCGAGCGCGGTGCGGAAACGCAGGAGCGAACCGACACCGAAAATAACAAAAGCGAGGACCTGGCTGCTTCCGCTCAGTTCCGCGATGATCGCGCCGACCATGCCAAGAAGGATAAGAGCCTTGCGTTCCTCCAGGTCGGCGAGGGGATCTACCAGCGAAGCGCGGCGCGGATGCCAGGCGATCACTCGCGCACAGGCAACGGCCAGGCCGAAGCTAAGGAAGAGTCGCAGGATGAATTCGGGATGCCCGAATTGTTGGACGCTATTCTTGATCGACTGCCACGAGTTGCCGTGAGGATCGGTGCCTCCGGTGACGGTGGTAGTGGTAGCGGTCCCCTTGAACATCTCTTCGGCAGGATTAGCGGCGAAAGCCGAATGCGACAGAATGCCGAGCAGCGCGAGCATTGCCATAGTGCTGAGCGTGCGGGCGAGAGCGCGACGAAAAGGGCTTGCTGACAAAAGAGGCTTCCACCTGTTAGAAAATGCTCTTTCTGACACGATGCTGCGCGAGAGAACGGTATTCATTCGGGCGAGCTTACGGTTTTGAGACCCGCGAGGACATACGACCAAAGTCTAATAGGGAAGTGAAACGCTCGGGATAAACTCAAGCAGGTATGCGAGGGCTTCTCCCGCATGGCCATTGAGACCGGGCTTTGGGAACATGCCGCCGCCGCCAAAGAAGCACCTAATCCCGTTACAGCTACCTTCATCGCGTCCCTCAATGAAATGATCGAAACCGACGCTGAACGCCTGACCGCGGCCCGCACTACTATTCCCGGTGGTGTCTGGCTACTGGTGGTCTTGGTTGCCGCGGTCGGTTGTTTCATTACTACCTACAATGCCGGCGCGCAGGGCGCACGCACCATCCTTGGCGGTATTCTCCTGCCGTTGCTCATCACGGTGGTTATCATTTTGATCTTCGATCTCGCCCACCCGCGGCACGGATTTATCCACACCAGTCAACAACCGCTCATCGAGTTACAACAGTTGTTGCAATTAACTCATCTATGACAACGGGCGCTCCCATGTTAGACCCGGAACAATTGCGCTCGGGGGTTACTCGGCATTCAATGGTCTTTCTTCTGATTGCGTTGGTCTTGTTCTTCGTCATCACTCCTTTCCTCCAGAACTTCGGCAGCGCTCGTTATCTTGACGCCATCCTAACGAGTCTGCTCCTGCTTGGCGCGCTTTTCGCAGTTGCTGGTCGTCGGCGACGACTTCTTATCGGTGTGCTCCTGGGGGTGCCAGCGCTGGTCGGGAGATGGGTCGCGGTCATCCGGGAAGGTGAGCACCCTAATGCCTTATTCATTGCCGTCTTTGCCATCTTCGTCATCGCAGTTGTGTTTCAAGTGCTGCGTTTCATTATTTGGGCGCCGAGCGTAACGACGGAAGTCATATGTGCTGGCATAGCGACCTATCTCCTCCTGGCTCTCTTCTGGGCCACGGCCTACACTCTGGTCGCGCAACTGGATCCCGCCTCCTTTGTCGGTGTTCCTGCGGGTAAAGAACCCTTGCATGGCTTCCATGCGCTCTACTTTAGTGTGGGAGCCCTGACCACGGCTGGGTCGGGAACGATTGAACCGGTCTCCGGCGCGGCCAAGATGCTGGCGATGTGCGAGTCGCTAGCGGGCCCCTTGTTTTTGGCGGTGCTGATTTCGCGACTTGTTTCGCTCTATCCGTCCCGGTCTTAATGGCCCGGGTGGTCGATTGGTGCGCGCGCGCGTGGCGCACCCAGAAAGCGCACTAAGGTGCGGTGCTTGAACTCAGCGAGGAGAGTCAACAAGCTCATCTACACCTCGCCTTGTCTAGTTTGTCGGGACGGTCGTTTTAGTACGACTTAGGTCCAATAGGCGAGGGAAAGACAGACCCTGACAATCGGCCAACGGAACGCGCGCGCCGATCACCTGCAAGAACGCAGTTGCAAAGACGGCGCTTGCTTTCAGTCACCGGAGCAAGACCATGAAGTATTCTCTCTTATTAGCGGTCATCGCGGCGACGGATATTCGTTGCCTTGCCTGTGCGCGCCCAGCAAGTCACCGGTGAGCTCGGTTCACCGAGCGCCACGACCTCCATCGATGGCAAACAACTCCCCGCGCCCGACCCGAAATTCGGCGGCGTGATCAAGAATGATGCTCTGAGTTCCAAGCCGTGGTGGGCGCCGCGCATCGTGCCGCCAAAGGGTGCGCCGAATGTGCTGCTCATCATTACCGATGACGCCGGCTTCGGTGTGCCGAGCACGTTCGGCGGTGTTATCCCGACGCCGACGTTGGACCGCGTGGCGAAGACCGGGCTGCGTTATAACAACATTCACTCCACCGCGCTCTGCTCGCCCACGCGCGCCGCGCTCATCACCGGCCGCAACCATCACTCCGCCGGCTTCGGCGTGATCTCCGAGCAATCCACCGGCTTCCCCGGCTACAACAGCATCATCCCCGAGGACAAGGCGACCATCGGCCGCATCCTTAGGGACAATGGCTACGCGACCTCGTGGTTCGGCAAGGATCACAACGTGCCTGCCTTTGCCGCCAGCCAGGTCGGACCTTTCGACAAATGGCCGATCGGCATGGGCTTCGAATACTTCTATGGGTTCATCGGCGGCGACGCGAACCAGTGGCAGCCGAACCTATTCCGAGGCACCACCCAGATCTATCCCTTCGAGGGCAAGACCCGGCTGGAACCTCGTTACTGGCATGGCGGATGACGCGATCGATTACCTCAATCGCATCAACCAGACCGCGCCGAGTCAAGCCGTTCTTCGTCAAGTACGCACCCGGTGCCACGCACGCGCCGCATCACCCCACCAAGGAATGGGTGAAGAAGATCAGCGACATGCATCTTTTCGACGACGGTTACGAGAAGCTGCGCGACCGCATCTTCGAGAACCAGAAGAAGCTCGGCGTGATCCCGGCGGATACCAAGATGGAGCCTTGGCCGACGAAGGTCCTCAAACCGTGGACGGAACTTAGCGCCGATGAGAAAAAGCTCTTCATCAAGCAGGTCGAAATCTTCGCTGCCTATGAGGCCTACAACGACTACGAGATCGGCCGCGTCATCCAGTCCATCGAAGACATGGGTAAGTTAGACAACACGCTCGTTATCTATATTAACGGCGACAACGGCACGAGCGCCGAGGGCGGCCCGCTCGGCACGCCGAACGAAGTCGCGTTCTTCAATGGCGTGAACGCGATCCCCGCAGCCGAGCAGTTGAAATGGTATGACGTGTGGGGCACCGAGCAGACCTACAACCACATGTCGGCCGGTTGGTCCTGGGCCTTCGATACGCCCTTCACCTGGTTCAAGCAAAACGCGTCGAAGCTTGGCGGCATTCGCCAGTGCATGGCTATCTCCTGGCCCGCGCGAATCAAGGAAGACCTAGGGGGCCTGCGTGAGCAGTTCTGCCACGTCATCGACATTGTGCCTACCATCATGGAGGCCGCAGGTATCAACGCACCAGAGACAGTGGATGGCATCAAGCAGGCGCCAATCGAAGGCACCAGCCTCGTCTATACCTTCGACGCGAAGAACGCCAAAGCGCCCTCGCGCCATAAGACGCAATACTTCGAGATGATGGGTCAGTATGCGCTCTATCACGAAGGGTGGCTGCTTAGCACTCAGGTCAACCGCGCGCCGTGGGAAGCCTTCGGTCCGGCTAATCCCGACCCGCTCAACAACCAGGTGCTCGAGCTCTACGACCTGAACAAGGACTTCAGCCAGTCGCAGAACATCGCCGATAAGAATCCGGACAAGGTGAAAGAACTAAAGGCGCTCTTCATCGCGGAAGCGAACAAGTATGAGGTCTTCCCGATGGATGCCTCTGTCGCCGCGCGCATCGTCGCGCCGCGTCCGAACATTACGGCGGGCCGCACCGAGTTCGTCTATACCAGGCCGATGGTCGGGCTGCCGCAGGGCGATTCGCCGAACATCCTCAACAGCTCGTACAACTTTACCGCCGAAATCGAAGTCCCCGCTGGCGGCGCCGAAGGCATGATCGTCACCTCCGGCGGACGATTCGGCGGCTACGGCTTCTACCTACTCAAGGGCAAGCCCGTGTTCCTCTGGAACCTGGTGGACCTCAAGCGCATGAAGTGGGAAGGCTCCGACGCCCTCACGCCCGGCAAGCACACCGTCGAGTTCGACTTCAAGTACAGCGGCCTCGGTGTGGGCACGTTGCTGTTCAATAACATGAGCGGTCTTGGCCGTCCCGGCACCGGTGTGCTGAAAGTGGACGGCAAGGAAGTCGCCACGCAGAAAATGGAGCAAACACTTCCCATGATCCTGCAGTGGGATGAAAGCTTCGACGTCGGCTCCGACACGCTCACCGGCGTGAACGACGAGGACTACAAGCCGCCCTTCGCTCTCACCGCCAAGCTTAACAAGCTGACCCTCAAGGTGGACCGGCCACAACTGTCGCCCGAGGACATCAAGACACTCGAAGAGGGAATGAAGAAAGCCGCTGCTGGCCGCGAGTAAGGAGTTATCCAACAGAGTTATGAAGCGTTGTCTGTCGCCAGCGCAACTCGTATCGTGAAGCATACCTTTGCAATAAACCGTCAACCTAACAAATAGAATATGAATAGCATCCTCCTAACACATCTGGCTCGAAACTGGTGGGTCCTACTTTTGCGCGGTCTCGCCGGAATCTTGTTCGGTCTGCTTACTTTTGCCTGGCCTCACATCACGCTGCTTAGTCTGATTCTCTTGTATGGTGTTTACGCGGGAGCCACAGGCATCTGCGAAATCATTGCCGCCATTCGCGGTGGAACAATGGGTTCGCGCTGGTGGCTTGCTTTGGCGGGCATCGTGGCCCTCTTCGCCGCGGCGGTTACCTTCATGATGCCGGGCGTGACCGCCCTGGTCTTGCTCTATATCATAGGAGTGTGGGCGGTGGTTCACGGAGTTTTCGAGATAGCCGGAGCCATCCAACTGCGCAAAGAAATACCTAACGAATGGATGCTTATGTTCGAAGGAGTACTCTCGGTCCTGTTCGGCCTTTGCATTTTCCTTTGGCCAAAGGCGACGGCGCTTACTCTGGTGTGGTTGATCGGTTTCTATGCCGTGCTCGGCGGAATTTTTTGCGTGTTCCTGGCCTTGAGGCTCAGGAAGCATGTTGCCCATGCCCATGCGTGAAGTGCGCCCAGCCCGGGGAGCCAGGGCGAAAGCGCCACGCGCACTTTATCGTTGACCTGCCAGCTCATCCAAGGGAATGTGAACGACGAAGCCCATCGTGCAAAGCGGTGACGACCGCACCGGAATCGAATCGCCTAACCAGCCAGCGCAATCGGATAGAAGGAAACCAACATGAATCCCAGACACAACCTCGTAAGCCGGGCGTTTCTCGCTTTGCTTGCGAGTCAGTTCCTATTCAACGCGCCTGCCCTCAGGGCGGCCCCGGCTGACTCCAGCAAAGACGTCACTCTGGTGCAGACGCAGCCACCGGAGAAGGACTGGAGTTTTACCCTGTCGCCTTATGGGTGGTTAACCGGAATCAGCGGGACTATCGTCGTCGGCAACCGAACCGCGCCCATCGACATCCATTTCACGGAGCTTCTGAAGCATCTGGACATGGCGTTCATGATGGCGGGGGAAATTCGCTACAAACGTTGGAGCCTGGCCGGCGATTTGTTCTACGCCCGAGTGGACGCAAACGTAGCGCCGCCGGCCGGCATCTTGTTCTCGAGCACGCACGAAGTGTTAAAGGAGTGGTTGGGGACGGCGGAACTCACCTATCGTTTGGTTGATGGTAAGCCGAAGGGTTTTGTCGACGTCTTCGCCGGGGCTCGCGTTTACAGCGTCTATAGCCAGATTGTTCTGCGGGCGAACTTCGCGCGGCAGGGCGTGAACGTCAGTGATACCGTCACCTGGGCCGATCCGATTGTCGGCCTGCGCGGTCGTTATTATCTTTCGCGAGCGTGGTTCCTGAATGGATACGGTGATATCGGCGGTTTCGGGCTCGGCTCCCAGGTTAGCTGGCAGGTCCTTGGCGGTGTTGGAGTACAAGCCACGCGCTGGTGCGATGTGCAATTGGGATATCGCGCCCTCGGTTTTAATTACGACGTGGGACCCGCGAACCTGGATATTACCATGCACGGCCCGATCATGGGGGCCACTATCCATTTCTAGGCCTAACCAGGCCTCGGAAAACGGTACGACTTCTCGCCGTGCCCGGCGGCGAGATCGCGTTGTCACGGCGCTGATTTCCTGCTAAAGAGATAACCCGGCGGCTTCACGGACAAGGCCGCGCTGAGCGGGCCTTACATCGAAACCGGCATCCGGTTCTAGCGGATACTTCAGTCGAGCAGCGGCGTTTGCAAAAAAAGGCGCCTCGATTACTCGAAGCGCCTTCACGTTTGTTGGGTTATCGCTTGTCCGGCTCGAACCTACAACGCCATCTTGGTGGCTGGCTCGCTCCAGTCGCTTTGACCGTTGCTGCCGCCGATGGCGCAGAGCTGCATCACGTAGGTGACGCCGGCCTTCAGGCCGCCGAACAGGATCACGCGCGAGCTGGCGAAGGAAATGTTCGGACCAAACTCGCTGCCGTTCGCTTCTTTGATGCGACCCACGTAGCTCTTCGCGTTCGACTGCGCTTTCACGCGCGGGCGAAGCTGACCACTATCGCCGTATTCGACGTTGACGATCAGTGGCGCATTGGATCGTAGGACTTGCCGTGGTGCTCCTCATACAGGCTGCCCCACTCCAAACCCTTCATTTCTGGGAGAACGTTGATAAACACCGTGGAAACCCAGTCGATCACGCTGTTAAAGTAGGTCTTCAGCTCTTTGATGTTGCCAACCTTGCGATGAGCGTTCATGTGCTGTCGAATCGCCCTAACCAGCCAGCACCACCGAAGAAGGAGACAATCATGAATTCCAAGCACAACCTGATGAGAGTCCTGTTTCTCCCTCTGGTCGCGAACCTGTTCCTTGCGCTCTCTCTTAGCGGCGCCGATCCCAGCACAACGCAGGACGGCAAGTCCGTGCTGAGTGACAACTCGAAGGAAGCGCCCGCGCCAATTGTGAAAGGATGTGTTACTCCGTCCGACACTGAATTCCGCATCGGTATTCCGGGTTGGATTTCCGGTCTGTCGGGCGATGTCGGAGTGGCCGGAGTCGTTACCGACATAGACATCGCTTTCCACGAGTTGCTCTCACATCTGACTCACGTCCCCATTGTGCTGTCGGCCGACATCCGCTATCACCGGTGGGAATTCTTCGCAGACGGTGAGTACATCGAAGTAGGTGATTCGGCTACGCTGCCCGGTTTACTTTTTACTAATGCCAATGCGCACATCAAGTACGGCCTTGCTGAGGCTTTCGTCGGTTATCGATTGATCAATTGCGATAAGGCGACTCTCTCCCTTTTTGCTGGCGCCCGTTACACCTATCTGGAGGGCAATCTCAGCATTTTCGATAACGGCGATGCCCGTCTGGTCATACTTCGCCAACTACTTGGAATCCGCGGCAAGTTAGATTTCTCCAATTCGACTGATTGGGTCGATCCCGTGATCGGGGCGCGCGGGAAAGTGAAGATCTGGAAGGCCACATCGCTTTACGCGCAAGGCGATGTAGGTGGATTTGACGCCAACTCTGGCTCTGCCTACGAAATCCACCGCGAGGGGCCGACCATCGTGCGAGACTCGGTGGACAGCTCAGATTGGAGCTACCAAGTGCAGGGTGGTCTCGAATTTCAAATCAGCCGGTGGTTCTTCCTGCAGGTTGGCTGGCGCTATCTGAAGTACGACTTTGTCCAAAGCGGCTTTACCAATAAGCTCGAATTGAACGGCCCCTTTGTCCAAGGGGGTGTGAATTTTTAGTCTAAAAGCAAAGACAAATTGAAGACCGTGCTTCTTTGTCAGCCGCGCAAAAAAGGTCTCGATGGGACTTGGAAGTTCCCCGAGGCGCAGCCAATGAATTGAACGCAACGACGAGACTTGCCGAAAGACGAGCCTGTACAAAGTGTTCTCGAAGTTCTTTTCCACCAAGCCGAATGGAATGGGAATGGGATTGAACATTTTGCGTTCGATTGTGCAGGGGCACGGTGGCGAACTCAGCGCGGAAAACGTCGGTGACGGTGCGCACTTCTTTTTTCAGCCGCCCGCCAGCCAAAGTAGCCATGACACTTCCTCCTGATATTCAATTCTACGAAGAGTTCGGCCTCCTTATCTATCGGCCGCGAGGAGTGTTGAATGAGGCGTCGATCAATAAGATCGTCTCGGTCGTCGACGAGCTGGAAGCCGAGTTACATGCGCCGTTCAATCGATGCCTGGATACTCTGGAGCAGGACGAAGTGGAGTGGAACTATAAGTATATAATCGAGATCTCTCTCTACCGACGCCAAAGCTATGGGAACCGCCCCGCCATCAAATCAGCTATTCTGGCGACTCATTCGACCATTGTTCATTACGCCCGGCTGCACGCGATCCTGACCCAGAGTTCGCCCATTCAGGTGCACGTATTCGGCCAGCGAAAGGAAGCGGCGCAGTGGCTTGAAGTGCCATTGCAATTGCTCATGCCAAAGGGATGAACAGTTGTCATATGGTTCTACCTAACGATAAGCATAACTAGAAGAACGATGACAAAAACGCTTGCGCATCGCTAGCCCTCCTCATCAGGATTCACAGCATGGACATCAACAAAATCATCGTCTGGCTGGTCGTGGGAACGTTTGCCGGGACCCTGGCCGGCCGCCTCCTTACCTTCAGCAAGAAGGGCTTTGGTTTCTGGTCGAACATCGGCGTTGGCATGGTCGGCGCGGTGGTGGGCGGACTCTTGTTCTGGATGTTTCGCATCAACCTCGGGCTGGGTGAAATGAAGATCAGTCTCGAGGACGTAGTCTCGGCTTTCGTCGGTTCGTTGCTATGCGTCTTGATCTGGAAATTGATCCGAAAACCCAAGCCGGACGCCAAGTAATCCGGGCTCAGAAAACATCCTCGCCATTCGCCAGAGGCGGGGCGATATAGAAGAGATGGCGCCGGAGTCGGCGCGATCGAACGGAGGTTTTTTGTATGAAAGCACTGCTTCGGTTTCTGAAGGTCACGCTCATCGGCGGTCTGCTCGTCGTGCTTCCTATCTGGGTGAGCATTTTACTACTGCTCAAAGCCATCAGCGGCGCAACGAAGATGCTGATGCCATTGGCCAAACTCGTGCCGCAAACAATCGTGCACGACAATATTGTGGCGCTGATTCTGTTGCTGTTGATTTGTTTTTTTGTCGGCCTGGCCATGCTGACACGACCTGGGCGGCGGACTGTCCATTGGATGACGGAGAACATACTTTCTCGCATCCCAGGGTTCGCGCTCGTCCGCGGTGTGACCCGGCAGTTCGCCGGAGATAAGAAGGAGGACCTATTCCAGCCTGCACTGGTCGAGATAGAAGACGCACTCGTGCCGGCGTTCATCATCGAGAAACACACGGACGGTCACTTCACGGTCTTTGTCTCATCCAGTCCAACGCCGATGGCAGGCGCTATCTATATCCTAGCACCGGAACGAGTGCATCCGCTGGATGTGCCATTGCGCAAGGCGATGACCTGCATCACAAAATGGGGAACGGGAGCGGCCGAGATGCGCGATGCCATGCTGGCGAGTAGCTCGAAACCAGCGGCAAAGTAAAATGGCAACGCGGCCGACAAAGGCCAAGGCCAAGGCGGCCAAGGCAAAGGGAAAGACGCCTGCCAAGGTTCCCGAAATCAGGCCTGCTCGCAAAGAGCGCGAAGCCGCCGGCAAGGCCTTGCGCAAAAAGTGCCCGCGCAGCAGCCATGCCGCATGGAAGGCGCCTGCAGTCAGCCAGCGATATGTTTCTAGGTTGGACCGAGATGGACGGTCGGTACTTCTACGTCCGGCAACTGCGCGACATTAAGATCAAGCCGATGGTGGAAACCTTCGATGCGCGTGGCCTGACGCGTTATGCCTACCTGTGTGGCTGGTCCCTGGCGCGCGCTCATGCCACGGCCGGCGACGCGGCCATGATCAGCGGCTACCTTGGTGGCACCGGCAGGTTCGATGATGCCATGATCGATTTCGCCGTTGCCTATGCGGACCAGAACGAACGCGACCATCAGGCGTTGTTGAAGGCGATTCGGGCAGGCAAGATCAAAGCTGTGCAGGAATAGCTACTCGGCTTGTTACCGGCGTAGTCGTGGGTGAGGTTCTGCAATACACGATCGGGCTGGAGTTCGGATCGTACGTTGGTTAGGAGAGCCTATGGCGCAATTAATCAAATCACCGGTGCGCATCCAGGCGCACGGAAATCCTCCTAAGACCATCGAAGAATTCATCGGCCGGATGAATTCGAAGACGAGCGTGCTGAGTATCGCGCGCATGATTAGTCCTTCCGGCTGGAGCGAACCGGCGCAGAAACCGGAGTTTGATGAATTCACGGTGGTGCTGCGCGGTAGTCTTCGCGTGGAAACAGATGCGGGAACGCACGACGTGACCGCCGGACAAGCTATTATCGTCGCGCGCCACGAGCGGGTGCGTTACTCCACGCCTGGCCCCGAAGGCGCCGAATACATCGCGGTTTGTCTGCCGGCGTTCTCGCCCGAGACGGTGCACCGTGAGACCGATTGAGAACCAGTTGCGCAGGTTCTTTGAGTACCTAACGAGACCAAGTCTCAGCCTTGCGCCATGCCGCTGGCCAGGATTGCGTCGACGTCGGCGGCGAATGCAGGAATGAAGCCCTTGTTCCTGGCACTGGCCCACCAGGCGCCGCCGCGCGCGGTCTTGAGCAAGTCGCGCAGGCCCGGTCCCGTCGTCAATTCGAAGGTCCCTTTTGGAAAGACACCGCGTTGCGTTCGGTCCCAAATGTGGAAGGCCGCCCAGAGGTGCTCACCGAGCAATTGCTCCAGTCTTAGCTGATCGGCCGCATCCAGGGCGCTTTCTCCGCGTAGTCCTGCAGTCATGAGCTCGGCAATGTCGCGGTTCTTGGCGATGGCCATGCGAATCACCGTCCATTGTTCCATGGTGGAATTGTGCTCGTTGCGCTGGAGCGCGGCGGTGTTGTGTTTGATCTGCAAACCGACAAAGACAAGAGACAGAATCACGCCGATCGAACCAATAACTTGCGCGAGAGAAGATAGGTGTTCGAGCGACATGCTGGCAGGCGAGCTACATCTTTGGGTCAAATCTTGGGTATGGCACCTACTCCCGTCAGCGATAAGATCGTGGCGACGCAGATGGCGAACCACACCAGAACCACGCCGGTAAGGAAGAAGGCGCGCCCCAGACCCACCGCACCAGCTTTGGCTCGGGTTGCGATGAAGGGAGTAACCGACAAGGTGAGACTGCCAATCGCGAGTGGTAGCAGGACAAGAAGATCAATCGAACTCCACGTGCCGGAGCCTTGAAATCCCCAGAACCCGAGAAAGGCGCTGCAAAGGGCAAAGCAGGTCGCGGACGCAGAACATAGACCTACCACCGAGCCTTGGGGATGTTCATCAGCCATATGCTGCGGGAGTCTCGCGTTCTCAGGGGTGGGGCGATGTGCTGGCGCCAGCCGAGCTCTTGAGCTCGACCAGAATAAGGTGCATGGGTTTATCGCCAATGTTCTCGGCGGCATGGGTCAAAGGATCGCGATAGATGACGTCGCCTGTTTGGAAGGTGCCTTCGTTAGTCGTGCCGTCGGCGGCGTAGTTGCGATAACGACCGCCTTCCAGGACATAAATTACGTAGGCCGGGTGCGAGTGCACTTGCTCCTTCGCACCAGGTGGCAAGGTAGCTTCGAGGACGCGCACATGATCGTTCTCGAACCGAACGCGTATTGTCGTTGAATTAACCACCACTGGGTCCTGTGCATCGGCTGGCGTCACCCAGCTGCTAAAGGCAAACGCAGCGGCAACGGCCAAGGAGACTAGGAATCGGATACTTCGCCGTAACAGAGAATGATTAAGGGATAACATAAGCATGTACTTCGTTTAGCGGTGAACTGCCGGCGGACGCAACCTTGATATCGCTGGCCTTTACGCCGTCATGATTTTTCGCGGCTAATCGTGGCTGCGTTTAATGAGTGAGACGCCCCAAAACAGACAGGCGACGAAAAGTATGACGCCGACAATCAAGCCGGGGAAATACATATTCTGCAAGTCGCCTTTGAAGATGAAAAATCCGCGCGTGGCGGCGAGTAGGATCAGCAATCCAATAAGCTGGATTATGAATCCTTTTCTTTTGAGATGTGGATTTGCCATGAAAAGGAGGCTAGCTGCTCGTCATGTGGAACACAAGACCAGTCGCCGTTCGATCGATGGCGCGCCGTTGTTAGGTGGCACCTCCTGGCGAAGCCTGGAGCGCCTGTCTCTCTTCGGCGATGTATTGCTTGAGAGTGTCCACCAGACTGACCGGTACGGCGTTCTGCCTGGCTTCGGCGGCAAGTCCATCGAGAAAGGACCTGTATTCTTCGCCGATACCACCCCGCGCGAACCTCCAAACCGCTCGATATGCCGGATTGCCGAGCAAGCGTCTCAAGGTGGTAACGTCGGACGCCCAGCTCTTGGCGTCGAGCATGCCCGAATGAAACTGAAAGAAGCAGTCCTCGTAGCTCCAGATAACCGACGCCATGTAGCCGTACAAGACAAAGTAATCCGTATCGGTCAGAGTCTCGCCCTTCGAGACGCGCAACATTACGTCACTGAGTCTCGGATCGCTTAGGCGAGAGAGGAGTTCGACGTTTCGAGCGCTTCGCCCTTGCTGCATCAACGATCTTTGATTGCGATTGGATTGCCGTATCTGAAGGCCGATAAAGACGAGCGAAACCAGAACGGCAACGCTGCTAACAAGGCTGCCAAATGATGCGAGATCGGAAAGACTCATCAATGATCGTTGGTGTCTACTTCCAATTCTAGGCCGATCTTAGCTCTTGCTGCCATAACTCGAAGTGATAACAAAACCCTCGAGCACTTCGCTCATCATCTAACGAGAAGGAGGCAGAATAATTCCCTCCAATCCGCCCGTTCTTTCCAAACCCACCGGATCGACCCGCTACTTGCCGAGCAGGATCATGACGCCGGCGACGAAGGCAAGGACGGGAAGCACGATGCCAAGGGCGCCGAGGCTGATTCCGATCAATCCGACAAGGCCGACGAGGATGAGGTAGATCGCGAGAATGAGCATGCCGATGTTCTTTGTGATCATGCCGGCATCCTGAGCGGATTCTATAATAGAAGTCACGCTCGAAGATGGCCGGGGTGGCGCCGGCGACAGGTTGGCCGGAAAATCTTGCGCAACTCCGTGGGCGGGAACGAATCGCGAGGTTGTGTCTGTTCCCGGGCAGAAGGCGATTGCGCTCGTCCGGGAACACGCTGAAACTGCCTCGAACACGTCACAAAAATGGAGTCGCCTACGCCGCGTATAGCCACTACAAGAGAGACCCTGCGTAAGAGAGCGGGGAATTGAAGCTATGGACAAGAGAACATTGATGGTCCTGCTCTCGGCCGCGCTGGCGAACCTGGCGCCCGGGCCGCAACCAGCGTTGCTGGCGCGCGCCGCTCTGGAGCCGGACGCGTTCGCCGCCTCCGCTGTGCGCGTGGATGCGAATGGCATGACGCTGGCCGAAGTCTCGGAAGCCGGCGGTGGGAGCGGCGGCGACGATGAACTGGTGAAACAACTAAGCAATCCGGTCAGCTCGCTCATCAGTGTGCCGTTCCAACACAACTTTGAGTTTAACGCCGGGCCGAACGACGACGGCTTTAAGTACACACTCAATTTCCAGCCGGTCATCCCCGTTTCGCTGACCAAGGATTGGAACGTGATTATCCGAACGATCGTGCCGTTTATTCATCAGGAGGATGTGATTCCAAATACGACGCAGGACGGGCTAGGCGATATCACGCAGAGCTTCTTCTTCTCGCCGAAGGCGCCGGTGGCCGGAATGATCATCGGGGTGGGGCCGGCGTTTCTTTACCCGAGCGCGACGGACGACTTCTTAGGGACAGAGAAGTGGGGCGCGGGTCCGACCTTTGTTATTCTGAAACAGGTGGGCGGCTGGACTTACGGCATCCTGGCCAACCAGATCTGGTCCTTCGCGGGGAACGATCATCGGGACTACGTTAGCTCGACGTTCCTGCAGCCATTCCTGAGCTACTCGACCAAGATGCATACTACCTTTGGGATCAATACCGAGAGTACTTACGACTGGCATAACAGCCAGTGGACGGTGCCGGTTAACCTTACCATCGCGCAGCTAATCAAGATCGGGAAGCTACCGGTGCAACTTACCATCGGGGGCAAAGTTTACGCGGAAGGTCCGACAGGCGCACCGGAGTGGGGGATACGTTTTGTGGTTACGCCGCTTTTTCCTACCGGCGGCAAGCCTCACCCAAAACAAGAGGCCATAGCTTCGAAGTAGCCTAACGATACCTAAGGCACCAGAGTCCATGAAACGCGAAGCAAGCGCAGGAAAAGGGAAAGGGGCCAGGGGTATGAATGGCGATCGAGCGAAGGTTGATCGGAACATGGACGACGAGCGCAAGCAGCGGGAAGAACATCTCAATCTTCTCCAGACGATCACATTGGAAGTAGCAGCGGCGTCCGATCTGTGTGCGGCCTTGGAGATTGTGCTGCGGCGCGTTTGCGAGGAGACGAGCTGGGCTTTGGGTCAGGCCTGGATTCCAAATCAGGAAAGGACTTTGCTCGAGTGCGCTCCCATCTGGTTTTGCGACAACACCGGCGGGGAGGCGTTGAAACAATTCCGAGCAACTTCGGAAGCAACGCAATTCAAGCGAGGCATCGGTCTGCCGGGGCGCGTTTGGGAATCCAAACGGCCCTGCTGGATCGACGATGTGACCGAGGATAAGAACTTCCCGCGCAGTGCCGCGGCCGTGGCGGCGGGATTCAGGACCGGAATCGGCATTCCGATTTTGTCCGGCGAAAGACTTATCGCGGTCATCGAGTTTTTCATGCGCGAATCGCGCCGGGAAAGTCAGCGCCTGGTCAACGTCATTGCCGCGGTGGCGGCGCAACTGGACCTGGCGATCGAGCGCAAAGGTGCGATGAACGAACTCTCGCGCACGAACGAGATCATGCGCTCGATTTTGTCCAACATGGGCGACGGCGTCATCGTGGCGGACAGGGAGGGTAAGTTCCTTCTCTTCAATCCGGCGGCGGAACGGATGTTTGGCAAAGGCGGAACCCGGACAAGGGCGGAGGAATGGGCGCATCGGTACGGTCTTTACCAGCCCGACATGGTTACTCCTTTTCCGCCTAACGAGTTGCCACTGGAGCGCGCTATTCGCGGCGAGGAAGTAAACGGCCTTGAGATCTTCGTCCGGCATGAGAAAGCGCCCAACGGTCTCTGGGTCCGGACCACGGGGCGGCCTTTGCGCGATTCCGATGGCCAGTCGGCCGGTGGCATCATTGTTTGTCATGACATCACCCAGATAAAGGAGGAGGAGATTTTCCGGGGCGGTCAGAGCCGCCTCTTGGAAATGATCGCGGCGGACAAGCCATTGCATGAGGTGCTAACCAGCCTTGTCCTACTCATGGAAGCACAGGCCGAAGGTTTGCGTTGTTCCATTCTTCTTCTAAGTCGCGATGGGAAACATATGAATCATGGCGCCGCGCCGCATCTGCCCGAGACCTATGTGAAGGAAGTCGATGGCGTGCCTATCGGTCCGCGCAATGGTTCCTGCGGCACGGCCATGTACACGCGCAAGCCGGTGGTCGTAACTGATGTGATGACGGATCCGCTCTGGGCCGACTATCGCGAGCTGGCAAAGATCTGCGGACTAAGCGCCTGCTGGTCTTCGCCCATCATGTCCCCGCAAGGTGATGTGCTTGGTTCTTTCGCCATGTATCGGGAAGAAAAACGCGGGCCGCTTCCGGAAGAGACGCGCCTGACCGAAATCGCCACGCACATTGCCGGCATTGCCATCGAACGAAAACGACAACAGGCAAGGTTGCGCGAACGCGATGCGCGCATCAGTCTGGTCGCGGAATCAAACGACCTGGCCTTTTGGGTCTTGTATCCCGACGAGCAAAACGCCTGGATGAGTGAGAAGGGACGCGCGCTTTACGGCTTTGATCAAACCCAGGTCTTGAGCTGCGAGATGGTCCTGGGGCGCATTCATCCCGATGATCGTGCGGCGGTGAAAGCGGCCTACGAACAATGCTGCGCTTCGATTGGAGCATTCGAGAGCGAGCATCGATTGCTGCTGCCTCATGGAAAAACGCGCTGGGTCATGATGCGTGGCCGTGGCCTGCAGGATGATCATGGCAAGTTGCAGGAGACGATTGGTGTTACGGTCGATGTCAGTGCGCAAAAGCAGGCGGAAATTCAAACACAGATTCAACGCGATGAGATGGCACATCGCAATCGTGTCGCGCTCATGGGTGAAATGACGGCGTCGTTCGCTCACGAACTAAATCAACCGCTCACAGCTATTGCTAACAACGCCTCGGCTGCGCGACGTTTTGTCGAACGCGGCAACATCAAGCCGGAGCTACTCCAGGAGCTGTTACAAGACATGGTAGCTGACAGCCAGCGAGCGGGAGAAGTGATCCGCGGCATCCGCAGCCTTGTGCGCAAGGATACTAGTGTGCGTAAGCCGCTTAACCTGAATGTGGTTATTGCCGAAACCATGCGACTGGTTAGCTCCGATGTCCTATCACGTGAAAGTGTAGTGACAACAGAACTAGACCCACAGTTGCCGCAGGTGGACGGCACGCTGGTTCAAATTCAGCAGGTGCTACTCAACCTGATCATCAATGCGCTGGATGCGATCGAGGACCTGCCACCGGCCGAACGGCGTATCGTGGTCAGCACGCGCGCGACCAAGGATGGAGTAGCTGAGATTGTCGTGCGTGACTTCGGTATCGGGTTGCCTAAGGATAAAGCGGACAAGATCTTCGAGCATTTCTTTTCCACCAAGCGGCAGGGCATGGGCATGGGCCTGGCCATTGTTCGTTCGATCGTAGAATCGCATGGTGGCACGATCATGGGCGAGAACGCGCCGGATCGCGGGGCCCGCATGATCGTGCGTCTCCCCGCGCGCAGCCAGGCCGAAGCCAAGGCAGTCGCATGAACGACAAGGCAGAGCCGGAAAGGGAAGTTTGTCTGGTTGACGATGATCCTTCCGTTCTGCGTTCCATGCGTTACTTGCTCGAATCGGACGGCCTGGCGACTCGCGCCTTTAACAAGCCGGAAGATTTCCTCAGCCATGTCGCGACGAACAAGGTGCCAGTCGTCGTGTTAGATATCTGGATGGATAACGTAAGCGGCCTGGAAGTGCTGGCACGGCTCTGTGCCATTTCACCTGCTACACGTGCTATCGTTATCACGGCGCGCGAAGACCTGGCCGCGCGCGCCACCGCCATGGCCATAGGTCCGGTCGCTTACTTCATCAAACCTTTCGACGACGAGAAATTTATCGCCGCCGTCCGCGCTGCCTTGGGACCAGGTAAGACAACATGAAAAAACTGAAGCTTCTTCCCTGGGTAGTGTTTCATCATGACCTGAACCTCATGGTCGCCAGGCCAATAGGCATTGTTAACGAAGCACACGTCAACAAGACCCTCGCGATGGTCGAGGAGGCGGAGAAACAGAGCGAGAAGCCTTTCAATCGCTACATTGATCTCTCCAAAGTCGATGCCATCGATTTGAGTTTTAAGTATATCTTTCGCATCTCACTTTATCGCCGGCTTGTTTACGCCAAGTATCCGCCGGTGAAATCGGCGATGTACGTGACCAGCCCGGCCGCAGCGCGAGTCGCCAAACTTCACGTCATGCTGACGGATCATTCGCCGTTGAAGGTCCGAATGTTCAAGGAACGCGCAGCTGCGGCGAAGTGGCTGGGTGTCTCACTCGAGACGCTGGAGATGGGAGCGTAGGTCGCCTCGGCGGCGTTCGTAGGGAAGCGCGAAGGAACCGGCTAAACCTCAACGCGCCTTTGTATTACATTTTTGTCATCTGCATGAAAAATGCGTGACATAAAAGCGCCGCCTTATTACACCGTCTGAGTCGTCCAAGCTCTCCGCCCCCAGAATTAGCGCAGAGACTTATTCAAGAAAGGCGCCTTAAATGAAGAAAAAAACATCGTCCCGATCTGCATTCACTGTCCTTAGAATTTTGTTTGGAGTGGCTCTGTGTTTTATGGGCGCTTCACTTGCCATCGTCGCGGTTAAGAAGCCGTTCCTTAGCCACTTTACTGTTGCTGCTGTTCCCACTGTTGCTGTCAACGAAGAGAACGAGCGCGAAACCCGCGCCCGTACCATGCCGGTACCCGGCGACGATGTAGGTGCCGAAAACGACAAGCTGACCGAATTGGAACAATACTGGATGGATCGCCTAACTTATCCGACCGGACAGTTTAATCCGGAATGGTTACGTGCGTCGGCCAAGCAGCATGCGCTCCTACCAAGTGCTCTTCCGGCCGGAAATTTCGACAAACTCAAGGCGGCACAAGCGGTAGCTGCCAAAAGTGCGAAGAAGAATGGCCAGGCCTTGCCAAACAGTCTTAGCACCACTGGATGGACGGCCCTGGGACCGCAAGTCGAACGCATGACCGGCTGCTCCGGTTGCTTCGATTATACCAAGACTTCAGGTCGCGTGAATGTCATCGTCGTCGATCCAACTACTACTACCAACGGCAGCATCATAGCTTATGCCGGCACCGTCGGCGGCGGTGTTTGGAAGACAACCAATTGCTGTAATAGCGCTACTACTTGGAATGTAACCACGGATGATCCGCTAGTTTCGACGACTCCTATCGATACCTTGGCCATCGATCCTAGTAATCACAATGTCGTTTACGCCGGTACTGGTGACTTAAACTACGGCTCCTTTTCCATGGGTAGCCAGGGTATTTTGAAGTCCGTTGACGGAGGCGCCAGTTGGACGGTGTTGGGAGCCAGCGTGTTCGGTCCGGATTACACGCAGCCTGTGGGTCAGTATCCGCAATATGATGCCGTCGGCAAGGTGCGCGTCGATCCAAATAACAGTAACATCGTCGTGGCGGGAACCAAGAAAGGACTCTTCTTCTCCTACGATGCCGGAAACAACTGGACCGGCCCCTGCACGACGAATAGCTTTACCAGCCAGCGACAGGACATCACGGGCCTCGAGCTGACTAACATCGCTGGCAACACGCGCATCATCGCTGCCGTCGGCGTGCGCGGTTTCCCTACCGCGGTCCAGTACGACCTCGGACTCAATGGCGCCAACGGTATTTATAAGGCTGACATGCCTGTGAGCGGTTGTCCGGCCTTTACTTCGATCGCGCGCAACGACAATGGCTTTGTCTTTGGCACGCAGGTAACCGGGAGTCCCTACCTTACCGGTGCACTCCTCAATGCGGGGAGCGGTAATCCTTGTAACTATCCCATCACCGGTGGCAATGCGACCTTCTGCGGCAACGGCGCCGCTGGTGGCACGACCACAAATGGCGGCACAGTCAATAATCTAAGCCGCATCGATATCGCTGTTTCTCCTAGTAACCCCAACTACATTTACGCTCAGGTAGGTTCCATCGATTGGAACAGTAACAGTGGCTGCGGTAATACTACCGGCTGCGAGCTGGGAGTTTTTGCCTCGAGCGATGGCGGTAATAGCTGGAGCTTCATGCAGGGATCAGCCGGCGGCTCGTTGCGAGATTGTTCGAACGCCCAGGGTGACTATCCACAGAATTGGTATGACCAGGCGGTAGCGGTCGACCCGAATAACCCGGAGCGCGTCTTCATTAGTACCTTCGATGTCTGGTTTGCGACCCGCACCGGAACGTCGTTCAACGACACAACCTGCGGTTACTCCTATCCGGGCGCCTCTGGCCCTGTTCACGTCGATCAACACGGGCTCGCCTTTGTGCCAGGTTCTTCGAGTCTCTTGTTACTTGGAAATGATGGCGGCCTGCATGCCACCACTAATGCCGATACGGCTACGTCATCGGTAGACCCGATTTGGTTCAATATGGACAACGGCATTAACTCAATCGAGTTCTATGCTGGCGATATTAGTGGTAACTTCGCCACGGATGCGAATCCACAGGCTGTCGGCGGCGCGCAGGACAACGGCCCTAGCTCGGTCAAGTTCTCAGGTAGTCCAACCGGTCCTGCACAATGGCAGATGGGTCTGGGTGGCGACGGATTCTCCGGCCAAATTGACCCGATAGGAACTGGATCCTTGCAAGCCCAAGGTACTATTACCCTGACCACGGGCGGCGCGGTCGCGGGCGAGCAATTTGTCGTGGGACCACAGACCTTCACCTTCCAGACGGCCGCACGCACTGGCGTAGGCCAGGTTCAGCTTAACTCCAGCACTACCACGGAAGGCAATAACATCGTCAGCGCGATCAACGCGGATGTTCCCTCGACCGCGACCGCTGCACGCACTGGCGCAACCGTCATTGTCACAGCGACAAATGGTGGCTCGGCCGGTAACTCAATCCTATTCACCGAGAACGCAACTAACTTTACCATGGATGGCTCGGGCACTCTCGGAGGCAGGACTCAGGGTAACAATGTTGGTAATCCTCGCTTCTGGCAAGGTAACAACAGCGGCGGCTTCAGTCGCTGCGTTGCCAATTGCACCGTCGGCGGCGCAACTTGGACTAGCTCGCGCGGCGCGTGGACCGGTGACCAACAATCCTTCGTCCTCCCAGTTAATCTTTTCCATGGCGGCATTCCCGGTGGCGACGACTGCGCCCCGGCCGCTCTAACAAACGGTGGTTGCGGTCATCTCCTTGCCGGCACCACACGCGTGTGGGAAACAATCAGTGGTACCGCGGCGACCGTACCTACCAGCGCTTGGTATACTACTACTCCGGCAACATGCACGGGTGGCACCAACGCCTGTCTAACCAAAGGAACATTGGGTAACCGCTCCTACATCAACCAGGTCAAGTACTCCCCGAAGTATCAGAGCGTCGCGATTGTTGGAACCAACGATGGCAACGTGCAGATCGGGTTTAACCTAGGCACCGGTGTCGCGGCCCAGGCGAACTGGGTAAATGTAACCGGCGGCAACGCCGTCTTACCTAACCGTCCTATCCTGGGTATTTCGCTCGATCCTTCAGTGTCGTCGGCTAGTACGCCAGTGGGCTATGCCGCAGTGGGTGGCTTCAATGCTAATACAACGATCCCCGGTCACGTCTTCCAAGTGACTTGCACTGCGACTTGCGGATCGTTTACCTGGCTGGATAAGACAGGTAACCTGCCTGACATCCCGGTGGATTCAGTCATCAACAATCCCAATTATCCGCAGCAGGTCTTCGCCGGCACCGATTGGGGTGTTTACTTCACTAACGACATAACAGCGGCTTCACCGACCTGGTATCGCCTAGATAGTGGCATGCCTCACACCATGATCTGGGATCTGCAAATCGATCGCGGCGCGACCACCTTGTCAGCCTGGACCCGCGGACGTGGCGCCTGGGTTTATCCCTTGCCGAGCGCCAACATCAACGCGGCGCCGACGCTGTTGTCAGCGGTCTCCCGCGTGACCCATCCTGGCGTCGGACCCTTCGACCTCAACATTCCGATTAGCGGCACCACTGGAGTTGAACCGCGCAATGATGGCACGGGCAATTACACCATCATTCTAACCTTTGACCAGCCGGTGAACGCTGGAACCGCCAGTACCACAGCTGGCACCGGGGTGGTTAGCAACGTCTCCTTCAGCGGCAACACCATGACGCTAAGTCTCTCCGGTGTGACGGATCAGCAAGTCCTCACCGTTGCGACCAACGGTGTGGCGGGCACGAACACTATTTCTACTTCGCCTACCGTCAGAGTCGGGTTCCTCCAAGGCGATGTGAACCTCGACCGAGGAGTTAATGTCGGCGATACGATCGCAACTCGCGCTCACGCCGGCGCAGTGACTGGCAGCACGTTCCAGTATGACGTAAATGTGGATGGACAAGTCGACGTGGGTGATACTATCCTCGTGCGCTCGAAGTCCGGAAACTTCGTCCCGTAAGCCGTGTCACTAAATCCAACCAGAGCCCAATAACCCCCCAATGAACCTCATGAAAAAATACCTCCTAGCCGCAGCTGCGGGCCTAGCCTGTCTCTTCGCCGTCATTGCGACGTCGTCGGGCCAAACTGCCACCTTTAGTTTCAACGATGGAAATGGCACGCCTAATGCCGGGACTTACAACCCGACTAATAGCTTCACCTTTTCCATCATGCTGAACTTTGCGCCAGGTGGCACGGTCGCAAATATAGCAGGTCTATCCTACTGGTTTGAGCAGCAGTCGGGTGCTCCTTTTAACTTCTTGCTCACCAATCGGGACTTGAGCGGAAGTTCGTTCTCGGTTCCGCAAACCCCGGGGGCCATCTTTCCGCAACCTCTTAACGCACAAAATGCCAGTGACTTGGGAGCCACTCTGCCGGGTCTGACAGGAATTGGCGGCGGAAGTTATTTCATCGCCAACGTTACCTTCTACATTAATGCGAACACGGCGCCCGGTACCTACGTCATCGAAAGCACTACCAATCCCGGCAAAAACTCCGTGGTTAGCGACGATCAAGGACACACCGCCGCGATCGCTCGTGCTTTTTATACCATCACGGTCGTTCCCGAAACCGGTGGCACGGCGTTGTTCCTGGGTGTCGGATTGGTGGGCCTGTTCGGTTTGCGCTGGCGGCAACAGCGGGCCTAGAGGCTGATTCCTGTAAATTTCGTTGGCTCAACGCGCGCGCAGGCGCCATCGGCACGCGCTACACACATATAAGACTTCCTTTCTCCCGGCGAATTTCGTAGAAGAGGATCAAGCCGCATGAAAATTCTGGGAAAACATCGCGTTACCGCTCTTTTCGCCTTCGCCTTCATCATAGGAGGGGTTTCGGTAGCCCCTGGTCAAACGGCTTCGTTTAGCTACGACGATGGCAATGGTGCGCCCAACGCGGGCTCCTATGCGCCTGGGTCCAGTTTCACTTTTTCCATCACTCTTGCCTTCACGGCCGGCGGCACGATTGCTAACCTCGAAGGTGTCAGCTATTGGTTCGAACAGCAGAATCCGAGCGCGCCTTTTAACTTCGCCATTACGCTGCGCAACGCCAGCGGAAGCCAATTCACCTCGCTGCAAACTCCGGGCCTGACCTATCCGCAAAATCTAACTCCACAAAGCACCGACGACCTTGGGGCTGCTTTACCGGGCCCAACTGGGATAGGCAACGGATCTTACTTTATCGCTAATATCACCGTTTCGATTTCTGGTACCGCTGCGCCGGGAACATATCTTATCGAAAACACCACAACGTCGGGAAAAAGATCGATCATTAGTGACGATCAGGGCCATACTTTTGGAATTCCGCAGGCCATTTACACGGTCACGGTTGTCCCCGAACCGGCAACTATGTCTTTCGTCGTGTCGGGCGCGTTTGCCGCGATCATGCTGACGGTCATGCGTCGCAGACGCTAAAGACTCGAGAAGCCAAGCGCTTGTCAGGTTGAGCCGCGTCTCTACATTGGGGCATGAAACCACGCCTCGTTGTCACGCTCTTCGTTACCGCAGCCTGCGCTGTCTTCGCTTCGTCCGCGCAATGCGCACCGGAGAATTACAAGATCGATCCCGGCCATTCATCGGTCGCGTTCAAAGTGCGCCATCTATTTAGTTACGTGACTGGCAGGTTCACCAAGATCGACGGAACTTTCACCGTCGATCCCGATGCCGTCGAAAAGTCTTCCGTCACCGCCAGCGTGCAAACTGCGAGCATTGATACCGGCAACCCGAAACGCGACGAAGATTTGCGCAGCCCGAATTTCTTCGACGTGGCCAAGTTCGGAGATATCACCTTCAAGAGTAAGAGTGTGAAGTCGACCGGCAAAGACACGGCTGATGTCGTGGGCGATTTCACCATGCACGGCGTGACCAAGGAGCTGACCCTTCACGCACAGCTCCTCGGCAAGGGTAAAGGCATGGGTGGCGATGTCAGTGGCTGGCATCTTAGTTCCGACCCGATCAAGCGCAGCGACTTTGGCTTGAACTGGAACAAGGCCATCGAAGGCACAGCGGTGGTAGGCGAAGATGTCGAGATTATGATCGACATCGAAGCTGGCAAAGTCGTCGAGAGTCGTTAGGTAGATTCAACCCTGCCGGCCACGCACAAAGCGGAGCGAGTGGCGATCTGGCGCAAGTTGAAGAAGTCGGGAGCCGTTCAGCTCACCACTTCCACCTATTTGCTCCCGGATATTCCGGCGCGTTATGAAATCTTTCAGTGGCTCACGAAGGAGATTCGTGATGCTGGCGGCGACGCCACGCTGGTCCGGGCGCGAGAGATCGAAGGTCTAACGAATGCAAATTTGATCGAACTCTTCAAACGATGAATTCGCCTCCTACCTTTCGGGAAGCTTTTCGGTTTTGGGTGAAGCTCGGCTTCATCAGCTTCGGCGGACCAGCGGGTCAGATCGCGATCATGCAAACCGAGTTGGTCGAGCGGAAGCGCTGGATCAGTCAGCCGCGATTCCTGCACGCACTGAACTACTGCATGCTGTTGCCCGGCCCGGAAGCGCAGCAGTTGGCCATCTACATCGGCTGGCTCCTGCACCGAACATGGGGAGGCATCGTGGCCGGCTCGTTCTTTGTCATTCCATCGATGTTTGTGCTTTGGGGGCTGAGTTACATCTACGTCGTTTTTGGCAGCGTCCCGTGGATCGCCGCCATCTTCTACGGATTGAAACCAGCCGTGACTGCGATCGTGCTGGCCGCGGTCATTCGCATCGGGAGGAAAGCGCTGCGCAACGAAGTCATGTGGAGCCTCGCCGTTCTTGCCTTCGTCGCGATTTATTTCTTCAAGGTTCCGTTTCCATTTATCGTCTTCAGCGCGGCCATCATCGGACTGGTGGGCGGACATTTTTGGCCGGCGAAATTTCTGACGGCATCGGGTCATCAAGATGAGGCGGCCGATGAGAATTCGCACCAGACCGGTTGGTCGCATGCCCTGCGCGTCATCGTCGTTTGCGTAGCGCTTTGGATAACGCCGACACTAATCGTCGGCCTAACGATTGGTTGGGACAGCGCGCTGTTCCGCGAAGGAGTCTTCTTTAGTAAAGCAGCACTCGTTACTTTTGGCGGCGCCTATGCCGTGCTGCCTTTCGTCACGCAGCACGCCATTCAATCCGGCTGGCTGGAACCGGGCCAGATGATGGATGGACTGGCGCTGGCCGAAACCACGCCGGGCCCGCTCATCATGGTCGTGCAATTCGTCGGCTTCGTCGGTGCGTGGCACAATCCCGGCAATCTTTCGCCGCTGTTCGCCGCTACACTCGGCGCGTTCATTACTACCTGGGCAACGTTTACACCCTGTTTCCTCTGGATTTTTCTCGGCGCACCACACATCGAGCGGCTGCGCGGGAATCTGAGACTGACCAGTGCGTTATCCGCCATCACCGCTGCAATTGTCGGCGTGATTCTAAATCTGGCTGTCTGGTTCGCGCTGCATGTTTTCTTTCCGCAGAGCGGAGGTGTGGATTGGTTCGCCGTCGCGCTCAGTGCGGTCGCGTTTGTCGGTCTGCTCCGGTGGAATTGGAACGTGGTCGCGGTCGTGCTCGGATCAGGCGCGCTTGGTCTGCTGTATCAGCTACTCGTTTGATTCGTAGGCGATCTCGCCGCCGATCACCGTCATCAGGCAACGCGTCTTCAAAATCTCGGCTTCCGGAATTTTCATGATGTCAGCCGAGAGGACCGTGAGATCCGCTAACTTCCCGCTTTCGATCGAACCCTTATCCTTTTCTTCAAAAGCCGCGTAGGCCGGCCAGGCTGTGAACATTTTCAGCGCCTGTTCGCGCGAGACCGCTTGCTCCGGATGCCAGCCTTCGCCGGTGAAACCATCCTGACTCTTGCGCGCGACCGCGGCGTAAAATTCGATCATTGGTTCGCCGCGTTCGACTGGCGCATCAGATCCGCCGGGAATGATCGTGCCGGTCTTGAGCAAACTTTGCCACGCATAGGCACCGGCCAATCTTTCCAGGCCAAGCCGTTTCGGCGCGAAGAACAAATCGCTGATGGCATGCGATGGTTGCATGGATGGAATGACGCCAAGTTTGGCGAAGCGCGGAATGTCCGGAGGGCTGATGATCTGCGCGTGCTCGATGCGCCAGCGCACATCGCGTTGCTTCCACTCGTTAGGCGGAACGTTCTTGAACGCTTTCTCGTAGAGATCGAGCACGAAGCGATTGGCGCGATCACCGATGGCATGTGTTTGCACCTGGATGCCGGTGCGTAGCGCTTTCTCGAACAATGGAAGCAAAGTCTCTTCCTTGTTCGTCAGGAAACCGGAGGTGTCCGCGTCGGAATATTTTTCGAGCAAGGCCGCGCCGCGCGAACCGAGCGCGCCGTCGGCGTAGAATTTGATTGTGCGTTGCGTAAAACGTCCGCCATTCGCGCCGAGGATCGGACCATCCGTGAGAAGACGATCGGCCGCTTCGCCCGGACCGGAGACTCCGTTGTAAACTCGCAGCTTCACCTTACCGGTGGAGATCAGGCGCCGCATGATTTCCACTTCCTCGAGACTGCTGCCAGGATTCTGAATTTCGCACCAACCGAGCCGCACACTTCTCTCCGCGCCGAGTTGAAACGCCTTTTCTTTGTCGGCCGTGCTCGGTGGCGGAATATGTTTCTCGACCAGTTCATTCGCGTGATCGAGCAGCATGCCGGTGGGCGCGCCGGTGATTTTGTCTTTCAGGATTTCGCCGCCGAACGGATTTGGCGTTTCGGCGGTGATGCCGGCGATCTTGAGCGCCGCGCTGTTCGCAACCGCGCCATGTCCATCCGCGCGCGTGAGGTAAACGGGATTGTTTGGCGCAATTTCGTCGAGCTCCTTCGCGGTTGGAAACGTGGCCGGTGTCCAAAAGGTTTCGATCCAGCCGCGGCCGGTGATCCACTCGTTAGGCGGCGTTTGCGCAGCACGCTCCTTGACCTTGGCGAGAAATTCTTCGCGCGTGCGCAGGCCTTCGAGATTCAAATACATCTCGCGAAAACCGACGCCGAAAATGTGATAATGCGCGTCGGTCAGACCAGGCAGGACGGTGTGGCCATGCAGATCAACGATCCGCGTCGAACTGGTTGCGAGCTTGCGCGCCTCGTCATTCGAACCAGCGAAGGCGATGCGATCCTGTGTGACCGCGATTGCTTCGGCGCGCGGTTGCTTTTCGTTTCCGGTGTAGATGTTGGCGTTAACGAAAATCGCGTCGGGCGAATTGGCGCCCAAGCTCAATGTTGCGCAGCAAAGGAAAAAAAACGCGCGTTGCACGGTATCAATCATTCCCCGCGGGCAGATGAGCCGCTTTCCAATCCATCGCCATGCGGATGCGCGCCCGTCCGCTTGGATGATCGAAGAAGATGATTTCCTCCAGCGGACCGGGATCGAGCTTGCGATATTTGCCGAGCTTGAGCGAAGCGGCCGCGAACCCGTCGGGTTCGCGCGCGGTGTTAATTCCAAAGGCATCAGCCTCGCGTTCGGTCACGCGGGTGAAAGTATTTGTAACGGGCGTGGCTAGGAAACCAAAGGCTCCGAAGATGAGCGCGAGGAGCGGCAGGCCAGCCGGATCGGCAATTCCGCGCACGCCCCAAACGGCGCCGCGTTTCCGCACCAGCGCATTGAAGACGAAGTTCGTGATCGCGAAGCCGACCAGAAAGAGGATGCCGCTATAGAGCGCGAGTTTCACTCCATGATTCAAAACGTAATGACCCATCTCGTGGCTCATGACATGGCGAATTTCAGGAAGACTGCATTCCCGGAGCAGATTGTCGTTCAAGGCGATGCGCGTTGTGCCGAGAAAGCCCGAGACATTTGCGCTGACCCGGGTGGTTTGGCGTGACGCATCGACCACAAGAACTTTGTCGACCGGAATTTGGTTGGCGCGCGCCAGGGCGAGGATCGGATCGCGTACCGCCGGATTTTCCAGCGGCGTGTACTTGTTAAAGAGTGGCTCGACGAAGACCGGCGCGATTAAGCTGACGAAGAGAATCAAAACGATCATCACGCCGGCGCCCCAAATCCACCAGGTCCGCGGCGCCTTGCGGAAAATGGCGTAAACAATAATCAGAAAAATCGGGAGAGCGATCAGGAGCAGCATGAGCACTTTCAGTTGATCGCCGAACCAGGCGCCGAAAGTTTGCGTGGCCAATTCGTATTTGTGTTCACGAAAAAATTGCTCGTAAACCGTAAATGGAAACATGAGCGCGAGGGTGAGCAGCAAATAAGGGATGGTGTAGTGCACGACCTGCATGGCTTTGAAGGGCGTGTGGCGTTCGGCAAAATCGCGCAGCCGCGCGGAGATTCTGGTTTCAAGAAGCAAGAGCGCGATCGCACTGGAGATGAGAAAATCCCACAGCAACAGCCAGTAACCGCCTTCAAAATACGCATCGGATTTTACTTTTTTGTCGGCGGGAACAGTGTCGAGCCAGGCGCGCGTCGCCGTCGCCGGATCGGAATCGGGTGCGATGTTCGGACGGACGAGCGCGGGTTGCGGCGCGGGCGATGTCTCTTGCGCGAAGGCTAATGGCGAACACGCGACCATGACCAAGGCGAGGATAAGAAAAAGGAGCGGCTTCATTTGGCGCGCAGCCTAATCAGCCGCGTTGCGTTTGAGAAGCTTTGCCGCGGGGCGACGCGATGACAATGTAGCGCTTTCTGCGGACATGAACCGGATCGCATTTCTCTCGGCCGACAATCTCGAGGGATATGTCATCGACGACGACTTGTGTTACGAGCCGTTGCGAAAATTTGGATGGAAGGTCGAGACGATTTCGTGGCGAAACGCGGAGGTAGATTGGCGTCAGTTCAGCGGCGCCATCATTCGCTCGACCTGGGATTATCAAAGGAGTTTGCCGGCGTTTCTTTCGACGATGGAGCGGCATCTCGGCCTCAACACCGACTTGCGAATCCAATCGAGATTGTGCGCTGGAACGCGGATAAGATCTATTTGCACGATCTCGAGAAGCGCGGCGCGCGAATCGTTCCGACGATTTGGAAAGAAAAGGGAATCGAGAGCCGCGATGCCGAACGCTGGTTCGACGAACTGGAAACCAACGAGCTCGTGCTCAAGCCAACGGTCAGTGCGAATGCGGAAAGCACGGCGCGCCTAACCAAAGGTCAGGTTCTTCCATCGGCGTTATCCGCGGTTTTTGCCGGGCGCCCTTATATGGTGCAGCCGTTCATGCGGGGGATTGTCGACGAAGGCGAGTTCTCGCTCTTTTATTTCAGCGGCAATTACAACCACACGGTCTTGAAGACGCCAACAGCCGAGCGATTTCCGCGTCCAGGAAGAACACGGCGGAATCATTCGCGCCACCGAACCGAGCCGAAATTGTTAGCGGCGGGAGAAAGTGATGCGCCTACTCGATGATTCTCTGTTGTATGCGCGCATCGATTTTGTTCGTGAGCGAAATGACTTCGTCTTAATGGAACTGGAGTTGATCGAGCCGTCGCTTTACCTCCGCATGGAAGGAGGAAGCGCCCGCGCGTTTCGCCACCGCGATCGACAGTTGGTTAACCGCCCGAGGTTAGTCTTTGACTCTTACTGTCTAATTCTTAATCCTACTTTCCGATGAGCACTCCTGAGCAATCTCACACGCGCAAGACCGGAATGTCAGGCGAAGCAATGATCGGGATCGGCATCACGATCTGGGCTTTCGGGATTCTCTTTTTGCTGCTTGGCTGGGCGCAACACATGCGGCAGGTAAGGGACGCTTCCTTGACGCTTCTCGTGATTGGCGCGGTGCTCTTCGTCGTCGGCGGCCTGATCGCGCTGGCCGGCAAGAGCAAACAGAAGACTCGTTAGGCGCGTTTCGTTTTTTCGCGCCGGCGCAAAATGCGATAGGTGAGGAAGCATTCTTCACCGACGGTGCGCATGTCCATTAGCTTGCAGCGCACACTCGCGGGCAGGAATTTTTTGTTGAGGCCAGTCAGGGTAGGTGCGTCGCGTCCGCCGAAAAGGAAAGGCGCAATGGTCAGGTTGAGTTGATCGACCAGATCATGTTCGAGGAACGAACGGAAAAGCGTCGCGCCCCCTTCGAGGGCGACCGACTTCACCTTGTACTCCGTGCGCAATTGCTGCAGCATCCAGGCAAGATCGACCGTGCGTTCCTCGCTGAGATGCAAGGTGGCGTGTTCGCGTAATTTCTTTTGAAACGCGCGCGGCATGCGCGTGGTGGAAAAAATCAAAATCGGCGAAATGTCCGATTGAAGGATTTTCAGCGACGCATCGATCCGTCCGCTGTTGGAAACGATCACCCGAATCGGCGCCGCCGTTTTTCCGCTTTGTAATCGCATTTCCTGCAACTCGCCTTTCGGCAGACCGAGCCGCACGTTGTCCGCCTTTAAGGTGCTGTGACCAACAATGACGGCATCGGCAGCGGCGCGTTGCCGCAGCAAATGCGCGCGGTCCGCGCGCGACGTAAAATCGACCGGCGCATTTCCGCGCGTGGTGATCTTGCCGTCCGCCGTCATGGCGAAAGTGGCGGCGACGAAGGGACGTGGCGCGCGCGCTCTATTCTTCACTGAACCGATGTTCCATGGTCGCGACTTCTTCGCGCATTTCCTTCAGCTTGACGTGTCCGGTCGCGGTACTCGGTCGATAGAAGAAATAAACCAGACCGCCGGGCAGCGAGCAGACGAGAATGATGAGAAAGCTGAGCGAACCGATGAGATTCGCCACGCCTTCCTGCACGCCGGCGAGATTGTGCAGGAGAATTTGCAGAACGATTTCGCGCCAGCCCGCGCCGCCAAAACTGATCGGTAAAGAAGAAATCGTGCGTTCGATCGGCATGACGGCGAAAAAATCGAGCACGGGCACGGGAGTGGGCGGCGTGTTGCGCATGTCCTGCGCATGCAGCGCGTAGGCGACGCAAAGGAACGTCGCGAAGGTGCAAAGATGCGCGATGACCGACATGCCGAAGGCGACCAGGGTGGCGCGCCAATGATGGGCGTAGAGATGATACGCGGCTGAGACTTCGATTATTTTTTCCCGACCCGGAAAACGATGCGGCAATGCATGCAGCAAATTGAATCCGCTGATGATGAAAGACGTGACCAGCGCCAGAACAGAACTGCCGAGGATGGCGAGCAGAAACCAGAGCAGCCGGCGTGTCTCTGTAGTCTGCGCGAGCCATTCAAAACGCAGGGCGATCAGGACGCCCGTGATGCTGATGAGCGCGGTCAGACCAACGATGCGATCAAAGAGAACGGCGAGGAGCGCGCCGGCTTTCTTGTCGGATGTTTCCTTGAGCAGCAGGTAACTCTTGATGATGTCGCCGCCGGTGCCGCCGGGCATGAACTGGTTGTAGAACATGCCGATAAGAAAAAGGCCACCGACGCGCATGTTCGAGAGACGGATTTTTTGCACGCGCAACAAGACCTGCCAGCGAATGGCGGCCGCGATTTCCACCACGATGTAAGAGAGAATGCCGAGCGCGATCCACCAATAGTTGGCCAGCTTCAGCGCGGTCGCCATCTGCGCGCGTTTGCCCGGATCGCGAAAAACAAAATACAAAAGCGCGACCGTGATCAGGATTTGCGCGGTGGTGAGCAGGACTTTCTTCATTCGCCGAAATGCTTTCTCCAAATCTCAACCGAGCGCACAATTTCTTCCGCTGTTTTTCGCGGACTCATCTCCCAGACCATGGCGCAATCTTTCGGCAGCAACGGGACGAGCTTGAGCAGATCGACGTCGCCGGCAAAAGGCGGCTGGTGATCCTGCGCCGGCCAGATGCAATCCTGCACATGACATCCAAACGCGCGCGGACCGATCATGCGCAGCCATTCTTCATGATTGAGGAAGCCGAGGTTCTCCTTGATCTGAATGTGACCGAAATCGTGCCAGTAACCGGCGTGGGGTGAATTCAATTCGTCGAGCAGCGCGGGAAGTTCGCGTTCGTCAGGCATTTCCTCGTAGCCGCGCCGGCCTTCGATGCCAAGCCGGATATTTTTCGTGGCCGCATATTCGACGATCGGTTTTAAACATTCGCGCACCCGATCGAGTCGCCACGGTGCTTCTGCTTCGCGTTTCTGCACGGCTTTGATTTTGCGGCGCACGTACGAGCGCGAATTCAGTTTTCCGTCTTTCACCATCGCGATCAGCTCGTCGGTAATCGGATTCATCGGCACCTGGCCGCAGTGCGTCACGACGAAAGGTGCGCCGAGTCGCGCGGCAAAATCAATCGTCTGGAGCGTTTGTTTCACGGCGCGTTGGCGTTCGCGCGATGTGCCGGCGGAAAATTTGTAGCAATCCGGCGAGGCCTGCATGATCTCCACCGGCAGCGGACAAAAGTTGTGCAGGCTGCTGAAAGTGACTTCGCCCGCTTCGAACATTTTCTGAATTCCGGGCATGAGCGAAATGCGAATGCCGTGCCCGAGCTCGATGTGACTGAAGCCGAGTTCGCCTTTGATCTCGCGCAACATTTCGTCGCCGGCGGTGTGACGGCCGGAATTCCAGCAGGTCGAAAAGGCAATCACTGGTCAGGCAACTGAAGCAGGGGTAGCGAGTGGTTCCGGGCTGGAAGTTGAACCGGGCTGGGCATCGCACTGGTGGCCGGCGAGTCGCAAGACGAACAGCGCGCCGATCCCGAAAATAATGGATGAAACCATCAGCGCGGTACGGATACCGACCAGGTCGGCGAATCCAGGGGTGAGCAAACCGGCCACTGGTTGCAGTCCAAAAAAGCTCATACCGAAGATAGCCGAGATGCGTCCGCGCAAAGGCGAAGGTGCACGCTCTTGTACTATAGTACCGGCGAGACCGAAGTTGGTGGAGAGCGCGACCGCGAGCAGGCACATCGAGGAGGCGGTGACGATGAAATTGACGGAACGCGACATGCCAAACAGTGCACAGACGACCACGACCGCGCAGATAGACATGAAGCGGAAACGTTTCGTCGGATCGATGACCACGATCAAGAATGAACCGATGATCGAGCCGACAGCGGAAATGGCCATGAGAAAGCCCATTCGATCCGCGCCGAGATGCAGAATGTTGCGCACGTAAAGCGGCAGCATGACGGAAAGAAATGGGAAAATGAAAATCGTCGTCAGGGCGATGAGCCCGATCATGCAGAGTATTATGCGGTCGCTGCGCACGTAGCGCAGACCATCCTTGAATCCGCTCTTGCGCTGTTCCTCTTCTTCCGCGCTTCCTTTTTCGCGCGCGGGCAAAGTGATGAGCGCAATGATCAACGCCACAAAGGAAACGGCGTTGGCGAAAAACGCGGCGGCAGCGCCGATGCCATTGACGAGCAGTCCCGCGACTGACGGGCCGACGAGACGCGAGCCGTGAAAAACAGCACGATCGACGGCAATCGCGGTTGCGATCTGATCTCGCCTAACGAGTTCTGGAACCAGCGCGGAAATCGCCGGCATTTCGAAGGAGAGACAAATGCCCAGGCAACCAGCGAGGACGATGATGTGCCAGATTTTGATCACGCCGAAGAAGACGAGCGTGCCGAGAATGACCGCGAGGATCATCTGTGCGACCTGCGCGATGATCAGAATTGTTCGCTTGTCGTGACGGTCCGCGAGTGAACCACCGAACATCGCCAGCGCGACGGTCGGCAAACCGTAGGCGAAATTAACCATGCCGAGCAGGATGGCCTTGTTCGTGAGCGAACTCATCACCCAGGCCTGGGCCATGGTCTGCATCCAGGTGCCGGTGTCGGAAATACACGAGCCGAGAATGAAACGGCGGAACGGGCCGGCGCGCATCACGTCGAGCGCGCGCTGTGCGAATGGTGTTTCGGCCGTTTCCATGGGCAAGACTGATACGCGGAGACATGCGCAGCCGCAATGCGAAGCGAGTGGCCGCGGTCGCCACTTGAACGAAGCGAAAAAATGCCTTGTCTGGTAGCTGACACGCCATGCGACCGGACAAGTTCACCCAGAAAATGCAGGAGGCACTGCAGGCCTCGCAGGATATCGCCGCGGGTTTTAATCAGCAGGAAATCACCAACGAACATTTCCTGATTGCGCTGCTCGATCAGAGCGATGGCATCACGCGGCCTTTGCTGGAGAAGATGGGCGTCAACGCGACCACGTTGCGCGAGAAACTTGAGGCGGACGCACGGCGACGTCCACAGGTACACGGCTCATCGGATGTGCGGATCGGGAACGAACTGCGTTCCACGCTCGATGCCGCGGAAAAGGAAATGGCGAAATTGAAGGACGAATTCCTCAGCGCCGAACATTACCTGCTGGCGCTGACTGATTCGCGCGGCGACGCGGCGAAGTTGTTGAAGCAAAGCGGCGTGACCCGCGCGAATTTGATGCAGGCGTTGCAGCAAGTGCGCGGTTCGCAGCGCGTGACCGATCAGAATCCGGAAGGAAAATATCAGACGCTGGAAAAATACGGACGCGATCTGACCGAGCTGGCGCGCAAAGGCAAAATCGATCCGGTCATCGGACGCGACGCGGAGATTCGTCGCGTCATGCAGGTGTTGTCGCGCCGCACAAAAAATAATCCGGTGCTGATCGGCGAACCCGGCGTGGGCAAGACCGCGATCGTCGAAGGACTCGCGCGCCGCATCGTCAGCGGCGATGTGCCGGAGTCGTTGAAACGAAAACGGGTGATCGCGATGGACATCGGTTCGATGATCGCGGGCGCAAAATTTCGCGGCGAATTCGAGGACCGGTTAAAGGCGTTCCTGAAAGAAGTGACCGATTCGCAAGGCGAGATCATTCTTTTCATCGACGAGTTGCACACGATCGTCGGCGCGGGCGCGAGTGAAGGCGCGGTCGATGCGTCGAACATGTTGAAGCCGCAACTGGCGCGCGGCGAATTGCGCACCATCGGTGCGACCACGCTCGACGAGTATCGCAAGTACATCGAGAAGGACGCTGCGCTCGAGCGGCGCTTCCAGCCGGTGAAGGTGGATGAGCCGACTGTCGAAGATACGATCGCGATCCTGCGTGGATTGAAGGAACGCTACGAAGTGCATCACGGCGTACGCATTCAGGATGCCGCGCTCGTCGCTGCCGCCGTGCTTTCGCATCGCTACATTAGCGATCGATTTCTTCCCGATAAGGCCGTCGATCTTGTCGATGAAGCGGCGTCGCGTTTGAAGATCGAGCTCGATTCCATGCCGACGGAGATCGACCAGATCGAACGGCAAGTCATGCAGCTGGAAATGGAGCGACAGGCGTTAAAAAAAGAAAAAGACGCCGCGAGTAAGGAACGTCTCAAGAAACTCGAGCGCGAGCTGGCGGAGTTGAAGGAAAAATCGTCGGCGATGAAGGCCGAATGGCAGAAAGAAAAATCCGAGATCGACGCGCAGGCGAAAGTGAAGGAGCAGCTCGACAATGTGCGCACAGAGTTGGAACGCGCGCAGCGTCGCGGCGAGTTGGCGAAAGCGAGCGAGCTTCAGTACGGACAGATTCCCGAGCTGGAGAAAAAGCTGCGCGAAGTTGAAGCGAAAGAAGCGACCGACAAGAAGCCGCGTTTGTTGCGCGAGGAAGTTACCGAAGAAGACATCGCGCAAGTTGTCTCGAGCTGGACGCACATTCCGGTTTCGCGTTTGCAGGAAGGCGAACGCGAAAAGCTCGTGAAAATGGAGGAGCGCTTGAGCCAGCGCGTCATCGGTCAACAGGCGGCGATCAAAGCCGTCGCGAACGCCGTGCGTCGCGCGCGTGCCGGGTTGCAGGATGAGAATCGCCCGATCGGTTCTTTCATTTTTCTCGGGCCGACCGGCGTCGGCAAAACGGAACTCTCGCGCGCGCTCGCGGAATTCTTGTTCGACGACGAGAACGCCATGATCCGCATCGACATGAGCGAATACATGGAGAAACACACCGTGGCGCGTTTGATCGGCGCGCCGCCGGGTTACGTCGGCTACGAAGAAGGCGGGCAGCTCACCGAAGCGGTGCGACGCAAACCATATTCCGTCGTGCTCTTCGACGAAATCGAGAAGGCGCACTCAGATGTTTTCAATGTTCTGCTGCAAGTGCTCGATGACGGTCGGATCACGGACGGGCAGGGAAGAACGGTCGATTTCAAGAACACCGTCATCATCATGACGTCGAACATCGGCTCGCAGTTCATCACCACCGAAGAATCGAGCGAAGGTCGCACGCGCCTGGTCATGGATGCATTGCGGCAACATTTCCGGCCGGAGTTTCTAAACCGCGTCGATGAGATCATCATCTTCGATCGCTTGAACGAAGATGAGCTGAAGAAGATCGTCGAGATCCAGCTCAAACGACTCGTTAGGCGCTTGGAAGCGCAGAAAATCACACTGCGTTTAACCGACGCCGCCAAAGCACTCATCGCACGCGAAGGTTACGATCCGGTTTACGGCGCGCGGCCGTTGAAGCGGGCCATCCAACGGAAAATTCTCGACCCACTCGCGCTCGATATTCTCGACGGCAAATTTCGCGAAGGGCAGACGGTCGAGGTGCGCGAACGCGGAGGTCGTCTTCTGTTCGAGGCGATTTGATCCTGGCCGCAACCCCCTGCGGATCTCACAAAATGCAGTGACACGCGGCGCGCGTCTGATTAAAAAGATGGCATCGCGGTTTTATGGAAAGCACCCGAATCACCAGCGAGGAAAAGGAGGCGCTCAGCACCTACATCGCGATCGGGGTATTGGTGGTGCTCGCTGCCGTGGGCGTCTACTTCTTCTTTCTCAACGACAAAGCGACGAAGGAGGTTAAGGGCTTTGATCCGAACCGGCCCATCCCGACCGATGCTGTCTTGCGACGCCGGCTGAATGCGGAGGCATTCGCGGTGGTGCGGGAACGTAAAACGCAAATGCCTTTTCAAAACGAGTTCTGGAACAACGAGCGGACCGGCATTTACGTCGATGTCATCACTGGCGAGCCGCTCTTCACTTCCCTGGACAAATATGAGGCCGGCGTCGGCCTGCCCTCATTTGGCAAACCAATCTCGAACGACCTCCTGGTGGAGAGCCTGGACACGCGTTTCGACATGCAGCGCACCCAACTCCAAGCCAAACGAAGCAATGCCTATCTGGGCCACCGGTTCCCCGACCCGAACTCGCCTACCGGCCAACGCTACACCGTCAGCTCAGCTGGCCTCCGTTTCGTTCCGGTCGAACGAATGAAACTCGACGGCTACGAGGCGTACCTGCCCCTGGTAGAGAAAAAGTAGAAACCGATCCAATTCGCCGCGGCGCAGATGCCGCGGGTCTTCTGTCCAGTGCGATCCTTCGTTGAAAGAAGGCGATCCCTCCGTTAGTTTCATTCCATGACTTCAAAGACTCTTGCGTTGTTTATGGCTGGTGCGTTCGCTGTTTCGTCCGCATTCGCAGATGATCACGATTGCTGTGCGGCGGGATCGAGTCACAAGCACATGGCCGCGATGTGCCAGGCAACGTTCGCCAAACTCGATCTGACTGCGGAGCAGAAAACGAAGATGGAGAAGCTCGCGGCCGAGTGCGACAAGACGGGTTGCACCAAGGAAAGCATGACGAAGATGGAGGCGAGCGCGAAAGGGATTCTCAGCGAGAAGCAGTTCTCCGCTTGGAAGGCCGCCTGCAGCGCGCATCACGCGGAAAAGACGCAAAGCTGACGCGCATTGGACATCGCCGCTAATCTCGAGCGAGTCGGCGCGCAGATTTCCGTCGCACTCGAGAAATCGGGCCGCGTCCCCGGCGATGTTCAATTAGTCGCTGTCTCCAAAAAACAGGACGCCGAGAAGGTGCGCGCGGCGTTCGATGCCGGGCAGGCGATCTTCGGCGAGAGCCGCGTGCAGGAAGCGCGGAGCAAGATTCCGCTCCTGCCCTCGGCGGTGCGCTGGCATTTCATTGGTCACCTGCAAAAAAATAAGATCCGGCATGCACTGCCGTTGTTCGAATTGTTTCACAGCATCGACTCATTAGACCTAGCGCGAGACATGGAGCGCATCGCGGATGAAGAAGGTCTGCGCCCGCGCGTTTTGCTGGAGGTGAATGTCGCGGGCGAGGGGAGCAAGATTGGTTTTGCGCCGGAGAAATTGCGCGAGCAAATGGAAGAACTGCTGAGACTCGTTAGGCTAAACGTCGAGGGACTAATGTGCATCCCGCCGCTCGCGCCTGAGGCGGAAGATTCGCGTAGGTATTTCGTGATGTTGCGGGAGCTGCGCGACGAATTGGAAAAATCGTTCACGGTAAAACTTCCCCATCTTTCCATGGGAATGACGCAGGATTTCACCGTCGCGGTTGAAGAAGGCGCGACGATGGTTCGCGTCGGCACGGCCATTTTCGGCGAGCGTTAGCTATGCGAATCGAGCCAAGAAACATCCAGCTCATCGGCACGGAACTGGGCATTCAGTGGAATGACGGCACTGAATCCTACCTCTCGTTAGACCTTTTGCGCCGCGCCTGTCCATGCGCGTCGTGTGGTGGCGAGCCTGATGTAATGGGGAACCTGGTGCGACCGCAGGTTCGTTATGCCGCCGATAGTTTTGAATTGCGCGGATGGCAGCTTGTCGGCGGCTACGCGCTCCAGCCGCAATGGGCGGACGGCCACAACACCGGGATTTACTCCTATCAATACCTGCGCCGCCTCGCCGCCTCCGTCGCCGGTTGATGCTAGCTGTTCGCGGGCATCGTCACACGCAGGAGCGAGGCCTCATCGGCGCGAGGCACGAGCGTTCGTTCCGCCAGCGAGGAAGGCACGAGGAAAAGTTCGCCCGCACGAAAGTTCATCTTCGCGCACTCAACTTTGCCCGAAAGACAGATGACAATGGCGAAGGTGCCACGAGGCGAGATTTCACGCGGGCAACCCAGCGCCCATTTCTCTACCTCAAAAAGATCGTGCCTAACGAGTGATTCGCCGGTGGGCCTGAGCAAATCCGGTTCGTGGTCATGAAAATCGATCGAACGTAGCGCCTGCTCGACATGCAGTTGTCGGGCCGCGCCGGCTTCGTCGACCCGGTTCCAGTCGAAGACGCGATAGGTGGTATCGCTGTTTTGCTGCACCTCGATAATGACATTGCCGCCGCCGATGGCGTGCATGCGGCCGCTGGGCAGGAACATGGCGTCGCCCGTTGCCACCGTGACACGATGAACATGCTCTTCTACTTCGCCGCGAGCCAGCGCTTCTTCAATATGCGCGCGCGTCCGGTCCTTCTTCAGGCCAACGAAGATTTCCGCGGATGGTCTCGCGGCGGCGATGTACCAAAATTCCGTCTTCGCTTCGCCTCCCAACTCCTGTGCGGCTTCTTCCGGCGGATGCACCTGGAGTGATAACTTTTCTTCGGCATCGAGAATCTTGATTAACAACGGAAAACGCTCGGTAGCTGGAACTTTTCCAAATACTTCCGCTCGGTTGTTAGTCCAAATGTCGTGCAAAGTGTGGCCGCGCCACGGCCCTTCGCGCACGACACTTTGCGCTTCGGGCCGGTCGACCAATTCCCACGATTCGCCGATGCGGACATCAGGCGGCAACGCTTTGCCATAAAGCTTTTCCAGACGACGCCCGCCCCAGATTCGTTCCATGAAAATGGGTTGGAAAGCGAGCGGTGCGTCGAACACGGCAACGAGATTCGCTCAAATTCGCGAATTGGGAAACGGCGAAGATCAAACTTGCTGCGGCTCAGGCTTTTTGGTGTACTCGCGCGTTCGACGCTGCGGGCGGACTTTCGCCGTTCTGACAGCAGATTTTGCCGTGCGACGGCAATGGGTGGGTAACGGCGCCGACAAGGAGGTAACCGTTATGATAACGTACGCCGCGAGAACTGGCCTTTGGCCTCGGTGTCTTCTCGCATCTCTCTTAGCCACAGCCTTGCCGCACTCACTCCCAGCCGATGTCGCAGTCGCACTGGTAGAACCAGTACCGGGCAGCCCATCTCTGCCGCGATTGGATATGCAATTGCTAAACGATCCGCCTAAGACCGCGGTTCCGATTCAGCACAAGGTCAGACTCAGCGACACCGACTGGCTCCCGTATGACACGATTCTGACGGATTCGAGCGGGAACGGATCGACGTCGTTCTACTTCGACCCAACCACGTCTGACGGGCGACAACATTTCTTCCGAGCCGTAACGCCCGTGCCGCAGATCAATCTCGTGCAGCCCGGAGTTATCAATCCGTCCGGCGGCCAGGTCTTTCTGATCGGCCAGCTCTTCGATCCAAGCTTTGTCGTCAAGATCGATGGCAACACGGTTTCCTCGAGCTTCACCGATGCGAACACCCTCATGGTTAACACGGGCGCGCTCAGCATCGGCTTTCACACCATCACACTCTTCGACAGCACGAATAACATCCTGGTTAGCCTAACGAATGGTCTTTTCGTTACAGCAACCGGCCGCACCGACCAGGAATCGCCGCCTACCCCGCCTTTGGTTAATGAGGCATTCGTCCTGGATGCCACCCGCTCGACTGACGATGAGCGATTGTGTGGTGATGCGATTGGAAAAGGCGAGTGGGACTTAAATTACGCCGGAACCGGACCGGAAATAAGTGCAGACCCTCATTCCCGAGTAAAAGTACAATTTTTCTGGGACCGCGAAGGAAAGAAGAACACGGACAGTTCATGTTGGATCAGGGCTCAGTCTTATCCCGGCAATCTCGGCGAACCGAAGCTGCATCCACTCTTTGCCTTTCCCTCGATCAACGAAGCGACCGGAGAACTATTCGTTAGCTATAACGACCTGGTAATTCCGGGACGTGGACTCGACCTTGTCTGGGGACGCACCTATCGATCGAAGATCGGCCTGGACACACCGATGGGCGTTGGGTGGGATTTCTCCTATAACATTCGCGCGGCCCAGAATGGATCCAACATTACGGTGCAGAATGGAGAAAACCGGACCGACACCTACTTCCTGCAAGCGGACGGCTCTTACTCAACCGATGAGTTATTCCGTCGCGGAACGCTTTCTGTAAACGTCTTTACGTTACAATTTGGTGACAAGACAAGCTGGGTGTTTAAGCCGCTCGATGGTTCGCTTACTTCGGGCAAGATCGACAAGATCATCGATCGCAATTCCAACCAACTGCAATTCCAGTATGATGGCTCGGGTCGGCTAGTCGTCATTATCGACACCTTGGGGCGTCCCCTTCAAATTGGTTATGACGCGGCCGGCCGCATTCAATTGCTACAGGACTTCTCCGGCCGGCAAATCGTCTACACGCACCAAACCGGCGCGAATCCGGGTGACCTGCTCGCGGTGCGCTCGCCCATTGTCAACGGGACGCCGAATGGGAATGATTTCCCCAGCGGTAAGACGGCGCAGTTCACCTATACCTCCGGTTTTGCCGATGCGGCTCGCAACCATAACCTGCTCACGGCGCGCGATGGCAACAACGTGCAGTGGTACCAGGCGATCTACACGCCTACTAGCCTAACGAGTGATCTGCTCTACGATCGAGTAGCTAGTCAGATTATCGGAACCGCGAGCGAAACGAAGGTTTACACTTACCTGGCGCAAACGCCGGCGGTGGCCAATCGCTTTGCCGCGACCAAGGCAATTGTGAATGATGCCAACGGCCATGTGCATGAGTCTCTTTTTGACGGAAAGAACAGACGGATCGACCGGCGTCAGTTTACCGGTCATTCCACTGCGGGCGTGCCTGTGACGGAGAGCACAAATCGTCCGACTGGCCCGCTGCGCGCGAGCGATCCGGCGTTCTTCAAAACGACCTTCGATTGGAATCGCGATTCGTTGCCGACACGCATGACCCTGCCGCGCGGTAACGGCATTGAAATGGTTTATCAGCGCGACTTCGATCCGGCGGCAAATCCGCGCGAGCGTGCAAATCTTCGCGTGCGGCGGCAATTGCCGGTGAGTGGTGCAGCGCTGGTCGCGCGATTCGATTATCAGCCGGGTTTCGGAACATGCGAATCAGCTTCGGGAGCGCCTCCGGCGATGTGGACTCCCGTCTCGATTGACATGGTCGATCCGGGAGGGAATAGGGCCGTGTATCGGGGAAGCGACGCGAGTGGGCTTTCGGCAACGGAGCGTGCTAGAAGACGCTTCAACGACGCACTCATTAGCGACATCCAGATACCGGCGCTCGATGGATCTTCTAAAGATGCTGCGTACATGACCGTCAAACTTCAACCCGAGACACCGACGACGAACCTTTCCGTCACGCTCGCTACCGATGCGAGCGGGCTCTCGGCAACGGGGATGTGCGTTTCCAATACTCGCAACATTCGCCCCAACGGCGGCGATTCCGAGTGGCAGCCGTTGCCTGTTCCTGACATCCCGGTTAGTCCCGGTCATTACACTTATGGCTGGGAGTCTCGTGCGGCTTGGACGCATCGCACAGACGCGCGTGGTTTCGACTGGAGATGCGACCGCGATGCAAACGGCAATGCGGTTGCCATGGTAAGACCCGACGGGGTTACGACCGATATCGAACACAACGCCAGCGGCCAGCTTACCGCAATAGTATGGCCGCAAAACAACACCGGCCATCGTGAGCGTGACGAATGGCATTATTCCACGAGCGGAGCGCAGACCGGTTATCTGCAAACATTCATCCGCGACGCCGGTGGATTAAATCTGACGACGGCCTACCAATACGACGCGGTCGGCAATCTCATCCAGGTAACCGATCCCCGCGGGACTGCGACGCAGTTTGCAGTTAATCAGCTCAACCAGGTCGTGCAGACGACCTATCAGTCGGCCGCACCGGCGGACACACCCGTTCCGTATCTGCGAAGTGTCTCCTACGATGCCAATAATCGCGTCGCGAGCATCGATGTGCAGAACAAGGATGAGTTTGGCAGCATCGGCGCCAACGCCTCCTTCACGACTACCTATGCCTACGATGCGCTGGACCATGTCACCGCAATGACACGGGAAGTGGATGCCGGACACAGCGTCACGACGCAATATGTCTACGACGCCGATCGCAACCTAACCGAAGTGCGTTCACCTCTCGCGGTGACCGCCGCGCAGCCGGATGCGCGTGTGCAATACGCCTACGATGAGCGCAATCTTCCCTTCACCTCCACTGGTGCACCGGGCAGTGCAATTGCCACCCGCGCGACCTACACCTACGACACGAATGGCAACCTGACGAAATTGGAAACCGGCGCCCCGGCTGGTTCGCAGCACACGACCACCTATGTCTATGATGGCTTTGATCGGCTAACACAACGGACTGACCCGGTCGGCACCCAGTCGCAGTTTACCTACAACACCAACCATCAGCTCTTGAGTGCCTCGAAACAAGGACACCTGCTCGACACAAATGGTAACGCGATTTTCGGTCCATTGCGGAGCACAACCTTCACTTACGATTCTCGTGGCACGCTGACCAGGACCGATGCGAGCCGGTTCAATCCGATCACGAGCGCAACAATTGGCGACGGATTCCGCACCACGAGCTATACCTATGATCCGGCGCTGAACCTAACGAATCTGACGGACGACAATGGACACGCCACGCTTTATTCATATGACGGCGCGAACCGGCTCTCGCGTGTTACAGATCCCAAGGGCAATCGCGTCGATTACACATACGATTCGGACGGGAATCTTGTGACCAGGGCACGGACCGACAAATCGGATCTCGCCGCATCTGATCAAGTTTTCACGACGACCTACGTTTACGACGGACTTGATCGGCTGACGAGTGCGACGGACAACGTCGGGAACATGCAAAGTTACTCCTACGATTCGCGAAGTAATCTTGTGCGATCGATCGACGCCCGAAACGATCTGACACAATGCGAATACGATGGCTTGAATCGATTGATCCGGAGCGGACGAGACCTAACCGGAAACGGCTCCGGGTTCGACGTCACCGACATCATTCAAGTCTATTCCTATGACGATAATTCGCGTCTCCTAGGCCGGACCGATCCAAACAATCACGCGACGCAATACGTGTATGATCCGCTAAGTCGAGTCACCCGCAGGAACAATGCGGATACCACGTTCAAGACGTGGAGCTACGACCCATGGGGTAGGGCGATCCAATCCAACGACGAAAACGGCACGAACTGCATTTATACCTACGATGGTCTAAGCCGGCTAACGCAACGCCAGATCACGCCCGGTTCTGGCGTTTCGACGGCGACGACATTCGAGATATATGATTATCCCGGCGACTACCCGTCGCGGATCCGTGCCGTCAACGACTTTTCGACCGTCCGCATGGAAGAGGATTCGTGCGGCTACCATCTAACCGAGCGCCTCAATAACCGCGTCACGACCTATACCTACGATGGGGTAGGGAATCTCGTTTCTGTTCAATCTCCGGGAGGTCGCGTTACTGCCTACACCTATGACGCGGCGAATCACTGCAGCGGGATGAGCCTGACTTCGACGAGCGATGGTGACGCGTTAGGTCAAATCGCGACTTACGACTATGTTGGTGGCCGGCTTGAGGCGGTTGGTCATCGCAACGGCACCGCCACCATTTACACCTACGATGGATTCGTGGGGGCGCCCGTTAGCTTGGATCGTGGATGGGGGATGATGGCCTCGAGCCAAACGCTAGGCCCGGGCAGCACGGTCCTTGATCAACGCACCTTCAGCTACGACGCCAACCAGAATCTTAGCGAGCGTCAAGATACGCGATCCGGTGGGCCACTGCTTCTCTATCATTACGATTACGATGCGGCGGACCGGCTCGTCCACACCCAGGTAACGGCGCCCGGCCCAGTGACTACCCGCGACACGACTTACACGCTCGATCTCAACGGCAATCGCAGCAATGTTAGCGGCCCTGGGACGCCTGAACCCAGGCAGCTATGCGCAGGCTTCGAGTACGCCAGCGCCGGCGGATGCGCAGATGAACCAGTACACAACTACGCCGCTGGGGAATTATTCCTACGACTCAAATGGCAACCGGACCAACCTGACCGGTGGCGGCGCGAACACCAACTACAAGTACGATTACCGGAATCGGCTAATTGATCTTACGAACGCGACCACGACTATGCGGATCGCAAATTATCAATACGACGCGCTCGGCCGTCGCATTCAAAAAACGCTCGATCCGGATGGTACGCCGGACGTAACGAATTTTGTTTATGCCGGTCAGAACGTTCTGGAAGAGCGCGATGGCGGCGGTGCTGTGACAGCGGCCTACACGCTCAAACCGTTCGTGACCGATTGGGGCATGGACCCGATCTGGGGATGCATGATGCCGCGACCAAGCCCGTATTTGTCCGATTGGGTGCAGCGCCTGGAAGGCGTATCTCGTCTTATGGAAGAGGAGGGCATCTATTACTTCGTGCGCTCGATGGACACGGGAAAAACGTGGCAGGTTTTGATGGCCACAACCAACGACCCTTATAGGGGCGAAGGCGTGTCTTGGTATTCGCTCGAGCCAAAAGGCGAGACGAAGGATGACCATTATTCGTTCGCGCCGGTTGAAATGCGGCGCGGGGGAACCAATTACGCCTACCACGCCGAAGTCGTTCCCTGGCCTTGGTTCCTGACCAATGTGAGCGGCGGCGCAGCCGAACGATACGATTACGAAGATTTCGGTGCCCCGCACATCTTCGACGGCGCAGGCACGCCGATGCCGTCGAGCGCAATTGGAAATCCGCATTTGTTCAACGGAATGCGCTTCGATGCTGAATCGGGGTTTTACTGCACGATCAAAAAGACCACTGATTCGGCTAGCCCAGATTTTTTCAACTTCGATCCCAAGATCGGCGCATCGTTGCAGCGCGAAGCGAGTCACGCTGTTAACGCGTGGAATGCTAGTGTTTGCGACCCTTGGGACGGAGAACTGAGGCTCTATTATATCGATCCCTGGGCGTGGACTGGCACGGATGGCTGGGTGCCAATTCCGATCGATCCCTGAGGAAGTGGGCCGGGTTTGTTTGCCCTAGCGAGCGAGCTAAAGTCTCGCTCGGTTGAAGGCGAAACTGTTTCTCAAATACTGGCTGCCGGTGGTGATTTGGCTTTCCGTGATCTTCATTGGCTCGACTGATGTGATGTCGGCCGAGCAAACCTCGCGCTTCATTGCCCCTTTTCTGCGCTGGCTAAAACCGGACATCGCGCCGGAAACGATCGCGCAGATTCATTTGGCCATCCGGAAGCTCGGCCACCTGACCGAGTATGCGATCCTGGCGATGCTTTTTCTCCGCGCTCTGCGCCGCGGCGCGCGTAACCTGGCGAGGTCGCACATCGTAATTTCGTGGATCCTGTCGTCGTTCTTCGCGGCCACGGACGAATTTCACCAGTCGTACATTGCGACGCGCACAGCGTCGGCGGCCGATGTCCTCATCGATATGATTGGCGCCGCGGTCGGGTTGCTAATTTTCGTGACTCTTTCGCGCGGTTGGGCGAAACGCGCTGGCGCGGAATTGACGACTCGTTAGGCGCCTGCGGCCGGGGTTTTCCCTCGAAGAATGGTCGCTGCGGGGCCGAAATGGTGGGCCTGAAAGGACTTGAACCTTTGACCCTGCGCTTATCAAGCGCATGCTCTAACCAACTGAGCTACAGGCCCGCGAAATTCTCGATCGGCCGCGATCGAAAAATCGGAGAGGAAGCATTAGCACGGCGGGCGTTTCGCGCAACGCGAATTCCGATTCCAGAAAGTATATGTTGAACGCCGCAGGGGAAAGGCACTACTAATTCAGTGGAGCGTTGATCTGGCGCCGGTAGGAGACAACGGCGCCGTAAGGGAAAATGAAATGCTAAGGCCGGAAGATCACATCACCCGCAAGAAGAGCGCGAAAAAGAAACTGCGCATCAAAATGCGGGACCTGATTCCTCGCAAGGAAACGCGGGGCGGGGGGACTTTGTACCCGAACGATCCGCCGCTGCCAATTCCGCCACGGGGTTTCATCAAGCAGACGGACGAGGGGAAAGACGAGTAGGAATCAGAGCGGTTTTTTGCTCTGGGCTTTTCGCCGCGTTCGTGTCGTCACATTCGAACTGCGTTCGCTCGCCGAGGTCCGCATCGACCTGCGGGCTTTGGAGGCAAGGGGATTGGCTCCCGCCTATCCAGGAGTGCGGCCCTGCAATTGTAGATGCTTGCCTCACACCGATGGGTTTTGGAGGCAAGGGGATTCGAACCCCTGACTTCCAGCTTGCAAAGCTGGCGCTCTACCAACTGAGCTATGCCCCCGAAAAATTTCTGCGGCGCGAACGTCTACGTGATTGTCCCTTCGCGCAAAACAAAAATGCCGGACGCGTTTCCGCATCCGGCATTTTGAGCCAATAAGCAGCAAGCAAACAAAAACTGAATTGTGCGCTATTCGTCGTCATTCTCTTCGGCCTCGACGTCTTTCGTTGTCGAGGTCTTAACGGCATGTCTCAGCTCCCGAAGGAACTAAGGGTTAGCCGTCGACCTATTCAAACTGCGCCATGAGCAAGCTCATGTGCAATTGAATATCTCCTTAGAAAGGAGGTGATCCAGCCGCAGGTTCCCCTACGGCTACCTTGTTACGACTTCATCCCAGTTACTGCTCATAGCGTAGGCGGCTGCTTCCCTTGCGGGTTGGCGCGCCGGCTTCGGCTACAAACAACTTCCATGATGTGACGGGCGGTGTGTACAAGGCCCGGGAACGTATTCACGGCGCCGTAGCTGATGCGCCATTACTAGCGATTCCGGCTTCATGGAGGCGAGTTGCAGCCTCCAATCCGAACTGAGCTCAGTTTTACTAGATTTCCTCCACCTCGCGGTCTCGGATCGTTCTGTACTGAGCATTGTAGTACGTGTGCAGCCCTGGCCGTAAGGGCCATACTGACTTGACGTCGTCCCCACCTTCCTCCCCGTTTCACAGGGCAGTCTGAACAGAGTGCTTCCCAATAAAGGGAGTGGCAACAGTTCACAGGGGTTGCGCTCGTTGCGGGACTTAACCCAACATCTCACGACACGAGCTGACGACAGCCATGCAGCACCTGTGCAAATTGTGTATTTCGACACTCGCTGGCTTTCACCAACTTAGAGATGCATGTCAAGGCCAGGTAAGGTTCTTCGCGTTGCATCGAATTAAGCCACATACTCCACCGCTTGTGCGGGCCCCCGTCAATTTCTTTGAGTTTTAATCTTGCGACCGTACTCCCCAGGCGGCACGTTTAACGCGTTAGCTCCGGCGCAGAAGGGGTCGAATCCTCCCACACCAAACGTGCACCGTTTACTGCCAGGACTACCGGGGTATCTAATCCCGTTTGCTCCCCTGGCCTTCGTGCCTCAGTGTCAGGAACTGTCCAGAGACCCGCCTTCGCCACTGGTCTTCCTCACGATATCTACGCATTTCACTGCTACACCGTGAATTCCAGTCTCCTCTCCAGTCCTCAAGCACGCCAGTATCAAATGCAGTTTCGGAGTTAAGCTCCGAAATTTCACACCTGACTTAGCGCGCCACCTACGCACCCTTTACGCCCAATGAATCCGAACAACGCTTGAGACCTCTGTATTACCGCGGCTGCTGGCACAGAGTTAGCCGTCTCTTCCTCTTCTGATACTATCAACTTACGCGTAGTTACTGCGTAAGCCTTGTTCTCAAATGACAGGAGTTTACAACCCGAAAGCCTTCATCCTCCACGCGGCGTCGCTCCTTCAGGGTTTCCCCCATTGAGAAAAATTCTCGACTGCTGCCACCCGTAGGTGTCTGGACCGTGTCTCAGTTCCAGTGTGGCTGGTCGTCCTCTCAGACCAGCTACCCGTCAAAGCCTTGGTGAGCCGTTACCTCACCAACTAGCTGATAGGCCGCGGGCTCCTCAAAAAGCGCCAGGTTGCCCCGGCTTTGATTTCGGGAAGATGTCCTCCCTGATCACATGCGGTATTAATTCGCCTTTCGGCGAGCTATCCCCCACTTCTCGGCAGATTGCCCACGTGTTACGCACCCGTTCGCCACTAAAACTTCCACTGTATTGCTACAACGAAAGTTCTCGTTCGACTTGCATGTCTTATCCACGCCGCCAGCGTTCGTTCTGAGCCAGAATCAAACTCTCCGTTAAAATTTGGAGCCGATCGACCATTGCTGATCAACCGGACAAAGTTTGCGCCGATGTTCGCTAAAACATCAGCTCTGACCATTCTAATCCGTCACCGCTCGTAAGCGGCGACAGGTTCGTTCGATCAATGAATCTTTTCCCCAGTCGTGAAACCGGGAGAAAGTTATTTTAGTTTCAAAGAAAACTTAACGAATAACGCACAATTCAATTTTCGCTGACTTATCGCATTTCGGCATTTTCTCTGTAGCGGCGGTCTATGACCGCCGAAACGTCGTGTGGAAAATCCGAAACCAGACTGTCAAAGATCAATTGCTCTTCCGACTTCGGTACACGACAAAATCCGATCCGATTCAGCAGACTGAACAAACCGGCTCGATCATGAGCCCGAAGAGAAGAACACACCGGGAACTCCGATGCCGCAGGGTTGCGGGACGTGCAAGATAGTGGGGTCGCGTGCCTCGTCAAACAACATTTTGCACTTTTCCGCAAAATCTTTGCTCTTTGAGCCTACTACAACGAAACCTGCTTCTTGCCGGCGACGATCATCGAAGTAGGAAATCCCATGGAGTTGAAGCGCCGCGTTTGTTTTGCGAAAATTCTTCGCCACGAAGCTGGTTTGTTAGGTCTCGTGATTTTTCTGATTCTCGCGGTGTCCACGCCGGCGGCTTCGAACAATGGCGGTTCCGGATTGCGTCTTGAGGCGAAAGAAGTCGACGGGCCGCGGAAACGGATTGCGATCACGGTCGGCGATCCGTCCGGCAGCGCCCCGCGCATCGTCGTGAATGCCTACTTCATCGGTCGCGCGCCTAACGACGGTCCTCGCTTCATCTACGCCGACTCCGAAGTGTCGTTTGACCTGCACGGTCTTTCTTCAGCGCAGGCCGAGATCAACGTGGCCGAACTAAGACACGATCGAATTAAGAGACGGCCGCCCAAGGGCCTCGTTTATACCGGAATAGGGGAGGCAGAAGGTTGGATCGTGACCGGCGCGAGCGATGCCAAATTGCTCCAGATGCGCGCATCCAGTCCCGCCCTTCTCGCTCTGGCAAAGACCGGATCGAGCGATTCACTCGCGGCGATGATCGCCGACTATCGCAAGCGGCAGCAAGGTTCTACTTCTCGTTAGGTAGAATTGCCTCGGGAGGCCGTTTTCCAAGGATAGCGAAAATTCGTTCCATGACGCCGGGCTCATTGTATGATGCTTCGGGCTTGAACACGCTTTCCGAAGGGTCGAACTCAGGAGGTGCGGCAGCCGCGCCGGAACCGCGAATTGGCGTTGCGTTTCTTGCGCGTGGTCTGCACCCGGACTGGCAGCAGGCTTTCCGGCGATTCGCCGTTTCCTACAAGAACTTTCCCGCCGGCATACCGCATCGACTCTATGTAATTTTCAAGGGCTACGGCGACGCCGCCCATCTGGCGGAAGGACAGAGCTACTTTGTCGACCTGCGGCATGTTCCCATTTACACCGACGACGCCGGATTCGACATCGGCTGTTACCGGCGCGCCGCGCAGGAGATGCGTGAAGAGCTGGTTTGCTTCCTCAACACAAAAAGCGAAATCCTGTGCGCAGACTGGCTTCGTAAGCTGGCGGACAATCTCATGCGGCCCGGAGTCGGATTGGTCGGAAACACTGGTTCCTATGAAAGCCCGCACCCGATGATCCCGGAAATTCCTGAATTTCCGAATCCGCACATCCGCACCAATGCCTTTCTCGTTCGGCGCGAACTTTTCTTGCGCATCGCTGATCGTTTTCAGTTCCGGACGAAGCTGGACGGATGCCTGTTTGAGTGTGGGCCGGACAGCCTTTCGCAACAGGTATTGCGTGCAGGTTTGCAGATCCTGGTGGTTGCTCGCGATGGGCAGGCGTTCGAGCCACCACGCTGGCCAATCTCGAATACCTATTGCACACCCAACCCCGCTCCGCTGATTGGCGACGACACTTATCGGAAGTTTCTTGCGGCGGACGCAAAAGGGCAACGCGACATGCGCGCACTGATGTGGGGACCGCCAGACGAGGAAGCTGAGGTGCGCGCGAGACACGCTTACGAAACTGCGGCGAGGCAGCGTCCGTTCTTTATCCGAATGACCAGGCGGCTGGTTCGAAGTTTCACCACGGAGAAGCAATTCCAGCGGCTTAGGCGTCTCTACCGCATGGTCATCCATCGCGAACAGTCTCCGGCATGAGTCCGTTGCGAGTATTTATCGGTTGGGATCGGCGCGAACCAGAAGCGTACGAAGTAGCGCGGCACTCTCTCCTGCGCCGCGCGAGCATTCCGGTGGAGGTGCGTCCGATAAAACTGGGTGAGCTGCGCGCGTGCAAACTTTACTGGCGCGAGCAGGATCCGCTCGCGGCCACGGATTTCACCTACTCGCGCTTTTTCACGCCCTATCTCGCCGGTTTCGCGGGATGGGCGCTTTTTTGCGATTGCGATTTTCTTTGGCTCGCCGATGTCGCGGAACTCACGGCCTCGATTCAAACAACGAGGGCACTCTATTGTGTGCATCATGACTACCGTCCGACGGAGACGATGAAAATGGACGGCGCCGTGCAGACGGTCTATCCGCGAAAGAACTGGTCGTCGCTCATGCTGTTCAATTGTGAGCATTCCTCGGTAAAGACGCTTACGCCTGAACTCATTAACTCAGCCACCGGCGCCTACCTGCACCGCTTGCAATGGGTGAAGGATGATGACATCGGCGCACTGCCGGTCGAATGGAATTGGCTGGAAGGATGGAATGAGCGTCCCGTCAGTGGAACGCCAAAGGCAGTTCACTTCACGCGCGGCGGCCCGTGGTTCGAGCAATGGCGCGATGTCGACTATGCCGATCTTTGGCGTGCCGAGCGCGAGATGTTGCCTAACTAACGGCGACCTGCTCTTTACGCCGACGCGGAATGCCCAGGCTGTCGAAGATCTCGCGCGTCGCGTCCGATTTGTTGAGCGTGTAGAAATGGATGCCGGCGACGTGGTTGTCTAACAAATCGTGACATTGCTCGAGCGCGAAGTGCACGCCGACGCGTTCGACCATTTTGCGATCGTCTTCGCAGCGCTGCAGCGCGCGCAGAAGTTTGGCTGGGAAACGCGCGCCGCCCGCCAGTTCCGCAATGCGCTTGCAACCGCTCATTGAGCTTATCGGCATGATGCCAGCGATAATCGGCACCCGGATTCCGGCCAGCTCGCAACGCTCGCGGAAATCGTAGAAATCGCGGTTATCAAAGAATAGCTGCGTGACGATGTAGTCGGCGCCGGCATCGACTTTCGCTTTCAAGTGATCCATCTCGACGAGACGATTCGGCGTCGCGGGGTGACCTTCCGGAAAACCGGCCACACCGATGCCGAAACCGCGCGCGTTGGGATGCACGCCGGATTCGTTGAAGCAACGAATGAACTTCACCAGGTCGATCGCATGCTGAAAGACATCATCTGATTTGTCGTAGGCGATCCCGCGCGGCGGATCGCCGCCGAGCGCGAGAATGTTGCCGATGGAGTGCGTCGCGTAACGCCGCAAGATCTGCTCGATCTCGTCGTGCTTGTGACAAACACAAGTGAGATGCGGAATGGGATCCAGCTTGGTCGTTGTCTGAATGCGCTCGACCAGATCGTGCGTCAGGTCGCGGGTGGAACCGCCGGCGCCGTAAGTGACGCTGACGAAGTGCGGCATGTAATCTTCCAGCTCGCGAATGGTTTGGTACAAACTCTCGGCCGCTTCCGGCGTTTTCGGCGGAAAGAACTCGAACGAAAACGTCGGCGAATCCTTCCGCATGATTTCGGTGATGTGCATGCGCTGGCGCGATTGTAGTTCAGAGTGACGGAGGCGTAAACGGCTGCCTCTGCTGGATCAGAATGGAAGCATTTGCCGCTCCAGCGATTTCCCCTTTATTGCAGGCGCCATGACCGCGGAAGAATTGCGCTCGTTACAAGCTCCCCTGAAAGAGCGTTATCGCACCGCGCCGGAAAGCGCGCGCGTGACCTTGAAAGCGGAGGGCCGGCTCGGTGAAGGCGTCAGCTGCAATGTCGCGACGAGCAAGGCGATGATCGCGGCCGGGTTGCATCCGGCCAGTGGCGGTAACGGTTTGGTCGCGTGCTCGGGCGATATGTTGCTTGAGGCGCTGGTTGCGTGTGCCGGTGTCACTCTTGCAGCCGTGGCCACGGCCATCGGTCTCGACCTTCGCAGCGGAACGGTGCGCGCCGAAGGCGATTTGGATTTTCGCGGCACCTTAGGCGTGTCGAAGGAAACACCGGTTGGCTTCGAAAAAATCCGGCTGCACTTCGACCTGGAAACCAGCGCGAGCGAAGAAGAACTCGCCACGTTGTTGCGTTTGACGGAGCGCTATTGTGTTGTGTACCAAACGCTGCGACGCGCCACCGGGGTTGACACTTCGTGCACGCTTGTCGAAATGAAACCAGCGGAGAATTAGCCATGCCTCTCTACATGGACCGTCACAACATCGAAGGCGTCACGCCGCAGGCTGTAGCGGAGGCGCACGAGAAAGATTTGGCGGTGCAGGATAAGCACGGCGTGAAGTATATCTCCTATTGGTGCGATCAGTCGCGCGGCTGTGTTTTCTGCCTGGTGGATGCACCGAACAAGGAAGCGGCTGTGCATGTGCATCGGGAGGCGCACGGCCTTTTGCCTAACGAGATTATCGAAGTCGATCCGAATACGGTGAAGGCATTTCTCGGGAACATCGAAGAACCGCCCCCGGTTATGTCGATCGCGCCCTTGACTACGGAACAGGCCCAGACTGATACGGCTTTTCGCGCCATCTTGTTTACCGATCTGCACGGCTCGACCAGCCTAACGAGTGACCTCGGCGACGCGAAGGCGATGGAACTTCTGCGCACGCACAACTCGATCGTGCGGGAAAGATTGAAGAAACATTCCGGGCGCGAAGTAAAGCACACCGGTGACGGTTTCATGGTGTGTTTCGCCTCTGTGCATCACGCGGTGGAATGCGCCATTGGCATTCTGCGTTCTTTCGATTCGCACAATCAGGCGAATCCTGACACCGCGATGCAGTTGCGGATTGGCTTGAGCGCAGGCGAACCGGTGGAAGAAGACAAAGATTTATTCGGCGCGACCGTGCAACTGGCGGCGCGCCTTTGCGCTTGCGCGCAACCGCAGCAGATCATGGTGGCCAGCGTCGTCCATGAACTTTGCCTCGGGAAAAAATTGCCGTTCAAGAATCAGGGAACGCGCGAGTTGAAGGGCTTCGCCGCCCCGGTGCAGGTCTACGAATTGGAGTGGGCCTAACGAGACGTTGCCCCGCGATCACAACATCCGCACCGCCGTGATCGCGATCCGACCGCTGAAACACACATCGACATCCGCGCCGCTCTTGCGCTGACGCAGATTGTAATCGCCCGCGTGGTACAGACCGGTCTGTTCTTCGTGTCGGTAATTTAGCGGCAACGGATTCGGATCGAGCGGGCAGCAGACGACTTCCGGATCAGGGCTGTCTGGCGGAAGCAGGGGAAGATTCACATTGTAGAAAAGGCCGAGCTCGATTGGCCTAACGAGTAGTTCGGCGAGAATCGGAGCGACCCAGCGCGTGGCCCGTTCCCAGTCGAAAGCCACGCCGCTCTTGCGATAATGCGAAACGGCGATGCCGGGCCAGCCGTGCAGAATTCCCTCGCGCACCGCGGCGACCGTGCCCGAGTAGTAAACGTCCGCGCCCAGGTTCGCGCCGTGATTGATCCCGCTCAGGATCCACTTTGCATCCGGCACCAAATGTAGCAGGCCGAGACGCGTGCAATCGGCTGGTGTGCCGTGGATGGCGAAGCGATGTTCACCGTGCGGTTCGATGCGAACGCCTTCGTGCCAGGTGACGGCGTGACTGACGCCGGATTGCGGTGCAGCCGGCGCGACCACGATGGGTTCACCGACTGTGATCGCGGCGAGACGCAACGCTTCCAGGCCCGGCGCATCAATGCCGTCATCGTTGGTCAGAAGAAACTTCATGAGAAAAGGCGAGGCTCTCTCGCGCATTCCGCTGTGATTCTCAAGATAACGTTCGGCCTAACGAGACGTCTGGGAGTTCAAGCGGCGTCAGTGTTTCGTCGAACATGCTCCGGCCGAAGTCCGAGGCCGATCATTCGCGCGGGCCAGGCACGCAGGGCAGGGAACCATTGCAATAAACGAATCGGCAGCGGCAGGGAGTTTCCACCGCCCGATGAACGACCGGTTACGGCGCGTCGATGAATCATCACCTGGATTCTTTGAATCACACTGACCGGCCAGAGGCGGCGTTCCTGCACTTGGGCCAGATCGCCTAACGAGACCTTGCCCTTCTTCAATTTTGCGCCGAGCAGATTCGCGGCCGCGATCGCATCCTGTAGCGCAAGATTAATCCCGACACCGCCGGCCGGCGACATCGCATGGGCGCAGTCGCCGATGCAGAGCAAACCATCGCGATACCAGCGACGCAGCCGATTGATCTGCACGGTGAGCAAGCTGACCTTCGACCAGTCGTCCAGCTCGGCGATGCGATCGGCCAGAAACGGGCCGAGTTCCAGCATGTCGTTGTGCAATCCCGTCAGGCCGCGTTGCTTGATTTCATCCAGCCCGCCTTTTGGAATGACGAATCCGATCTGCAAATAAGTTCCGCGATCCAGCACGACGAGCAGTTTGCCGTGACGGAAAAATCCAAGCGATTGCCCGGGATCGCCTGCGCTTTTCGAGAGGCGCATCCAGAGCACATCGATCGGCGCATTGAAATCCTGCAGCTCTAATCCGGCGCGACCGTGAGTCATCGAATGTCGACCATCCGCGGAAATCGTTAAGTCGCCGCGCGCCTCGCACTCACCGTTCAGCGTCTTCACGCGGACCCCGGCGACGCGCTCGTTTTCGATGATGAGATCGATCGCTTCATGTTGCATGTGCAGATGAAAATTCGGAAACTGCTGCGCCTGTTTCGCGAGAAAATTCAGGAAGTCCCATTGCGGCATGAAGGCGATGAATTTGCAGTGCGTCGGCAGTCGCGAAAAATCGGCGATCGCGACCTGATGTCCGTTGATCATTCCGCGCAGCTCGTGCACTTCCTGGTGCGGTAACTTGAGGAACTCGTCGAGGATCCCGAGCTCATGCATGACCTCGAGCGTGGAGGGATGAATGGTATCCCCGCGGAAGTCGCGATTGAAATCGGCGTGCTTCTCGAGAACGGCGACGTCAACTCCGGCACGCGCCAGAAGATAACCGGCCATCAAACCAGCCGGTCCGCCTCCGACAACCACGCAACGCGCCTGAATGTCCGGTTCCGCGCCGAAACTCGACACGCCCATTATTCCGCAATCGCCGGGCGCGGCACGGCCTCGTAAGGATCAGCATGGGCCACCGCCGGTCCCCTGGCCTTGGTGCCGGGCATGATTTCAAATCGCGGGTCGAAGTCGATCATGGTCGAAGCGAGTTTCGCTAGAATCCCGACATCGCCGGTCACCTTGGCCGTTCCGTCCTTGATCTGCGCTTCGAGGGTCTTTGCACCCATCATCGTCTGCTCCAGATCGGAGCGATTGATGGTGAGGGTCAAGTCGGGTTTGTCGGACAGAAAGCCCTGGATGTTCGTGAGCGTCGCGTTTTCCAGCTCGACCAGGAATTTCTCGCCGTTGTCCGGCGTGATGAGGTTGATCGTGAATCGCATGCCTTCAGCTTTGCGGCTATCCATGCGGATGCCAAGGAAGTTGAGAAACAACTCGGTGGACATCGCCCGGATCACGTCGGGACTGCTGGTACTCGGCATTTCGCCCTGCGGAATGCCCGTCCGCAACTCATAGGCAGCGGCGAGGTAACTGTTTCGCAAACCGGGGTTCTCCTGCTGGTAGCCGAGCTGCTCGAAAATGTCGGCCAGCAGATCCTTGGCTGCGGTGTTCGTCGGTTCGGCTTGGACCAGCTTATTGAGGATTTCCTGGGCGAGGAAGTATTTGCCTTCGTTGTGGAGTTGCTGCCCGCGGGCGAGGATTTTTGCGGAGCCACCCATCATCTCGACGTAGAGCGGTGCGGAGTCGGCGGGCGACAGCGGAATGAGGGTCGCCGGATTGCAGTCCCAAAACCCGAGGAAGCGCTGGATGACGCCGCGGCTGTTATGTTGAGCGGAACCGTGATAACCCCGACAAAACCACTTACTCTGCAAACCCTGCGGGAGTTCATAGATGTTGTGAATCTCGTTGATGGTCACGCCCTGGTTGGCGAAGTGCAGCACCTGGTTGTTCATGTGCGCGTAGAGATCGCGCTGGCCGCGGAGCACTTCCTGAATCCGCGCATTGCCCCAGCGCGGCCAGTGATGCGAGGCAAACATGACCTCGGCCTCCAGGCCGAAACGATGGAGCGCCTGGGCGATATACTTCGACCAGTTCAACGGATTGCGGACCGGGGCGCCGCGCAGCGTGTAGATGTTATGCAGCGACGCGATGACGTTCTCCGCCATCCACAGCGCTTTCATCCCGGGGATGTAAGTATTCATCTCCGTCGGCGCCTCCGTGTTCGGCGTGTCCTGGAAGATCATCTTCACGCCATCGACCTCGATTTCCTCGATTTCTTTTTCGACCAGCCGGTTTGGCGCAATCAGTCCCACCGCGCCCGCCGACACGCCCTGGCCGAGGCCCTGGCCGGCATAACCGTGCGGACTAGCGGGCAGCAGGAGACCGTACTGGTAAAACAGTCGCCGGTTCATGGCGTTGCCGGCATAGACGTTCTCGGCAATCGTGTGCTCCATGAAATTGCGGGGAGCGATGACAGGGATTTTTCCGGACCGCACATCCGCTTCCTTGACGATCCCGCGCACGCCGCCCCAGTGGTCGGCATGTGAGTGCGAATAGATCACGGCCGAGACCGGCAGGCCCTCGCCAACATGCTTCTGGAACAACTCCCACGCCGCACGAACCGGCTCCGCTGACACCAAAGGGTCGATCACGATCCAGCCGGTCTTGCCCCGCACGAAGGAGATATCCGACAGATCGAACCCACGGACTTGGTAGATGCCGGGGATCACCTCATAGAGCCCGTAGTTATTATTCAATACGGACTGGCGGAGAAGCGAGGGATGAATGCTGTCGAACTCCTCCTGCTTATCCAGGAATTGAAACCGCTCCATGTCCCAAGCCACATGGCCCGCATCGGCCATGATTTTCATTTCTTTCATCGGCGCGATCAGGCCCTTCTTCTGTTCTTCGAAATCTCTGATGTCGGAAAACGGCAGTTTGGATTTTGCCTGCTTTAGAATGTCGATCGTAAATTTCGACGGCGCCTTGCCCTTTGGGTGGAAATGTCCCTTCAACGGTGCGGCTGACTGCGGAGACGCGGACGCCTCTTCCGCGAGCATACGGGCGGGAATCGCAAACGCGGTCCCGGCCGCTGCCAGCCCTCCGATGAAATGACGTCGCGTGGTGGCATTGGTTTGATTCTTTTTCATGAGGGCCTTTTTCGTTGTGACTTCTTGGCGGAGTGATTGGAGCACTCGCCACTGCGGCGTCCTATAGGACGTTGGTCCAATACTTGAAGCTCGTCTCTGCTCTCGTTTGATACTTGTGCGTGATGGCAGCACGCACCTGAGGCCGTACGCCGGATTCTCAAATGACGGAAAATGGGCATGGCAGGATTCGTCGGAACTTCGTCATACCGCCATCCCTGATTTTCTGTGTATGGTGCGGCCATGACACCTCTCCGCGTTGGATTTCTCGGCTACGAAAATGCCAACGCGCTCGATATCGTCGGCCCGGCGGAGGCGTTTGCTTCCGCCTTGCGCGATAATGGCAAAGGCGCACTCGAGCGTTGCTACGAAGTCGTCGTCATCGGCCTAACGAGACGTTCCTTCGTGGCCGAATCGGGCATTGTTCTGCAGCCGGCCGTCGCGGTCGGTTCCGCGCCGAAACTCGACACGCTCATTATTCCCGGCGGTCACGGTCTGCGCGAACCGGAAACGAATCGCAAAGTCGCGACCTGGATCGCAGCGCGGGCGCAGGAAACACGGCGCGTCGCTTCCGTTTGCACCGGTCTCTACGGATTGGCCGCGACCGGATTGCTCGATGGTCGCCGCGCCACGACCCACTGGCGGTTCACGGCCGATGTCACGCGGCGTTTTCCGAAACTGCGCATGGAACCGAACGCGCTCTTCGTGAAGGACGGAAAGTTCTACAGCTCCGCCGGTGTGACCGCGGGAATCGATCTCGCGCTCTCACTCATCGAGGAAGATTTCGGATCGAAGGTCGCGCTCGCGGTCGCGCGCGAGATGGTTGTTTACCTGAAACGTTCCGGCGGACAGGAACAATATTCCGAGCCGTTGAAGTTCCAGACGCACGCGAGCGATCGCTTCGCGGAGCTGGTGGCGTGGATGACGAACAATCCGACCGAAGAAATGTCGGTCGAATCGCTGGCCCGGCGGGCCTCGCTTTCGCCGCGGCAATTTTTCCGCCGCTTCAAGGAACATTTCGGTTCGTCGCCCGCGACGTTTGTCGAAACGCTGCGACTGAACGAAGCGCGTCGCCGCCTAACGAGTCCTGAAGCTTCAATCGAAAACGTGGCCGAGTCGGTCGGCTTCAACGGCCCGGATTCATTTCGTCGCGCCTTCGACCCGGCGCTTCCACGTCACCCCGAGCAGGTTTCGCCACAGCTTCGCCGTGCCTAACGAGTCGTCGCGCCGCCACAAACGCAAAACTCAGGAGCAACCACCGATGAACAATCGCTTCGTCAGCTTCTTCGATAATCTTCGCCAGGATCTCGCCTACGGTCTGCGCGGATTGTTCCACCATCCGGGCTTCACCGCGGTCGTGGTCCTGACGCTCGCGCTCGGCATCGGCGCGAACACGGCGATTTTCTCCGTCGTCCACGGTGTGCTTATGCGTCCGCTGCCGTATCGCGCGCCGGAGCGGCTCGTCATTCTCAACCAGGCCGCGCCAAAGATCGGCGAGGAATCGTTCGGATTTTCCGTGCCGGACTTCACCGACTTCCGCGAACGCACCCGCGCCTTCTCCGCGCTGTCGGAATATCATTCGATGTGGTTCATCCTGCTTGGGCGTCCCGATCCGGAACGAGTGCAGACCGCGGTCGTGTCGGATAACTTTTTCGACTTGTTAGGCGTGAAGCCGCTGCTCGGCCGCACCTTTCTGCCCGGCGAAGACAAACAGGGAGCGGCGCCCGTGCTCCTGCTGAGCTACAACTACTGGCAGAAGAAGTTTCGCCGGTGATCCGACTGTCGTCGGAAAAGTTTTTCAGATGAACGACAAGCCGCACACGGTCGTCGGTGTGCTGCCACCGTTGCCGGCGTTTCCGAATCTCGATCAAGTCTTCATGCCCGCGGCGGCCTGTCCGTTTCGCGGTTCGGAACACATGCTGACCAATCGCGACGGTCGCATCATCAGCCACGTCTTCGCGCGGATGAAAGATGGAGTGACGCGCACGCAAGCGGCCGAAGATGCGAAACGCATCGGCGCGGAATTGGCCGCGGACTATCCGCAAGATTATCCGATCGAGCGACGGTTACACGGTCACGATGCAGAGACGTCACGGAAGCGTTTACCGGCCGATCGCGAATGCCGCTCTTCATCTTGCTCGCCACTTCCGGATTCGTGTTGCTGATCGCATGCGCGAATGTCGCGAATCTTTCGCTCTCGCGTTTGGTTTTGCGTGATCACGAACTCGCGATGCGCGTCGCGCTTGGGAGCGAGTCGCGCGACGGATTCTGCAGCAGTTGATCACGGAGAACTTGTTGCTCGCGCTGCTCGGCGGCGCGGCCGGGTCTGGCTTTCGCTGCGTGGGGATTGGATTCGCTCACTTCCTACGCAGCCGCGTTTCTACCACGCGCGGACGAGATCAGGATCAGCGCGCCGGTCCTGCTCTTCACCGCAGCGTTGTCGTTGCTGACCGGTTTGCTCTTCGGTTCGTGGCCGCGATTGCCGGGAAGCGGCGCACTTTTCGGCGCGCTCAAGGACGGCGCGCGCGACTGGCGGAACACATGGCGGACGATTGCGCGGATTGCTCATCGTCGGGCAGGTCGCGATTTCGGTTCCGCTGCTGGTCGGCGCAGCGTTGGCCGCGCGCAGTTTCTTGCAATTGCAGCGAGTCGATCCGGGTGTGGAAACGAATCGCGTTCTGGCCGCGAACCTGAGTTTGAATTTCACCAAGTACAACAACTTCGAGCAAGCGGCTCGATTTCTGGGATCGCAACATGAACGAAGTCGCGCGACTGCCGGGCGTCGAATCGGTCGCTGTTTCCGGGACGGTGCCGCTCGATGGCCTTGCCAATCATCCCACGCCCTTCGCGATCGAACACCAGGATGCGCAGAACGAATTCGCCCTCGCCGGCGGCGAACGTTTGTCTGATCAGCAGCGAAGATTATTTCAAGAGCGTGGGCCAGCCGTTGCTGCGTGGTCGCGCCTTCTCGCGCAGCGACACGCGCGACGCTCCGCAGGTGCTGATCATCAATCAATCGCTCGCCAGTCGCTACTGGCCTAACGAAGATCCGGTCGGGCGCCGCATCACTTTCGATGACGGTCAGCACTGGGCCACGATCGTCGGCGTAGTCGCCAATGCGCGGCAGCAAATCGACACGCAACCGGTCGGATGAAATTCATCTGCCGTTGCGTGGCGGCAACGCCCTGACCGCAGGCGCGCTGATGGTGCGCACGCATGGCAATCCCGGTGGCCTAACGAATGGTTTGCGCGAAGCCATTCGCCGCGTCGATGCGCAACAGCCGATCACCTCGATCGAAACGCTCGAGCAGGTGCGGACGCGCGCGCTGGCTTCGCCGAAATTGATCGCGAGTCTGCTCGGCCTGTTCGCGGTCCTCGCGCTCGTCATCACGGCGGCGGGCATCGGCGGGGTGCTGGCATTTTCCGTTAATCAACGCACGCAGGAGATCGGCATTCGCATGGCGCTGGGCGCAAGTCGCGAAGCGGTTTTGCGAATGGTCTTGCGACAGGGACTCACGCTCGTCCTCGTCGGCCTGGCGCTCGGAACGATCGGCGCGCTATTTCTCGTTAGGCTGATGAAACAGATTCTCTACGAAGTTTCACCGACCGATCCGATGACCTTCGTCGCGGTCACGATCGTGCTGCTGAGCGTGGCGGTGATCGCCTGCGTGCTGCCGGCGCGCCGCGCCACGCTGGTTAATCCAATCAGCGCCTTGCGCGCCAACTAATGACCCATGAATCGAAGACAATTTCTCACTTCCACCGCCGCCGCGACCGGCGCATCACTCGTGACCGGAACCTCACTTCGCGCCGCAGAGGAACCGAAAGGTTTAATCATTCAGACGATCGAAACTGACACCGCCGGCCAAAGGCGGAATTCCGGTGGCGATTCTGATTTCGGAATATCTCAACGTGATCGATTTCTCCGGACCATGGGGCGTGTTCGAAAGCGTGAATGTTCCCGGCGCAACCGAGCCGCCGTTTCGTCTTTTCACGGTGGCGGAAACAGACGGACATGGTCACTTCTGGCAGCGGATTGAAAATCAAACCGGACTACACCTTTGCCAACGCGCCCGAAGTTAAAGTCATCGTGATTCCCGCGCAGAAAGGTTCCGACGCGATGATCGATTGGTTGAAGAAAGTTGCGTTGAAAACCGATGTGACGATGTCGGTTTGCACCGGTGCGTTCAAGCTGGCCAAGGCCGGCCTGCTCTCCGGCAAGCAGGCCACAACGCATCACGAGTTCCTCGACAAACTCGAACAGGAATATCCCGACATCCAGGTGAAGCGCGGCGTGAGGTTCGTCGAGAACGAAAAAATTTCGACCGCCGGTGGCCTAACGAGTGGTACCGATCTCGCCTTGCGCGTGGTCGAACGTTACTTCGGCCGCGAAGTCGCGCAGAATACCGCGACTTACATGGAGTATCAGGGCAAAGGCTGGATCGTCTGAGTTAATCGTCCGCGGCGTCATCATCGTCCGTTTCCGGCGCGGTCGGTTTGGTCGCGGCCTGCGCTCGTCCGCGCGCGGAACGAGCCTGGGCCGCGGCGGCTTTGGCGGCACGTTGCGCGACGTATTGTTGTCGTTCGGTTAACCGTGGAGCCGGTTGCGGATGCGTGTCGCGATAATGTTTGGTCGCGAGGCCGAGAAGAAAGAAAACGAGGATAAACGTCGCCACCTTTTTTTCTTCCAGGGTGAAGACAAAAATCTGGCGACGTTTGGATTCCTTCATGGCTGATGAGGCGGCCTAACGCGCAGACAGCGATACTTGCCCCGGATGTTGCTGTTGTAGAAATGGGCCTTGGAATCGGCCGCCATCAATTCGCGATACATGGGCAAGGGGACTTCCAGATAACGATAGATCAAACCGTCATGAAATTCGATCTCGAGCGCATGCAACTTCTTGCTGTAACCGACCGCCGCCAGTCCGCTTGATTCGACTGGCGCACGCTGGATGCGAGAAACGATCGGGTCGACTGAGCGATCGGCCGCCGGTAGTGAAGCGATGGCGACGAAGATTGCCGCAACGAATCCCAGACATCGCGTCCGCACGGACGCAGGCTAGCGTGAGGCAGGATTCGCCGTCGAGCAGAGATCGCGGCGGCCTAACAAGTCCTAATGAATGGGAGGACCCGGCGGCCGGCCGTATTCGACGAAACGCATCGTTGCAACGCAACCAACCGTGGCGCAAGTGCCGCTCGTCACACCCGCTGGCAGCGGATTCAGAATCACATCGTAGACCTGGCTGGCAAAGAGGCCGCCGGCGATCGGCCGGTTACAAACGTAATCACCAAAGCGCGAGGTCTGCGTCGCGTTGCTGTTGGTCACCTGGTAAACAACAAAGTCGTCTTTGTAACCAACCGAGAATTGCGGATAGCCGACTGTCCCGTCGCCGACTGCCAGCGTGACGCCTATCTGCGTTCCGTCGGTTCCAAGCCCGCCCATGGCAAAAGCGTAGTCGTTATTCCAAACATCATATTCCTCGATCGCCTTGTAGTTGCCGCCATCGGGCGTGAGTGTCTCGAGGCGCAGATAAGCACGGGTAGCGACCGCTGCCCACGCCGGCGTCGAAAGCGAAAAGATATTGTTCCTGCGATGGCGCGCCGAATTGCGGCAGGTTGCGATAAACGCCGCCGGTGATGTTGCCGGGAAAAGAAACACTGAGCCAGTCCGAGGCGTCAGGTGCCTTGGCCGTGTAAGCGGAGCCTTGTTGAATCTGGCTTATGTTGACCGTGCTGGCGTTCACGTTGTTTTCGTTGTCGTTCAAGGTGAAGACACGCAGCGTGCTGCCGTTATCGAGTGAGCCCAGGACCAATCTGCCGGGCGCGCCCTGGATCATGTGACTCTTGTTTAGTCCGTTCGAACCACTGAGTTCGGCGTAATCATAACCCACACTCGTAGCCGCAGTGTTAGTGATGTCGGCCAGGCTCAGTCGCGCGATGATGCGACGTCCGGTGAAAACTTTGCCCGGCGTCGAGTTACCGTGATCAATCGCGACGTAAAGAAAGGTATTCGAGAAAGCGAGGTCCGGGTAATCCAGCCACTCGTTATTCTTTGTCCCGAGCCCGGGTCCGGTTAGATCGCAATAGGTCCACGCATTCCAAAAATCCGAACTGAGCGCGGCGGGTGTAGCCCACGCGACACGGAGTCGCGAAGCTTGGGTGATCTTGAAGGTCGCATTCGCGGCTGGCGGCGGTCCGCAGTTAGTCGCACATGCCGTCACCGGATTGTACTGCAGGAGCCAGAAGAACAGGTTCTGGTTGGGAAGATAAATGACGACCTGGTCGCAACAGAATCCGCCATCGCTTTCGGGGAAGAAGGTGGTGCGCGCGGGATTGCCGGGTTGCGGACTCTTCAGGATCACATCCGTGAAAGTCTTACCGCCGTCCTTCGAGTAACTGATGTTGCTGTTGTAGCTCCCGAGCACCACGCCATCAGCCGTGGCCGCGGCCGCGTTCGGATCGGGTGGAACACCGGCGCTGCGAATCGAAGTGTTACGCGGAATCTGCACGGACGCGCCACCGGAACTGCCGCCGAGTTGTGTGCCGCTAGGTGTGGGCGGGAAGAGCTGGCGCGGCGGACCGGGTGGAACAAAGACAGGTTGCTCGGAGTTCGGTCCGAACGGCGCCGACGGCGGCGGCGTGGGATAAACAGCCGTGCCCGGATTTTGTTTTCCTGTCGTGCCCTTGGTCACAGGGATGGGACCGGGCGGCGCGACGTTTGGATAAATCGGACGTTGCGTGCGGAAATGAATTTCTTTTCCGCCGTCACGATACTCGCCTTCCACCGTCACCATGTGTTCGCTGCCGTTGGCGCCGGCGATCTTGAAGAGAGCATCGAAGCGCAGGTCGTGGCCCGGATTCAAATCGCCTAACGAACTCGTGGGCAGCGCGGTTGGGCCGGCGTAACTTCCCCCCGCCACGTCCACACTCGTTAGGCGGACTTGCTCGGCGCGATGCACGCCTTCGGTCTCGAATTGCAACTGCGCGCTGACTGTGGCGTTGTCATCCCAGGCCGAAGCAGCTACTTCACTAAGCACAACCTCGCCGTGTTTCTTCTTGCAGCCCGTCAAGAAGAACAGCGCAATGCAGAGAACGAATAGAAGTGAGAGCCTCATGACCCCGTCCCACACCAAATTCCGTGGAGAACTCACGACCATGAGTTACTCCTGTCAAAGATTTCTAGATGACAATTAAGTCACAATACGACGTGGTGATTCTTGGCGCCGGGCATAACGGCCTGGTGGCGGCGAGTTATCTCGGGCGCGCTGGCCTGAGCGTACTTCTATTAGAGAAGAACGACTACATCGGCGGCGCGACCATTTCGCAGCAGCTCTTTCCCGATTACGACGCGCGACTGTCGCGTTACTCCTATCTCGTTAGTCTCTTTCCGGAGAAAATTATTCGCGATCTCGGCTTGAAGGTCGAACTGCGGCGGCGCGACACCGGTTCATTCACTCCGTATTTCAGGTACAACCAGCATGGCGGTTTGCTCCTGAGTAACATCGACGACGAGCGGAGCCGCCGCTCGATGTATGAACTGACCGGAAACAACACCGAGTTCGAGAACATGAAGCGCTTCTACAACCTGGCGCGCGTCTTTGCCGAGCACACTTGGGACGGCATGCTCGAGCCGCTCATGTCGAAAGAGGAAATGCGGAAACGTTTCGACGCCGATGACGTTTCGCGGGAAGCGTGGCGCAGTCTTGTGGAAGAACCGCTCGGCCGCGCCATCGAGAAATATTTGCAGGACGATCTCGTGCGCGGCGTTGTCCTGACCGATGCAAAGATCGGCGTCTTCACTCATCCGCACGACCGCTCGTTAGTCCAGAATCGCTGTTTCCTTTATCATCTCATCGGCAACAAGACCGGGGAGTGGAAAGTGCCGGTGGGCGGGATGGGCGCGGTCGCGCGTGAGTTGGAGGACGCAGCGCGAGCCGGCGGCGCGGAAATGCTGACCAACGTCTCGTTAGGCAAAATCGAGGCCGGCGGCGGAAAACAAACCGTCGCCTTTAGCGTCGCCGGGAAAAGCGAAAGCGTTCAGTCGAAATTTCTGCTGGTGAATTTCGGACGCAACGTGCTGGCCAGATTCATGGGACAACTGTTCCAGCCCGAACCGGCTGATGAAGGCTCCGTCTTCAAGATCAACATGCTCCTGCGTCGTTTGCCGAAGTTAAAGGCACAGAACGTTAGCGCCACCGAAGCCTTCTGCGGGACGTTCCATACCGACGAAGGTTACAAGCAGATGCAGCTAAGTTACGAACAGGCCGCGCGTGGTCTGGTTCCCGACAAGCCGCCCGGCGAAGTTTATTGTCACACCCTCACGGACGACAGCATCCTTTCGCCGGAACTGCGCGCGCAGGGTTATCACACCATGACCCTCTTCGGTCTCGATACGCCGTGGAGTCTTTACGCGCGCGACAACGCGACGATGCGACGCGAGACGGAAAAGAAATTTCTCGCCAGCATGAACCAATGGCTGGAAGAACCGCTGGAAGATTGTCTGGCCGTGGCGCGGGACGGCAGTCGTTGTATCGAAAGCAAGAGCCCGGTCGACATCGAGGACTCGTTAGGCATGTATCACGGCAACATCTTCCAGAACGCGCCGACGTTTCCCTTTGCCCCCAGCAAAGAAGAAGCCGGGACGTGGGGCGTGGAGACCGACTGGGAAAATGTTTTTCTCTGCGGCTCGAGTGCGCATCGTGGTGGAGCGGTCAGCGGTATTCCGGGTCACAACGCCGCCATGAAAGTTCTGGAGTTGTGAACGGCGAAGCGGGACGACCGCCGCAATGGCTGCTCTCAAGCCGACGAACGCGGCTTGCTCGTTTCCTGTCCACATTGCGGGCAGCGCAATCGCATGCGCTGGGAAGGTCTGGGGAAAGTCTTCCGTTGTCCGAAATGTCAGACGGAATTCGCGCCGCCGAATGAACCAATCGACATCGCCAGCGAACAAGTCTTCGCTGGCCTAACGAGTCGTTCGGCGGTGCCGATGTTGGTCGATTTCTGGGCGCCGTGGTGCGGGCCGTGCAAAATGGTCGCGCCGGAATTCAACAAGGTCGCGGCGGAAGGTGCGGGCCGCTGGCTGGTCGCGAAAGTGAACACCGAGGAGCTACAGGCATTGGCCGCGCGTTTTCGCATCACCGCTATTCCGACGATGATCTTGTTTCGTGACGGAATCGAAATCGCGCGTCAACAAGGCGCGATGCCGGCACCGCGCATCCGGCAATTCATCGAACAATCCGCGGCGCGGAAGTGATGTCGCTGCAAAAATAGCGATTCATCGAGCTTGCTTGAGCCTGTGGTATTCCCTGGCGGCACTGATTAGCAAGCCAGTGGTATTTCTTACCCAATCGATCCGCAACTTTTTCCACGTTTCCCAACCTTCAGGAAGCTGCTTGTCTACAAACATCGCTTCCAAGTCTCGGACATCCACCGCAGGCTCGTCCTCCACTTCCCTGGCGCCGGGTTTGTTGGCCAGGAAAGCGAAGAGGAGGCCAAATTCTCCGGCCGATCCGACTAGATTGTCCTCGCCCAGCAGCTTGGTCAGCTTCTCCTCGATCTCCCGATGAGTCGCGCTTCCATCGGACGCGAACAGCTTCTTTATTAACGCCGAACCAGTGGTTTTCACCGATTCGAACACGTCCTCGGCTAACAACACAGCGGTCTTTTTTCCAAACACCCTGGCCTTCGAATCCTTGCACAGGTTTTCCGCAATGAACCGCCCAACGTCCGACCTTTTGATCACACCATCCCTGGCCCAACTCGTCAGCCTTGCAAAATCCTCCCTGCTTAGTCGACCTGAGCCGGGCACGTCCGGGTCACCTTGAAGAATTCCGCTGTGACCTGGATGAGAACCCTGCGAGCCGGGGAGTTCCAATGAGAACAAGCCATTCGGGACGGGTTGGTCCAGCTTGCCGGAGCTACCTCGCATAAATGCATGATTGCCGCTGGCAAAGAGCACGAGCAGGTCGCCCAGGTCACCGCCGCCGCTATTACCCAGTCTTCTTAGGTCCTCCAAACTGGCCAATGGATCCTGCGCGTCGTTCCGGATCGGAAGCACGTCCTGCGCTATGGCACTGCCGAGAAACGGGCAGGTAGCTTTTCTCTCCACCAGCAAGGCTTTCTCGTCGTCACTAAGCACAACCGGTTTGTCGCTATCGTCACTCATCTGGAAGCGAGTAGGTCTAACGAGACACAAGTCATCGTGCGTACGATGAGACCTTGGCCAGGAATGCATTCCATCTTGGACCTAGACGACCGCCATCCAGCAGGATTTTCGGACATCCTTTGTGTCCCAGATCCCGATGGTCACTGTAGCGGATCATGCGCCAGTGCATGTGCGGAACAACATGATCGAGCGGGATACGATACTGACGCATCAGTCTGGCTGTGAGTTGCGCGGTGCGATCGATGGTTAGGGCTTGGTTGTTGCCGCGGTTCACACACATTTCGATCCCGATGGACGACCTGTTTCCTTCGCCTTCGTAATCAGCATGCTCACCGGTTTCGTTGGTCGGCAGGCTTTGGTAAATGGAATGATCGTCCACCGTGAAATGCCAGGTCAGATAGCCGGTGCGATTGTGGTGGCCGCGCAGTCCTTTCTGCATGGCGAGCGCGTGATTCCGTGCGTCGGCGCTACGAGCGGTGTTATCGGTCGAATGAATCGTGATAAATGTCGGCCGCATCGGCCGATGCAAAGGACGTCCGCATTTCCCTGGTGGGATGATGTCCTGCGTGATGTTCAATTCGGCCGCACCGGCGGAGGCCAGGCCGCTGATGACAGCGATGACAAGGTAACGACAAGTGGAAATGTTCATTGGTCTTTGCCGCTGTAAGTGAAAGGTATAGGACGTCCGTACTTTTCAGCGGTCGTCGGAGTAACAGATTTTTCCGTGTGGGTTTGGTTGGACATACAAGAGCTACCTACCTAACGAGTCAGCGATCGCGATAAACATCTCGTCTGTTACGAACGGCGGAAATGTCGACGACGCGAGCGGAATCATCGACGCTGTAGATCACGCGGTAATCGCCAGCCCGGAGCCGCCAGAGATTCTTGTTACCTTGTAATTTAACAACGCCGGAAGGGCGCGGACTCTTCGTCAAAGCTTCGACGCGGACCATAATACGTTGCGCGACGGACGATGGCAATTTCTCAAGTTCCTTGCGGGCCGAACGCGCAAAGACAATCGAGTAATCACCCATGCGCCTTAGTCAGCTTCAGGCGGCGCTTGACGGAATCGAGGCTCTCCCTCGGCTCGCCGGCGCGTGATTCAGCCAAGACTGTATCGTAAAAATCTTCCCATAGCTTGCGATGGCGCCGCAGGTCAACGACCGCAGCAGTCTTCTTTCCGCGAGAGTCGATCATAAATGTAATGCCACTCATGAAACGAACAATATCGGATCAATAGATCAAAGCCAATGCGATTTCGAGCCTCACTCTAGCGGGCAGGCCGTCTGTATTTCTCGAGATACTTGTCACGCAGATGTGTGTGACGATTTGCTAGGTCAATCTTGAGGCCGTCAATGTAGGCCGCTTTGATGTCCTGGGTGATGTTCAATTCGGCGGCACCGGCGGAGGCCAGGCTGCTGATGACAGCGATTACAAGGTAACGACAAATGGAAATGTTCATGTGTTCTGTTAGTAGAGGCAACTTCACTGCAGCTAGCGTCGCTGTACTATCTAGTTAGGCGTTTGCATGACGCAAGAACAAGGACATCGTCGCATAATCGATGACCGCTTGGTGATAGGTCAGGACGTCGGCCCCGAGCACACCGTGCACCCGCGACGCCCCCTTCGCGACAAGTCCTTCGTTCACGTGGGTAAGGTCGACCGCGTAGATACCGTCGCTGCGAAGAGGATGACCATCCAACGATAGCGTGGCCCTGTCCAAGGCATGTATCGCCAACGTAATACCTCCAGCTCCGCCTCCGAGCTTGCCAGTGTCGCGCGTTGGAATGTTGTTGGCACGACAATAGGAAAGATCGACGACCGTACTCGCGGCGCCAGTGTCGAGCAGAATGTCGACCGGAGCGTCGTGCAGTAACCCCACAAGCTGGAAATGCCCGACTTGGTTACGCACGAGTTTGTGTCGGTGAAAACCCTGTTGGGTAAGTAGCGCCACTAAAGCTGCTGTGTGATCCATAAGGCTTTTTCAATGCCTAACGACCCAAGCTCAGCCACGCCGGGCCAGTGGACGTGAACCGCGCAGCGGAACTGTAAACGCTCCCGGCGTTGGCTGCAGCGATTTGTTAGGCGTCTTCATGCGAACACTCCAATGAAATACCCGCGTGAGCCAGAATACTCAAGAAGGACGCGTCGAATCGGAGCACCGGCAGAGATGGGGCGAACTCAACAAACAACGTCGCCACTGCACCCGCTCCACGCAACCGACGCAACAGATCTGAATGACGACCCAAAGTCTCTGTCGTGCGGGCACACCAGGTCTCCACGTCATCATGAAGGCCCAACTCCAATACGAAGAAATCTAGCTTGTCGTTCGGGCGCTCGAATGGTGAGGGAGCTAGTCCACTGACACCATCAAGCCGCAGCAGAGAATTAGTGATGGACCGTGACATAGACGCCTAACGAGAATTATACGGCAAGCGACAGTCTATTTCTGACCTTATCGAGAAAAGGACCGAGCAAGGGCTGCACCCGAATTCCGTCAGCGAGCAGGACGTCCGTACTTCTCCAGATACTTATCGCGCAGGCGCGTATGACGGCTGCTTAGGTCGATCTTGCGGCCGTCAATGTAGGCCGCTTGGACGTTGGTGGGAAAGTCGAGCGGGTCGCCGTTAGTTACTATAAGAGTAGCTGCTTTGCCGGTTTCCAGGCTACCTAACTGGTCGGCGATACCTAACAACTGCGCGGGATAAAGGGTGACCGCTTTCAGGGCTTCGTCTTTCGGCAGGCCGAAGGCGGCGGACATGGATGCTTCGAAAGGCATGTTGCGTTCGTGCGGAGCTTCCGATTCGCGGCCGGCACGAGCGATGCAAAAACGCACGCCGGCTGCCTGTAACTTGGCCGCGTTGCCGAACTGGCTGTCGTAAGGATCGTCGCGGCGCGGCGGAATCGCGGTGGCCATGCCGATGATAACCGGCGTGTCGGTGGCCTTTAGTTGATCAGCCATGCGCCAGGCGTCGTGACCGCCGACGATGGTTATTTTCAACTGCGCTTCTTTGGCCCAGGCGAGGGCGGCTTCGATTTGCGCGACGCTTTCCGCATGAACGAAGACGGGAAGTTTGCCGTCGAAGATCGGCATCATCGCTTCCCAGCGCGGGTCGGTTTTGAAATCGGGCGCGGGATTCTTTTTCGCCTGCCAGTAGGAACGCGCGATCTCGAAGGTATCGCGAATCGTCTTCAAATTTTTGTCGATGTCTTTCTGCTGATCTTCGACCGACTTGGGCGCGCGCGGATTGCGATTGAGTCGCATCTCGGGCCAGCGCACGTGCATGGCGGCCGGCGAACGAATGGTCATCGCTTCCGGCGTCCAGCCATCGAGACGGACGACGGCGGATTGGCCGGAGAGCAGTCCGCCTTCCGGCGCAACCAGCGCGGTGAGAATGCCGTTGGCGCGCGTGACCGGAAACAATTCGCTGTCGGGATTGATGCTGGTAGCAGCGCGCGCGTTGGGATTGACCTGGCCGGCTTCGGCGAAATCGATGGTGGAACGCACGGCGCTGATCTCGGTCAAACCCAGGACGGTGTCGGCGCTGATGAGCCCGGGATAAATGTGTTTGCCGGTGACGTCGATTGTTTCGGCATCAGCCGGAATGTTGGCGCTGGCGCCTAACGAGACGATTTTGCCTTTGTCGAAAACGATGGTGCCGTTGGCAATGTCGGGACCGCTGACCGGATGAATGGTCGCGCCCTTGAGCGCGATCGGTTTCGATTGCGGCGGCGCAGGGATTTCATTCGAAGCGAAAGCACTCGTTAGGCAAACGAGCGTGGCGAACACGATTTGTAGGGCTGTTTCTGCGAAACGCCACCGCGATGGCGTCTGACACAGACGCCCTACAAATGGTGAAGCGCGCGCGTTTCATTATTCGGTTGAGCAGGTATAACGATCGCTGCCGTTGCCGTAGAGATCGGTTGGTTTCGGCGATCCTTTGTCGTCTGGCTTCTTGTCATCGCCGCCTTTGGGTTTGCCTGCGTCTTTCACGCGCTCCGCGAGCGCTTTCTGCACATAAGCTTCGCGTTGCTGCGCGAGTTTCTTCTGCATCTCCGCATCTTCCGCGCGATCGAAATATTTCCGTCCATCGATCCAGGTCTGGTTGGCGTGCGTATAATTCGAGAGCGGATCGCCGCTCCAAATAACGAAGTCCGCGTCCTTGCCCGGCTCGAGCGAGCCGACTTTCGCGTCGATGTGCAATTGCTTCGCCGCATTTATCGTGACCAGCTTGATCGCATCCTCGGCCGGCATGCCGCCGTATTTCGTCGACTTACCGGCTTCGGTGGCGAGACGGCGCGCGAGATCGGCGCTATCGGAATTGACCGAGGTGAGAACGCCCTGGCTGTTCATCATCCAGGCGTTGTAAGGAATGGCGTCGAACGCTTCGACTTTGTAGCCCCACCAATCGGCGAAGGTCGAACCGGTCGTCCCGGCCTGCGCGATTTCCTGCGGGATTTTGTAGCCTTCCAGAATGTGCTGCAACGACGCGACGCGGATATTGAATTCCTTGGTCACGCGCAAGAGCGCGAGCACTTCATCCTGGCGGTAGCAATGGCAATGGATGAGACGTTTGCCATCGAGCATTTCGGCCAGCGCTTCGAGTTGCAGATCGCGCCGGAAAGGCAGCGGATCTTTCCGCTTCGAGGCAGCGACATATTCCTGCGCCGCGCGAAAACGATCGCGGATAATTTCTTCCACGCCCATGCGCGTCTGCGGATAACGGGTGGTGAAACGTTCGCCCCAGTTCGATTGCTTGACGTTTTCGCCCAGCGCGAATTTCACGCCTTGCGGCGCGTCGGCGAATTTCATTTCTTCCGGCAACGCGCCCCAGCGGAATTTCACCACCTGGTTCTGTCCGCCGATCGGATTGGCCGAGCCGTGGAGCAAATTTGCACTCGTTAGGCCGCCGGCCAGCTCGCGATAAATCGCGATGTCGGTCGGATCGACCACATCGCCGATGCGCACTTCGCAGGTGACGGCGTGTGAGCCTTCGTTCACGCCACGACTGATGGCGGTGTGCGAATGGCAATCGACGATGCCGGGCGTGACGTGCAGACCTTTGCCATCGATAACGGCGGCGCCGCTCGGCGCTTTCAAACCGGGACCGACCGCGGTGATCTTTCCGCCGCTGACTAAGAGGTCGGCGTTTTGCAATGTGCCTTGCGGACCAGCCGTCCAAACGGTCGCGCCCTGAATCAAAACCGCGGCGGGTTGATCTGGAATTGAAACGCGACCGAAAGCGCCGGCGGGAAATGTTTCCGGAAAATCGAGCGGCTTATCGAGGGCCGAAGGTTTTTCGTCCGGCTTCTTGGTCGCGACGTAGGCCGCAGTGCGTTTCGCGGTCCAGGTATTGCCGGCGATGTTGTCGCCGCTGAGACGACCGGGCAGTTGGATTGATCCTTCGCCTTTGTCGAAAAGCTTCGCGGGCGCGACGAGCAGGATCGCGTCGTCTTTCATCCAGAGCGCGGCCTTTTCCTCGCCAATCTTCGCTTCCGGTTTTTCCAACTCGCCGGTGATAGCAAGCGGAATTGTTTTTCCATTCACGCTGATTTCCCAGGTGCCGCGCGGATCGCGATTGTCGGCGCGATCGGTATCGAACCATTTTCCGTCGACCCACGTGGTCAGGACGCGCGCGTCGTCGGCGGAGAAGAGATCGCCGCTGGCCACAACCAGATTGGCGATGCGTCCTTTCTCGATGGCGCCGAGACGATCGCTGACGCCGAACATTTCCGCGGGAGCACTCGTTAGGGCAGCGAGCGCGGCGTCCTTGTTCAAACCGCGCCTAACGACCAGTCGAATGCGCGACCAGAATTCCTTGTCCGGTTTTTCCAGCTTCTCGGTGGTGAAGGCGATCGGAATTCCGGCGGCGGCGAGCAGGGCGGGATTGCTGGGCGCGCGGTCCCAGTGCTGCAATTCGTCGAGCTCAAAATCCAGCGCCATGTTCGGATTCTCGACTTCAGGAACTTTGGGAAAATCGAGCGGCAGAATAATGGGCGTTTTGCCTAACGACTTGCGAACACGGTACTCGTAACCGGTGCCGTAAATAATCGGCTTCAGTTTGAATTCATCTGCGAGCCGCAGGACGCGGAGCGAATCGAGTTCGTCTTCGGCTTCGAAGACGGAAGGCTGTTTGCGTTGCGCGAAGTCGGCCAACGCGGCCAGGCTGGCGTTATCTTCCGGACGTTCGGTAGTGGCGGGCGCTTTGCGATAAGCCTCCTGCGCGGCCTGATACCAACCGGCATCGAGCAGCGTTTGCCTAACGAGTGCTATGCAACCCATGAGCGAGGTCGGATAATTCGCGCCGCCTTCGCGGCCACGTTCCGATTCCAGCGCGATGTGTTGCGCGACCATCGGCGCAACGATGGCGTTGTTCGCGTCGCCCTCCTGCAAATTGATCAAGGCGCTTTCGCCGCGAAAGATTCCACGCCCCGGCACAACCAGTGCGCTGGTGAATCCGAGATCGCGCAGCTTCTCGGTGCCTTTCTTGTCGAACTTGAGGAAATCAACCGCGTTGCGTTCCGGCGTAACCTTCGGATTCCAATCGTGCGTTCCCTTGATCGGTTCGCGCGGAATTTCTTTCGGCTTTTTCGCCGCGTCATCGTCATCCGAATCGCGACGCAGCGGTTCGGGCTGCAATGTTTCCGGCAAATCGATCCGGCTGTAGGCATCGATGAATCCCGGGTAAATCGTCTTGCCGTTCAGATCCCACACGCGCGCTTCAGCTGGCGCTTTCACGTTCGCACCGACGTCGATGATGAGTCCGTCTTTGATCAGCACCGTGCCCTTCTCGATCGTCTTGCCCGGCGCGGTGACGATGCGGGCATTGGTCAGGGCGTGAACGCGCGGATCGTTTTCGCGCAAACCTTGTTTCGGCGCGGAGGAAACTTGCGCCGAGACGTTGCCGGCGAGAAGAAGCGCGGCGAAAAGACTGAGAATTTTGCGCGCTCCCACTTGCATGCGTGGACGTGCACGCTAACGAGATGAGCGCGCGAAACAAGCCCGAACCTTATGAACCCAAGAATAAAGACTGTCGGCAGCATTTTCCTCATCAGCGTGGTTTTATTCAGCGATCAAATGGCCCGCGCGCAGACGGCGACCGAACAGAAGCCGAATGTCTCGAACAAGGCGCTGATTACCAAGGCGACGCCGGCAAAAGCGGAAAAGAAGGATGCCGTCAAACAGTACACGATCGAGCAGTTCATGGCGACAACTCGGGTGGGCGGGAGCGCATTTTCGTCGGATGAAAAATCGATTCTCTTTCACAATAACAAGAGCGGCATCTTCAATGTCTACCGCATCCCGATGGGCGGGGGCGAAGCGGAGCAGTTAACGCACTCGACCAAGGAAAGCACCTACATCGCGACCGCTTTTCCGGATGATGCGCGTTTCATTTACACCTACGACAAAGGCGGCGACGAGAACTCGCATCTGTATTTGCGCGAGCGGGACGGGAGCGAGCGCGACCTGACGCCGGGCGAGAAAACGAAGGCGAACTTCCTCGGCTGGAGCTTCGACCGGAAGTCGTTCTTTTTTTCCAAGAACGAACGCGATCCGAAATTTTTCGATGTTTTCGAAATGCCGATCGCGGACCTGAAACCGACGCTGATTTACCAGGACGAAACCGGTTTCGATTTCGCCGCCATCTCGAACGACAAGCGTTTCATCGCTTTCCACAAGACCGGGAACACCACCGCCGACTCCGACGTGTATCTCTACAACGTCGCGACGAAGGAGATGAAGAATCTCACTGCGCACCAGGGCGACGTTGAGAACGAGCCGCAAACCTTCGATGCGAATTCGAAGTATCTCTATTTCCTGTCCAACGACGGGACGGAATTCAAATACATCGCGCGCTACGACCTCACGAGTGGTCAACGTGAAGTGGTCGACAAACAGCCGTGGGACGTTTCCTACATTCAGTTTTCGCGTAACGGAAAGTATCGCGTGGTGGCGACGAATGAAGATGCGCGGACGCGGTTGAAGATCACGGAAGAAGCGACCGGCAAGGTGATCGAACTGCCGTCGTTGCCGGAAGGCGATATCAACGGCGTCGATATTTCCGACAGCGAAAAGCTGATGGCGTTTTACGTCGATGCCTCGCGTTCGCCGGCCAATCTTTATGTGTATGATTTCGCCAGCCGAAAGGCGAATCGCCTAACGAGTAGTTTGAATCCGCAGATCAATGCGGACGATCTGGTGGATGGAAAAGTGGTGCGATACAAATCGTTCGATGGCCTCGAGATTCCCGCGATTCTTTATCAGCCGCGCGGCGCGAGCGCGACGAGCAAGGTGCCGGCCGTGGTGCTGGTACATGGCGGACCGGGCGGTCAGGCGCGCATGCCTTACAGCCCGTATCGGCAATATCTGATCAATCACGGTTACGCGATTCTGGACGTGAATAACCGCGGCTCGAGCGGCTACGGGAAAACCTTTTTCACCGCCGACGATCGCAAGCACGGACGCGAGCCGCTCTGGGATTGCGTGGAAGCGAAGAAGTTTCTGGACTCGTTAGGCTATGTGGAGGCGAAGCAGATTGGCATCATGGGCGGATCGTACGGTGGCTACATGGTGCTGGCGGCGCTGACCTTTAAGCCGGAGGAATTCGCGGTTGGCGTCGATCTCTTCGGCGTTTCCAACTGGGTGCGCACGCTGCAAAGCATCCCGCCGTATTGGGAAGCGCAGCGCAAATCGCTTTACGCCGAAATTGGAAATCCGGAGACGGAGCTCGACATGCTGCGCGAAATTTCGCCGCTTTTTCACGCGGATAAAATCACGAAGCCGCTCATCGTCCTGCAGGGCAAGAACGATCCGCGCGTGATCAAGCCGGAATCCGATGAGATCGTGAACGCGATCAAGAAGAAGAATGGCGTGGTCGAGTACGTTGTTTTCGACAACGAAGGGCACGGCTTCACCAAGAAGGAGAACGAAATGCGCGCCTACAAAGCTATTCTCGATTTTCTCGACAAATACTTGAAAGGCGCGGCCAAATCGTAGGCGGAGCAGGGGACTTGTGCCTAACGAGAGGAAGAAGTTTCTCGGTCTGCTCACGCGCAAGGAGCGATGGCATCTTTCCTGGCGCGGCTGGCTGGCGCTGCTCGTCGCGATTGTCGTGGTGAAAGTTGTTTATGTCTTCAACGTCTATTCGTTCCTCGCCGTCAATGCGCCGGTGCAAAGCGACGTGCTAGTGGTGGAAGGTTGGATTCACAACTACGCCATCAAGTTCGCGGTCGCCGAATTTAGAAACGGAAATTATCGCATGGCGTACTCGACTGGCGGACCAACAGCGGGCAGCGGCGGTTACATCAACGACTTCAATACCTATGCGAGTGTCGGCGCGGAGTTGTTAATCGCCGATGGGATTCCGAAAGAGCAGGTGCAAATGGTGCCATCGCATGAATTCGGGCGCGATCGCACTTACACGAGCGCGGTTGTCTTGAAGCACTGGTTCGACGAACACGATCTGCATCCCGCGGCAGTGAACGTCATGACCGAAGATGCGCATGCGCGCCGCAGTTGGCTTCTCTTTCAGAAAGCGCTCGGACCAAAGATCAAGGTCGGCGTGATTCCTATTCCAAATCCCGACTACGATCCGGCGCATTGGTGGCGTTACAGTGAAGGCGTGCGGGATATGCTTGGTGAAACGATCGCTTACGTGTATGCGAAGTTTTTCTTTCACCCATAATAAGCGAGCGGCTTGCCCCTTGCTTACGCTAGGGCGACAAATGGCCCGCCACTTCTAATGAAAATCGCTGTTGTCGGACTCGGTTACGTTGGGCTGCCGCTCTCGATGCAGTTCGCGCGTTCCGGCGTGGAAGTGCTCGGGCTCGATGTCGACGCGGCAAAGGTGACGGCGATCAATGAAGGTCGCAGTTATATCCGGCACATCGACGGCGATGCGCTGAAGGAGTTGGTCAGCGCGAAGAAATTCTCCGCCTCGACCGATTTCAGCCGGACCAGGGAAGTGGAAGCGATTCTTATTTGTGTCCCGACTCCGCTGGATCGGCATCGCGAGCCTGATCTCTCTTATGTACTGAACACGGGACGTTTCATCGCGCCGCATTTGCAAAAGGGAACGCTGGTGGTGCTCGAATCGACCACCTATCCCGGCACGACTGACGGCGAATTGCGCGCGATGCTTGAAGAAGGATCGAAGATGAAGGCAGGCGAAGATTTTCATCTCGCTTTTTCACCGGAACGCGAAGATCCAGGGAACGCCGGCAGTCACGTCGGCGTCGTGCCGAAAGTTGTGGGTGGCTTTACGCCGAAGTGTCTGGAGAAAGCAGTCGCGCTCTATTCGCGCGCGGTGAAGAACGTGGTGCCGGTCTCGTCTTGTCGCGTAGCGGAAGCGGCGAAGTTACTCGAAAATATTTTCCGCAGCGTCAACATCGCGCTGGTTAACGAACTCAAGCGCGTTTACGCGGCGATGGACATCGACATCTGGGAAGTGATCGCGGCGGCGAAGACCAAGCCATTTGGGTTCATGGCGTTTTATCCCGGGCCTGGTCTGGGCGGACATTGCATCCCGATCGATCCGTTTTACCTGACGTGGAAGGCGCGCGAGTTCGAGCAGCACACGCGTTTCATCGAACTGGCCGGCGAGATCAACACCGCCATGCCGGATTACGTCATCAGTCGCACGATCGAAGCGCTGAATGCACAGAAGAAATCGTTGAAGGGAAGTCGGGTGCTGGTTCTTGGTCTGGCTTACAAACCGAATGTCGACGACGAACGCGAGTCGCCGAGTTATCGATTACTGGAAAAGTTGCAACGCGGCGGCGCGGAGGCGGCTTACTACGATCCGTACGTCCCGGTCATTGGCGAAACGCGCGAGCATCCGCAATGGGCGGGCGCGAAATCGGTCGCGTGGAATCGCGAAACAATCGCCGGCTTCGATGCGGTCCTGATCGCAACCGCGCATTCGTCCGTTAACTACAACGATCTGGCCGATTGGGCGCAGTGCATCGTGGACACGCGCAACGTGATGGCGGATGTGCCTGGCGCCGCCGGCAAAGTGTGGAAGGCGTAACCTCTCGTTAGGCCGATGGACGAAAAGCAACGTGCGGAACGCTTACGTCTGGCGGGTGTCGTTGCCTATCTGGGTCTTCTGGCGCTATTTTTTGGGAAGGATCTGTACTCGTTAGGCATTCACGCGGCAGGCAACGAACTGCATTCGCACATCCTCCTTATCCCGCTCATTTCGGCTTACCTGGTCCACATTCAAGGCTCATCTTTGCCCCGCGAATATCGATCGAGCATCATTCCGGCGACGCTGTTTGCATGCGCAGGAATTGCGGCCGCCTTCTTCGCTCATCGCGCCCCTGGACGAATCAGCGAGAATGACTACCTGTCGCTGATCGCTCTGGCGGTGATTCTATTGGTCATCGCCGGCGGGTTTCTTTTCCTCGGTGCCGCCTGGATGCGACGGGTGACTTTTCCGGCGGCGTTCCTTCTTTTCGCTATCCCGATGCCTGATGCGATGGCCGAAACGCTGGAGAATTGGTCGAAGCTCGGTTCTGCGGAGACAGCGAGTTGGTTCTTCACGCTGTCGGGGGTGCCGGTCCTTCGCGACGGGGTCTTTTTCCAACTGCCCGGGATCACACTCGAAGTGGCGCAGGAATGCAGCGGGATTCGATCGAGCTGGGTCCTGCTGATCACAAGCGTGCTGGCGGCGTATCTGTTTCTCCGCACTCCCTGGCGGCGCGCACTTCTGGTGCTGCTGGTAATTCCGCTCGGTTTATTGCGCAACGGATTTCGAATTCTCGTGATTGGACTGCTGTGTGTCTATGTAGGTCCGGAGATGATCCACAGCTTCATTCACCACCGTGGCGGACCTATCTTTTTCGTAATCTCTTTGGTACCGCTGTTCCTAATTTTGAAATGGCTCCGCAGGCAAGAGCGGGCGAAGCAATCCTAGAGACAGGAGGCGGGGACCCGCTTTCGTCGGAGAAGTTTACAGAAACTCGAAAGAATGCAACAACGAGACTCTATTCACCATAAATAATAATGACTATCAGTAATGATCTGAATGATCGGCGGCCAAGACTCTTTACTTCTTTATAGTCAATAACTTATGCCGTAAACAAGACTAGACCTCGGGGTTTGAATCGCACGCACTGGAGTCCAACAAACGCTGCGCTGGAACACGCCTTGCTAAGGATTCGGCCCGATGAAAAAGTTGTTCCTGGCAGGGTTGTGCGCGTCTCTTTTCGCGATCAGGGCTGGCGCCTCGGTTTACACGCTGACTCCAAATCCATCGGACATAAATGATCTCGATCACGATTACTATTACACGTGGGGCTTGAACTGGACGGTGCCGGCTGGACAAACCATAACCGGGGCCACTCTGACCTTTAGCCAGATTTGGGACTGGACGGTTGAATCTGACGATATTCTAAACATCCATCTTCTCAATTCGGCCCCATTAGGCATTACCTCCGGGTGGGACGACCAGAGCGGCGGCGATTACTTCGCCAGTTCGCAATACAGCGCGCTCGGAATCGCGCAGATCAAGATCGGTTCATGGACTGATCCGAACGGAGGCACGGCAAACACAGCGCAAGACATTTCGTTTGTTTTCAACGCGGCGCAGTTGGCCGCCCTTCAAAATTACATCAGTAGCCCTGGCGCTAACGGGTGGGGTCGCTTTGGCATCGGCCTGGATCCCGACTGTCACTATTTCAACAATGGCGTCAGCCTCATCATCACCACTTCGGTACCGGAAGGTGGGAGTGCTGCTGTGCTAATGGCAATTGGGTTTGCAGGCGTCCTTTTCCTGCGCCGGAAACTCGCCGCCTAACGAGTCCTAGGACGGCTTCTCCGTGTTCGCTCGGTCGCCGGGCCGGAGAAACCCTTTCCGTTTTCGTTGCGCCACGCGCGGCTTGCGTGTTAAGAAGGACAGTCGTTGATTCAACGCCTTACGATGCATTCCAGATATCCGGCTGATTATTCCGCGTCCAAAACAGAAGCCTTGACCAAGAATCCGCGACCAGCACTGCTCGCGCTCTCGATAGCAGCCACGCTCTTTGCGCTTTGCGCGTGCGGCACGCCGCCGTATCCGCCTACGGCTGAACAGGCGGCCGCGCCACCGCGAGTCAATCTCGCTCCCGGTGACACGGTGCGGATTAGTTTTTCCGGCGCGCCCGAGATGAATCAATCGCAGAAGATTCGCGCGGATGGAAAATTGAGTTTGCCGGAGGTTGGCGAAGTACACGCGGCCGGAAAGACCATTCCGCAATTGCGTCAGGAATTGATCGGGCTCTACAAATCGCAACTGCAAAACAGCGATGTGGTGGTGATTTTGGAGAGCGGCACGACGAAGATCTACATTTCCGGCGCGGTCAATCGTCCGGGGCCCCTTGTTTTCGATCGCCCGACGACAATTTTGCAGGCGCTGACCGAAGCGGGCGGCATTAACCAGTTCGGCAATTCGCGGAAAGTGCAGGTGATCCGCCTCGTGAACGGAAAAGAGACAACGCAGATCCTCAATTTGCACCCGACCTTTGCGGGCAAGACGACACGTCCATTTTACGTCCGTGATGGTGATGTGATCGACATACCGCAAACGCCATTCTGATCGCGCAGAGACAACCTCGACCACTGGCGAGGCGTGGCCGGTTTTGTTTTAAACTTCTCGCGATGGGGCTGAAGTGAATCCGAGCATTTTACTTTGTTATACGGCGGCGGCGAGCAGCGCCTTGCTGGCGGTGGTGGCGCTGTTTCAAAAGCAGCGCTCACCAGCGCGCTGGTGGTTCGCCGCGGGCATGCTGGTGTTCGCCATCGAGAGCGTATTCAACGCGCTCAGTTTCCAGGACGTTCTTCTGGGAGTCACGCGCTGGTGGCAGATGCTGGCGATGGTGGCGAAATCTTTTCTGCCCGCCATCTGGTTATGTTTCAGCCTCGCTTATTCGCGCGGCGATTATCAGCTGTTTTTCCGACGCTGGCGGCTGGTCATCATTGCGGCATTCCTGGTGCCGCTGCTGCCGTTGTTTTGGTTGCAGGGAGAATTCCTCTACATTCATCCGCAGGAGGATGGCGGACGTTGGATCGAATTTGTTGGTCCGGTAAAGATCCTCAATGCGCTGCTTCTCCTTGGCGCTTTCCTTGTCCTGACCAATCTGGAAAAAACATTTCGCGCCGCCGTTGGCACGATGCAGTGGCGGATAAAGTTTCTGATTCTGGGTGTGGGAATCATTTTCGGTGCGCGCATCTACACGCGTTGCCAGGCAGTGCTCCTTTCCGGACACAGCCTCAATCTTCTGAATATCGAAAGCGCGGCGTTGCTGATCGGCTGCGGCATGATCGCCATTGGCTATCGGCGCAGCGGATTCAGTGCAGTCGATGTCTATCCATCGCGCGCGGTGTTGCACACCTCGTTCACCGTTCTCCTGGCCGGCGCATATCTGTTCTTCGTCGGCGTGCTCGCGCAAGTCGTGGCGCGCAGCGGGGGATCGGCCAGTTTCCAGGCGGAAGCGTTCGTTGTGTTAATCGGCGTGGCCTTGCTCGCCGTGCTGTTGTTGTCCGATCGAGTTCGACGCAATACGCGCGCGTTTATCAGTCGGCATTTCAAGAGACCGGAACACGACTTCCGGGAGATCTGGACTGAATTCACCAGGTCAGTTTCCAGCGTGATGGATCAAACCGGCGTCTGCGAAGCGGCGGCCAAACTTTTCTCGAAAACCTTCAGTGCGCTTTCCGTTTCCGTCTGGCTTTTCGACGAAAGCACAGAACGCCTCACGCTGGTTGCCTCGACCGCGCAATCGCTGGCGCGCGGACGCGAGCTCGGCATTTCGGTCCGCGAATTTGATTTGCCGCCGACCAATTCGCGTCCGCTCGATTTGGAAAAGGCGCGCGAGAAGTGGGCCGAAAAATTGCGTAATGTGGCGGCGGGAATTTTTCCGGAAGGTGGAAATCGACTCTGTGTTCCGTTGCTGGTGCGCGATCGCTGGTTAGGCGTCGTCATTCTGGCGGACCGCGTCAGCGCAGCCCCGTACACCGTCGAAGAGATCGATCTTCTGCAGTGCGTGGGCGATCAGTTGGGCGCGAGTTTGCTGAACGTGCGCCTGGCCGCGGAGATTTTGCAGGGGAGGGAACTGGAAGCGTTCCAGACCATGTCCACGTTCTTTGTCCATGATTTGAAAAACGCAGCATCCACTCTGAATCTCACACTGCAGAATCTGCCGGTTCATTTCGATGATCCGGCATTTCGTGCCGACGCGTTGCGTGGAATCGGCAAGACCGTTAGCCGCATCAATCAACTAATCGAACGGCTGGGGATCCTGCGGCAAAAGCTGGCGGTCGATGCGGTGAAACTGGATCTGAATTCTCTGGTGGAGCAGACGCTGCAAGACATCGCCTCGACTCCGGAAGTGGAATTGGAGAAGGAGCTGAATCCAGTTCCCGAAATGGTGGCTGATCGTGAACAACTGCACAGCGTCTTTCACGAACCTGCTCTTGAACGCGCGTGATGCCGTTTTGCCCAAGGGCCGCGTGAGCGTGCGCACCGGAACACTAAACGGCTGGGCTGTGGTGACGGTGGCAGACAATGGCTGTGGAATGAGTCCTGCGTTTCTACGTGAGTCTCTCTTTCGCCCATTCAAGACAACAAAGAAAAACGGACTCGGGATCGGAATGTTCCAGTCAAAGATGATTGTGGAAGCGCACGGCGGAAATATTCAGGTGGAAAGTGAAGCAGGCGCGGGCACAACTTTTCGAGTATTGTTACCATTGCAGATGAAAGGCCGATGAAACCAACTGTCCTGATCGTCGACGACGACGAAGAAATTCGTACCCAGATGAAGTGGGCGCTGAGTCAGGATTACGAGGTCAGCTTTGCGGAGAATCGCCAGGCGGCGATCGAAATGTTTCGCACTACCTCGCCGGCGGTGACGTTGCTGGATCTCGGTTTGCCACCGAGCCCGAACGATCCTGAAGAAGGTCTCAGCGTTCTCGCTGAAATTTTGAGCCGTGACGACACCGCAAAGGTCATCATCATCTCCGGTCAGGGAGAAAAGACGAATGCGCTCAAGGCGGTAAGCGGCGGCGCCTACGATTTCCTGTGCAAACCGGTCGAGGTCGAAGAACTTCGCCTGTTGCTCAAGCGCTGCATCTACGTCGCGAGTCTCGAGAGGGAGTATCGCGAAATGCAGGCGGCCGCGCTGCCCAATGTTTTTGAAGACATGCTCGGCACGAGCGCGCAAATGCAGGGCGTGTTTTCCTACATCAAGAAAGTTGCGACTACTACCGCGCCCGTCCTCTTGTTAGGCGAAAGCGGTACGGGAAAGGAAATGGCTGCGCTCGCCATTCACCGGCGCGGGCCGCGCAAAGACGGACCGTTCATTCCCATTAATTGCAACGCCATCCCGGAAAATCTGCTGGAGAGCGAATTGTTCGGACACGAAAAAGGCGCATTCACCGGCGCGCACATGCAGCGAAAAGGACTGGTCGAGAACGCGACCGGCGGAACACTTTTCCTCGATGAAATCGGCGACCTTCCGCCGACGGTGCAGGTGAAATTGCTGCGCTATTTGCAGGAGCAACGTTTCACCCGCGTCGGAGGGCGGCAGGAACTGGAAGGCGATGCGCGGGTCATCGCGGCCACGAACGCCAACCTCGAACAGTCGATCTCCGAAGGAAAATTTCGCGAAGATCTCTACTTCCGTCTCGCGGTCGTGGTAATCAAACTTCCGCCGCTGCGCGAACGCACGGATGACACGGTCCTGCTGGCGAAGGAATTCCTGCAGCGCTACGGGACGCAAAACGATCGCACCAACCTGACTTTTTCGCCCGCCGCGTTGCGCGCGCTCAACGCGCACACCTGGCCGGGTAACGTGCGCGAATTGCAAAATCGAGTAAAGCGCGCCGTGATCATGGCGGATGGAAAACGTATCACGGAAAAGGATTTGGAATTAACCGGAGCGGCCGGCGGCGGGCGCGCGACTTTGAAGGAAGTCCGTGAGAGTGTGGAACGCGATCTTGTGCAACAGGCCCTCAAGCGGCACTTCGGAAAAATCAGTTCGGCTGCAGCTGAACTCGGTGTCAGCCGGCCCACACTTTATGAATTGATGGAAAAGCTGGGTGTCGATCGCAGCGCGGCGAAGGCAGAATGAGCTTTTCCGCGGGCACAGCATAGCGCAACATGCTTTTGAGATTGCGCAGGGGCAGGGGCGCGCAAATCGCGTCAGTCCAATTCACTCCAAGAATTTTCGAATGAAAACATTACGCAAGAATTGCATTTCAATATTGCTGCTCGTAGCGACCGCGGCCTTGATCACGGGCTGTTCCGCCCAAGCCAAGAAGGAGCGCGCCATGCGCCGGGCCGACGAATACTATAAGGCCGGCGATTACGATAAGGCGAAGCTCGAATACACCAACGCGCTCAGAATTGATCCGAAAGATGCGGAGCCGTTCTACAAGATCGGCAGCATGTGGCTGGAAGGCGGTTCGCCGCTGCGGGCCGGTCCATTCCTGATTCGAGGCAAGGAGCTGGCGCCAAAGCGCGCCGACATGCGGACGAAACTTGCCGAGGTTTACATAGCGGTTGCCGGGTTAGCCGAAGCGCGCAAGGAAGCGCTCGAGGCATTGCAGATCGATCCGGGTAACGAAGATGCGCTCTTGATTCTGAGCGATGCCGCCAGGACGCCGGAGGAGATTGCGCAGGCCGAGGAGGCGATCAAGAAAGCCGGCGGCAAAGACACGATCAACATGCGCATTGCGGCGGCCACATTGTCGCTGCGCAAGGGTGACCTGCCGGCAATGGAGAAGCAATTGCAGCATGCGCTCGAGCTTGATCCGAAGTCGTCCATCGCACATCTCGCCCTGGCTCGTTATCGACTCTCGCAAAATGATCGAGAAAATGCGGGCAAGGAATTCAAACTCGCGGCCGACAACGCGCCGGCGCGATCCACCGCGCATTTGATGTTCGCGGAATACAAGGCGCAATCCGGTGCGGTCGACGACGCTGTTGCTTATCTGAACGAGGTAGTGAAGAAGGCGCCGGATTACGTTCCAGCTTGGACGCTTCTTTCCAAGATCACGGCGCCCAAAGACATGGGGCAGGCGATTGCGCTGCTCGACAACGTCTTCCGGCGCGACATGCAAAACTTCGATGCGCGCATGCTCGAAGGCGATTACTACCTGCTGAAGGGCGACCCGAAAAAAGCGATTGAAGCGCTGAAGCAGCTCGAAACGAACTACCCGAAAATTCCGATCGTAAAATTGGAGCTGGCCCGCGCTTTCCTGGCGAGCGGCGACGGGAACCAGGCTCTGACGACGTTGGACCAGACACTCGCGCTCGCCCCCACTTACGCCGACGCCATTCTGCTCCAGGCCGAAGCAAACATGCGAATCGGGAACGCGGACAAGGTCGCCGGTTCGATGGAGGATTTCCTGAAAACGAATCCAAATTCGGAGCGCGGGCAGGTTCTTCTCGCGGATGCCTATCGCGCAACCGGCCGTTACGATCAGGCGGCCGCGATCTTGCGCAAGCAGATTGAAGCGAAGCCCCAGGATGCGCAAGGCTACCTGATGCTGGGCGTTCTCTTGCGACAGCAGGGGAAATTGCCCGAGGCGCGGCAACAATTGGAGAAAGCATTCGAGTTGGCGCAAAACAAACTCGCCTCAGTCAACCAGCTCATCGACATGGATATTGAGGCGAAGGATTTCAATTCCGCGCTGCAGAGGATCACGCCGGCCTTGGAGAAATATCCAAACGAGCCGGCGCTGCATTTACTCGCGGGAAAAATATACGCGGCGCAGAAGGATTGGGACAAGGCGGAGGCGGCTTTGCTCAAGGTGCTGGAGCTGAACGCGAGCGTTCCAGCCGCCTACGATTTGCTCGTTTCGGTTTACACCAGTCAGCAGAAGTTGCCGCAGGCCGCGCAGCAGCTTGAAACCTTCATCGCGAAGAATCCGGAGAACATCGGCGCCTTGATGACGCTCGCACTGACCTATTCCGAAATGAAGGAGTACGGAAAAGCGCGCGATGCCTACGAAAAATTCCTCGCGCTCAAACCGGATAACGCGGTCGCCGCGAACAATCTCGCCTACATCTACGCCGATCAGCTTAACCAGCTCGACAAGGCTCGTGATTGGGCGGCAAAGGCACGCAGTCTCGATTCGCAGCCCGTCGATCGCGGACACCTTCGGATGGATTCTCTATCGGCAGGCTGATTACAAACAGGCAATCGGTTTGCTAAAGGAGGCGGCGGAGAAGATGCCGGGCGAACCGGAAGTCCAATACCATTTCGCCATGGCCAGCTACATGATGGGCGACAGCAAAGCCGCCCAAATAGCGTTCGAAGCGGCTGCTCTCTCGCCGAAGGATTTTCCGGGCAAAGAAGACGCAAAGAAGCGATTGGCGGTGTTGAAGGAGGGCGGTAGCGCGAGCGATGCTGGCATTGAGCAACTGGACGCCGTGCTCAAGCAACAGCCGAACGATCCGATGACGCTCGCGAAGATGGGTGAACTTTACGCCAGACAGGGAGCAGCAGACAAAGCGGCCGGCTACTACGAACAGGCAATCAAAGCGAATCCAAATCTCCCGGCGCCGATGATCAAGCTGGCAGAGTTGTATGCCGGCCCGCTAGGCAAGAAGGATCGAGCGCTCGAGTTGGCAAAAAAGGCGCGCGAGCTTGCTCCGACGGACGCGCGATCGGCCGCTGTCGTTGGACGACTGGCATTCCAGAGCGGCAATTACCCCTGGGCCTACAGCGTGTTGCAGGATAGCGCGCGACAGTTGAGCAACGAGCCCGGCGTCCTGAAGGATTTTGCCTGGGCAGCCTACGCGAATTCCAAGATTCCCGAAGCGCGACAGACCATGGAACGAGTGTTGAAGAATGCGCCTGATTCTCCCGAAGCGGCGGAGGCGAAGACCTTCCTCGCGTTTACCGCAACGGAAGTAACCGACGGAGACCCGTCACCGATGAATTCGGAAATTCAGCAAAAATTGAAGGACGATTCTTCGTATGTTCCGGCGCTAATGCTGCAAGGGCGCGAGCAATCCGCCCACGGAGAGAAGGAGGCCGCAATAAGGACGCTTACCGATGCGCTAAGGAAATTTCCCGACTTCGCCCCGGCGCAAAAGCAACTTGCCGCCCTCTACCTGGAGGATCCGAATCAGCGCGCGAAAGCTTACGATCTGGCCGCGTCCGCACGTAAAGTCCTGGCCGACGACGCCGAACTGGCGTCGATTCTCGGGCGGGCGAGCTATTTCAAAAGGGACTACTCCCGTGCGGCCCAACTTCTCCAGGAAAGCAATCGAAAGAAGCCGCTGGATGCGAGTGGACTGTTCTACTTGGGGATGTCGCTGCAGGAGACGAAGAATCTTCCCCAAGCCAAGGAAACACTGGAGGCGGCGGTAACCAAGGGATTGCAAGAACCATTGCTGTCCGAGGCGAAAAAGGTACTCGAGCCCCCGAAGGCAAAATAGGTCGTTTGTCGGAAAAACTTACGAATTTGGCGATTATATGGGCCTGAAGAGTCGAACACGGAATGCGAATAACATTTTAACCTGTTGAAAATACGCCATTTAGACTGGCACGAGAACGTATGGCATCCAGTTTGCTAACTTGGAGTTCGTTAAATGAATTCATCGGTCGAAATGTCGGGTGAAAACCAAAGGAATCTTGGGACAATGAAAACGAAAATCTTGGCAGCTCTTGCGGCGGTTTTAGTTTGTGCGGCGTTCGCCACGCAGGCCAACGCGGTGCCGATCGTCGGTAAGGTCGATTTCTTCGGAAACCTGACCGTAAACACCAACAACCTAAACACGGCCACTTCCTTCACGTCCTTCACCGGAGTCACGGTGGTGAACAATCCGCCATTTACGCCGACCGGGAGCTATGCGGGCACGGGTGGTGCAAGCGTGACAATGAACAGCTTCACCTTCAAGCCTACCTTCACGGCGCCAGTTCCCAATCTTTGGTCGTTCACGGTTGGACCTTTGACATATACTTTCAACCTGAGCTCGATCACGTCGATTAGTCAGCCCGGTGACAACACTCTGACTATCGTGGGCCAGGGCATTGCCACCATCACTGGAGGCGGCTCGTTCGATCCAACAGCCGGCACTTTCTTCATCTCGACGCAAGGACCGGCTGCTTCGTCGTTCACTTTCTCGGCCACCACGACCGTCCCTGAAGGCGGGTCAGCGCTTGCCCTTTTGGGAATCGGACTGATCGCCGTCGAGTTGGTACGCCGGAAATTGGCGGCTTGCTAAACAACCAAAATTTAATTCGCGAACCTAAGTAACCTACCCCTAGAAAGACAAATACAATGAAAAAGACATTAGCAACATTTGCAATCGGCCTGGCCTGCGTGGCATTCGCGCTGCAAGCCAACGCCGTTCCGATCACCGGCAAGATTGATTTCTTCGGAAATCTCACCACCAACAATGGCGGCAACCTTAATACCGCGACTGCCTTCACTGGCTTCAGCGGCGTCGTCGTCGTAGTTAATGGCGCGCTTACCCCTACGGGTAGTTATGCGGGATCTGGCGGCCCGGTATCAAATGTACAGGCCGTAACGATGACTCCGTTTAGCTTCAACCCGTTCCCCGGTGGAGGCGTAATTCCGGTCTGGACCTTCACAAGTGGCTTCACTGGCCTCACGTACAGCTTCGACCTGACCTCGATAAGCTCCGTTTCCCAACCCGGTAACAACACATTAACGGTGGTGGGAAGTGGTGTAGCTCACATCACAGGATTTACCGATACATTCGGTACGTTCTTCATCTCCACGCAGGGACCGACAGGCCCATCCTTCACCTTCTCGGCGACGACAACTACGCCTGAAGGTGGTTCAGCGTTGGCGCTTCTGGGGATTGGACTGGTCGCTATTGAGGTGGTTCGTCGCAAGTTAGCGACCGCCTAACAGGGTACTAAGTTCGCGAATCTAATGGCGGGCAGAGGAGAAAATCCTCTGCCCGCTTTGCTTTTGTTAGCACAGCATTCGTGGTCTATCGGCGGCTGGCGCGTTTAACTGCTTCCAAAGCAATAATTGTTGTAGCTGACCCAATTTGCCTGTGCGAACATACTTCCACGTTCTGCTGGAAGAACCGCTGTAAAAAGGTACATGAAATTCTCTCGGGTTTGGATGGTAGTTGGTTTTAGCGGGCTTCTAGGCGCGGCGCTTCACGCGCAAGTCACCTACGAGCCGTATGCTTTCAGTCTTTTCGCCGGTAGCCCTGGCAATCTCGGCGGCAATGATGGGACCGGCGGTGGAGCCCGGTTCAATGCGCCGCAAGGAGCCGCGGTGGACAGCAATGGAAATGTCTACATCGCCGATACGGGGAATTGCACGATCCGGAAGATTACTGCGGCTGGCGTCGTCACGACTCTAGCTGGTCTTGCCGGGGTCGATGGCAGCGACGATGGAACGGGAAGTGATGCTCGATTCGAACTGCCGCAGGATGTCGCGGTCGACAACGCGGGCAACATCTACGTTGGAGACACGGGGAATTATACCATTCGAAAGATTACTCCAGGCGGTGTCGTTACGACCTTCGCTGGAGCCGCGCATATGCCAGGGAGCGACGATGGGCTTGATGGCGCGGCGCGGTTCGGCTATCCGATCGGCGTTTCGGTGGACAATTCCGGCAATGTTTATGTCGCCGATCTCGGGAACAACACGATCCGAATGATTACTTCAGCCGGCTTCGTTAGCACATTGGCCGGACTTGCCGGAACTCCGGGCAGCACCGATGGCACGGGTCCCAATGCGCGGTTCACGGCCCCGAGTCATGTCGCATGGGACAAGACCACAGGTTGGCTTTATGTGTCGGACACAGCCAATCATACGATTCGCAAGATCACGGCTGGCGGAGTGGTCACGACTGTCGCTGGATTCGCCGGCGTTATGGGTTCAGCTGACGGGACTGGAAGTGCGGCCCGCTTTGACGGACCTCGAGGCCTTGGCGTTGATATCTTCGGGAACGTTTATGTGGCCTCATCCAACAGCCACACTATTCGCAAGATTCGCCCGGGCGGCATCGTAACAACGTTGGCGGGTTCTCCCGGAGTAGCAGGCAGCACGGATGGCTTTGGCGGTTCCGTACGTTTCTTTTCTCCCTACGGTTTGGCGGTGGATGGCGCAGGCCATTTGTTCATCGCAGAGGACAACAATTACATCACGCGTCTCGGCGTGCCCGGGAGCGAAGCGCTAACGATCAAGATCTCACCCGGTTCGAGTGTCGGGAAAAGACTGTTAACCGGACGTGCTTTTCCCAACGTGATGGTCGACATCGGCCAGACTGGAACCATCGGCACCGCTTTTCAGCCGCTTGTTACAGTGCAGGCGGATGCCAACGGCGTCTTTCAATACGAGGACACAAGTTCCATAAAGCGCTTCTATCACGCGACGGTTAACGGCGGCTAACCCGCCCGTTTCCGTCAGTGCCCTTGGATTGATCCGATGTGGGGCGGGCAACTTCTCCTTGCCTCTGCCAGCGCATGTCTTGTACTCTCTAATCTCTCATCGCTTTCAGCAAAATTTGTGAGTCTAAAGAGAGCAGGCCGGTGGCCTTGTCCGTAATACAAGACGAATGTGATTATCAGACTTGCCCATCAGCCGCGCTTTCACGCCTTCTCAAATGGCACGGCTAGCATACTTAGATCCTTGCTTGCCATGGGAGCCGCGTGGCTCTGCCTCTGCCATCTATCTGCTCAAGTGGTGCAGGTTCCGACTAGTGGAAGCAGCGGAGGCACGAGCAGTGGCATGGGCGGTGGGTTCAGCCTTGGTGGAGGGGACGGCGAGGGCGGCGGTGTTCCTCGCTGGCGTTTGCCGGTGAAGGTCAGCGTATCGGTAAACGCTGGCTATGACGACAATGTGAACGGCTCATCGTCCCATCCCCAAGCGTCAACCTTTGCGGGTGGCAGCATAGATGTTAGCTACGATTTCGGAACGATGCGCACCCGCGCGGACTTAAACGCCGGCACGGGCTTTTCGTTTTACAACAACCTTGCCAGCAACCAGTACGACCCCAACCTCTACTTCGACCTTTCGGTAAATCACCAGGCTAGCCTGCGGATGACGTTGACGGCCAATATCAGCCTGCGTTATGCGTCCCAGCCAGACTTCTCGACCAGCCTTTCTGCGACCCAGCCAAACTTCCCAACCAACCTTTCGTTAGACCGACGAGTTGGGAATTACTTTACCACCTCGGATAGTCTGTCGATGACCTACCAGTGGTTGCCGCGCTGGTCGACCGTAACCTCCTACTCGTTCTCCACCGTCTTATATGACGACACAGCGGCGGCGGGTGCATTCAACCGCCTTGATCACAGCTTTGGTCAATCGATCCGTTTTCTTTATCTTCCCATCACGACTCTGGTAGTTCAGTACGGCTTTTCCGCTACGGTCTATGACATGGGAACTGGGCGCAACACCTATTCCCAATCCCTTCTCCTCGGAGTTGATCATACCTTCAGCCAGAAGCTAAGCGGATTTGTGCGGGCGGGTGCCCAGCTTAGCACGACGAGCGGCGATGCTTTTCAAGGTAACGACGGTATAAATCCGCATTTCGAAGCCGGCCTGAGCTATAGCCTTTCGGGTAAGACTAGCCTTAGTTGGAATGCTAGCTACTCCATGCAGCCATCTTATTCCGCTTTCTCGGGCAGCAGCCTTGCCCTCAGCACCGGCTTAGTGGGCTCCTACACAATCACGCCGCGGCTCCACGCGAACCTTGCTGCTTACTACCACCACGGCGACAACAGCGGCGTTCAACTTCCCGGAATTAATTCCTCGTTTACCGATGACTCGCTCGATGTTTCACTCAATCTTACCTATCTCATCAACCGTTTTCTCTCAGCTAATCTCGGATACAACTTTACTGAGGTTGGGAACGATACTCCGGGCGGCTCGTACACTCGCAATCGAATCTCTGGTGGCTTGAGCTTCAATTTTTAGGCGGCGTTCAGCTAAACAAAGCAGCGGCTTCGACGCCGCTCCGCCCCGCTTAAAATCGCCGAAGTCCGCGTGCGTCGGAAAACGTTACGTTTCTCTCAAGACACCTCTCTGTCGGCCTCTCGTCGGGCACAAAAGTTTTGGCCATTTTCCCCTCGTAAACGGGTCCGTTGCGGCGTCCATAAGAGGCTCGTGGCACGGTCGAAGCTTAGCTTTACATACCCAACCCAAAAAAATATGATGCGCCCCGCTATTCTCGGGCGGTTTCGATACGCCCGCTCCTCACGCGCCCTGTGCATGCTCTTAACCGTGGTCGCGATGGTTTCCCTGTCGTTGCCCGCTTTTGCGCAGTTAAGTGATTCGGTCCAAAGACAGATTTCGGACGTTCTGCAGTTCAAGGATTCCTTGAGTCCCGCTGAGCAGAAGCTCTCCACCAATCTGCTTTTTGCCAGCCGCAATGCCCAAGGCAAACCCGCCGGCGTAGCTACTGATGTTGCCGGGACTAGCATCAGTCCCGATCAAGCAATGGTTAGAGTTGCGATCCGCACATCGGCGGAAGGAAAAGGAAGCGGAGTTATCCTGAAGGCAATCCAGGCGGCTGGGGGACAGGTGGACGCCGTTTCTCCTTCTAATGATCTGATTGAAGCAACTGTTCCCGTCAATCAGCTTGAGAATCTCGCCGCTCGTCCGGCCGTGGCTTCTATCCGCGAGCCGGGTCGTCCGCACGCGAACGTTGGCGTTCTCACCACTCAGGGCTTCGTCACTCACCGCGCCAAGGAAGTAGTAGCAGGAGGAGTTAACGGCACCGGCGTTAGAGTAGGCGTGCTTTCCGATAGTGCGAGCCCGACGCGCGTGGCCGCACTCAAGGCGAGTGGCGACCTGGGCCCTGGCACGACAGTGCTTGCCGGGCAGGATGGGACTAATAATGCGGGGTTTACCGATGAAGGCACCGCCATGATGGAAATTGTCCAGGACATGGCTCCGGGCGCGCAACTCTTCTTCGCCAGCGCGTTCAACGGTGAAGCCAGTTTCGCGGCTAACATTATCGCATTGGGCCAACCGCCAAACAATTGCCAGGTCGTTGTCGACGACGTTAGCTATGACGACGAGTTTCCTTATCAGGATGCAACCATCGCGCAAGGCGTGAACACCTTTGTCGCCAACGGCGGCATATACTTCTCGTCCGCTGCCAACGCCGGAAACCTGACCAATGGCACCGCGACAGTTTGGGAAGGAGACTTCCTCGACGGCGGTCCTTATGCCGGACCTACACCCGCCGCGTATCCTGCAGGTGCGATCGTCCACAACTTTGGCACCGCCGGTTCACCGGTCATTTCGGATCAGTTGACCAGCGCACCCTCGGTTGGTGTCAGCCTTTTCTGGGCGGATCCAATTGGTGCATCGGGCAATGACTATGATCTGTTTGTTACTAACGCCGCTGGGACAACGCTGAAGGCTTTTTCCATTGACACCCAGGCTGGCGCGGGCTTCCCCATTGAAGAAGTAATTACCACCGGTGCTGGCGGTAATTACTCCGCGGCAGCTGGAGATCGAGTATTTGTGCTCCGCAAGGCTGGAAGCCAGGCTATCGCCATGAGCGTCCGCACGATCTTTGGCGAAGGAGGCATGGCGATTACAACCTCCGGCCAGACTTTCGGACATAACGCAGGCCTCAACACACAATCAACCGCTGCGACCTACTGGAACAGTGCTCGCATCGGGACCAAGCCTTTCGATGGAACGCACAATCCGATCGAGAACTTTAGCTCGGACGGCCTGCGCAAGATCTTCTTTATGCCGAACGGCACCGCCATCACCCCGGGTAACTTCCGCTTCTCCACTAACGGCGGACAGACACTGCAGAAGCCTGACTTTACGGCCGCCGATGGTGTCACGACTAAGACACCTGGCTTTAATCCATTCTATGGTACGTCTGCCGCGGCGCCACACGCTGCTTCCATCGCTGCCTTGGTTAAGTCGGCTAAACCTAGCCTAACGAATACACAAATCGCCACGATCATGCACAACACGGCCTTGGATAACATGGCGCCGGGTCCTGATCGCGACGGCGGCGTAGGTGTTGTGATGGCGGCACAGGCGGTCGCAGGTGCGCTTGCACCAGAGCAGGATCGAGCAGCAAAGGCGAGTCGAGTAGAGCGGTAGAAATCCTGAATTTGGCAGTTCCTTTAAGTAAAAGAGACCCTAAAGACCTATGAAAAAAATGAAGCATCTCCGTGCAACGGCGCTGACCATGTTAACTACTGTCCTTCTTTGTGCGACAGCCTCGGCCACCGATCTCCTAAATGTAAACTCCCAGGTACAAGCAACCGATCCGACGCAACTGGGTCGTCTCAGTCGCAATGGCGTTCCGCAGGATTGGTCTGGATCGGAGCCCTTCTCCGGGGAGATCAATACCACTACGACCTATCACTTCACCACGTTCGTTATCCCGGCCACCGTGGCGACCTTGGGTCCCTTCATCCAAATTTCGCTTCTGGACCTGGGACCGGTGGCGAGCCAGGGCAACCTGTTCGTGTCGGCCTATCAAAACAGCTATAACCCGGCGAGTAAGAGCACTAACTGGTTAGGCGACTCGGGATCTTCTCCGAATGCTTTCGGAGTGAATGCCGTCTTCTTCCAAGTGTTAGTGCCCGCCGGCGCCAGTCTCGTTATCGTGATTAACAACACCGCAGCTGCCAACGGAGGCGTAGGCGAGCCGTTCAATCTGCTCGTGGAAAGCTTTAGCAACAACCAATTCTCCCCAGCGGCGGCGCCAGAAGGTGGCCCCAGCGCGTTACTCCTGGGCGTAGGCGTAGCGGGACTCTACCTTCTCCGCCGCCACCTTCATGCGCGCGCCTGAGCGGCGCAACTCGACTACCATCGAGTCTTCAAGAAAAATGGACTGGCTGCCGCGTAGCTTAGGCCTACCGGCAGCCAAGTTTTTTTAACTGAACTCCTACCGAATCCTTACTGAATTATGAATACTCCTTCTCGGAAGCGGTTGCTTCTTTCCCGTTACGCAGCGGTGATAGTGGTGCTCGTAGTCATCACTGTTTCTTCAGGTTCAAGCCTGGCTCAGGGTAGCAAGGCAGCCAAGACGGACGGCAAGATATCCGCGGCGATCCAGGGCCAGATCGCTGCCATCCTGGCGGCCAAGAGTAACTTTACTGCGGGCGAATCTAAGATGTCGTCCAATCTGGCCTTTTCCAGTGCCCAGTCTCGCGGCGTTTCGCTCGGCGCGGCGACATCGTTGCTGCGCGCTCCGGAGACTGACGCGGTGGGCGGCGTTACGGTCGAGATGAGAGCCGAGCCGTCCAAGCCCTTGCTAAGACTGATCAAGAACTCCGGCGGAGAAGTGCAGGAGATCATCGGCCAGTATAACTATATACGCGCAACGATTCCCGCAGGTGCGCTCAACACTGTGGCCGAGAGTCCGGATGTATTCTGGATGCACGAGCCCGATACAATGATGACGAATGCTGGCTCGCTAACCAGCCAGGGCTACGTAACTCACCAGGCCAAGGATGTAGTAGAAGGGTTAGGCATCAATGGCACGGGAGTGAAAGTAGGTGTCCTTTCCGATAGCGCGAGTGCCGCGCGCGTGGCCGCACTAATTGCAAGTGGCGATCTGGGACCCGGCACGACGGTGCTGGAGGCGTCATCCGGGACGGACGAAGGCGCAGCCATGATGGAAATCGTGCAGGACATCGCGCCGGGTGCGCAGATTTACTTTGCCACAGCTAACGGCGGCCAGGCGCACTTTGCATCGAACATCGCCGCGCTCGCGGCGGCTGGTTGCTCGATCATTGTCGACGATATTACCTACTTCGCCGAAGGCGCCTTCCAGGACGGACCCATAGCCCAGGCCGTAAATACCTTCGTGGCTGCGAACGGGATTTACTTCTCCGCCGCGGCTAACTCAGGCAACAAGGATTCCGGCACCTCAGGAACGTGGGAAGGTGACTTTCTCAACGGCGGTCCGGTTAGCGGCGTTGTAGGTGGGTCCGAGACGGGGATCGGGTTCTTCCATAACTTCGGGACGGTGGCTACGCCCCAGAACTTCGATGTTATGACCGCCACTTCGCGGATCATTACTTTGAAATGGTCCGACCCACTGGGATCCAGCACAAACGACTACGATATCTTTATTCTCAACAGCACAGGCACAACGATAAAAGGCTTCTCAGCCACCAGGCAGAACGGCACGCAAGACCCCTTTGAACAAGTCACTCTGCCGACCAGCGGCGGCAATGTATCTGCGGTGGGCGATCAGGTTGTGGTGGTCAACTTTGGCAGCGGTGCCGCTAGGGCACCGGCACAGACGGAGGGCGCTTTTGCCATCGGCGCGACGCGTGCCTTGCGCGTGGATACCAATCGCGGCCAGCTTTCGATTAACACCGCCGGTTCGACCTTCGGCCATAACGGCGGCCAAAGCACGACCACCATGGCCGCGACTTACTGGAATAGCGCTCGCATCGGGACCAAGCCTTTCAATGGCACCAACAATCCGATCGAGGTTTTTAGTTCCGATGGACCGCGCAAGATATTCTACAATCCGAACGGCACGCCGATTACTCCGGGTAACGTTCTGTTTGCGACTAACGGCGGTACAACGCTCAACAAGCCGGACCTGACCGCAGCTGACGGTGTAACCGCAAAGACACCCGGATTCAATCCGTTCTTCGGAACTTCCGCGGCGGCTCCGCATGCCGCAGGCATAGCAGCTTTGGTCAAGTCTGCTGGTCCTTTCCTAACCGGCCCGCAGATCAGACAGATTATGATCAATACCGCCTTGGATAACATGACGCCCGGTTTTGATCGCAATGGTGGTAATGGTGTAACAATGGCTCTGCCAGCCGTCCAGGCGCCGTTTCCCTGCAGGCCGGGGGTCGACTGTACCGCAGACCCTTAGGAGCTTTCGATCGCGCTCACGGGTCCACCGCTATCCGGTAGAAGCCGTGACCGGGCGGCGGGCTGGAATCGGTGAACACTAAGACCGTTCCGGTGCTTCCGTTCTGCACGGGCACGGCAGGGACATTCGCAAAAGAAACACCCTGCGGCGAACTGCTACTCTGGAGCTGATAGGCGTGTCCCGTATAGGAATCGATCGCTATCGCAACTGTGCCCGGAGCTTTCGTTAGGCTCTTCGCCTTCACCACATTCGAGTCTAACAATGTTCCATTGTTAATGAAACCGGCCGGCGCACTGAAGCTGCCCGTAATGACATCCAGGAGCGTATTACTAGTCAAGGTATGACCGTTTGTAACCGACAGACTTGCTCCATGAGTAAAGCGCATGGTGCCGTTATTCACTACACCGCCTGCTGCCGTTAGCATACCGGAACTTAGACTAACCAAGGCACCAGGGTTAACTGTCAGCAGCCCGTTAATAGTCGAAGTGACAGATAAAGTTCCGCCGGATTGAACCGTTACTGGGCCGATGAATACACCCTGACCATTAGTTACTCCCGCAAGGCTGACGCTGCCAGCTAAAGAGCCGTTATTAGTAAAGGTAGCCGGTCCGCCTACACTTACCGCCGTGTTGCCAAGGCTGCCGCTGGCAGTAATAACAAGTGCTCCATTTTCGATTGTGGTTGCGCCGAGGTAGTTATTCGCTCCGGAGAGCGTCAGCGTGCCGGTGCCAACCTTGTCGATGGAGCCGCCGCCACCATTGTCGATGATTGTTCCCGAAACGATTGTGCTAAGGTTATTTCCACCAACTTTGAGGGTCTTACTACCGAGCAGATAGGTTCCCGCGCCTTCGATGGAACCGATGTCCATGCTGCTATTTGAGAGAAGGCTAATATCGAATGAGCCCCCGGCATTGGTAATGGCTCGGGCCGTATCGCCATTGGCCGTTTCCCGAAAGCTAATTGAGCCTCCGGCAGCTCCGCTTGTCGGGCTACCGTTTGTGATTAGAGTGGCGCTCTCCGCGCGAGAGTTAGCCAGGAAAATCGTCACGGCACCGCGCGCATTACCCGCGTCACTGGCATCTCCCTCGGTCGTGATGGTAGCACTGCCACCCTTGGAGCCATTGATGAAGGTAATAACGCCGCCGCCGGCATTACCGGCTACGCCGCCATTGTTGACGATGGTTGCACTACCCGCGGTGGCAGTTTCCCAGAAGTTAATCGTGCCGCCATTCGAGTTCAGCGCAGTTCCGCCCGCATTGACAAGTGTGAGGCTGCCTGCGGAAGCGGAATTGTGAAAATTGATGCTACTGCCGCTGCCGCCGTTAAACACGCCACCGACGGTAGCTATGGTCTGGCTCAGGCCGGAGTTATTGCTAACGCCCGCGCCACTCAGATTGAAGGAGAGGAGGAAATCAATGCCGAGGGAGTACGCGGGTGCGCCAGCATTGAACGTCATCGAACTGAGTGCGACCTGCGTATCCACTTCAATCGATGTCTGACTCGACGAACCGAAGATTGCGTCCTCGGAGCTTTGCGGCACATGCGGCGACCAATTGTCGGAATCATCCCACAGATTCGAGGAACCATTGCCTGTCCAAGTGGTAGTGGCGAAGGCCAGGCGGATGAAGGCGAAGAAAAAGCCCAGCACGAAGAAACTGCAATCCGTCCGCCTGTTCATAGGGGTTCTTACTAGGAAAAGACAGAAAGCTTGGACTGGCAACGCAAAGTTGTGGTCGCGCCCGGGAAGTTTGGCAGCGCATACGGGGATCGAACCCGTGCACCGGCCTTGAGAGGGCCGTGTCCTAACCACTAGACGAATGCGCCGTAGTCGCTGGCGTGATTTTAACAAGAGGTCGCTCCGCGGCAAGCGCGCGGTTGTAGATCAACGTTTCGGCTTGGGCGTCGGTGTTGGCGATGGCGTCGGCGTTGGGCGCACACGCGGCTGAGGAAGTGTGTTGAGCTGATCGTTCTTGCGATCGTTGACGTAGGCTTTCAATTCCGGATTGGTGGCGAGCGCGAGCATCTGGCCGTAGAAAATCTCGTAATACTTCCGCAACAGGGTTCGCTTTTCCAGGTCGGTCGACGCGGCGTCCGCCGCGCGTCGGGCCGCACGGACATCTTCGCGATTGGCGACCTGATTTTTCAGTGCCCGCCACTGCGCATGTTTCTCGGCGACGCCGGCAGTAGAACTAATCGGCTTCTTTTTGAAGGCTTCATCCAATTGCGGCAGTGTCGGCAGACTCGGGATAGACGGAGGCGGGGAAGCGGCGCGTTCCGCCGGCGACATGATGTCGGGCGGAATGAGGTCGGGCTGCGCTTCCGGAGATGGACTCGGCGAAGCGGCGCTGCGTATCGGCCCCGGCGATGGCGAGTCCTGTGTGTCCGGTTTCGGCAGAGGCGGTTCCGGCTCTTGCCCGAACAGAGCAAGGCCACGAAGTCCAACGACTATCAGCACCGTCCGCAAAAGAAATCTCATAGCCGAAGGAAAAATGGTCGGGGTGACAGGATTTGAACCTGCGACCTCCTGGTCCCAAACCAGGCGCTCTACCAAGCTAAGCTACACCCCGGAGTCGACGGAGGAGTCTTTAGCACGCGCGGCGCACAGGCGCATGTGGAAATGTGCGCGACGCAGTGCTAATCGCGAGCGTTCCGAAATACGCCTTGCTGCCGCTTGAATATGAGGCGATGGTCCTCGTCTTCTTCCCGGCCGCGCGGCCGCGACGCCCCAGCCAATCATGTTTAAGCACAACAAACTCAATCTCACGATCTTCATCGTGCTCGTGGGGTTGCAACTCCTCGGGGGCATTGCCCTTTGCACTCAATTCCAGTGGACATTTCTGCCGGTGATGATGGGGATCTATCTGTGGTGCGGATTTAGCACTACGCTTTATCTGCATCGCTACCTAACGCATCGCGGTTTCGAAATGCCGGGCTGGCTGAAATTTTTCTTTGCGACCGGCTCTGCGGTCTCGCTTTCCGGTGACCCGGTGACGTGGGTGGGGGATCATCGCTATCATCATTTGAAATCAGACACCGACGAAGACATCCACAGTCCCGTGCACGGATTTCCCTACGCGCACATGATGTGGCTGGTTCGCAAGCCGCCGGGCTTTCGTGATCGATCCATGCGCTATGCCGCCGACGTGCGGAAGATTTGGTACTGCCGCTTGTGGGAGCGTCCGTATCTTTACGTGATTCCGCATTTGCTGGTCGCCCTCACTCTCTACGCAACTTTGGGCGTGGCCGGAATGCTGTGGTGCCTCTACGTGCCGATGTTGTTCGTCTATAACTTCACCTGGGCGGTGAATTCCATCTGTCACATGCCGAGCTTCGGTTATCGTCGCTTCGAAACGTCCGACCACAGCAAGAACAATTTCTGGGTGGGGTTAGGTGCGTTAGGCGAGGGTTATCACAACAATCATCACGCGAAACCGCGTTGCGCGGCGCACGGGTTGAAATGGTGGGAACTCGATCTCACCCGCTATTTGATCTGGTTACTCGAAAAGAGCGGCTTGGCGTGGGAAGTCCATTGGCCCAAGCCGGATGAAATTCAGGAAGTAGATCCTGTCTCCGCCGATCAAGCCGGCGCCTTGTTGCTCTTCGGAGCGCAGATTCAGGATCCTTCGCTCGACGCCCAGCCGGAACCGAGTTCGGCTCAGTTACCGACGCTGTAGACTTCCACCAGCGCGACGCCAACCGCATTCTTCGCGCCTCGCACCATGGCGGTGTAGTTGCCCGGCGCGAGCGTCGCAAGGATGGCCGACTCGCGGTCATCGGTCGGAGCCAGCGACGTTGCAGTGATCTGTGTCTTCTGGCTGCTCTTCCAGTTGTCGTTGCTAAATATCTTCGAGCCATTGCCATTGTACAAATCAAGGGTCGGATCACTCAGCGTACCGGATACTCCATATTTGGCTAACGATGGGCCAAGGGCGCGAACCAGCACTTGCGTAGGCTGGCTTCCATTGATGATAAAGCCGCCAATCATTATGTTGTTTCCAGTCTCCACCCTTCCTCGCGTCGATATGTTACTCATGCGGCTTCCGGTAGATTCAGTGTCATCAACTTCGAGCAGCGCGATACCCTTGCTTCCATTTACGCCTGCGATCTTCGCAGTGTAAGCGCCGGGAGTTAGCGTTGCCAGGATGGCAGACTCCGAGTCGCTGGTAGGCCCTAGACCAAGCGCTGCGATGGTGGCCGCGTCGGGACCGGAGCGCCAATCATCGCTCGAGCCAATAGCTGCGCCCGAGGGTGAATAGAGAGTAAGCGTTGGATTGCTAAGAGTGTTTGTGATTCCGGCTGCTGCCAGCGACGGGCCCAGCGCCCTGATCACCACCCGCTTGGGTGAATTACCAACGATGATGAAGCCGCCGATGACAACGTTGTCCCCAGTTTGCACGTACGCGCGGGTCGATACGTTAGAAAGGTTCTTATCAACCGGCGTAGGAGTGGGAGTTGGCGAAGGCGTGCCCGTGGTATAAACGAAATCGACCGGTCCGTACTCGCGATTTGACCAATCCGTCAGGTAGGAAGCGCCAGAACTGTAGGCAGCAAAATCTACCGTTGCGACCGACGCGGTTTGCACCGTCGTGTCATTGTCATACCATTGATCCCCTCCGACCGTTTCTTGAGTCAGCACGTAGTAGGCGGTATTAGCCGATAGCGTCACGGGCGACGTGAGATTACCGTAAACAAAGCTGCCGATTGTGCCACCAGAGGTATAGACTGTGGTGCTGCCGTTGCTCACGTCTGACCCATTGCTGACGAGGACAAGCTTCACCTTGTGCGATTGGCTATTACCCGGGGCCACGATTCTGCCCAAGGCGTTGACCGTTATCGGCGTGCTGCCAATTGTGATTCTCACTCCGACCCATCCGGTGAAGTTGTTCCGTATTGTGCCGAGCGTTTTCGAAATGGTGAAGTAGCCGCTTCCGACAACTGGTGGAAGCGGAGGAACTGGCGTTGCCGTCGGCAATGGCGTGGCGGTTGGGGACGGTGTTGCAGTTGGGAATGGAGTCGCCGTAGGAAGTGGAGTCGGTGTAGGTGCGGGAGCCGTCCCCGGAGTCGTATAGCTCACCTCAGACGACGGGAGGCTTTCTGCGCCCGTTGTGCTGTAGGCAGTGACCGAGAAGTAGTATGTCGTGCCCGGGAGCAGATTCGAAATGATAATGCTGGTATTGTTACCGGCATCAATCTCGCTGCTGGGCTGCCCGGGGATCGTTCCCACAAAGACGTGATACCCGGCAACGCTAGGGTCCGCGTTAGCATCCCACATGAGAGTAACGGAGTATGAGCTCGGCGTGGGAACAGGTGTCGGTGTTGGGATTGGCGTGGGAATAGGTGTCGGAATTGGCGTCGAGATAGGCGTCGGTTCAGGGGTCGGCACCGGTGTAGGTGTCGTCGTGGGTTCCGGTGTAGGAACGGGCGTGGGCTCTGGAGTTGGAACCGGAGTAGGTTCTGGCGTTGGCTCAGGTGTAGGAACCGGTGTTGGCTCCGGCGTTGGAACAGGAGTGGGCTCCGGTGTTGGAACAGGAGTGGGCTCCGGCGTTGGAACAGGAGTTGGTTCCGGTGTGGGAACAGGAGTCGGCTCTGGCGTTGGAACAGGAGTGGGCTCCGGCGTTGGAACAGGAGTTGGTTCCGGTGTGGGGCTGGCGACAGGTGTTGCTGTCGGCGTTGGCGTGGGATCCGTGAATTGCCCCTTGCTGAGCGGGGCGCCCAAGAGGCCAAAAACAGAGGCAAGCAGGATGGTAAAAAGGGCGCGGCGGGGCATCTGACTCTAATGCGGAATTATAATTCCCATAAGCAGCCTCTGTGCCCTGGCTGCGGTGATTATCGCCTTCAGCGCCAATCAAAAGCCAACGATCGGCAGCTGTAATAAGCGGGCGCAACACACGCTCCGCGAGGTGGTGCGAAACCCCGGCGAAACGACCCTAGTAGGCGAGATTAGGCGCCAGCCATTTCTCGACTTCGTTCACACCCGAATCCTTCCGTCGGGCATAATCGCGAACTTGATCGCGCTCGATTTTCCCGACCGCGAAATATTTGGAATCGGGGTGCGAAAAATAGAGGCCGCTCACGCTTGCGCCCGGATGCATGGCGAACGATTCCGTCAGCACAATGCCGGCCTCCGCCTCTGGTTGCAGGAGTTCAAACAAGATTCGCTTTTCGGTGTGATCCGGCGATGCCGGATAGCCCGCTGCCGGCCGAATGCCGCGATATCGCTCACGAATCAATTCGTCGCGTGTAAGCTTCTCATCGCGGCCAAATCCCCAGGCCTTGCGCGCCGCTTCATGCAGATATTCGGCGAAAGCCTCCGCCAGTCGATCGGCCAATGCTTTGACGAGGATCGCGTTGTAATCGTCGTGCGCACTCGAGAATTTCTTGGCCAGCTCATCGGCGCCAATTCCTCCCGTAACTGCGAACCCACCAATGTAATCGCGTACGCCGCTCTCTTTTGTCGCCACAAAATCGGCCAGACAGTGATTGAATTGTCCGTCCGGTTTCTGCATTTGCTGCCGGAGAAAATGGAATGTGGCAAGCCGTTCGGCGCGCGATTCATCCGTGTAGATCTCAACGTCATCGCCGGCCCTGTTCGCCGGCCAGAATGCGTAAACGCCGCGTGCGGTCAGCAAATTTTCCGCGATGATTTTGTCCAGCAATTTCTGCGCGTCATCGAAGAGTTCGCGCGCCTGATTGCCGACGACCGGATCATCGAAGATCGCGGGATAACGTCCGCGCAATTCCCAGGTGTGAAAGAACGGCGACCAATCGATGTAGGAGGAGAGTTCGGACAAATCGACTCGGCACTCGTTAGGCGATTGAGGGTTCGAGCTATAGACTCGGCGCCCCAGGAATTCCGGCTTCGGCGGCGCGTAGCCATTCCAATCAATCACCGTCTGATTGGCGCGCGCTTGCTCCAGTGTCAGCGATTTGCGCTCTCGCGATTTCGACAAATGCGACTCGCGCAAGGCCGTGTAATCCGCCCGGGTTTGCCGGTCGAATTCCTCTTTCGTCTCCGCATTGAGAAGATTACTCACGACACCGACGGCGCGGGAAGCGTCCAACACGTGCACCGTGCTGCCGCGATAGTGTTGCGCGATTTTCACCGCCGTGTGCGCGCGGCTCGTGGTCGCGCCGCCGATCAAGAGCGGCAGCGAAAATCCTTCACGCTCCATTTCCTGCGCGACGTGCACCATCTCATCCAGCGACGGCGTGATTAGACCGCTCAATCCAATCACGTCCGCTTGATGTTCGCGCGCCGTCTCGAGAATCTTCGGTGCCGGCACCATCACGCCAAGGTCAATGACCTCGTAGTTGTTACATTGCAGCACGACGCCGACGATGTTCTTGCCAATGTCGTGCACGTCGCCTTTCACTGTGGCCATGACGATGCGGCCCTGCGGCTTGGCGCCGCCTGATTTTTCCGCCTCCATGAACGGCATCAAGTAGGCGACCGCTTTCTTCATTACGCGCGCGCTTTTCACCACCTGCGGCAGAAACATTTTTCCCGCTCCAAACAAATCGCCGACGATGCTCATGCCGGCCATGAGAGGTCCTTCGATAACATCGAGCGGTCGCTTGCTTTTCTGTCGCGCTTCCTCGGTGTCGGCATCGATGAAATCGACGATGCCTTTGACCAGCGCGTGCGAGAGGCGCTCTTCCACCGTCCCAGAACGCCAGGCCTCTTTCTCAATCGGCGCCTTGTCCTTCGCCTTTACGCTCTCGGCGAAATCAACCAGCCGCTCCGTCGCGTCGTCGCGGCGATTCAACAACACATCTTCCACGCGCGTGCGCAGCTCTGGTTCGATTTCTTCGTAAACCGCCAGCTGTCCCGCGTTCACAATGCCGATGTCCAAGCCCGCGCGAATCGCATGATAAAGAAACGCCGCGTGCATCGCTTCGCGCACGGCGTTGTTGCCGCGAAATGAGAACGAAACGTTGCTGATGCCACCGCTCGTTCTAGCGCCGGGCAGATTCGCTTTGATCCAACGTACCGCTTCGATGAAATCAACTGCGTAGTTGCGATGTTCTTCCAACCCGGTCGCGACTGTGAGGACGTTCGGATCGAAGATGATGTCGTTAGGCAAAACGCCCGCCTTCTCGGTCAGAAGTTGGTAGGCGCGTGTGCAAACATCGACGCGACGTTGGAAATTATCCGCCTGTCCTTGTTCATCGAACGCCATCACGATCATGGCCGCGCCGTAACGCCTAACGAGTGCTGCCTGGCGCAGGAATTCCTCCTCGCCGTTCTTCAGGCTGATCGAATTTACCACTCCTTTGCCCTGGACACAGCGCAACCCGGCTTCGAGCACGGTCCATTTCGAGCTGTCGATCATGATGGGAATGCGAGCGATTTCCGGTTCGCTCCCGATCAAATTCAGGAAGCGCGTCATGGCCGCTTCGGAATCGATCATCCCTTCGTCCATGTTGACGTCGAGCAGGTTGGCGCCGCCGTTCACCTGCTGCCGCGCCACTGCCACCGCGCCGTCAAAATCTCCGCCGAGGATCAGCTTCGAAAATTTCGGCGAACCTGTGATGTTGGTGCGCTCGCCCACGACCACGAAACCCGTGTCGGATGTGATCGTGATCGGCTCGAGTCCGGAAAGTTGCAACGAATTCTCCTGCGATTTCGTGGGCACCTCGCGCGGCGGGAGATCGCGCACGGTCTCGGCAATCAATCGGATGTGCTCCGGCGTCGTCCCGCAACATCCGCCGACAATATTCAGCCAGCCGTTCCGCGCCCATGCGCGCAACTGCGGTGCAAAACTCTCCGGCGTTTCCGGAAATCCGGTCGGCGAGAGCGGATCGGGCAGGCCGGCATTCGGATACGCGCTCGTGTATGTCGTCGCCGTGTGCGCGAGTTCTTCTACGTAAGCGCTCATTTCCTTCGGTCCGAGCGCGCAGTTCAATCCGAGAACGAGCGGTTGCGCGTGCGCGATCGAAATCAGAAATGCTTCGACTGTTTGTCCGCTCAGCATCCGTCCGGACAAATCCGTCACGGTGCCGGAAATCATCAGCGGAACTTTGCGGCCGAGTTTTTCGAACGCTTCCGCGATGGCGAAAAGCGCCGCCTTGGCATTGAGCGTATCGAAAACGGTTTCGACCAGGAGCAGATCGACCCCGCCTTCCAGCAATCCCAAAACCTGATCGCGATACGATTGCCGGATTTGATCGAACGTGACGGCGCGAAAACTCGGATCGTTCACGTCCGGGGAAAGCGAACCGGTCACGGGCAGCGGTCCGAGCGCACCGGCCACGAATCGCCGCTGACCGGTCGTGTTTGAAACATTGTCCGCGGCTTCACGCGCCAGACGCCCCGCAACCACATTCATTTCGTGCACGAGCGCGCGCAGCTCCGCGTCGTCGACCACAGTCTGAAAAAACTCCGGATCCTTGCGTCCGTTTTTCGGCTCCCCGCGAAACAGAAAATCGTGCAGGCCCAGCGTGGTCGCGCTGAATGTATTCGTCTCGATTAGATCGGAGCCGGCCTCGAGATATTTCGTGTGAATCTCAGAGATCGTTTGCGGCCGCGTCAGCAGAAGAGCTTCGATGCTGCCCTTGAGATCTTTGCCCTTCCAATCGCGAAAACGTTCGCCGCGAAATTCCGCTTCGCTCAGCTTGCAGCGCTGCACCATCGTGCCCATGGCGCCGTCGAGCACGACGATGCGCTGGCGCATGAGCGCTTCAAACGGATGCAAGGCTGGCGTTGCCATTGGACTCCTAGAGTAAAACGCAGCTCCAAGAACGGGCAAGGAACAAATTAACGCATCATGATGCGTCAATATGTTATGTGGAATCCGAATTAATGCGGAGTCGCGTTCAAATTGATACCCCAAGCATTTCCTCCGCCACCCGAAGGATTCGCCCCGGAAAAACCGCTTGTGTTTTAGCGTCCCACACTTAAAGGCCTTAGCTTGGTTTTATGCTGATACGAATTGCATTTTTCGCCCTCGTGCTCGCAGTAAATATTCCGGGCTGCAAGAAGAACGCGACCGTTGCGGCCGACGCTGCGGCGGCTGCCTCACCGAGCCCGACTGCGGCTGCTGCTCCAACTGCCACGCCGATTCCCACTCCGGCCCGGCCGATCATCGATCAAAGCGCGCAGGTCATCATCTACGGCTATCACCGCTTTGTGAAACAGGTGCGCCGTCCCGACACCGAAATCACACCGGAAATGTTCGAGGGTCAGATGAAGGAATTGAAAGACAAGAACATCCCCGTCATCGGCATGCAGGATTTTCTCGCCTGGAAACGGGGCGAAAAAAATATTCCGCCCAAAGCCGCCATCATCACGTTCGATGATGGTTGGAAATCGCAGTTCGAAGTTGGCTGGCCGATCCTGAAAAAATACGGCTATCCGCTGACGTTGTTCATTTACACCGAAGGCATCAAAGGCGGCAAATACGGCGGAGGCGAGGCGATGAGCTGGGACCAACTGGCCGAGATGCGCGATGCTGGTGTGGATATCCAGGCGCATTCTGCCACGCACCAGGATTTGCGCCGGCCCTACGACAAGTCGCAGAAGAAAAAACTCAACCCGGAAGAGTATGAGCAATGGCTCGACAGCGAAATTGCCGGCCCGAAGCGCACTCTTGAGCAAAAGCTTGGAATCAAGGTCAACTGCTACGCGGTCCCGTTCGGCTTTGTGAACGAACACGTGCGCGAGTTCATCAAGAAATCCGACTACGAAGGTGTTTTCACCGTTTACGGACAGCGACTGACCTACAGTTCGCCCAACGACTCGCTGGGCCGTTACCTCATCGAGGGCAATAAGCCGAAGGTGTTTACGGAAGCGGCGAACTTCGGCGGCTCCATCAGCGGCGGCGGCACCGCGCCAGTCGCGGAAATTTCCAAGGCGAACGTCGGCGCGCAGCCGGCTGACGGCGAAACGATCACCAGCGCACTGCCGCTTATTCGCGCGAGTCTGGCCAGCTTCGGCGAGATCGATGAGAAAAGTGTGCAGATGCGCGTGAGCGGCCTTGGTGTCGTGCCCGCCTCTTACGATCCGAAAACGGGAATGGTCTCCTACCAGGTGACGCAGAAGCTGAAAGACAAATCGTGCACCGTGATCGTGAGCGGAAAATCCGGTGACAAGAAAGTCGAGACCAGCTGGACGTTTAACATTTCGGATGGATCAGCGGCGACACCGTCGGCCTCGGCCTCGCCATCGCCGGTCAAACATTAAATGTTTTCGCAGCTCGGCGACAAACTTCAGGACATCTTCAAGGACCTGCGCGGTCACGGCTCCATCACGGAGGCGAACATCAACGACGCGCTGCGCCAGGTGCGGCTCGCGTTGCTCGAGGCGGATGTCGATTTTCAGGTCGCGAAAAGTTTCATCGCGCGGGTTAGAGAAAAAGCGCTGGGCGAAGAAGTGCTGCGCAGTGTCACGCCCGGTCAGCAGATGGTGAAAATTTTTCACGACGAGCTGACCGCATTGTTGGGCGGCGATGCTGCGCCGCTGAATCTCGAGAAACCCGCGCGCATTCTGATGGTCGGACTCAACGGCGCCGGCAAGACAACTTCGTCGGCCAAACTCGCGAACCTGCTCAAGAAGCAAGGCCGCGCGCCGTTGTTGATCGCCTGCGACTTGCAGCGGCCGGCCGCGATCGAGCAACTCGCGACCTTGGGCCGCCAGGTCAATGTGCCGGTTTACACACCACCGCCTAACGAGAAGAACGTACGCAATTGCGCGGCGGAAAGCTTGAAATGGGCGGAGACACAGAGCGGCAACGTGCAGATCTTCGACACGGCCGGTCGTCAGGAAATTGACGCGGCCCTGATTGAAGAGATCAAGCAACTGAAAGATTTCCTGAAACCGCAGGAGATTCTGTTAGTCGCCGACGCAGCGACGGGACAACAAGCGGTAAGTGTCGCGACGCATTTCAATGATGCGCTCGGCATCACCGGTCTGGTCCTGACCAAACTCGACGGTGATGCGCGCGGCGGCGCGGCGTTATCAATGCGGGAAGTAACGCAGCGCCCGATCAAGTTCGCCGGCGTCGGCGAGAAGCTCGATCAGTTCGAAGTCTTTGTGCCTGATCGTTTAGCTGGCCGCATTCTCGGGATGGGCGACATCGTTGGTCTGGTCGAGAAAGCCGCGGAAGTCTTCGACGAAGAAGAAGCCGCGCGGATGGAGAAGAAACTCCGCACTGCGTCCTTCGACTTCAACGATTTCCTGGCGCAGTTCAAAATGATGCGAAAAATGGGGCCGCTCGAAAACATCCTTGGCATGTTGCCCGGCATGAGTAACGTGCAGGGCCTCTCGATTGACGAGAAGCAGGTCAAGCGCACGGAAGCCATTGTGCTTTCCATGACCAACGAAGAGCGTGCGCGGCCCGACATCTTGAATGCGCGGCGCCGGCAACGCATCGCGCGCGGGAGCGGCAGCACCGTCACGCAAGTGAACGATCTGCTGCAGCGTTTTAATCAGATGCGAAAGATGATGAAGAACGCGGGCAAAATGAAGAAGATGATGGCGCAAATGGCGCGGATGAAAAATTAACTTATGGCAGTTTCAATTAGATTACGCAGAGAAGGGGCGCTCAACCGCCCGTACTATAAAGTGGTGGTGACCGACAGCCGCAGCCCGCGCGACGGCAAATTCATCGAGATCGTGGGCACCTACGATCCGAAGAAGACCGGACATAACAGCACGCTTAAACTCGATCGCATCGAGCACTGGGTTTCCAAAGGCGCGCAGCCGTCCGACACGGTGCGCAGTTTGATCAAGAAGACTCGCAAAGCGGCTACGGTCAGCGCCTAACGAATGCTTATTTGGCGATGAAGGAATTTCTCGAGTTCGTAATCCGACAGCTCGTGGAATTTCCGGACGAAGTGATGTTGTCGGAAATCGCCAATGGCAAGATGACCGTTTTCCGGCTGCAAATGCGGCAGAGCGATGTCGGTCGCATCATCGGCCGCAACGGCCAGACGATTCACGCCATTCGTGCTTTGCTGGCCAGCTCGGCGGCGCGGCACGGTCAGCGCGCCACGCTCGAAATCGTCGAGTAACGCTGCGGCGGTTTTTCCGATTCGGCCAGGGTAGGAATTTGCGCGCGAATGTCATCGGCGCGCGCCAGGGTGCGATTCGCGCCTTCACGATCGCTCGCGAGTAATTGCCGTTTGGCCTGCGCTTCAAGGCGTAAAACTTCCCGCGCCTGTTCGCCGGCCCACCACGCCTGCAGGTTGCCCGACTTGATGCTCGGTGCGCGGCGTACCAAATCGAGCAGGGATAAATCCGAGCGAGGATCCTGCATCGGCGGTTCGCTGGCCACGAGCGCGTTATTGTCCGGCGGAGCCGCCTCGACTTCGGCGCGATGCAGATTTTTCCAGGAGAAATACGCCTGCGTGCCGGAACAAAGAACCGCGCCTAACGAGAGGATGCAGGCCAGAGCAGCGAAACGCGATGAACGCCGGGCCAGGCGCTGCGTTTCATCCATACGAGGCATATTGGACAAATGACTCGCGCATTTCAAGTCTGCGCCGTTAGCTTTGCCTCGCCGCAATGCGCATCGATATCCTGACCCTGTTTCCCGAAATCTGCCGTGCGCCGTTGAACGAAAGCATGATGAAACGCGCGCAGAGCAGCGGTGCGCTCGATTTGCGCATTCACAATTTGCGCGATTGGACGACGGACAAACATCGCATCGTGGATGACGCGCCCTTTGGCGGAGGGCAGGGGATGGTGATGAAACCGGAGCCGATTTTCGCCGCGGTCGAATCGCTCAAGACTAACGAGTCGTTCGTCATCCTCATGACGCCGCAGGGAAAAACACTCACGCAGAATATCGCGAGCGATCTCTCGGCCAGGCCGCATCTCATTATTGTGTGCGGTCATTACGAAGGCATCGATCATCGCGTGGCGGAACATCTGGCCGATGCCGAAATTTCCATTGGCGATTATGTGCTGACGAATGGCGCAATTGCCGCCGTTGTTCTGGTGGATGCAGTCGTCCGGCTGTTGCCAGGGGTGCTCGGCCACGAACGCTCCGCCGAGGACGACAGTTTCTCGACGAGTTTGCTCGAAGGTCCGCAATACACCCGTCCGGCTGATTTCCGCGGATGGAAAATTCCGGATGTTTTGCTATCGGGAAATCACGCCGAGATCGCGGCGTGGCGAAAGGAACAGGCGCTGAAACGGACGCGTGAGAATCGTCCCGACTTGTTAGGCGACGAACGTTGACTCTGGGGAGCACGGGCTGCCAGCCCGTGGTTCGCCGCAGTTTGCGGCGAACAGTCTGGGCGGCGTGATGCAAGACAAAGCGGACCGTTCCCGTTTATGATGTCGCGCATGCGTCCGGCAACCTGCCTGACGCGACGGGCTAACAGCCCGTGCTCCCCAGAATTCGTTAGACCACGCGTCCCAAAATTACGCACGCGTTGATTCCGCCGAAGCCGAAGGAATTGCTGAGGATGTAATTCAAATTCGCGGCGCGACCTTCGTTAGGCACGACATCGAGGTCGCAGGCCGGATCAGGATTTTCGCGATTCAGCGTCGGCGGAATCCAGTTGTGTTCGAGTGCGAGCGTGCAAATCGCCGCTTCCATCGCGCCGGTCGCACCGAGCGGATGCGCGGTGAATGCTTTCGTGCCGCTGACTGGAATTTGCGCGGCGCGTTCACCGAAGACTTCTTTGATCGCAAGCGTCTCGGTGCTGTCATTCAACTGCGTGGAACTGGCGTGCGCGTTGATGTAGTCGATCTGATCCGTCGCGAGGTTGGCATCGGCGAGTGCATCGCGCATGGCGCGAATGCACGAGTCGCCGCTCGGCAACGGCGTGGTCATGTGGAAGGCGTCGTTGTTCAAACTGTAGCCGAGCACTTCCGCGTAAATGTGCGCACCGCGATGACGCGCGTGTTCGAATTCCTCGATGACGAGCGAGGCCGCGCCTTCGCCCATGACAAACCCGTCGCGTTTCAAATCAAACGGCCGGCAGGCCAACTCTGGATCGCCGTCCCATTGGCTCATCGCTTTGATGATGGCGAAGGCGCCGTAAGTCAGCGGCATCAGCGGTGATTCCGCGCCACCGGCGACAACGACGTCGGCGAAATCGTCGCGGATATAACGTAACGCTTCGCCGACCGAGACCGTTCCGCTGGCGCAACTGTTCGAGTTGGTGGTGCCGACACCACGAAAACCAAATTCGATCGCGATGTTGGAATGCGCGGAACCGCCGAAGACCTGCAAGGCAAGGGTTGGTCGTACGCCTCTGGCTCCTTTCTTCAGGAAATGCGCGTGCTCAACTTCCGCATTTGAAACGCCGCCGAGTGCGGTGCCGAAACTTACACCGATGCGATGCTGCGGATTATCTCGCGACCAGGCGATTCCGGCATCTTCGAGTGCCATGCGCGCGGAGCCGACAGCAAATTGCGCGTAGCGATCGAGCCGTTTCAGACGATGCGGCGGGAAGTGATCTTCCGGAATCCAATCGCGGATTTCGCCGGCGCAATGCGCACGGAATTCAGTCGTGTCGAAAGTGGAAATGCGTTTGATCCCACTCTTCTCCGCGCCGATGCCGCGCCAGAAATTCTCGCGACCAATCCCGATGCACGTGATCGGGCCGATTCCCGTGATAACCGCGCGTCGCTGAGGTCCGGTCCGCATCGCGCCGATTTAACCCCGCGCTTCCAAGTGAGTTTTCATGTGCCGCAAAGTCTGACTGGCAATGTGATGAATAAAAAATTTTCCGATCACCGGGTCGGCCAATGGCGCAAGGGCCGGGACGCGAAATTGCAAATCGTGCACGATCTCAACCAAAACGCCGGCGGGAGTTTCATTGAAAGTCCAGATCACATGCATTCCTTTGGTGAAGGCCTTCAGATGATGAAAACGAACTTCGACCTTCTCGCGGTCGATAATTTGTTCTGAAGTCCATTTGATCGGAATGCCGGAGCGTGTCGCCGCCATGACCACGAGGTTGCGCGTCGCGCTGCGTTCCAGGTAACGGATGTAGCGATAGTGCGGCAAAATTTTCGGCCACAACTCCAGGTTGGCCGCGGTCTCGAAAATCGCCATGCGCGGTGCATGGATGATGATGGAGTTGGCCGCGTGCATCCAAAACAAGGCACGCTAAGCTTGCCGGCAACGAACAGCAACGAAAGGAGCGCACATGGCCTTGGAAATGAAAACAGATTGCGAGAAATGCGCCCGAACACTTGGTCCACAGGACGAAGCGCACATCTGTATTTACGAGTGCACCTTCTGCGGCGATTGCGCGCACGAGATGAAAAGTGTTTGTCCGAACTGCGGCGGCGAACTGGTGCGCCGGCCGCGCGCGGGAAAGGTTCAGTAGAGAAACGGCACGAGCCGTTTCGTGCGGTGGCAATAGGCCACGTAGCGTTCGCCGAGACCCTCGATGAGAGTTTGTTCCTCGACGCGGATGCGGTAGAGGAAGGCGACGAAAATCGGCAACAGGAGCGAGAGCAGCGCGGCCCAGTTGCCTAACGAGAGGCCGAACCCGAGAAACGCCAGCAAGACGCCGGTGTAAGATGGATGCCGCACGTAGCGGTACGGTCCGGCTTCGATCACTTCCTGATCCTGCGCGATGGCAACATTGACCGTGAAGAAGCGGCCGAGCTGAATGATTGACCACCAGCGCAGGGCGAGCCCGGCGACAAAGAGAATCACACCGCACCAGGTCAGAGCGCGCCGATGCGGCAGGGTCGCGGCAAAACAATGCTGCGTTGACCAAAGCGCGAGAAAGATGCCCAGCATGATGGCAATCCAGAGAAAGCGCAGTGAAGACCGATCGGATTCACGGACGTTCACACTCTTGGGCGCGCGGCGCGTGATGCTGAGAAGCAGCTCGGAGGCGAAGTAAATGAGCCCGAGGTATAACGAGAGACGGTGCACGGCGAAGGTGTAACATGCCGCTACCCTGCAAGCGACCGAATCTGTTGCATCGGGTGCAAAGTTAACGCACGATTCCGCTCGGATGATCCAATCGATCGCGCGAGTTCTCGCCGTCACCGCTGTGTGTGTGACGCTTGGTCTGCATTGGGTCGTTTTCCAGTCGGTCGCCTGGACGACGATGGTCGTGAAATTTTCCCAGACCAGTTCGCTTTCACAGGCGCTGGAGAAAACCTTCGACGGAAATCATCCCTGCTCGCTCTGCCACGCCTTGCAGAAGAGCAAGAGTTCCGAAAAGAAATCCGATCTCCGTCCGCTCACACCGAAGTTTGATTTGATCGCCGGAACGTGTGCGACCAGAACGATTCGATCGTTCCAGTTTGTTCGCTACTTCTCGTTAGGCACGTCTGCTTTGCAGCGCGTCTTGTCTCCGCCAGTCCCTCCGCCGCGCTTAACTTCTCGTTAGGCGCGAATCGACGTTTCGGGCCGCGTGTGAGTGCACGCTGTGCCGTGTTTTTTTAAGCCGAGCGGGGTCGTCGTCCGCTCATTCACGGAGGAATCTTATCAAAAACATTTTTATTTCTATAATCGCGAGCGCGTTTCTCGCCAGTGCGACGATGGGCTGCGACTTGTGCGGCTGCTACGCGCCGCAACTGGAGACGTTCTCATCGGAATTTGGCCGGCCTTTCGGCCAATCGATCAGCCCGCACGAGCAGGCATGGTGGAACCGGTTTTACGCCGGCGTGGCTGAGCAGTTCACGCATTTCGGTACCATGCAGATGGACGGCAACGAAGTCGCGAACCCGACAGACCAGCACCTGGAAAGTTCGATCACGCAATTCGTCCTGGGCTACAGCCTAACGAGTCGTTTCGCGCTGCAAATCAATGTGCCTTACATCTACCGCTCCTTCGCGCGGCCGGAAGGCTTCACGATTGATCACGGGACCGAATCAGGCCTGGGCGATGTTTCATTGCTCGGCAAGTTCGTCGCTTTTCACATCAACGCGCTCGCGAGAAAGGAGACGGTGAGCGATGGAAAAAACACCACGGAGCTTACTCTCGAGCCCGAGCTGACTGCGTCGGTCGTGGTGCTGGCGGGAATCAAAGCCCCAACCGGTGATAGCAGCCGCATCAAGGAAGAGTTCAACGAAGTTGAAATTCCCGGCGCGCCGCCGAGCGGAATTCATGGACACGATCTGACGCTAGGCACTGGTTCGTGGGACGGAGTTTTCGGCCTGCAAAATTCGTTGCGCTACCGGCGTTTTTTCCTGCAAGCGGATGCGCAATTTGTTTTGCGCGGCGACGGCCGGCATCAATATCACTTCGCCAACGACGTCTCGTGGACGGGTGGTCCCGGCTATTATTTTGTGCGCACGAGAAGCACGATTTTGGGACTGCAATTTGGCGTCTCCGGTGAGCACAAGGACGTCGATCGTTTCCGCGGGGACAAAGCGGAGGACACGGGCATCACAAGCGTCGCGCTCGGCCCGCGCCTCGTCGCGTCGCGTGGAAAATTCAGCGGCGAAGTCGGCGTCGAGATTCCGGTCCTGATCGACAACACCGATCTGCAGCTCGTGCCGGATTACCGCCTGCGCGCCGCATTCAGCGTGCGCTTTTGAAAAAAGCTTTTCCGGAAACTGTTCGCGAATATAACGGGAGGCGAGTCGTCCAACTTCGACGGGCAATCCGAAAAGTTAAAATACATGAAGACGTATCGAAAATTCCTGATTGCAGTTTTCGTGATGGCGAGCGCATTGGTTCCGATGGCTAACACGTATGCTCAGCACATCACCATCGACATCGGTGATCACGGCTATTACACGCGCGGGCCATGGTATTGGGATCGCGGATACAAATGGGTCTGGGTCCCGGGGCACTGGAACCGATATCACACGCACTGGATTCACGGCCATTATCGCCGGGTCTAGGCGCTCGATTCTGACGACAACGCAGTTGTTTCAAAAACGACTGCGCTGTCTGCTTTTTTGTGCGAGAGCAGGCGGGTGAAAGTTCTCGAAACTGCGCGCCTCACCTTGCGTCATGTGGAATTGGGTGACGCCGATCTGTTTGTCGAGCTGCTGAACGATCCGGACTTCATTCGCTACGTCGCCGATCGCGGCGTGCGCACGAGCGAACAGGCGATTGCGTATCTCGAAGAGAGAATTCTGCCCAGCTACGCCAAGCACGGCTTCGGATTTTATGTTGCCGAATTGAAGGAGAGCGGCGAGTCGATCGGCATCTGCGGATTGGTCAAACGCGAAACGCTCGATGACGTGGATGTCGGGTTTTCCATTCTGCGGAAATTCTGGGGACAAGGCTATGCGACTGAAGCGGCATCCGCTGTGATCGACTTCGGCCGGACGCAACTTCGTCTGCCGCGCGTCGTCGCCATTGCCGCTTCTGAAAACACAAACTCGATCAACGTTCTGAAAAAACTTGGACTGCGTTTTGAGAAAACGATTCGACTGCCCGGTTACGAGTTGGATAGACAGCTCTACGTTTAGTCGACGACGGTTTGTCCAATGAGACTCGTTAGGCGCGCGGCCCATTGAGCGATCAATCAACAACGACGAGACGGAAAAAGCGCCGAGATTCCGTCATGGTCCACTCATAGGGACTTTCGGCATTGATGATTGTTTGCCACGGGCCAGCCAGATTCGTAGCGCTCTGTAGAGTTTGGCCCGTATCCCAGGAGAGAACCAGCTTGCTGTTCTGCCTCGCGATGAGCGGAGGAGCGCTGGAAAGGCGGTAATAGCGGTCGCCGACGATCTCGAGCGCCTCTACCTCTGTGAGTTCGTCGTCCGTGACGGGATCTCGCTTGAGAATAATCGGAATGTTTCCGGTATAAGGAAAGTCGGAACCGGTGAGGAAAACCCCGTGAGCAAGATCGGGCTGCAAGCCCCATGAGATCCCAGCTTGATTGGTCCAACGATAATTTCCGCCTGCAGCCAGCGTCACCTGACCAATGTGGTAGCCGTTTTGGACCGGGTCTCTGACTCGTTAGGCCAAAACAGCTCGCACGCCGCTTTGCGACTTGCTCCCGCGCGCAGGTTCGCTCCATTCCACGACAGTGAGCAGTTTGCGTCTCGGAGTTAATATCGATCACGTCGCGACCTTGCGGCAGGCGCGTTACGCCACCATGCCGGAATCGAAAAACGCCGAGCCCGATCCGGTTCTCATCGCCAGCATTTGCGAGCGCGCCGGCGCGCATGGAATCACGGCGCATCTGCGGGCCGATCGCCGTCACATTCAGGATCGCGATATCGAACGGTTGCGACAAAACGTGATCACGAAACTCAATTTCGAAATGGGTAACACACCCGAAATTGTCGATGTCGCATTGCGCATCGTGCCCGATGAAGTTTGTCTCGTTCCCGAAAAACGCGAGGAGATCACGACGGAAGGCGGACTCGACCTGGTCGCACACGCGCGCGAGTTGGCGCCGACCGTAAAACGGCTGCATTCCGCCGGCATTCGCATCAGCATGTTCATCGATCCGGAGCCGGAGCAAATCGACGCCGCCGTCGAATTGGCGGCCGACATGGTAGAGTTGCACACGGGCAAGCTGGCCAATGCCTTCACCGAGAAGTTTGCCAAACTGGAACTGGATCGTTTGCGCGAGGCCGCGATTCGGGCGGCCAACTGCAAACTACAGGTCAACGCCGGCCACGGAATCAACTACGAGAACATCAAATTGATTCACAAGATTCCGCATCTCACCGAATTGAACATCGGACACGCCATCGTTTCGCGATCGATCCTGGTTGGTTTTGAAACGGCCGTGCGCGAAATGCTGGCCGCGATGGAAAATTACAAGGGATGAGCGTCCTCGGAATCGGCGTCGACATTGTCGAGAACGCGCGCATCGAACATTCGCTCGAACGTTTTGGCGAACGTTTTCTCCATCGCGTTTTCACTGCAGGCGAGATTGCCTACTGCCAGTCGATGAAATTTCCCGCGCGCCATTTCGCCGCGCGTTTTGCCGCGAAAGAAGCAACCTCAAAAGCATTCGGAACTGGCATTGGGAAATCGATGGGCTGGCGCGACATCGACGTTCACAAGTACGGAAGCGGCCAGCCCTATGTCGTCCTCGAAGGCGGCGCGAAACAGCTCGCGGCTGAGAGAAATATCTCGGCCGTTTGGATCAGCCTTAGCCACACCGATCATCACGCCGTCGCGATGATCGTGCTTGAGACTTAGGCGGAAACGGTGACTAAGCGTGCCGCAGTCGCCGCGCGGTCACGCCGATTGCAGCCAGTCCGAGCAGCATCAAACTCCAGGTCGCTCCTGTATCCGGCGCCGCAACGAGAAAGCCGCGAATCTCGCCGCCCGGGGCAAAAGTGCTGTGAATGTTGAGGTAGCTCTGTCCACTGGCGATTGCGGCGACCAGCGCGGCTGCGGCTGATGCGGTCGTGCCGCCATTCGCCGTGACGTAGGCTGGGTTAAATGAACTGGCCTGAGTCAGGTCTAGTGAGATGAAGAAGTTGCCGCTTGTCACTCCAATTGGGAAACCGGCAAAGAAGGGCGTTGTTGTCGCTACGCCCGCCGTGCCGCTGAACGGCGACGGCGTCGCCGCATGAATGTGCGATGCCGTGGTTGTTCCGAGCAGCCCGGTAAATTGTACCGCTACCGTCAGGACATTCTGGATCGGATTATACACGATGGTGGCGAAGCCCGTGGCGGGGGATGCATTCGGGGGTGATTCAGCCGACCCAGTAAGGGTAGCGTTATAAAAGATGTTCTGCGCCTGAAGATTTGCGACCGCGAGCGCGGCCACGATGGCGATGAGCGTAATAGCACGAGAGAATTTCATAGGAAGCCTTTCTATTAATTTCGAGGGATTCTGATGCTCGTTAAACGTTTCACTTTTTTTACACCTCCGAACGGCCTTTTGCACGCTGAAAATCCACCTCCAAAAGGTAACGGCTTTGTTACCTTTCCCCGGGCTGCCGAGCGGGCGAAAGGCGCAGCAGAACGACTCCATGCCGTGGGACTTCGCTTTCGAAGTGATCGGCAAAAACGCCGAGATCTTTTTGCCGCCAGAGATCACGGACCGTTTGCGAGCCGGTCACGCCGATATCTGACCATCTCACGCCGACTCTGGCTGACGCATCGCCGCGATTAAACAACCCAACTGCCCATGCGCCGTCCTCGAGTTGCTTCGCATAAATTTCCGCAGTGCCGTGCCGCGCGACGCCTATCGCTTGTTGGCAGAGCGGGTCCTGGTCGATCTCGATCACTTCGTCGTTTGTGATCAGACCCAGCGTAAACGGATCGAGTTCTTCCAAGTCGCAGCCGAGCAGCAGGGGGGCGGATAACAGGCACCACAAACTGAGCTGAGTGTACTGCTCGTTAGGCGTGAGGTTCGTGCGCCGCGGTTTTCCCCAGCCAACTTCGCCAAGCACGAGCATGTCCGGGTCGTTGTAGTGACCCGGGCGCGAGAATGGCGCCCAGCGATCGCGGGTGAAACCGACCTTACTCACATCGGACCAATTGTCTTTTACATCGCCTGATGTGCGCCATGAATTTGCCATCGTGGAAATGTGCGGTGCGATTTCGAAGGGAGCATTGTTCGCCGCGCTGAAGACGATGTCGCGTTCGGTTGCGCGCAGTGCGTCGCTCATTTCTTTCGCATGCGCGATATCGATCGGCACCCAGTCGTATTTCAAATAATCGACGCCCCACGCCTTCCACTGCGCCACGTCCTGCCTGACGAATGAAAATTTTCCGAAGGTGCGCAGTTGCTTTCGGATTTGCGTGCGGCGCTTGTAACTGAAGCGATCCGCGAGCGGTTTGAGCCAGGGAATCTTGTCCAGCCAGGATTCCGACGGCTCGAATTTGTAATTCGAAAAACTCGGTGTATTGCCGGCTTCTCGTCCACTCGTTAGACCCGTCTTCAAAATCAGCCGAGCTGCCGACGTGTCCGTGAAAACTCGTTCGCCACGGCGTGGAATAAATCCCGAACTTCAAGCCGAGCGTGTGGATCTCATTCGCCAGCGCCGGCATGTCGGGAAACTTCTTGTTAGGCTGAATGGCGTTGAATTCGCCGCCGCGCAGACCTTGCCAGCCGTCATCGATGTTCACGTAGGTCCAGCCGTGATCGCGCAAACCGGTGGCGACGAGCGCATGCGCCGCGGCGTGCGCCTTTTCCTGCGTCACGTTGCCGCCCCAGATGTTCCAACTGTTCCATCCCATCGGCGGCGTCAGCGCAATTTCTTCACCCACGATAATCGTCAGCTCTTTTGCGGCGGCGCCGAGTTGGTTAGTCGCGCGCAGCCTAACGAGTTGTCGGCCAGTCGATGAGATGCTTCCGCTGATCTGTCCGTTACTTCGGTCCAACGCCAAACCGTCGGGCAAATTCTCCGCCGCAAATTCCATCGGCCGTTGACCGGTGGCGGCGATCTGAAAAAGAAACGGCGCGCCGGGACGAACGCCGAAGACCTTCGGCGAATTGATCCGCGGCGTGGCTGCGACTGGTGGAGTGAGGATCTCGAATTTCTCGGGCTCGGCCGACCGTCGCTCGCATGCGGCGAGCAGGAGCAGGCAACCTAAGAACAGAAGTCGATGCGACACGGCAGGGAATTGAAACGTTTCGGAAGCGGTTGCGCTAGTGCGGAGGTTCCAGCAACCTCTTGGTTTCCGAAATGCCGAAGCCCTTCTACATCACGACCGCGATCGACTACACCAACGGCGCACCGCACATCGGGCACGCTTACGAGAAGGTGCTGGCCGATGTCATCGCGCGTTATCATCGGCTGAAAGGCGAGAAGGTTTTCTTCCTTACCGGCGTCGATCAGCACGGCCAGAAGGTCCAGCAATCCGCTGAGAAAGCCGGCGTCGCGCCGCAGCAATTCGTCGACGAAATCACGGCGAAGTTCATCGCGCTCTGGGAAAAACTGGATGTGAAATACGATGGCTGGGCTGCGACCACTGAGCCACTGCACAAAAAATGTGTGCAAGGAATTCTCCAGCGCCTCTACGACGAGAAACAAATCTACAAAGACAAACAAGAGGGTTACTACAGCGTTCGCCAGGAACAGTTCTTAACTGAGAAAGACCGCGGACCCGGATGGCGCCTTCGGTCCGGAGTGGGGCGAGGTCGAGCATCGCGTTGAAGAAAATTACTACTTCAAACTCGCCCAGCACAAAGATTGGCTGCTCAATTTTCTCAAGTCGCATCCCGACTGCGTCACACCCGACTTCCGCCAGACCGAACTAATCAACGCGGTCGAGAAAATCAGCGGCGATCTCTGCATCTCGCGGCCCAAATCGCGATTGAACTGGGGCATTGAATTGCCGTTCGACCAAGACTTCGTCACCTACGTCTGGTTCGATGCGCTAACGAACTACATCAGCTTCATCGGCTACGATCCGGCGAAAAAGGATTTCGCCGAACAGCCTAACGAGTTCAAAGACCGCTGGCCTGCACTGCAAATCATCGGCAAAGACATCCTCATTCCGGCGCACGGCATCTACTGGATGATCATGCTCAAAGCGCTCGGTTTTCCCGATGAACAAATGCCGAAGTTCCTCGTCCATGGCTGGTGGAACATCAGCGGCGCCAAAGATGAGCAAGTCGTTAGGCAACGTCGTCGATCCAGACGAACTCGCCGACAAGTATGGCGCGGAAACGCTACGATGTTATTTGATGAGCGATATTGTCACCGGAAAGGACGCGGATTTTTCGGAGGAACGATTAGTTGGCATCTACAACACCGCATCTGGCGAATAATCTTGGGAAATCTTCTTAATCGAAGCTTAAGCATGGCGCACCGGTATCGTGGCGGGCGTTTGCGCAAGTTGAAGAGTGAATCGGTCACGGAACTTCCTGCGTCTCAATTCAACAATAATGAGAGGCTAAGAGAAGGTATGGATGAGCCTGCTAGTGATCCTCGAACTGCGCACGGCTTACAGGTCCGCGATCGGATGCCGGAACGAGCTGATCGAGCGAACTGCGCCTTGGCAACTTGGCAAAGAGTTCAGAAAGCGCCGATGAGCTGGACGCGGTTCTTTACCATCTCGCCGAATCCCTTCGCATCATCGCGATCCTTATTTCACCAGTCTTGCCGAAAGCCGCGCACGGCATTTTCGATCAGCTCAATTGGAAAATGGAATTGAGCGGAAAAGAAGAGCGCTTCTCGTTAGGCGACGCGGAGTGGGGGAAGCTTCCCGATGGTCATGTCGTGGGAAAACCGACGCCACTCTTTCCGCGGATCGAAGCAGCGTCGAGCTAAGTTCAAGGCTGGGGCCGATTCACATTGACTCGAAGCCCCGAGCCCCGTCAGGCTCCGTCGTGAGCGACGAATGCGTTCATCCGCACGTTCGTCGCGTGGGAGGATTTCCTTATGAAACCAAAAATTCTGTTCGTCTTTGCGGTCATCGCCTTCGCGGCGGTCGGCGACGTGAAGGGCGCATTCGACACTTATATCAAGACGGTCCCGGCGCTGGACGGGGAAGTGAGTTCCCCGCCCGCGTGGGTAAATGCGTGGGGAATTTTCTCGTTCTCCACCGGTGTCTCGAATCCTTCGACGGTCGGCCCAGGTGGCATTTCGGCGGGCACGCATCCGAGTTTCTCGGGGTTGAATGTGATGAAAGCTCTCGACAAAGCATCGGTGATGGCGCTGCTAAAGCTGGCCCAGGGCGGCCATTTTACCTCCGTGACCCTTTCTTGTGTCAATCACACGACGAATGTCCTCGTTTACGAGATCAGGCTGGAGGATGTGGTCTTCGAAAGCATCCAACATTCAGGTTCCGCGGGCGGCGATGATAAACCTACTGAAAGCGTCTCTTTCGCCTATGCCAAGATTACCTGGACATATTATCCGCCCACGGGCAGTCCAATCACCGCATTTTTCGACTTAAGGACGAACACAGGCGGGTAGGCGTTCTGCGCGCCCCGTGACTCCAAAGATGACGATATCATGAGCGCCGTGAAGCTCCGGCGGGCCGTGCTGATTGGATTGCTCTCCGTTAGCGCGGTCGCGAGTCCGGCGCGGGCGGCACTGAGCTATTACGTCCACATTTCCACCATCGGCGGAGAGTCCACCGCGCCGAATCATGAGGGCTGGATCGAAGCGTTCTCGTTTAGCGCGGGGGTAGAGAATCCGGCCACGGTCGGACCGAGTGGCATTACCCAGGGAACAGCGAGTTTGTCGTCGGTGAACGTGTTGAAGCTTGTGGATAAAGCGTCGCCGAAACTCGCCAAGGCAGTCGCGGCGGGAACAGCGCTCGGCGATGTGACCCTCGACGTGGTCGATAGCGTGAGCGGGCTGCCCGTTTATCACATCATCCTGCGAAACGCCTTCGTGACTTCGGACGAACTAAGCGGCTCTTCGGAATTGCCCGCGGAGTTTATCTCGATCGAGTTCGGGGCCATCGAATGGACCTACACTTATCAACCAAGCGGTGCCGTATTCATGGCCTACTGGGACAGGATTACTGTTATGGGCGGTCCCGGACCGTTGCCGACGCCGACTCCGGCCGTGCAGCAGGATAGTGATGGCGACGGGATGCCGGATTCCTACGAAATCGCGAACGGATTGAATCCGTTAATGAATGACGCGAACGGCGACAAGGATGGCGATGGCGCTTCGAACTTAGCCGAGTACCTCGCCGGTACGATGGCGAATGATCCGAATTCCGTTTTTCGTGTGCACGGAATTAGCCGCGGCAACGGCACAATGCTGATCACATGGAGCAGCGTCGCGAACAAGACCTACACCATCAGCAAGAGTGCGACACCGAACGGTACCTTCACACCTGTGCAATCAGGCATCCTTTCTTTCGAAGGCGAGACCTCGCGCACGGTGCCGTACACGGGAACTACCTTGTTCTTTCACGTCACGACGCCGTAGGAGTTCGGTCCGCTGCGATCCTATTGATCGCATTCTTCAAACGCCGCGGGCTGGCCTTGAAGATAGGCGAGCGCTTCACCCGCGAGATGCAATGAACCGGCGATGAGAACGCGCGCGCCGGTCCGTTGCGCCGCTTCGATTGCCTCACCGCAGGTCTCATGGATCGAAACGGGTTTGGCGGGCGCGAATTCGTTGCACAGATCGCGGCCATTTCCGCTGGCGCGACCACGCGCGCGCCATGAAAGGCGGGGAGATGCACCGATTGCGCGATCTCATTCAAAGGCGCAGAAGGATTTCACGGATCTGTTTGTCTTGCAGCGCTCCAAAAACGAGAGCCGCTTTTTCGTCACCGAAGATTTCGCGCCACGTCTGCACCAGCATGCGGGCACCTGCGGGATTGTGCGCGCCATCGATGATGATTCGATCATTCCAACGCTGAAATCGCGCGGGCCAGTTGACACTCGTTAGGCCAGTGGCAACGGATCTCTGCGAAACTTCGATGCGCGCCGCGCGCAACGCCGCGATTGCGACCGCAGCATTTTCTTTTTGATGCGCGCCCTTCAGCGCAACTTCGCCTTCGTAATCGGCCCCGAGAACTTCGAGCGGCGCTTCGCATTCGCGGGCGCGCATTCGAATGACAGCCTCGGCCTCCGCGAGTTGTGGTGCGGAAACAACCGGCACACGTGGTTTGATGATGCCGGCCTTTTCCGCGGCGATTTCGCCTAACGAGTTGCCTAACCACTTCTGATGGTCGTAATCGATCGGCGTGATAACGGAAACAATCGGCGTAATCGCATTGGTCGCATCGAGTCGTCCGCCCATTCCTGTTTCCAGCGCGACAATCTCGCAGCGCGCTTCCTTGAAATGCAGCAAGGCCAGCGCCGTCACAATTTCGAAGAACGTCGGATGCGGATCCCAGTTCGCGATCAGTTCGCGAATACTCGTTAGACCATGCGCACGTCGCATCTTCGCCAATCATCTCTCCATTCACCCGGATGCGTTCGCGGAAGGTGACGAGGTGAGGGGAGGTGAAGAGCCCGCTGCGATAACCTTGCGCGCGCAGAATGGAATCGATCATCGCGCAGACCGATCCTTTGCCATTCGTTCCAGCGACGTGGATGAAGCGTTGATCGCCGGGAAGATTCAGCGCGCGCAGCAGTCGCTGAATATTTTCGAGCCCGAGTTTGATCCCGAACAGCTGCGTGCCGAACAACCACGCCAGCGCTTCGCGGTAGGTCACGCCGTCGCGGAAAAGTAACTGAGCAACTGCGCGATCTGCGCCCGCATCCTCTTGCGATGCACGATGAGATCGATCAGCCCATGTTCTTCGAGAAATTCCGCCGTTTGAAATCCTTCGGGCAAATCCTGGTGCGTGGTTTCCTTGATCACCCGCTGACCGGCGAAGCCAACCATGCTGCCAGGTTCGGCAATGATGACATCGCCTAACGAGGCGAAACTGGCCATGACGCCGGCGAGAGTCGGATTGGTCAGGACGGAAATGAAAGGCAGCCGCTCCGAGGCATGACGCGCCAGCGCGCCACTGGTCTTGGCCATTTGCATGAGACTGAGCATGCCCTCATACATGCGCGCGCCGCCGGATGCGGACATGACAATGACGGCGCAGCGATTCGCCGTGGCGCGCTCGATCGCGCGGGTGATGCGTTCGCCCACCACCGAACCCATGCTGCCGCCGAGAAAAGCTGAAATCCATCACGGCAATCGAAACCTTGTAGCCTTCCAACAATCCATCACCGCTCAGGACCGCGTCGATCGTTCCCGGTGCTTTCCTGATATTTCTTCAGCCGATCCTTGTAACTCGCGATGCCTTTGAAGCGCAGCGTATCGATCGAGCGCAGATCGGCGTCGCATTCCACGAAACTCTCCGGGTCGAGCAAATTCTCCACGCGCTCCTTGGCCGATTGCGTGAAGTGATATTCGCAACGCGGACAGACGCGCTGGTTCTGCGTCAGTTCGATTTCGTGCACGACCTCGTTGCAGCCCGGACATTTCGTCCAAAGTCCCTGCGGCATTTCGCGCCTCTTCCGGCTTTGAGCTTTGAGCGCGGGTCTTTTGAAAATGGCCATGGGTCAGGCGCGCGCAGCGGTGGCGGCGTGCACAGAAATTGCACCGGCTTGCTTGAGGACGCGAGCGCATTCGCTCAAGGTCGAACCAGTCGTTAGGACATCATCGATCAACAGCACGCGCAAACCTCGCACGTCCATCTTTTTTCGTAAACGAAAGGCATCACGCAAATTTTCCATGCGCTCGGCGCGATCGAAGGCCGTTTGCGTGGTGGTGTAGCGAATGCGCTCGAGCACCGGACGCATCTTCAGATTGGCGCGCGCGCAGAATATTTCCGCGAGCAGTTCGGCTTGATTGAAACCGCGCTCGCGTCGGCGCGTGGGATGTAATGGCACCGGCACGACAATATCGAATCGCCGGCCGCTCAATCGCTCGTCCTCCAGCGTTTCGCCTAACCAGTCAGCCAGCGGAAAGCGCAGATGAATTTGCTGCCCGTACTTGAAGTCGTGCACAAGTTTCCGCACCACCCCACGGCTGCGATACGCCGCGACCGCGCATTCGAAATGCAATTTGCGATGCGCGCAGTTCGCGCAGGAAAATGTTTCGGTGATTGCGCCGTCGAATGGCTCCGAACAGTTGGCGCAGAAGGGCGGCTTGATTCGCGGAGCTTTCGCCAGGCAGGCGGCGCAGAGATAATCGAAGTGACCGACCGGTTCCTCGCAAATGGCGCAGGCCGGCGGATAGAGCAGCGAGGCCGCGGCGCGGACCGGTTCAAGAAGCGCTGCTTTCCACATGTTTGATCCAGAGCCGGACAAGTCCCCAGGTTAACAAAGCGACGCACAGCGGGGCGAGACCGATGAGCAGGTTCTTGCCTAACCACGGCAGGGCCTCGATTTCGCGATGCGCGATTCGGTTGAAGAGCGCGTTGGAAAAAATCCAGCCGGCATGCAGACCGATCGGCAGCCAGAGCGATTGCGTGCGCAGACGCGCGTCGGCCAGGATCCAGCCTAACAAGAACAGCGTGGTAAATCCTGAGAGCACGAGCAGCGGCTGCGTGAATTGAGCGAAGGCGTGCGCGATCGAAACGAAACCGGATGTCCAGGTTACGAGCAGCGGAGGTGTGTTCGGGCGCTTTCAGGAAATGGAGAATGGAGAAGAGCGCGGAAGTAATGAAAGTCGCGAGCGTGACGCGACTCGCTGCGCAGCAGAACACCGAGAATCAAACCGCGGAAGAGAGGTTCTTCGATGAATGGAACGATGATGGCGGAGAGACATCGGCCCGCGATTCCACCCAGCGAGATCGATGCGACGCAGCGCGTAAATGCCGAGCGCGACAATGATGCGACGCCGAATAACAGCAGTGGAATTGCCGCCGCGACGAATCCGAAGGAAACATCGCGGGCGGAATGGCGATTCTTCTTCAGACCTAGATCGCTCCAGCGGCGAATACCTAACGAACGCAGGAGCGGCCAGACAAACAGAAGCGCGCCGAGCAAGAGCGCGCGATGAAAAAAGGTTTCGAAATCAAATTGCGCGAGAAAAAGGATGCTGCGCTCAGCCAGGAAATGACCTGCGAAATAGAGCAGGGGAGCGGCCAAAGCGCCGAAGAGCAGCGTCGCCGCGAAGTAGGTCGAGCAGTCGGGCTGCGTCTTTCAAGATTCTAATGTAGGGTGGCGCGGCGATGCGGAGTCAACACATATGGAAGGAAAAGGACGACGATGGCCGCAAACGCGAGGTGCGGGTAACCAAGTTCGGCGGCCAATGGAAATTCCAGGCAAAATACGCCGATGAACTGGACTGGACCTACTACGACCGCCCGTTGCTCGAGGACTTAACCGCTTTGCGCGACGTCCTTTTTCGAAAATACCAACGGCGCCGCGCGTCGGCTGAGGACGTGGAGTCGATCGACGCAATGCTTCGTCTTTATTCCACTGATTAGATGTTTGTTGTGTGTCTTCTTACTCGAAAATAAATGAAGGCTAAACGCGCGCGACTTGATTCAGTTTTGGTCGAGCAGGGACATTTCCCGAGCCGGGAGCAAGCCCAACGCGCGGTTATGGCCGGCGAGGTGAAGCTCGGCGATCGCGTCCTCAACAAGTCATCGGTTCTGGTGGAGCCCGATGCAGAGCTGTCAGTCGAGATGCCGGCGAAATTCGTTGGCCGCGGCGGATTGAAGCTGGAAGGCGCGTTGGACCACTTCCAGGTTGATCCAACTGGCATGACGGTCCTCGATATCGGCGCCTCCACCGGCGGTTTCACTGATTGTCTGCTGCAGCGCGGTGCAAAGAAAGTCTACGCCATCGACGTTGGTCACGGCCAGCTGGCCTGGAAAATCCGCAACGATCCACGCGTGGTGGTGCGCGAGAATCTGAACGCACGTCATCTTTCGCGTGACGACATTCCCGAGCCGATCGACCTTTGCGTCATCGACGTTTCCTTCATTTCGCTGACTTTGATCTTGCCGCGGGCCTTCGAGTTGATAACTCCAAGCGGGATGATCCTTGCCCTGATTAAGCCGCAGTTCGAGCTCGAGCCGCAGGACGTGGGCCGGGGAGGGATCGTGAAGGATGCCGTGCTACACGAGAAAGCGCAGCGCAAGATCGAAGCATTCGTTAGGCAGAGTGGCCACGAAGTTGTCGGCCTGGCTGCATCACCCATCACCGGCACCGACGGCAACCAGGAATTCTTTATATGCCTCCGCAAACCATCGGCCTGATCGCACACACCAGGAAGCAAGGCGCGGCGGAACTTATCCGCGCAGTTTCAGCGGAGTTCGCGCGGCATTCCTTGCCCGTGTTAATGGAGGACGACACGGCGAAGTTGATCGGCGAGAAATCCATCTACTCACTCAAGGACCTTGGGCGGGAAGCCGACCTTCTCGTTGTCCTGGGCGGTGATGGCACCATCCTCCGCGCGGTCGGCGAGCTGGAGGACGAAATCAAACCGATCTTTGGCATCAACATCGGTTCGTTAGGCTTCCTTACCTGCGCGGCCTCCTCCGCCTACAAAGAAGCGGTGGCTGCCATCGTCGCCGGCAAAATTGAATTCAACCAGCGCGCCTTGCTTGACGTGCACCTCGATCCGGCGGGACCGAAGGCCTATCAGGTTCTGCGTTGCCTTAACGATGCCGTCTTTAGTCGAGGCGAAGTCTCGCGCCTCATCCGCCTGGCGGTGCGGGTCAACGGTGAAGCTCTCACTGAGTTCAATGCCGACGGCCTCATCATCGCCACACCTACAGGTTCGACTGCTTATAGCTTAAGTGCCGGCGGACCGATCCTCGCGCCGGATTCAGGCGCATTGGTGATTACACCTATTTGTCCGCACACCCTTACGAACCGCTCCATCATTGTCGATGACTCCGCGGTCGTCGAAGTAGAAGCGACCGAACGCGACTATCCGGTCTTTCTGACCATTGACGGTCGCGCGCCCGTGCGCATCGAGGCCAACTCGGTGGTTACAGTGCGCAAGGCCAAGCAAACCCTGCCGCTGGCGGCATTACCCGGCGTCTCATTCTTTAGTGTCGTTAGGCAAAAACTGAAATGGCGGGGGAGTAATGTTTGATTTTTCTCAGACAGGATTAACAAGATTATGCAGGATGGAGATTTACATGTTCGCCGATTTCCGCGGAATTCGATCCTGTAAAATCCTGTTAATCCTGTCCAAAGTTCCGTGAAGAAGGTTCTTTCCCATCGCGAAGCTATTCGGCGGACTACCATCGTCGAGGCGCCGCGCTTATCGCAGCGACTCGGCGCGGAAGTAACCATCGCAAGCGAAACCTTCCAGCTTACCGGCAGCTTCAAGTTCCGCGCCGCCTACAATGTCGCGCTTAACGTGCCGCAACCGCACATCATTGTTGCCTCATCGGGTAACTTCGGACAGGCCCTGGCCTATGCCTGTAAGCTGACGGGCAAGGGATGCACGGTCGTGATGCCTAACGACTCTGCGCAAGTGAAGATCGATGCTGTACGGAGTTACGGTGCCACGGTTGACCTGATCGACGTGCGTCAGGTTAGCCGCAAAGCGCGGGTGGAGGAGCTAGCGACAAAGATAGGTGACGTTTATGTTGCCAGCCCGTTTGACGATCCGCTGGTCATCGACGGCAACGCCAGCCTGGGCGACGAATTGCGCGCGCTCGGCCGCAGCTTCGACAGGATCGTCGTCCCGGTCGGCGGCGGTGGCTTGTTCTCGGGCATTCTGCAAAGCTTCGCCGCGGCCAATGACAAGACGGAAATCTGGGGCGCCGAGCCCTTGTTAGGCAACGATGTCGCACGCTCGTTGCGCGAAGGGCACATCGTCGTTAACGAGCAGGAACCAAAGACCATCGCCGACGGTGCGCGCACCGTTAGTGTGGGCAAGCATAACTGGCCGATCATTCGCGACCATGCCGCCGGCATCATCGAAGTTCCGGAAGAAAATATTCGAGAAGGCCTGCGTCTCCTTTATTCGTTAGCTAACCTGAAGGTAGAACCAACCGGCGCGCTGACCGTGGGCGCGTTGCTAACCATGCCTGACAAATTCAAGGGCAAAAAAGTCTGCTGCATAGTTAGTGGAGGAAATGTGGATGCAGCAGTCTACAAAGAATGTCTTGTGTAGAGGCGGCTGTCCTCAGCCGCACGGCATTTACCTGCGGGTGGGGACACCCGCCACTACATCATAATTCGATTGCGCTGACGGCTGATTTTCACTAAACAGAGCGATATGCGTTCTCCGGCGCATGGATGGAGGAGCCGGAAGATTGCGGCTCTTTTTTTGTTTCTGGCGAGTTTCACGCTTTTTGCACTCGTCGTGCTGCATCCGACACAGCCGGAGGAAGCACCCGATCTTGAGCGACTGCGGCAGGAATGGTTTTACCGTCAACGTGCCTATCCGCATGCGCATGTTCCGGCGGGCGCGCGTCTGGCGGCCTTGCAACAACTCGAGCAGAAGTTACAAGCGGAACAAGCCATGCGTGCCTCCTTCCCGGAAACAAATGTGTTGCCGAATCCTGCCTGGACCTTCATCGGACCGCAACCTATCCAGTCACCTTACAGCGCGCCGATTCTTTCCGGCCGGGTTACTGCCATAGCTGTCGATCCTCATAACTTTTCCATTGTCTACCTGGGCGGCGCGCAAGGCGGTATTTGGAAGACGGTTAACGGAGGTACCACCTGGACGCCCATGACTGATACTCAGGCTTCGACCGCTATTGGCTCGATCGCAATTGATCCAACACGCCCTAACGTAATCTATGTCGGCACAGGCGAGGAGACCTTTAGTGGGGATAGTTACTATGGCGCAGGTATTCTGAAATCGATGGATGCCGGCGTGACTTGGACGCAGATTTGCGGACCTTTCTGCGGACCGGTCGGGCAAGGATTCGATGGCGGTGGGGCACGGATAGGAAGCCTGGCCGTTAATAGGTTTACCTTCCAGATCTTACTCGCGGCGGTCCAGCTTTACCCCTCTGGGGACGGTGTTTATCGTTCTGCTGATGGCGGTAACACGTGGACGCGCGTCCTGTCGGGCAATCCCGGTAACTCCGTTCTTTTCGATCCTCACAATGTCAACATCGCTTACGCTTCGTTAGGTGGCCCCTTTGCCGGAGGAACCGAAGGCGTTTATAAGTCAACCGATCGCGGATTAACGTGGAACGCGGCGAATGGGAGTGGGGGAAATTCGTTAGACCTCGGCAATGCCGGAATCATCATCCTCGCCTTCGCGGGGTCGAGCAACGCCACGCTCTACGCCGGCATCGCCGATGTTAATACCCACAACCTGGTCGGCTTGTACAAGACTACCGACGGCGGGGACACCTGGACGCGACTGTCTTCCACACCCGACTACTGCACGCCAGCATGCGCATATGACAATGTCATAGCTGTCCAGCCGACCAATGCGGATGTCATCTATGCCGGTGGTGCCTATGTCAACACACTCGTTAGGTCTCTCGATGGCGGCGCCACCTGGGCCCTCCTGCAATCAGGCCCAACAAATGGTTTCCTGCATTCCGACACGCATGCCCTGACCTTTTCCTCCGATGGTAGCACTCTTTACATTGGCAACGACGGCGGCGCCTATGTTACAACCGAGATTACCGCGCCCACGCCTTCCTATACCAGCTTCAATAGCAGCCTGGGACTTACTCAGTTCTATCCCGGCATATCGATTCATCCGACAAGCTCTGCCACAGCACTCGGAGGCAACCAGGACAATGGCACGGTCCTCTATTCCGGCCAGCTAACATGGAACGATGTCAACTGCGGCGACGGCGGTTACACCGCGATCGACTTGAGTAACCCGACGACGATGTATTCCACCTGTGAGCTTATCAATATCTTCAAATCAACGGCGAACGGGACATTCGGGACCTGGAACCGAGTGACTAATGGCATCGATCCGAGTGACCGCGTCGGTTTCATTCCGCCCTTAGTCATCGATCCTTCGAATCCGCAAAGACTTTACTTCGGGACCTATCGCGTTTACCAAACAACCGACGGCGCTGCGAACTGGGCCGCCATTTCTCCTGACCTAACGACTGGTGATCCTTTCTTTGGTGTCATCAACACAATCGCGGTCGCGCCGCATGATTCTAATACGGTTTACATCGGCACGCGGGATAGCCACGTGCAGATAACGCATAACGCCGGTAATTCAGCCATCTGGATGAATGTAAGCCTCGGTCTGCCGCCGCGCGTTGTGACGAATGTAGCTGTTGATCCAGCTAATCCGGCGATAGCTTATGCTACCTTTAGCGGCTTCTCAGGCTTCGGGGATAATCAAGGACACGTCTTCAAGACCATTAACAGCGGCAGCAACTGGTCAGACATCAGCGGCGATCTGCCGAACACGCCGGTCAACATTCTTGTCACCGCTCCCGACGCACCGAACACGCTCTTTGTCGGCACGGACACCGGCGTCTTCTATACCACGAACGGCGGCGCGCAATGGAACTCACTCGCGAACGGCTTGCCGCGGCCCGCCGTCCTTGGTTTGGCGCTGCACGCGCCTTCGCGCACCCTCCGCGCAGCTACGCACGGGCGGGGAATGTGGGACCTTGATGTCTCGGCTATCGTGCCGCCTGCCTTGAAGGTTATTTCAGTTACTCATCCGGCTAGTAACACCTTTCACTTGCAATGCCACGGTGTGCCAGGCGCCGTGAATCGCATCGAATCCTCGACCAACCCAAGCGCGCAAAGCTTTACCACGCTAACGTCGTTGATGGCTGATAGCAGCGGTAACTTCCAATATGACGACACCAACGCGGGCACAAAGAAGTTCTATCGCCTTGCCTATCCTTAGATCGTAACTGTAGGAGGCGGACTGCGCGCTGCGTCCTACGCCGTCCTCAGCCGCAAAAAGCTCACGCCAAGGTCGCGGAGGTCGCTAAGGTGCGGAGACGATTATTCCGTTGCGTCCTTTGCGGACGTTGCGTGAGCCATCTGGAACAGTTACGGCCTAATTACTGCCCCGATTTGCCGGCGGCACGATGCAAGCGCGCTGACCGTGGGCGCTGCGCTAACCATGCCTGACAAATTCAAAGACCGACAAATCTGCTGTGTCGTCAGCGGCGGAAATGTGGATGCAGGTCTCTATCGCGAGTGCCTCTCTTAGGCCCGCGCGCGGCGACGGAACCATAACAGAGACAACGCGCTTAAACCCATCAGCGCGAGCGTGGAAGTTTGTTCGGGGGCCGTCGCCGTATTCACGACGTGTATGGCCCCGGTCGGGTGCTGCTCCGTAAACGGGCCCACGGGCCAAAAATCGGACGCCGTGCTAGTCCCGTTAAGATTGTGATTCACGCCGTCAATGATGGCGGCCCCCGTCGGTGGCGTCCTAGTCCACATCGTGCTGGTGTTCGTCAGCACGAGGTCCGTCGACAGGGCAATCGGGCCGTTGAGCGAGCCGAGCCGCACGTCGAAAAACACATCGAAAAATGAACTAAAGGTGTTTGGCCCGAAGTTGATCGTCATTTGGCCCGTGGTCGCCGGACCCCCGCGCACGCTTTGCAGCGTGATGAAATAGAACCCAAGCCCGAGGCCAAAGTCGACAGGCACGGCGCTCATAAGTTGCAGCGCGACCATCTGGATGGGGATAATTTGAGAGGGCGCGTTGGCCGTTTGGAGCCGCTGGACGATCGTGTCTGCGTTGCCGACGTTTCGCACGCCGATCGTGCCGCCGAAATTGTAAGTGTTCAACGGCACGCCAACAAATGGCACGCCTGCAAAAGTGGTGCCGGACTGAGTTTGAAGCAGATCGAAGCCGGGGAGGACGTTTTGCGCCATGAGAGAAGCGGCACCGAGTGCCGACAACGCCCAGGCAATCACGAAGAGTCTGATGAATTTGCAACGCATAGGGGTACGCTTTCTAGGAGGTTTGAATTTAGGCTGCAACTTACCGCCAACCGGCGGTTTGATCGTTTTGACGAATCTTGTCAAGCTTTTTCTCAGCTCGAAAAGCGGGGGCTCCTGACTCCACGTGAAGGCGATAACGAACGAGAACAAAAAAATTCCTGTGGATACGTATCGCGGTATCCTTGAGCAGTAAAACTAATCGCATGATTCGCTTTAGCGGTTTGCTCGCTGTAGCTGTCAGTCTGGCCACAACGCAATTGTCGCGGGCTAATCCGCCGGCTCTTGCGATTGATGATGTCAGCGTGGTCGATGTCGAGAACGCTCGTATCCTGGTTCCGCGGACAGTTCTATGCAGCGGCGGGCGCATCGTTGCGATCGGCGCATCGGATGAAGTAGTGGTACCTGCCGATGCCACACACGTGGATGGGCGCGGACGTTACCTAATGCCGGGCCTGGTGGACATGCATGTGCACCTTTTCAACAACGCTTCGCATCGGCCACCTAACGAGTGGACCTTTCCACTCTTTGTGGCCAACGGTGTTACCGCCGTGCGCGAGATGCAGACGACACCTGACGAGATGCCGATCGGTGATGCGTTGGCGCGCGGCCGTGGAGCAGGGCGACCTGGTAGCTCCGTATGTGCTGGCTGCCGGCATAGCGGTTGGTGGAGAGTCAGTGGACGCCGTGCGCCAACAGGTGCGCGAAGCTCATAAGGCTGGCGCAGATTTCATCAAGGTATTTTCGGAAGTAGGTCAATCGAATTGGCGCGCCGCCATGGACGAAGCGCGCAAACTGCACGTGCCGGTGTGCGGCCATACTCCGGCTGATGTAAGTCTGCTCGCAGCTGCCAGTGCGGGGCAGGGTAGCAACGAGCATCTCATGCAGGCCTATGAAGCCTGCTCGGCGCGCGAAGGTGAGTTTCTCAAGAAACGTCAAGGCCTGGATGGGAAGGAAGTTGTCAGGCTTCGCGACGCACAGGAGCAAGCCGTCTTGCAGAGCTTCGACCAACAAGTATGCAATAGCGTTGCCGCCGCCTTAGCTAAGACAAAGGAAGTGCAAGTGCCTACCTTGGTCCTGCCGCATGCTGAGGCACAGCCCACGCGCGCGCAGTTCCGGGACGACTCGCGCTGGAAATACCTTCGCCCGGACGAACAAACGCGCTGGGAAAAAATTCTAGGTCAACCACCGGAGGACAAGGAACTGGCCAGGCTTCGCTGGGAAGTTTCGCGCAAGATCGTCGCAACGTTGCACAAAGCCGGTGTGCGCGATCCTGGCCGGGACCGACACGCCCATGCCGCTGGTTTACCCGGGCTTCTCTTTGCACACCGAGTTGGAGCTGCTGATTGAGTCAGGCCTAAGCGCGGCTGACGCCTTGCGCGCCGCTACGTTAGGTCCGGCCGAGTTCCTGGGCCTAAGCAAGAGCAGGGGCACGATCGCGCCGGGCCAGCGCGCCGACCTTGTTTTGCTCGACAAGAATCCACTCGACGACATCAGGAACACGCAAAGCATTCAGGCGGTCGTGCTTGGCGGCAGATACCTGTCGCGAGCAGACTTGGATGCGCGGTTAACTAAACCTAACGAGTAGTATCCGCAGCCGCAAGAATCTCACGCCAAGGTCGCGGAGGTCGCTAAGGTCCGGAAACAATTATTCCGTTGCGTCCTTCGCGGACTTTGCGTGAGCTATCTGGAATAGTTACGGTCTAATTATTGGCTCGGCTGGCCGGTGGCACGATGCCATTCATGCGCAGATACTCGGCTAACTGTCCGTAATGATCGAAGCAATGGGCCGGGGCAAAGGTAGCCAGAAACAGGCGAGTAGTTGGTCTGCCGCTACCTGACGTAATAGGTTCAGCAATATTCGCCGCGGTCAGGGTAGCTACAGCCTTGTGGCCGAAGGCAAAAGAGTCTTTCACGTACTTAATGATATCGGCCTTAGACTTCATGTTATCAGGACCTTTGCCGTCGTTGACTGTATCCGGTGCCTTCTCGCCGGTGATAGGCGACCAGATAAGGTAATTGGAAGCGGCGATATGCTTCAGTTGCTCGCCAAAGGTGCGCACACCTTTGTAGTCGCTCCCGGGAATGTTCAGGCTTTCGGGAGAAAAATTGAACTTGTCCTCGGGCATGGCTTCGGCCGCATCGACAACTTCCTTTTCAATGATACTGATCTCGCGATCGATGGTCGAAGTAAGTGTAGGTGGAGGTTGTGGGGACGCTTGCGCGGCCGGCGAAGCGCTCTGCGCCCACGCGCTCGAGGCAAGGGTAAATACTGCCAGGGTCAGAAGGATTCGGGTGTGGTTCATATGGTTCCTTTCAGGGTTGGAACTGAACCAAAGGACTTACTGGCCGATGTGCAAGTTCTTTTCGGCTTGTCAGGCAGCCTGCGTTTTCAAGCGCAAGGCCAACAAGCTGGTCAAAGCCAGACCCAGAAGGCCTAAAGTCGAGCCGGATTCCGGAACAGTGCTTGGTTCCCGGTCGTGATAGGTCGTGATAAGACCAACCGCATTGTTAAGCGACAGGCCGTCGGTAGTTATCAGGTCGCCGGGCTGGGCCGCCGTATCGCTCACGACAAAAATCTGATGTCCGGTGGGATCCATGGTCAGCCGGTTAACCAGGAGCGCATTATCCGGCTCGATCCAGTCGGCCGCTCCTAACGAAGGTTGGAAACCAGGCAGCGTGATCGTCCATTGATCCGGACCGGTATTGATCACGACCAACGGCACCAGGTTAAACGTGGCCGAAAGAACGGTGGACGATGATTCGATGATATCGAGAAGGTTGAAAGGATTACCGGCGCGCGCCGGTTGCAGGATGGTGAGCGTCGCGAGAGCGGCGCAGGCGAGCGAGACGCGGCGAAGAAGTCGTAGGGTTTTCATAGTTCAAGGGAGATGAATCATCATCTCAGGAGGAAAGCGACCAAAGCAAGCCATTGCGGGCCAGTCCAAGCCCGGCCTTCTAGCAACATCAGACAATATATGTCATATAAAATCGCGTCGTGTTGGGTCTGATTCGTTTCACTGACTATAGTCCCCGACGCTGCGTCACGTAATCGCTGATCTGAATGCTCCCGTTCGCGACTACTTTGTCGCCCAGCCGTTTTCAAGCTGATAGCCTGCTCTCGTGTCTAAATATTTCTCCGCAACAGAGGTTTGGTTTGAGCCCACTGAAAAGCTTCTTGCCTTAAAGAACAGGGAGCTTCTGCCAATTAAGAATGAGCATGCTGACACAACCGCAACGCTCAACGTTTGGCCTGCTGCTGATAGCTCCCCTAATCGCGGGAAAGTTTGCGTAGAAGCAGTTAAGATCATCGTAAATCTCGTATCATTCAGCACTGCCTCAGGGCCGCATGGATTGGAGTCCGAGACTTTCGAGACTGGTCGCTGGCAAAGATTTCTGACCCAGGCTGCACTGGACTCAATGCGCCCCCACAATGCTCGGCTGCTGCCCGAAGCAGATTTTGAAATTGATATTTCAGACGACTAGCCACGTTACCCCCGTCAATAAATCTGACTAAGCCAAGCGATCGACCGCAACCGATCGGAGTTACATTCCCAGTGTCGACGAGGCGAGTCGCGCGCGTCCGAGCTTACGGTCATCTCTCTGAAGGATCTAAGTCGTGCTCATTCGGGTTAGGCGATTTTGCTTGTAGTAGAATCGTGCGATACTCATTTCCGAATCCAGCGAGCCTTTGTATTGACGTCGCCGGTAAACTCGCCGTCGAGCACTCCTTCTGATACAAGACGCAAGGCGACGAATATGGTATGAGTAGTTGAAGGCATCACTATTTTCCCTTTCAATGATTCACCGTTCCAAAAGAACTTGGAGAGCCAGAACTTCTCGCCGTCGTTTTGGTCGAATCCCTCTATGAACACGCCGGCTGTATTCTTCGATATTGCGAATCGCGCTGATGAGTCCTCTACGTCCCATGTGCCAACAAGACTATCTCCTGTGTGTGCGGTTTTGATCTTGGCTCTGGTCTGACGCGGGTCCTCCTTCAATTCTTGTGCAACGGAGCTCGAAATGATGCTGGCCAATAGAATAACGATAAGGTGAGTAGGTTTCATAAGCGGTGTTGTTGTGCGTGAAGAATCGTCGCCTAACGAGAAAAAGATCAGCCGCGGCTACTGTAGCTGAGACTGATCTGTCGACAAATGTCGATTACTATATGTCAGCTCAAGTCGGTCGCCCTGGCTGAGCACTTTCCATGGACCGTGGAAAGAATTCGCGGTGGCTGGTACGCTGAAGGATTATCATTAAGCGCATGCTATGTACTAAGGCGGAGATGGAGGTTCGACTCCTCCTGCGCTACGATAATGACGGACGGCCATGCTAGATCAAATCGTGATGGACTTTGCGGGCTGCGATCGGATTTAATTCTCGCATTCTCACGATCATCTATCAGTCCGGATCTAACGCTTTTAGCTGGCTCGCGCCTGCTTTAACGTTTGCCGGCGGTTTGATTCTCGGGCTCATAACAGAACCGCTACGTTTGAGGCTGTTCGCACCCGCGCTCGGTGGCACCTTCAAACCCGATCAACATTGTCTGCGCGAAACACCTGTGGCGGGGATGGCCCCCGGCGAACAGGTCTTTGAAACGCAAGCAAAGGTTGTGAGATTCTATGTCTTTAACAAACGCATGTTTCACGCGAAAGGATGCGTAGCCTATCTAATCGGGATTGACCGTCGCGACGCCGGGGGTAAGTATTCCAATCTGTTTGCGGACCGCATCCCCGTGCGATGGGCCTATCTCGGTTCAGACGCGCTCGATATTCCGGGAAGAACTGGACTTTATTGCGACGTGGCAACTTCAGTAGACGAAGCAAACGCGCGCCTAATGCCGAATGCGGATCCAGTCATTCCGAAACTTTTCCCGTATCTGTTGCGCGAGCACGCGACCTACCGATTCACGATTTTAGTTACTGCCCGCAACGCGAAGCCATTAACCGTCCGGATTTGTATCAGGTGGAAGGGGCACTGGGATATCGCGGCTGACGATGTCTGGCAGGAAGGTTAGACCCGCATCCGATTCTCTTGCTCATCGAAAGCGATCGACTCTTCGATTTTCTCCGGCGGCATTCAGGATGCGAGTCTCGCCGTGACGTCGGTGTAGAGGCGGCTGTCCCCAGCCGCAAGAGCTAGCCCAATTTTCGGCTGAGGACAGCCGACACTACACGGAGCACGGTATGGTCGATTCTCCCCTCGCCTAACCACTCGTTAGGCACTTTCTTTCCTGAAAGGACGCACCTGAACCCCTCTTCGTTAGGCCTGCGGCGCCCGGATCGTCCTATTGCTCGCTCGTTTAGAAATTCGCGAATGGGTTAGTGGCGGTGCTGGGAGCCTGGATTGGTCCCATGGCTCCGCCGCTCGATGGGACGTAGTTTCCGGCGCCATTGGTGTAGCAGTTATTTCGGATAACCAGGTCGTTCACCCAGCGAATGCCGGCGCTGCTGTTGCCGACGGCCGTGTTGCCGTCGATGCGGTTGAGACTGCCATTGGCAGAAACCCGGAAGCCATTTCCCAGGTTATCGAGTGCGCTGTTCCCGGAGACCAAACAGGAAGCGAAAATATCAAAACCATCGCCCGTGTTCGCCGACGCCACGCAGCCCTCAACGACGCAACTATTAACAAAGAAACCCGTTTGATTGGCTGTGGCCAGGCAATGCCTAATGGTGGCAGCGCTGGCATCCAAACCGGTAGCGTTATTGTCGGCCGCGCAATCCTTGATGACAGCGTTGCCTGTGGCCAGCAGCCCGTATCCGACATTGTGGGAGACGCGTAGTCCTTCGACAATTTCACTCGCGCCCTGCAGTCTAACGCCGTCCTGCCCCCACGAGCGAACGGTGCCGTTGCGTACGGCCACGTTATCGTTGTTCGAGTATATCCCGACGTTAGAGATCACCGCCCCGATGACGGCAAATCCATTGAGGTCCACGGTCACATTGTCCGTATTGATGTCGATGCCATCCTTGCCGAGTTCTCCATTCAGGTTCCCGGTCAGGTAATAGGATCCTGGTTGAGTGATGGCATAGGTGGTCGCGGAGTTGCCGGGAGCAGTCACTGCATTGATCGGGATGCGCTTGGCGGCTGCCGCGGTATCGACATGGGTATCGATCTGGTCGAGCGACTTCATAGTGGGCGTGGGCGCGCTGGGCGGTATGAGGGTTCCCTGAGCTAAGGCGAGGTGACCGGTAACAGCGGTGGCCAGCAGGGCGAGCGCCCAAAGACGGAATCGCAAAGGTGTTTTCATAGAGCTAGCTTCTAACAGCCGGCCTCGGACGCGAGAAGCGCAAACTGCGGAACCGACAGCGGGCGATCCCTCGGCGTCCGGCGATCTAGAAATCACCGGGGGAGCACCGCGGTTACGGCGGAGCAGGACCGTGCGGGGCTACAGCCCCGCCATTGCCGACTTTAGGCTGCCAGGCGCGCAAACCGCCGGAACAGACAGATGCCGCCTAACGCGATCCCCAGGAACATGGCGGTGGCGCCGTTATCAGGGACAGTCTGGAGTCTGTCAGCAAGGGTAAGAGCGAATGGGGCACCAGTGGGACCGTTGCCCCCGTTAGCGAGAGTGAAAGGATTGGTTTTGGATATGCCAAATGTCTGACTCAGCGGGCACCTCACTGGAAAAGAGCAGGAAAGTTGGCTGAGTAATGGAGATCTGATTAAACAATGCGGGGTTTTCCGGCTCGACAAAGAAGTAGCTGGTCCCCACGAGAGCGGCACTAAAGCTGTACCCTGCTGGGAGCTGCACCGTCCATCCGTCGACCGGGCCCGTGATGATTATTCCGAAAGGAGCGCCATTGAAGGTTGCACTAAGGCTCTCACCGGTTTCGGTGATTGCGAGCACGTCGACAACACCGGCGCCGGCACGATGCAAAGGGAGAGAAAGCGCCACCGCGATTGTAATTACTATTGAGTCTCATCGAAATACCTCCTCTAGATTATTAGTTTCCTGAAGTGCGACTTCACGATTTCAGTTGCTCCGCCTTCCCCAGGGCAGCTTGTCGTACGCCACGTCTCGTACGTCACTTAGGTAGCCGCCTCTGCCTCAAATATATAACGCGGAAAATATAATTTCTGAAATGATCGGTCTGTCATGAAATCGTAAAGGCCGCCGACGCGCAATAATCGTTGCCGACACCCGGATCCGGGAGGGAGTCGGATGGCTTCCAGCTACTTACAACCCTACTATGTGACGCGTCGAAATGGTTGACGTATTCGCCTGATATCCCGGTGTCCTAGATAGATCGGAATAGTTTTGCGAGTTATAAAGTCTTAGACCTACGACGGACAAAAAGACAAATTGTCATCGAAAGTCTAAGACCTTTGGCTTATTCCAAGGGGCGGTGCATGTCATTACCCTCGCCGCATGAGTAAAGGTTCTGCGGAATCGCCAGTGATGGCGCCGGTGATTCGTCACGTGGTGCATCCTTCCGATTTCTCCGAGGCCAGCCGGGTCGCGTTCGCGCATGCCTTGAAAGCGGCGTTGATCGCGAAGGGCAAGCTCTCGCTTATCCATGAGACGGAGGATGTGGAACGCGACTGGTCCGAGTTTCCAAGCGCGCAGGAGATGCTGGAGCGCTGGGGAGTCCTCCCCGCCGGCAGCAAACCGGAAGCGGTGGAGAATCTCGGGATCGACGTTGCGAAGGTGATCGGGAGCAGCGGTGATCCAGTGAAAGGTGTGCTCGCGTATCTGGAAGAACACGGTGCCGATCTCATCGTCCTGGCCACGTGTCATCATGGGTTCGATTGGCTGCATAAGTCGATCTCCGAACCGGTGGCGCGGAGATCTCGCGAGATGACGTTGTTCGTTCCGGCAAACGTGCGGGGCTTCATCTCGCCGGAGGATGGATCGGTTTCACTGCGTAACATTCTGATTCCGGTCGCGGAGACTCCGTCCTCGCATCCCGCCATCCTGGGGGCAGCGAGATGGGTGCGGCAGTTAAGGTGCGAAAGGGGGCATGTGACTTTGTTGCATGTAGGAGATAAGGATCCGGCGCCCGAAACACCAAGCATCCCTGGATGGGGCTGGCGACGACTGTGCAAGAAAGGCGACGTAATTGAGGTGATCCTGGAAACAGCGCAGCAGACCGAAGCGGATCTAATCGTGATGTCGACCGACGGACGTAATGGCTTTCTCGATGCTGTGCGCGGTAGTCATAGCGAACGCGTCTTGCGACACGCCCCATGTCCCCTGCTCGCTATCCCCGAGTCATCTCACGGCGCGATGAAGATGGCAAAAGCAGAAGAGGCGGATTGGTACCGCCCGTCCGCGTAGGCAACTACTCGTTAGGTAGCACTCGTTAGACTCTGATCCGATTCGTTCGCTCATCGAAAGCGATCGACTCTTCGATTTCTCCGGCCGCGTTCAGGATGCGAATCTCGCCGTGCCGGTTCGCGATGCGACAGCCACTCGCATAACTAATGGCATCCTGCCTGGCCTTCTCGCCTAACCAATAAGGTTGAACGCCGGGCGCTTCGATGAACTGCCAGCCCTGCGGCTGAGGACAGCCGCCTCTACACTTGATAGGTTGAATCAGGAAGATGGTGGGTTCGCTCATTTTGTTTTTCTGATGAGCAGAACACGCCGGCTAGGACAAAGGTTGTCCGATGAGTCTGGGTCGAATGACCTTCAAAACCTCCTACCACTTTACGAAGTAGCGGCGCTGCTCACTTTTCCTGGAGCACCTTGCCGGGGAGTTCGATCAAGCCCTTCACCGCCCTGTCGGCTGCCTTCTCCGCTGCGTCCGCTGGCCTGGTGGTTTTCTTCGGGGCGTTGACGATCGGATGAAAGCCTGGGAAACCTTTGATGCTCCAGCGCACGTTATCCACCGGGCCTTCGCCTTTGAATTCCAGCAGCCAAGCGAGCAAGACCGTGATAAGTCCCCGGAGTTTCCGCAGTCCCCCCCTCGCGGTGAGCTGAACGTATTCGCGTGCGAGATCGATGTTGCCGCCCGCTTGAATGCGGGCATTGTCGCTGACGAGTTTCAGGTCCTCGAGATACAGGATGCTGCCCGCCATCCGATGATTCACGGTCAGGGTGGATGGCTCATCCGTGTGAAATCGCGGCGCCAGTATGTTAAAGACGAAGTGCAGCGGGCCGAGAATTGGCACGCGACCGAACTCCGCCTCGCCGATGCTGAGCGCGCCTGAACCGGCCAGCGATGCCCGATCAAATTCACCGCCACCCTGCCAATCGCATTGCACAACACCAGGCTCCGTCTGGGCGCCGCCAAAACTGTTGATGATCGATTGCAGTCGGGCGTCCTTAATTGCGAACTGCGTCTCGAATCGCGGTTTCTTGTTTGCCGAAGGCAGATAGACCAGCGTCCTCGGCGCATTGAAACGTCCCTCCCAAAGGCCCGCCTTGAAGTTCGAGATCGACACCATCTGCTTCTCCGCGCGAACGGAAAAAGTCGGCTGCTTCAGTGCGACGTTTGTTTCGCCGCTGGCATAGCCGAGGTCACCGCCAAGCGCCACGTCGCCGTTCCAGCGGAAGTTCTCAGGCTGATCCACCGGGATCTCTCCCGCGGCGCTCACTCGCCAGGCACCCTTCCAGTATAAGCGCGCGACACGAGGCTGCTTCTGACCCGGGGTAAAACTTTTCCTGACGGATGCTGGCCGCGCACCGTTGACTGTGAGCTTTGTTTCGAATCGCACCTTCTTGTCATTCGAAGGCAGAAGGATCTTCGTCTCCGGCGCATTGAGGCGCCCCTCCCAGAGGCCCGCTTTGAAATCGGAGATGGTCACCACCTGCTCCTCCGCGCGAACGGAAAAAACTGGTTTCTGCAGTGCGATGTTTTTTTGGCGGCTCGCGTAGACGAGTTCGCCATCGAGCGCCATGTCGCCACGCCAGCGGAAGTTCGCAGGCTGATCCAATGGTATCTCTCCCGCACCGCTGATTTTCCAGTCGCCCTTCCAATCGAACGGAACGACATCAGGCTCCTTCCGAGCCTCGCGAAAACCGTTAATGAGCGATTGCAACCGCGTGCCGTCGAGTGTGAGCTGCGTTTCAAATCGCAGTACTTTCTCCTGTGAGGGCAGACGGACTTGCAACCTCGCGACGTTGAGACTTCCATCCCAGACGCCGGCCTTAAAGTCCGAGATGGACACCACCTGCTCTTCCAACCGCACGGAAAACGTTGGCTTCTGCAGCGCGACGTTTGTTTGGCCGCTGGCATAGAGGAGTTCGCCATCGAGCGCCATGTCGCCACGCCAGCGGAAGTTCGCAGGCTGATCCAATGGGATCTCTCCCGCACCGTTGATTTTCCAGGCGCCCTTCCAATCAAACGGAACGACACCAGGCTCCTTCCGAGCCTCGTCAAAACTGGCGATGATCGATTGCGACCGCGCGCCGCTGAGTGTGAGCTCCGTTTCGAATCGCAGTTGTTTATCCGCGGAGGGCAAATGGATCTGGATCCTCGGCACATCGAGCGTCCCACCCCAAAGGCCGGCCGTGAAATTGGAGATCGACACCATCTGTCCGTCCACGCGCACGGCAAACGCCGGTTTTTGCAGCGCGACGTTTGTTCCGCCGCTCGCATAAACGAAGTCGCCATCGAGCGCCACGTCACCACTCCAGCGGAGGTTCTCAAGATGATCCACCGGGATCTCTCCTGCCCCGCTGATTTGCCACGTACCGCCGCTGCTCATCGCGGACAAACCTCCGACCGCGCCCGGCATCATGGCACGTGCAAGTGCCAGCGGGTCGATGCCCGAATCACACTTGCCGATGCGGATAACCTGAGCGGCGGGATCGAATGCTCCGGCGATCTCTGCTTTCCGGCCCCCGTAGCCGATGCGCACATGATCGATGTCGACCGGTGCATTCTTCCGGCCGACGGGCATCTTCGCAGCCGCCTGGACGAAATCCCACTTCTGCCCACGCCATTGAAACCTCTCGCCTTCAAACGTCATCGTGAGACCCAGGCCGCTGCCGTCCGCAAGCGCATGCAAATCCATCTTCAACACCGGTTCATCCTTCTCCGGCTGAAACGACAGCCACTCCTTCGCCAACTCCAGTCGGTCGAGCTTCACATCGCGGAACAAGCCCTCGCGCTGCGTCACCTGTTTTGCCGCGGCGATCGCCTCGGCAGTTCCAGTGGGAGGCGCGTCCACCAGCGTGCATTTCATTTCGATACGCAATCCCTGCAGGCTCGCATGAAACTCGCGCAGGTCCGTGTTCCCCGGCTGCACGAGCAACAGCACCCGCATATGATCGAGTTTCGTCTCAGCCGCTCCGACACCGAGCAGGAGCTGTGTATCCGTCGCCTTGAAATTCATCTTGTCCCAGCGAAACCACTCGGCTCTTCTAGCCGTCACAAGGCCAAGCAGTGCGAGTCGGTCGTGCTTCGCCGTATCGCGATACAAGGCCAGCCCCCGCAGCTGGACCCCTCCTCCCGGCACCCAGTCGGCGGATTTCCAAGAGATGAAAACGCCCTCCTCTGAAAGCCGCTCACCGAGCTTGCGCGCAAAAAACTCTCCGATCTGCCGCCGTCCAAAGAAAACCCCGGCAACCACGACGGCCAAGGCGATCACAACAATGCCGAGCAAGATCCATAAACCACGACGCCGGCGCGCCGGGGGCCGCGGATGAAACGGTAGATTGCTCACGTTGTTTTGATGTTACCAAACACGCGGGATCCCGACCAAGACTCCATCCACCCACTGACCAACGAAAGGCCATGCATCAGGTAACTTCGGCAGCTACAACAATCAGGCTTTCGCCGTTCCGTAGGTCGCCAAGCCAAACGCCTGGTGCGTTAACTGCGCGGCGCGATCGGCGTCTTTCTCTGCAATCACGACGGTGATCTTGATCTCGGAGGTCGAGATCAATTCGATGTTGATGTTTCCTTTTCCCAAACAATCGAAGAGCCGCGCGGCCACGCCGGAATGTGAGCGCATTCCGATGCCGACCACACTGAGTTTGGCCACGCCGCCGTGCGAGATGAGACGTTTTGCGCCGATCTCCCGGCCGACGGGCGCGAGCAGTTCCTCGACCCGCGGCAGATCGTTCTCGTGAATGGTGAAAGAAATGTCGGTTGTGTTGCGATCGGAAATACTTTGCACGATGACGTCGACGATAATGTTCGCGTCGGAAATGGCGCTGAAGACGCGGCTGGCGATGCCCGGCACATCGGGCACGTCGTCGAGCGTCACCTTGGCTTGTTTGCGTTCGATGCTGATCCCGCGAATGACGACGTCTTCCATTCCGGCGGTTTCTTCCTTCGCGATCGTCCCGGGATTGCGGTTGAAACTGGAACGCACCTCGAATTCCACGCCGAATTTTTTCGCGAACTCAACCGAGCGCGACTGCATGACTTTCGCGCCGGTGCTGGCCAGCTCGAGCAATTCGTCATACGCGATCTCTTCCATCTTCACGGCCTCGCCGACGACGCGCGGGTCGCACGAGTAGACGCCATCGACATCAGTAAAGATCTGGCAGGAATCCGCGCCGAGCGCACCGGCCAGGGCAATCGCAGTTAGATCCGAACCGCCGCGGCCGAGTGTGGTCGTTTCGCCTTCCGGTGTTTGTCCCTGGAATCCCGCGACGATGACGATGTAATCATCCGCGACCAGTTCCTGGATTTGTTTCGGACTGATGTTGGCGATTTTCGCTTTCGTGTGAATGCGATCGGTCAGGATGCCGGCCTGCGCGCCGGTGATGGAAATGGCGCGACCGCCGAGCGCATTCACGGCCATGGCGACAAGCGCGATGGAAGATTGTTCGCCGGTGGCGAGGAGTGAATCCATTTCGCGCGCCTCCGGCGGCCGCTCGAGCGAAACCTGGCCGGCGAGTTTGATCAGGTTGTCCGTCACGCCGGCCATGGCGGAAATGACCGCGACGACCCGATGGCCCGCCCGCTGTGTTTCGAGCAAACGCTCCGCGACTTTACGAATGCGCTCCGGCGAACCGACGGAAGTGCCGCCATATTTCTGGACGATTAGCCCCATGAGGAAGCGGACGAATTTGGAAACCAGAAAACCAGAAAGCGGAAGTTGGTATGAAAATGTCGCACGAGGAGCAATGAATCAGGAAAGCAGGAAATGAGGAATTGAATTTGGAAGCCAGGAAACCAGGAAGGAGAAGCAGAAGATGCTTTTTTCTTTTCCTGGCTTCCTGGTTTCCGAATTTGTTTCTCCTCAGAAACCGATCGCGCGCAGGACATCGGATTCGTTCGGCGCAACGGCGGGCTCCGTCGTGAAACGGACGGCGTCAGGGTCTTTCAAGCCGTGACCGGTGACGGTGCAAACAATCCGACTCCCCTCCGCGATTTTGCCTAACGAGTAGTTGGGTTTGCGTGAGTCATCGCAGCATTTCAGCAAACCGGCGATCGAGGCGGCACTGGCCGGTTCGACGAAGATTCCTTCATTGCTGGCCAGCCAACGCTGCGCTTCGAGAATTTCGTCGTCCGTCACGATGTCGATGGCGCCGCGCGATTCTTCGATCGCAGCGTTAGCCGATTTCCAACTCGCGGGATTTCCGATGCGAATGGCGGACGCGATTGTTTCTGGTTTCTCGATCACGCGGCCATGGAAAATCGGCGCTGATCCCGCCGCCTGAAATCCGAGCATGACGGGTAACGTTGTCGATTTTCCCGCGTCGTAAAATTCGCGATAGCCGGCCCAATATGCCGTGATGTTTCCCGCGTTACCGACCGGTAGAATGTGAACCGCCGGCGCATCGCCGAGATCTTCGATGATCTCGAAGGCCGCGGTTTTCTGTCCGGCGATGCGATCGGGATTGATTGAATTCACGATGGCAAAATCAGCGCGTTCGCCTAACGAGCGGACGATGCGCAGCGCATCATCGAAATTGCCATCGATCGCGACGACCTTCGCGCCGTACGCATAAGCCTGGACCATTTTGCCGCTGGCGATTTTTCCCGCCGGCAAAATCACCGCGCAACGAATTCCCGCGCGCGCCGCGTAGGCCGCGGCGGAAGCAGATGTATTTCCAGTCGAGGCGCAGATCACGGCAGCAGTCCCCTGCCCCACTGCTTTCGAAACGGCCACCGTCATGCCGCGATCCTTAAAGGAGCAGGTCGGATTCAGTCCCTCATACTTCACGAAAACTTCGCAGCCGCGCCCGACTTTCGCCGCCAGCTTCGGACACGGAATGAGCGGCGTGCTCCCCTCGCCTAACGAGACCACAGGCGTCGCCGCCGTTACCGGAAGAAAATCACGGAAACGCGAGATCACGCCCGGCGCAGGCGAAGTGCGCGAGAGCCCTTGAGAACTCGGGCCGCTGCGTTGAGAGTCGCGGAACATCCGACAGATTTCACCGTATGCCCGCTCTGAGCAAAGAAGATAAATTGCACCTCCTCACCATTCTGCTGGAGAGCCGGCATGGCGATCTGCGCGAACAGAATCTCAATCGCCAGGGCAAAGGGCATTTTCACGTGAGCGGGATGGGGCACGAAGCGCTGGCGGCTTTGGGAATGCAAATGCGCGATGGCGATTACATCGCCGGTTATTATCGCGATCGCGGTTTGGTTTTGGGCCGCGGCGTGGCCTCGCGCGAATTGGCCATCGATTATTTCGCGAAGCGCGCCGGGCAAAGTCACGGGCGGCAGATGCCGTCGCATTACAGCTACGCCTCGAAAGGAATCTGGAGCGTGCCGACTCCGACTGGCTCGCAGTTGTTGCCCGGTTGCGGTCTGGCGTGGGGTATCAAGCTCGACAGCAAACCGAACGTCGTCGTCGCGACCGTCGGCGAAGCGGCTTCGCGTCAGGGTGATTTCTACGAAGCCATCTCTTTCGCGAAGGAAAAACAATTGCCGATCCTGTTCGTCGTCGAGGACAACAAGTACGGCATCAGTTCTCCGACGCGGGAAATCACTCCGCGCGCGCTCGAGGTGCTGCAGCCTAACGACTGGTTAGAGCTCGACGGCGCCGATGTGCAGGCGGTTTACGATGCCGGCGCGGACGCATTCGAAGCCATGCGCTCCGGAAAAGGTCCGCGCTTTTTCTGGGTAAACATGGAGCGGCTCTCCAGTCACACCAGCTCAGACGATCAGAAGTTATATCGCAGTCAGGAGGAGTTGGAGGCCGGCGCGAAATGCGATCCGTTGCGCCGCTGGAGCGAAAGCCTCATCGCCGAGAAGGTCATTTCCGCGAGTGATTACGAGAAGCTCGACAAGGAAATCAAGGAACGGATTCGCCAGGAGTTCGCTGAAGCGGAACGCGCGGAAGATCCGTCAGCGGACGAACTGCATCTCGAAGTCACGGGCGAATTGCCGCAGTTAAACGACGAAGTTTTGCCGCCGGGAAAATATCGCATCGGCGACACGATCAATAAGACGCTGCATCTTGGCCTAACGAGAAGTAAAGATCGCATCATCTTCGGCGAAGACATCGAAGATCCGAAAGGCGGCGTCTTTCGTCTCACGCAAAAACTTTCCACGGAATTTCCCCGGCAGGTTTTCAATTCGCCGCTGGCGGAATCGACCATCGTCGGTGTCGCCTGCGGTCTGGCCTCCTACGGCAAACGTCCGGTTTTCGAATTGCAGTTCATCGACTTCATTGGTCCGGCTTGGAACCAGGTCGTGACGAATTTGTCGAACCTGCGCTGGCGTTCCTTCGGCAGCTGGAAATGTCCGCTCGTCATTTACGCACCGTACGGCGCGTATTTGCCCGGCGGAAGTTTGTGGCACAGCCAGGCGAATGAAGCCGCGCTCGCGCATTTCCCCGGCATCAACATCGCCATCCCGAGCACGCCGGAAGATGCGGCCGGGCTTTTGTGGAGCGCGATGCACGCGGAAGATCCGACTTTCATTCTTGTGCCGAAACATCTGCTCTGGGCGGAACACGAATTCAGCGAACCGATTCGCAGCGTCTCGTTAGGCAAGGCGCGCAAACGCAAGAGCGGCGCGGACGTTACCCTGGTGGCGTGGGGCAACACGATGGAGAAATCGCTCGAAGCGTTGGAAAAAATCGGCGGCGAGATCAGCGTCGAGTTGATCGATCTGCGCTCGATCGTGCCATGGGACAAGGAGACGATTGAAGAATCGGTGCGCAAGACCGGACGGCTCGTGGTTGTGCAGGAAGACAGCGAAAATTGCAGCGTCGGTCAGATGATCATCACGCACATCACCTCGCAGCCGCAACTTTGGAATGCACTCGTTAGTCCGCCGATTCTCGTCAGCAAAGGCAACGTCATGATCGGCTACAATCCGATCTACGAATACGCCGCCTTGCCCGATGTGGAGCGCATCGTGGCCGCGATTCAGAAATCGACGTCGATGCAATCTGAACGGGCGCGTGCAGAGGCGGTTGTCCCCAGCCGCAAAGCACCTGCGGGTGATGACACCCGCCTCTACACGCCGGCGTCAGCGCCGCCGGCTACAACGGCGCGTGCGGGAAACGCGCAGAAAATCGTTGTGCCGATCATGGGCGAAGGAATTCGCGCGGCCAAAGTCGTTAGTCTGCTGAAGCAACCGGGCGACAAGATTAATCACGACGATCCGCTCTGCGAGCTGGAAACCGACAAGGCGGTTTATCCCGTCGAATCATCGTGGGTCGGTGTCATGGGCGAATGGAAAACGAAAGTCGATGACACGGTCGAGATTGGGCAGGAACTCGGGACAATCCTCACCGAGGAAGGCGAACAAGTTTCGACGGCGCAGCAAGCCAACGGTGCAACCGAGCACAAACCGGCGTCTCGCCTGACAAAAGAAATTGAGCCGGCTCTTTCGCCGACGATCACGCGCAGGTTGAGTCGCGTCGTTCCGGCGAATCTACAGATCGATGCGTGTTGGGATGCGATCCGCAAAGCGCGCGACGCTGCTAAGAAATCCAATGGCAAAGATGCGGCCTCGCCGTCGGCCATGATCGCGTGGGCAGTCGTTAGGGCGATGGAAAAACACGCGCCCTTCCGCCGCATCATGCTGGATGACGACCAGATCATTGAGAACAATCCATTCGATCTCGGCATCGCCGTTGCCATTGAAGGCGATCGATTAGCTACCGCGGTCATCACGCACGCGAACACGCGCGATTGGCCGGATTTCATCAAGCGTTACAACGAAACGGTCGAGGAAACGCGCAGCGGCCGGGTCGATGCCATGAACGCGCCGGTGGTCATCAGTAGTCTCGGCGGGTTCGGTGTGCGCGCGGCCGCGCCCATTGTAGTGCCGCCATCAGTCGGGACGCTCTTCGTCGGCTCGGCGCATTACGACACGGTTGCGCAGGGCAAAAAAACGGCCACGGCGGAAGTCATCACGCTGTCGTTGACCTTCGATCATCGCATTGCGAACGGTGCAGGCGCGGCGCATTTCCTGCGCGACATCAAGGAAGAGATCGAAAAGTTCGAGCTGCCGAAGCCGGCGCCAGCGAAGGCGTAGGGCTACATCCAGTCCTTCGACAATTGCGCATGCGCGACTTCGGGAATCGCATGCCGCTCCGTGCTGTAATGCGAAGTGTCGTTGAAAAGCATGAGCCGGGCGCATGACGGGTCTTTGAAATCGACGAGGCTGAGCGAGGCCGGCTTCAAATCGAGGGAGTCGCGGTATCGTCGCGGATCAAAACCGAGTAGCGAACTGATGAGCAGCCGGATCGTCGCCTTGTGCGAGACGACGAGAATGTTGGCCGCGGGATTTTGCCTAACGAGTTCAAGCAACACCGGCAAGGCACGCGCCGTGACCGCGAGTCCGCTTTCCCCACCGGTCGGGGCAAAGGCAAACGGATCTTCATTCCAGCGCGCCGCTTCCATGGGAAAACGCTCCTCCACTTCGCGACGCGTCAGCTTTTCCCAATGTCCGTGCGAAATTTCGCGCAATCCGTCGCGCGGTTGAACTTCGAGGCGATGAGGCGCGGCCAGGATGCGCGCCGTCTCGACCGTGCGATCCATCGACGACGCGTAGACGGCAGCGATGTTTTCACTCGTTAGGCGTTTTGCCAGCCGTTGCGCTTGTTCGCGACCGAGATCGGACAAGGCCACGTCGGTGGCGCCGGCGAAGCGGTCCTCCGCGCTCAAGACGGTGGCACCGTGCCTAACGAGAAATACGCGCGTGATCGCGGAAGACATGCGACCGGTTTAACGCGGCTGGTTCCACTGGTTAGGCAAAGGCGGCGGCTGCGGATTCTGCGGAGGCGTGGACGGCGCAACGTTCTGCACGAACGCGCGCCATTGTTCCTGCGCGCCTTGCAGCCAGCGTTGTCCGGTCTGCTGCATCCGCTGCATGTGCTGCATCTGCATTTGTGCCTGAAGCATCTGCGCCATCTGCGGATTGATTTGCTGCAGTCGCTGCAGGATGGCGTTCATCTCCGGAGCGCGATTCTGCATGAAGTAAAGTTGCGCCAGCGCGCCGTAGCCTTCCGGTCCGTTCGGATTCAACTGCGTGGCCGCGACGTAATGCGCTTCCGCTTCGGCCACGCGACCGCCCTGTTGATACGCCATCCCGACTGTCATGCGCAATCTGGTGTCGTTAGGGCTGAGACGCACCGCGGCTTCACCTTCCGTTTGCGCCGCAGGGAAATTTCCCATCGCGAGCATGGTCTGACAAAGCCAGCCTCGCGCCTCCGCCGATTGCGGCGCGATCGAAACTGCGGTCTGCAAATGCGGCAGCGCCAGCGGCGGCTGATTTTGCATGAGGTAAAACTGCGCGACCTGGATGCGGAAATTGATGTTGCGCGGATCGAGTCGAATCGCTTCCTCGAATTCCGCCGCCGCTTCACGCACGCGATTGGTTTTGGCCAAACCATTGCCAAGACCGAAACGCATCCAGGCATTTTGCGGAGCGAGCGCCACGCAACGCTGCAGTTCCTCGATCGCTTCAGGAATCAAGCCACGCTGTTCGAGCAGGCCCGCGCGAAAGGCGTGCAGCTCGGCGTTGTCCGGCTCGCGTTCGAGCAACCATTGCAGTTCGCGTTCCGACTCATCGTAACGACCGGCGTTGCCGTAGAATTGCGCGAGATTGCGGCGCATTCCGAGATCGTTCGGCACCAGCTTGCGCAGCTCTTCACAAACCGCGATGCCTTCCGCGCTTTGCTGCTTCATCCCGTAATGACGCGCCAAATTGTAGCGCGCCTGCAATGTGTTCGGATCGGCGGCGATCGCCTGCTTCCATTTCGCCACCGCTTCCTCCGTCGCGCCGGCTGAGCTTTCTTCCTCCGCGCGAATGGCGAGCGCGTTGCCCCACGCGGTCAGGCCATCGGCGCTTTGCGGATTTTTCGCGACGAAATTTTCGACGACCTGTAAAGCGGCTTTGTAATCGCGACGGCCGAGTGCGATCTGCGCCTGCAACAAATCGAAGTCGTCCGTCTTCGCCTGCGCCCACGGACGTTTCAATTCCTCCTGCAAACGCGCGATGTGTTTGGAAATTGTCTCAGGCACATTCGTGCCGGCGACGGTGAGAAGTCGTTTGTAGCGTTCCTCGAGCGATTGATACGGCGCGAGAATCGTGTCGGGCAATTCAAGCGGCGCTGGTTCGGCATCGCCACCGCAGATGTCATGAAGGCGCGCCATGAAGCAGTCAAAATCCGAGCAGGTGAAAAGACGAAAACGGTCCGGATATTTTTTCGCGAGGTCGTTCACGCGCGGCGCAATTTTTTCCTCGGGACGCGCGCCCCAATAAATTCCGTGGGGAAAACTTTCTTCGCGCTGCATGAGTTCTTCGATCGGACGCATGATCGATTCGTCGCGGCCGGCGTAACCAATCACGACCAGTCCATTCTCCAGCGCGAATTTCTTGAACTTGTCCTCCATGTTGCTCGCGAGGCCTTCGAGCTCCTGCGCGGTATTTTTCATGAAACTCTCGAAGAGATAATCGCCGTGCAGCTTGATAATCTTGGCGCGTTCGGAAGTTAAATTGATCGTCGAAACCTGACTGTCGGCCGCGCAAACGATCGCGTTGTAACCGAGAAAAACGGCCAGCGCTTCGTTGATGAGATCGTCGAAGTTCGTCGTGTAAATGACGTTGAAACGACCGTGCTGGACGATGTTGGCAAGATAGAGATAACCCCAACCGGGAAAGGCCGGCTTAATTTTCCGCTCGATGTAACGCTGCCGGGATTTCCTGTCCTGGTAAACGGTTTCGAAAAGCAGCGAATACTCATTGTCTTTGCCGTACCAGTCCTGCTGTTCGCACCACTTGGTGAATTCCGTCTTCGTTTCGTTCGCTTCGCGGTAGGCCAACTGTCGCCACTCCGCGATCATCTCCGAGGCGAGGACAACGCCAGAGCTTTTCGAGGAACCGGCGCCGAGAAAAAGCGCAAAGGCGAGCTTGTCGCGCTCCGCGATCGTGCGCGCCACCTGGCCTTCGCTCAACTGCTTTGGTCCGGCCATAAGCTTAAGCGAAACTTAATTCCTGATAGCGCAGGTGACGATAGCTAATTCGCGGCGCAGAATTCAGCCGCGGCGCGACCGGCGCGATTTCCGGTGGCAAAACAACCCTGCAACAAATAACCACCGGTCGGCGCTTCCCAATCAATCATTTCGCCCGGCGGCAAAAACGCCGGGCATTTTTTTCAGCATCAGGTTCTTGTCGAGCTCGTCCCAGCTGATTCCGCCGGCGGAAGAAATTGCTTCCGCGATCGGTCGTGGCGCGCGTAGTGGCAGCGCAAAATACTTGAGACGCAACGCCGGTTCCACGCCGTCGGCCGAGAAACAATCGAGCAAAGCGGACGCGGCGCCGCTCAGTTTCAAACTTCCATTCGCTAGGCGCTGTCGCACCGTTTCGATGGAGAGTTGCGGCTTCAGATCGATCTCAATCTGCGGCTGCGCCATGGCACGAAGCTCAGGCCCGAGCCGGTAAATCGCTCCGCCTTCGATACCATAGCGCGTGATGAGCAGCTCTCCGGAAACTCGCTCATCGCCGGCGCGCACGGTGATGTTCTTCAACGGTAAGCCTTCCACACGCTTCTTGAACTCGTTAGGCCAATCGACTTCCCAGCCGCAGTTGGCCGGCTGCCATGACGTCATCCTCACCTTGTGTTTGGAAAGAATCGTCGGCCACGTTCCGTTTGAACCGGTCTCGGGATAGGAAGCGCCGCCGAGCGCGAGAATGATCGTGCGGCTGCCTAACGACTTCGCTTGTCCTTCGAACTTCGCCCGCCATCCGTCCTCGACGCGTCGCAGTCCGTTTAGGCGCAGACCCATCTGCAACTCAACGCCGCTTTGCCGCAAACGACGCAACCACGCACGAAGCAGTCCCCCCGATTTTTGTCCGCGCGGAAAAACGCGTCCGCTCGAGCCGACGTAGGTTTCAAAGCCGAGCGAAGCAGACCACGCGCGCAGATCAGCGGGACCGAATTCGCCTAACAAGTCTTTCCAGCGTTGCGGTTGCGCGCGATAACGCTCGGGAAAAGTTTCCACCGCTTCGCTGTGGGTCAGATTCAATCCGCCACGTCCGGCGATGAGGAATTTTCGCCCAGCCGAGCGTTGCGCGTCGCATAGAATGACCTTCGCGCCCCGCGCGCTCGCCGACTTCCGCCGCGCGCAATCCAGCCGGCCCGCCGCCGACAATGAGCACATCGCAATCAAGGCGACGCGTCGGGCGAGTGCTCATTTCGCTTCGCGCAATTTCACCAGATCGGCCTCCATGCCGTCGAGCCACGATTGTTGTTCACTCGTTAGGCTGGCGTGCTCTTTCAAATCGCGCAGATTTTCGCGTCCGCGTTCGATTAACTTGATCGCTTCGGACTTCGATTTCGGTTCCGCCCTAAGCATCGTCGCGCCGGTGCGCCAACAGGTGACGGCGAGGTCGCCCTGCCAAAACGCGTTGGTCTGGTCGCGTTGCGTGAGGCGTTCGCGCGTGGCGAGAGCTTCGCGATAATTTTTCATGGCGGCCGCATATTCGCCGCGCATGCGTTGCACATCGCCGAGCCCATGCACGGCCACGGCCTGCTCGCGAATACGCGTGGCCATCTCCGGAGCGCGCGGCGCGAGTTGATCGAGAAGTTCGCGACTCTTTTGGAATTTTTTTTCCGCTCCGCCAACGTCGCTTTGTTCCAGCTGGATACTGGCCAGCTCGTTGCAAGCCGTGGCCAGGTCGATCTGGAAGATGATGTTGTCATGATCGATGTCGGAAATTTCCTGGCGAATTTTCGTGCCGATCTCTCCTTCCCGGACGGCTTCGGGAAAATCCTTTTGCAGAGCGAACGCTTGCGCGAGCAAACCGTGAAAGACAGCGAGCAAGTGCTTATGAAAGACATCGTCCGGATCTTTCGCCATCATCGGATCGGCCAGCGCAAGGCCGGCCTGAAGTTGTTCCAGCGCATGCGGCGCATCGCCCTGGTGAACGAACTTGTCGGCGATCTCGCTGCGCGTCTCGAGCGCGTTCCATTGCCAATCGGCGTTTTGCGGATTCTGCTGCGCGAGCCGTTCACGCAGCGTGAGATTGTCCTGCAGTTTCTGTAACGCCCCTGCGTAATTCCCCTGCTGATGTATCGCCTCCGCGACCCGGTCATACGCGTAGGAGAGCGCGAATTGAGATTCGACGTTGCTCGGATCGTCGTGCACGAGCTTCTCGGCGATCGCGACAAACTTCCCGTAATTTTCGAGCGCCGCTTTCAGGTTCCCGCGATCCTCTTCCGCGCAGCCGATGCGATCGTAGCTGACGAACATCTCGCGCTGGCCGGCCGCGTTTCCCGGATTTTTTTCCAGAAGACGCTGGCGAATCTGCAGGCTTTGGTTGAAGGCCTCGGACGCTTCGGCGATTTGGCCGCTGAAACGACGGATATCACCGATGGCGATGAGGGTGGCCGAGCGCGCCCATTCCCAGCCGGCATTATTCGGATTCGTTTTGAAAAGATGCTCACGAATGGTGAGCGCGTAGTCGTAGTGTTTTCGGGCGTTCGCCAGATCACCGCGCGTGCTCATCAGGTCGGACATGTTCTCCAGGGTTTCCGCCAGGCCGTATAGCCAGCCAGTGTTCTCCAGGTCCTGCTCACAAAGATATTTTCGAATTTCGTAGGCGTCCTGGTAGCTCTTGTTTGCGGCCGCTGTGTCACCTTGCGCTTTTTGCGCGGTGGCCAGATTCATATCGCTGAGCGAGAGATTCCATTGCCGGTTCGTGTCGGCCGGATTATCGCGGCGTAACTTTTCCCGAATGGAATAGCTCTCCTGAAAGTTCTTGAGCGCGGCTTCCAGATTCCCACGGGCCATCTCCACGTTGCCGAGCGCGTCGTAGGTAAAGCAAACCGAATTTTGTCGCTGAGAATTGTCGGGCTCTTTTTCGGTCAACTTTTGCTGGATAACGAGTCCCTCCTGATAGTTCTTGAGCGCGCCATTCAGGTCGCCTTTGTCGCTCAGGACATCGCCGATTCGCACATAAGCGTTGGCCAAATCGGATTGTGCGGTCGAGTCGTCAGGATTTTGCCTAACGAGTTGTTCGTGAATGCCAAGCGACGTTTGATAGCTGGCAAGCGCGCCATCGAGATCGCCAAGGGTGTTCTGCAAGACCGCCATCCTCGTGTGCGCCAGACCTCGGTCGCGCTGCCAGAGCGCATTTTTCGGATCCTGCTGGCAGAGCTTCTCCGCGATGGAGAGAGAGGCGCGATAATCTTTCTCCGCTTCGGTCAGATCGCCCTGATCGAACGCGACATTGCCCTGATTACTGAGCATCACGCCGCGTTGCCGCAGCGTGTCCGGCGTTTCGCCCTCACTGCCGAACGATTCATAATATTGTCGCGCGTGTTCGTTCACATCGCGCAGCAACCCGAGACGACCGATCGGTTGGAGCTTGTCGCGCAGATCGAAGGTCATGAAGGCGATCAACTTTTCCGCTTCATCGCGCGCGCGCGTGGCGCGAGCCTCCGCTTCCAGCGCCTTCTTCTTCTGCACGTAACCAATGATGCCTGCGATCACCGCCACGATAAGAGCGACGCTAACCAGAATGGCGGTATGCCGGAACCGGCGCGCTTCGGCTTCGGCTTTTTCCTTGGCCGCTTTTTCCGCCTGGGCGCGACGTTCGGCCTCTTCCTTTTCAAGACGCTGCTCGCGCGCCGTGCGACTTTTTTCCGCTACGCCGGCGATCAGGTCGTGGATCAATTCGTAACCCGGGCTCTCGCCGCCTAACGAGCTCAAGAGCCGGTCATTTACCAGTTCGTCCAGGCAGTCGCGCGCGGCCTTGGCATCGCCAAAGCCGGCGGCATGACGTCCATCGACCGCGCCGGGAATGGCGCAGCCATCGGTGAAGACGCGCAGAATGCTGCCTTCATCCTGGGCGAGACGCGCGCCGCTCACACCGACCAGTTCTTCTTCAATGAAAATTCGCACCGCTTCCGGTTTGCCCCAGAGACAGCGCTCGTAAAAAGCGGAGATGATGCTGCCGATGTCCGTGTCGCCTTCGCGGAATGTGATTTGCGATGCCGGCGGCGGGGTGATGAAACGCCGCTCGTTCAGTTCACGACAGAGCAACGAGAGAATCGGCGGAACAGCCTCGATTTCTTCGATGGCAGCATCGGCCTCTTTCTCGGCGACGAAACGAACGATGCGCTGCGCCGTTTCTTCATCGACGATCGGCGGCAACGCGCTGTTCTCACAACGCAACCGGCCCGGTTGATACACCGCGTCGAAAGCCGCAGTCCCGCGCAAGGCACGCAGCTCATAACTGTTTTGCCCGAGCGCGGAGATGTGACGTCGCCAGCGATTCAGCGCGTAAACGTAATCGTCGCGCAAAGAAAGGATCACGCGCACCGGCACAGCATCGGCGTCGAAATAATCGGAAAAGTTGTCTTCTTCCTCGACCAGCTTGGCGATTGGTTCCGACGGGAAGCCCTGCAGGAAATTGGCCAGGGCGTCACGCACGCTATTCTGCGCGTCCGGCCGGCGCGCGCCCACGGTGAAAACCTCCTCGAATTGGTCGAGAATCAAATGCGTGATCGCGGGTGGCTCGGCCCGGTAATGCAAGCGCAGCCAGAGCAGACTGGCCGGATCGCTCGGCAATTGCAGTTTGAGTTTCGCGCCCAACTGCGCCAACCACTCGTTAGGCGCAACATCCTGGAAAACCGCGTTGACCAGTTGCGTGACCGGATCGCTCGCCGGGTCTTCGTAACGCAGCCTAACGAGTGTTGGTTTTTGTCCTTCCGCCCGCAAACGCGGGAGCAAGCCGGCCGTGAGGATGCTTGTTTTTCCCAGGCCGCTGCGCCCGTAGAGGACGAGCAGCGGATGACTGCGCAGACGCAGATGAATTTCCGAGATCTCGGTGTCGCGTCCAAAGAAAAAGGCGCGCGTCTCTTCGCGAAAGCTCTCCAGCCCGAGCCACGGATGCTCGAGATCGGGGAGCCTGGCGGTGGGAGGCGACGTCACGGGGCTGGTGGCAAGGGATAACCGAGCGCGGCGCAATTCTCCCGCTGCTTCTCGCGCAGGTAGCTGATGAATTCTTCGTCGAGATGACCGCCCGGTTTGCGCACGCCCTGGATTTTCTTGGTGCCGCGCGGTTCGTTGTCGGGAATGAGCGGTTCGCCGTCGTCGATGCGCACCGGCAAATAGAAGATGGCGTTGTCGGCCAGTTTTTCGCGACGCTTCGAGGCGAGATTGCGCTCGAAAATATTGTAACCCTCCAGCCGCGCCGCGGTGTGATCGGAGATAATGCTTAGGAAAAGACCGGCACGTTCCTCGACTGCTTCGCGCAAGACATCTTCCCATGCTTCGCCCGGTTGAATCTGTTCCTTATCGAACCAGACGACGCAGCCCGCTTTTTGCAGCTGGCTGACAACGTAACGCGCGATTTCCAGATCGGGCGATGCGTAGCTGACGAAGATACAACCTTTGGCGCGGTTCTGTTCGCGATGTTCCTTGCTCATGGCGTATGGGTCTTGCACCGGCGCGGGATAACGTTGCCGCCAGCGCTGGTGAAGTTCGGCGATGAATTGCAGCGGGTCGGCCGGCAACACGCTGATTTGTTTCGTTAGGCGACTGAAATAAATGACGACGCGATTGCGCTCCGCCGGGTCGAGCTTTTCGAAGATGTAGAGTTCCTGTCCGGCTAATTCCGAAACGCGCTGGCGTTTCACCACCTGAATGAAAAAGCGCACCAGCCAATCGGCCAGGCTCAGACCGAGCACGAGAAAATGACTGCGCTGCAACGCGTCGCTCAACTTCGGCAACAGCACCAGCTGCTGGTCGAGACGCAGCAGGAAGTTAAGCATGTCATCATCCCACACCACGAAATCACGCAACGGCGCGGCGCGTCCGAGAATCTGGTAGACGTATCGATATTGAAGCGCGGCCAGTTCCTGCGGCAAATCGGGACACGCACCGCGCAGCGTCGCCGCGCCCGAGCGCTCGTTAGGCATGCCGCCCGGGCTTTCGCTTTCCACCGCGCGCGACAGGAGCGGATCGAAGGTCGTGCTGATGAAAAGCTGAAAACCTTCGACCGCGGCCAGCGCCGCCAGCGTTGCCCCGGGACGCAGATCAGGATCGACCACCATTTTGTGCAGACGTTTGTAAATGCGCTCGACCGGTTCCTCGGCCGCGCGTTGCGCATCGATCACTTCCTGCAATTCGCGTGGCGGCTTTTCAAACTTCAACGGCGGATCGAGTTCGTTAGGCAAGCGTTGCGCCAGCGATGGATAAAGCAATTCATCGCCCAGTCCGAACGTGACCGCGCCCGGCCCGACCACTGGAATTACTTCGCCTTCGTGAATGCGAGGAAGCAACTCCTCCCAGAAATCCTCATTACACGTCGTGATCATGAGCGGAAGACTGACGCCACACCTATCGCAAGCGTGCCCGAGCAAGACAAGCAAAGTTGATTGCGCCAAATTATGGCCGTGCCCATCGAAGACAAACCGCGCGCCATCATTCATCTCGACATGGACTGCTTTTATGCCGCGATTGAAGTGCGCGATAATCCGGCGTTGCGCGGCAAGCCGGTCGGTGTCGGCGGGATGCGCGACCGGCGCGGGGTCCTGACGACGTGCAATTACGAAGCGCGCAAATTCGGCGTGCGTTCGGCCATGCCGACGTTCATGGCGCTGCAGCGTTGCCCGAAGTTGATCATGGTTTCACCGCGCTTCGATGTTTACCGGCGCGAGTCGGCCATCATTCGTGAGATTCTGCATCGCTTTTCGTCGCTGGTGGAACCGCTCTCGCTCGATGAAGCTTATCTCGATGTCTCCGATCATCCCGGCGCGCCGGGCGCGCTGGCGCAGGTGATTCGCGATCTCATTTTTCGCAAAACGAAACTAACCGCCTCGGCCGGCATCGGGCCTAACAAGTTGATCGCTAAGATTGCGAGCGACATTAACAAGCCGAACGGGCAATGCGAAGTGACACTGGAACACGTGCCGGAATTCATGGCTGAACTGCCGGTGCGCAAACTGTGGGGCATCGGCGCGGTGACGGAACAAAAACTCGACTCGTTAGGCGTGAAGACCTGTGCGCAAATGCAGCGTTTCACCCGCGCGGAACTGGTCGAACATTTCGGCAAGTTCGGTCTGGAACTGTACGATCAATGCCGCGGGATCGATCACCGTCCGGTCGAGCCGCATCGCGAACGGAAGTCACTTAGCAACGAAGAAACGTTCTCACGCGATCTGGAAACACTCGAGCAATGCGAGCAGGAATTGCCGGCCTTGTTTGAAGAGCTGGCCGCGGAGTTGGCCCAGAAAACCGCGACACGGCCAGTGACGAAGATTTTCGTGAAGCTAAAGTTCAACGACTTTACGCGCACAACGGTGGAGCGTGCCGGGCTGCCGGTGGCGCTGGAAAATTTCACGACGTTGCTGCACGAAGGTTTCGCCCGCACCGGAAAGCCAGTGCGCCTGTTAGGCGTCGGGGTGCGCTTCGCCGACATCGAACCGGCCGACTCTCAGCTCGCGTTGCTGTAGCCTGTCATCCTGAAGGCTGGCGAAGCGCGCCGAAGGATCTCGCAACAGGTGTTTGAACGCACAAACGCGTTTGCGTAATCATCGACTTCGTTGTGAGATCCCTCGCCGTCGGCGGCTCGGGATGACAGGCTTGACGTGTCGCGTGTTATCCGCCGGGGACCCAATTCGGCGGACGTTTTTCCAGAAACGCCGTCACGCCTTCGGTGCGTTCGTCCGATTCGCGTGCCTGCATGTGGTGCGCGAGCGAATGTTCGATGTCTTCCTTCACGGAGGTCGACCACAGTTGTTCGAGAAGACGCTTCGAACTCGCCAACGCGCCGGGCGCGTTCTGCAGAATCGTCGCGACCAGTCTCTGCACTTCCGCATCTAACTCGTCCGGCTCAACCACGCGATTGATCAGGCCGATCTGAAGTGCGCGGTCGGCGCCGATCAATTCCGAGGTGAGGAGCAACTCGCGAATGTCGCGTTCGCGCAATTGCCGGCGAAGAAACGTCATGACCAGGCCCGCGACCAAACCGCGTTTCGCCTCCGGGTAGCCGAATTTGGTTCGCCTGGTCGCAATCGCAAAATCGCAGGCCGACATGATTCCAGCGCCGCCCGCAATGGCCGCACCATGCACCGCGGCAATCGTGACCAAGCGCGTCTGACTAATGGCGAGCAACATGTTCGCGACTGATTCGGCAGAGGCGTGCGCTTTCTCCGGCTCGTTCACTTCATGCAAATCAAGTCCGGCGCAGAACGCCTGGCCGGCACCACGCAAAATCAGGACGCGCAATTTCTGATCAGCTGACGCCACATCGATGGCGGCCGTCAATTCCGTCATCAACTCAATGGTCAGAGCATTGCGACGCTCCGGCCGATTCAAAATCAGGGTCGCGACTTCCGGCGATGTTTTTTCGACGAGAACGACGGGCATGCTTATAAGTGCGGGGCGATGAAGGAATCCGTCAAGCTTATCGAATGTCCGCGCGATGCCTGGCAGGGATTGCCGCGGCAAATTCCGACCGCGCGAAAGGTTGAATATTTGCGCGCCCTGATCGCAGCGGGTTTTCGTCACATCGACGCGGTCAGTTTCGTTTCGCCCAAAGCGGTGCCGCAGATGGCCGATAGCGAAGAGGTGCTCGCGCAACTCGATCTGCCTAACGACGTCGAAATCATCGGCATCGTGGTGAACGAAAAAGGCGTAGAGCGCGCGATCGCCACCGGCAAGGTCACGACGCTCGGATTTCCGTTTTCAATTTCGGAAACGTTTCTGCGACGAAATCAGAATCAGTCGCCGGAAGAAAATTTCGCCATGCTCAAGGCGATCAGCGAACGTGCAGAGTCGTCTGGATTGCAAATGGTCGCTTATATCTCGATGGCGTTCGGAAATCCGTATGGCGATCCGTGGAGTGAATCGAGCGTGCTGGAAGCAGCGCAGAAAATTACCGATCTCGGAATTTGCTCAATCTCGCTCGCAGATACGATCGGCGCAGCGACACCGGAATTGATCCACCGCATAGTGTCGGTTGTTTCGTGCGACTGCGATCGCTGCGACGTCGGCATTCACATGCACAGCACGAGGTCGCAGGCGCAGGCGAAAATTCTCGCGGCCTATGATGCCGGTTGCCGGCGCTTTGATTCGGCGATGGGCGGACTTGGCGGTTGTCCGTTCGCGCAGGATGAACTGGTCGGAAACATTCCGACGGAAGAAGTTTTGGGCGCGCTGCAGCAACGCGGGATCACACTCCCGATCAAAGTCGACTCGGTCGTTGCTCTGAACGACGCGATCGCGCGCAACTAAGTCTGCACCACGCCGGTATGGAAGCGTGCTTTCGGCATCGGGCGCGAAACGTATTGCAATAGCCTAACAAGAATATCGCGCGTCTCGTGCGGTTGAATGATGGCATCGACCCAGCCGCGCGCCGCGCCGTAACGAATGTCGGTTTGCTCTTCGTAATTCGCTTTCACCTTGGCGCGCAATTCTTCCAGTTCCTCCGGCGTCGCTTTCTTGTCGCGTTCGCGGGCGCGTGCGAGAACACTGAAAACGGTGTCGGAGGCCTGCGCCGCGCCCATGACGGCGTAACGCGAATTCGGCCAGGCGAGAATGAAACGCGGATCGTAGGCCTTGCCGCAGAGCGCATAATTACCGGCGCCGAACGATCCTCCGACGACCACCGTGATTTTCGGCACGACGGAATTACTGACTGCGTTCACCAGTTTCGCCCCGCTGCGGATGATGCCGCTTTCTTCCGCATCCTTGCCGACCATGAAACCCGTCACGTCCTGGAAAAAAATGATGGGCAAGCCGGTTTGATTGCAATCCATGACGAAGCGCGCGGCTTTGTCGGCGCTGTCGGCGTAAATCACGCCGCCCATCTGGATGCCTTCTTTTTTCGTGCGCGATTGAATGCGCTGGCTCGCGACAATTCCGACACTGCGTCCGCCAATGCGAGCGTAGGCGGTGACGAGCGTCTTGCCGTAATCGGCTTTGTATTCGTCTAACGAATCGGCATCGATGATCGGTGGCGAGCAGGTCGCGCGCGTCGTAGGGCTTGTGGCCGTCGAGACTGATGAGGTCGTAAATTGATTCGGGCGATTTCGCGGACTTCGTCTTCTTCTCGTTAGGCAAATTTTTCGCGGCCTCGGCTTCCGGCAAATGACCGACTAACGAACGCAGCCGTTTCAAACATGACTCATCGTTCTTCTCGTAGAAATCGACCGTGCCGCTGATTTCAGCATGCATTTTCGCCCCGCCGAGTTCTTCCTGGTCGACAATCTGACCGATGGCGGCTTTGACCAGCGACGGACCGGCGAGATAAAGCCCGCTGCCTTCCGTCATCAGAATCTTGTCGCAGAGCACGGGCAGATATGCGCCACCGGCCACGCAATTTCCCATGATGGCGGCGAATTGCGGAATGCCCGCGGCGGAAATGACGGAGTTGTTGCGGAAGATGCGGCCGAAATCGTCTTCGTCGGGAAAAATTTCATCCTGCATCGGCAGAAACACGCCGGCGGAATCGACCAGGTAAATGATCGGCAGGTTGCACTCGAAGGCGATGCGTTGGGCGCGGATCAACTTCTTCGCCGTCTGTGGAAAGAACGCGCCGGCTTTCACGGTCGCGTCATTGGCAATGATCATGCAGGCAATGCCGGCGACGTTGCCGATTCCAGCGATACTGCCGGCGGCGGGAATTTTCCCCCACTCTTTGTACATGCCGAATGCGGCCCAAAGTCCGACTTCGAAAAACGCCGCGTCCTTGTCGAGCAGTTGCGCGATGCGCTCGCGGGCAAAGAGACGTCCGAGTTTGTGCTGACGTTCCTGGCCTGCTTTGCCGCCACCTTCGCGCAACTGCGCTTCTTCGCGCGCAACCGCTTCGCAATGTTCGCGCAGAGGATTGGTGGCCGGCCGATGCATGACGGAGACGCTTAAGCCGCCGACGAAGCGGAAGCAAGCTGAAGCCGCGTCGCTAATTAGTAGACCTCGTTTTCCGAGGGGAAACCGTAATCGTCGCGAATGGAACGCAGACGAGCCTGGCTGCCACGTTCCGATTCCGGATTGTTGATGCGTTCCATCGCCATTTTGAGGACGAACGGAACGGCCGCGAGCGCACCGACCGAGACCAGCGCGATCGCCGTCGCTTGCCTAACCGGTCGATTGATTTTATCTGCGACCAACATCCCGATTCCCAAACCGAACGCGGTGCGGGTAAGGACAAGCAGGCTGTCGAGCGGTAATTGCTCGCTGGTTTTCGGAATGGATATCGGAGAAGCCATCTTATATTTTTATACGTCGGAGGAGAGAAAAGAAAACGGGAAATCTCTCCGTCGCGTAGTGTAATCGGTCGGTTGCATCACTTTACATGTCAAAATCGCTCTACGCGCTCATCCTTGCCGGCGGCAGTGGCGAACGTTTCTGGCCCCTGAGCCGGCGGGCGCGACCCAAGCAATTGCTAAAGCTCATTTCGGACCAGACGCTGCTGGAAGAAACGGTGGCGCGTCTTGATGGCCTGGTTCCGCGCGATCGGATTTTGATCCTGACCAATGTTGAGCAGGAGAAATCGGTGCGCGCGTTGCTGCCGAAATTTCCGGCAACAAACATCATCGCGGAACCGGCGAAGCGCGATACGGCAGCGGCGGTGGCGCTCGGCGCCGGCTGGGTCGCAGCGCGTGATCACATGGCCACGATGGTCGTCCTGCCGGCCGATCACGTGATCAAGGACACGGCGGCATTTCAGAAAACAGTCCGCGTGGCGGCAGCCGCGGCCGAGGAAACCGGAGCGCTGGTGACGATCGGGCTGAAACCAACCTGGGCGTGTCCCGGCTTCGGTTACATCGAGGAAGGCGAGGCCGTGCAATTGCACGCAACCAAATCGGATGACGGTGAAGGTTCATCACGTCGTGCGTTTTCGCGAGAAACCGAACCCGGAATTGGCCGAATCGTTTTTGCGCAAAGGAAATTTCCGCTGGAACGCCGGCATGTTTGTCTGGTCGGTGCCGACGGTGCTGAGCGAATTCAACCGGCACGCGCCAGAACTGGCCCATTTCATTTCGCAAATGTCAGCGCCGAATAATTTCGAAAAGGCACTGCGAGATCGATTCGCGAAACTGCCGAAGATTTCGTTCGATTATGCGATCATGGAAAAAGCTGACCGGGTGCTCGTGGTCGAGGCGACATTTGACTGGGACGATGTCGGCAGCTGGCAGGCGGTCGCTTCCTATTTCAAGAAAGATGCGCAGGCCAACGCGACGAACTGCGACACCACCGCGGTCGATTCCACCAACAACATCGTCTTCAACGCTGATGGCACCAAGGTGGCCTTGTTAGGCGTGCACAATCTCATCGTCGTCCGCACCGGCGATGCGCTGCTGGTTTGTCATCGCCACCAGGCGGAGAAGATCAAGAACCTGATCGGCAAACTTCCCGAAGAACTGCAATGAGTGGATTTGCACTCGTTAGGCGAATTCTCGGGGTGGATTTTGGCAAGGCCCGGATCGGCCTGGCGGTTTCGGATGAATTGGGAATGCTGGCACATCCGCTGGAGACAATTCCGGCCACGCCAGTCGATGCGGCGGTGAAACGCATCGCCGAAATCGCACGCGAAAAAGACGTCGAGCGTGTCGTCCTGGGAATGCCGCGACATATGAGCGGTGAAAGTGGAACGGCGGTGGCGGAGGTGAATGTCTTCGCCGAAAAACTGCGCGCGTCGCTGATCTGCGAAGTGGTGTTGTGGGACGAACGCCTAACGACTACTGCGGCGCTCCGTGCGCTACGTGATGCGGGCAAGAAAACAAAGCACACCCGCGGTGTGGTCGACCAGGTGGCCGCGCAGATGATTTTGCAGGGTTATCTCGATCGCGCCCAAAGTCTGCGCGAGTGAATGTCGCGCCGCCTGAAACTGATCGTCGCCTATGACGGCCGGCCGTTCGCCGGCTGGCAGAGCCAGGCGAACCACAACGCGATTCAGGACCATCTCGAAAAATCATTCGCACGCGTGGCGGGTGCGCCCGTTCGCGTGCATGGCGCGGGACGAACGGATGCCGGGGTGCATGCGCTGGCGCAATGCGCACACGCCGATGTGCCTAACGAGAGGTTGTCGTGCGAACGATGGACCTCGGCGATCAATTCCTATTTGCCGCCGACGATTCGCGTCTTGCGCTGTCGCGAGGTCGCCCCGCGTTTTCATGCGCGTTTCTCCGCCAAGGGAAAAACCTACCGCTACCGAATCTGGAACGATCGCGTCCTTCCACCGCTGGAATTCGGTCGCGCCTGGCATGTCCCGAGAGAGCTCGATACGGAGTTGATCAGGAACGAAACGGGCGCATTTCCAGGCCGTCATGATTTCGCGGCCTTCGCGGCCAACCGCGGCCAGCCTGCACTGGACACGAAGCGCACTATTACCCGCGCACTCGTTAGGCAATCCGGCCCATGTATCATCCTCGAGTTTTCCGGCGACGGTTTTCTCTACAAGATGGTGCGCCTGATGGTTGGTGCGCTCGTGCAAATCGGCAGCGGTAAGCTTCCGGCAGGTACGATTCGGGAACGCTTGCACGATGCAAGAAGGAGGCCGATCACGGCGAAACTGGTCGCGCCGGCCGAAGGATTATTTCTCGTTCGAGTCCGCTACTAGGCCGGCCCCTCTGTGGGGCGCCATCCTCTTGGCAGAGGAACTGCTTTTCCTCACTATGCGATGGAAGAAGACGCGCCCGGCCTGGGTATTGCCCAAGACAGAGGACCCTTGTCCTTTGTGGGGCGCAGTCTTAGCTGGCTTTTCAGCCAAAGACATTTTCACGTTAAGCTTCTCTCCGGCACGGTCGCGGGCGTGATTGTGATCATTTTTCTGGCCGGCGTTTTCCTGCTGGTCACTTATCGCAACCGCGTCCAGGAGGCGTTGCACGCGCATACTGTGGACGTGATGCGCTTGAGCAGCGTGGTGGAAAAAGACATCGCCGCGCTCGAAACCGGCCATCGCGGTTACTTGCTGACCGGCAATGCAAGCTACCGTGACGCGTTCGACGAGTCTCGCAGGGCCATCAAGGAACGCATCGACGACCTGACCGTTTTGATCCTGAACAGTCCGACGCAGCGCAAGCGCGTGATCAAGGTGCAGGAGCTGGTCACAACATGGGCCGACACCGTGGCCTTGCCGGAAATGAATGCGCGCCTGGCCAAGGACCCGGCGGCAGCGCTCGCGGCCACGACGGCGCCGAACCCTTCCGCGGCACTGGGAGGTTCCATGCTCGATCAGGCGCGCGAGTTACTGCAAACACTCGAGAACGAAGAGCAAATCATCGTGACGCAACGGACGCGCGATCTCGAATGGGCCGCGCAATCGACCCAAGTCCTGGGCCTGGTTCCGAAGCTGGAGCGTTCGTTGGTGGAAATGGAAAGGGAGAAACGCGGTTACCTCCTCACCGGCGACAACAATTTCGCCGAAGGCTACAAACGCGCCTGGACCAGCTACTCCAGTTATCAAGGCTTTCTCTCCATCCTGGTCAGCAACAACCCCGATCAAGCCGCGCGTCTCGGCGACATTCGCGCCAAGGTCGAAAAATGGGTCGCCACTTCAGCTACACCGGAAATGGAGGCCAAGCGCGCCGGTAAGAACCCCGGCCCGGTTGCCAGCGGTGAATCGCTCAATGCGGAAGCGCGCTCGAAGATCTCCGAGTTCGAGAAGGCCGAAGCGCGTCTTTACGAAGAGCGCGTCGCGATTGCGAGCCGGCAGCGCATTTTTACGACGAGCGCGCTGGCAATTCTCGCCATCTTTGCCGTCTCTTTGCTCGTGGTTTCCAATAGCTACAGCTGCGCGTTGGTTAAACACCACCTCAGCAAGCTCAGCGGCGTCGAAATTCGCATCAAGTCGATCATCGAACACATCCTCGATGGGATGATCACGGTCGACCAGAAGGGTTTCATCTGCTCGATGAATCCGGCTGCGGAAAAAATGTTCGGCTGTGTGAACAACGAAATGGTCGGACACAGTTTCACCAAGCTTGTCCCGAAACATTACCGCCGCGAGCCGGACGCCGCGCCCATCCCCTGCGAATGGAAGGACCTGGCCTGCCGCACCGGCAGCGTCGCGCTCGCCGTGGGCCGCACGCGTCGCAATGTCACTTTCCCGATCGAGATTTCGCTCAGCGAAACGACGACCGATAACGAGCAGTTCTTCGTCGCCATGATCCGTGACGTGACCGAGCGCAAGCGTTTCGAGAAAGAGATCGCGGCGGAAAAAGAAAACCTCGCCGTTACCCTGCGTTCCATCGGCGACGGTGTCATCACGACCGACGTGAAGGGCAAGATCATCATGATCAACAACGCCGGCGAACAGCTGACCGGCTGGAGTTCGAAGGAAGCAATCGGGCAGTCGCTCAAGACCGTCTTCAACGTGACCATTGACCTGGCCGCGCAGGCCCGCGCGCAGAAGAGCGCTTACCGTAGCGAAGCGCAATCGATCCTTTTGAGTCTGCCGGAAAATGCCACGCTCGTTTCACGCGATGGCACCGAGCACATCGTGGAGCAGGTCGCCTCGCCCATTCGCGACAATAAGAACGAAGTCGTGGGCGTGGTTCTCGTCTTCCGCGACATTACTCAGCGTCAGCACGATGATGCGGAACGCCGCAAAGCCGAGACCCTGGAACAACTCGGCTTGCTGGCGGGCGGCATCGCGCATGATTTTAACAACCTGCTCACCGCCATCATCGGCAACATCTCGCTCGCCTCCCTCCTGCTGCCGGCGGACGGCGATCTGGCCACGCGCCTGAACGATGCCAAGAACGCTTCGTTGCGCGCCCGCGACCTCGCTCAGCAACTTCTCACCTTCGCGCGCGGCGGCGCGCCGATTAAGCAGCAGACGGCGTCCATCGGCAAACTCATCCAGGACACGGTGAGTTTCTCATTGCGCGGATCGCATAGCAGAAGCGACTTCCATTTCGATCAAGACCTTTGGCCGGCGGAAATTGATTCCGGCCAGATCAGTCAGGTGGTGGCAAACCTGGTCGTTAATGCCGACCAGGCCATGCCAAACGGAGGCACAGTGCAGGTTACCTGCGACAATTTCGTTTACGATCCGGAGACAACAACCCCGATCGCCGAACTGCCACCCGGCGATTACATCAGGATCAAGATCAAGGACCAGGGCGTCGGTATCCCGGACGATTATTTGAAACGGATTTTCGATCCGTATTTCACTACCAAAGCGAAAGGCAACGGCCTCGGCCTCGCCACCACCTACTCGATCATGAAGAACCACAATGGTCTCATCACGGTTGAATCAGAGGTGCACATGGGTTCCACCTTCACCTTGTATCTGCCGGCCTTGCGTCATCTGGCCGCGCCGACGGTGGTGGAAACTCAGACGATGCCGATCGTGCCGATCGAAGCGCAAGGCGGACGCATCCTGATTGTCGATGACGAAGAAGCGATTCGCGCGCTCGTCGTCTTCACCCTGGAACATATCGGCTACGAAGTGGCCGAAGCGGAGACGGCGATGGATGGCGTCAATCTCTACCGGCAAAGAATGGAGGAAGGCAAACGCTTCGACGCCGTCATTCTGGATCTGACTTTGCCCGGCGGCATGGGCGGCAAGGAAGCGCTCAAGCTCTTGATCGAGATCGATCCAACGGTCAACGCCATCGTCTCGAGTGGTTATGCGATGGATGCGACCATGAGCCGTTATCAGGATTTTGGATTCCGCGGCGTCATCGCCAAACCGTACGAAGCCGCCGAACTCGGCCGCACCGTGAACGAAGTTGTGCAGGCCAGCCGCATCAACATCGTGGAAGGCTTCGACGGCGGTCGCCTGGCCACGCGCGTGGCCTGATTCAACCACTCGTTAGGCATCGCCTGTCCGCAAGCGCGGCAGCAGTTGCTCGAGAATCGTCGCGACTGATTCCTCCGGCGATTGTTCGGCTGTGCGTACCGTGATTTCCGGATCTTCCGGCGCTTCGTAGGGCGCATCGATTCCGGTGAAATCGCGAATCTGACCGGCGCGCGCCCTCTTGTAGAGCTGTTTCGGATCGCGCTGCTCGCACACCTGCAGCGGCGCATCAACGAAGACCTCGATGAACTCCGCTTTCGCTTCCAAGGCGATCTCGCGCGCACGGCGTCGATCCATCCGATAAGGCGAAATGAAAGCAGTGATGACGACCGTTCCCGCATCCGCCATCAACTTCGCTACCTCGCTGACGCGGCGAATATTTTCCACACGATCTTCCGGCAAGAATCCGAGATTGGAATTCAATCCGTGCCGAATGTTGTCACCATCGAGGATGTAAGCGTGCATGCCGCGCGCGAAAAGTTCCGCTTCCACGCCTTGGGCAATGGTCGATTTTCCCGCGCCGGAAAGTCCGGTGAGCCAAACCACCGCGCCGCGATGTCCGGTCAGGGCCGCGCGGCGTTGCGCCGTAATTTTGCCCTCGGTCCAGGAAACATTCCTGCTCTTTACCACGGCGCGTTCGGTGTAGACGCCGCCGAAAGTAATCCCGCCACCGCAAATGCGTCCGTCCTTCACAAGCACGAAACGTCCGAGCGTCGGGACGCGCTCGTGGTTGTCCAGCACGAGCGGTCCGCGGGTTTGCAGCGTGACGCGTCCTGCTTCGTTGCGTGCCACTTCGTTGGTCTCGTTAGGCGAAATCTCCAGCGTGGAAGAATCCATTATCTGCTCGATCGCGACCACCTGGCATTTCACTTCCTGCGTGGCGAGACGGAGCGAGTATGGCACGTCTTTGCGCAACGGTTCGTGCGCAAGCCAGAAAATATCGGCCCGCAGACGATTCGTTTCGATCGGCCGCTCGTCCTGGTGTGAGGCCACATAGCCGCGTTCAACAAAAATCTGTTCGCTCAAAGTAATGCCTAACGAATCACCAGCGATCGCTTCTGTTTTCACCGGCGAATTGAAAGCTTCGATCGTCGCGACCGTGGAAATCTTGTTCGCAGGCGAGAAAACCAATTCGTCCCCTACCCGCAACGCACCGCTTTCAATTCGACCCGCGATAATTCTGCGTTCATCGAATCGATAAACATCCTGCACACAAAATCGCAGCGGCTGATCCGTGAGAATCTTGGTCGGTTCCAACTCGTCCAACGCTTCCAGCAGCGCCGGGATGTTCTGACCCGTTCGTGCCGAGGCGGGAATAAATCGCCGCGCGCTCAAGCCTAACGAATCCAGAAAAGAACGATACTCTTGCTCGATTTCGCGAAGCGTCTTCTCCGCATCGGTAGCCAGGTCCATCTTGTTCACCACGACAAGAATCTGCCGAATGCCGAGGAGACTCAGCAGGTAAGCGTGACGTCGACTCTGTTCGCGCACGCCTTCATTGGCCGCAATGACCAGGATGGCCGCGTCCGCGCTCGAAGCGCCGGTGATCATGTTCTTGAGGAATTCCTTGTGACCCGGTGCATCAATAATCACGTAACGCCGGCGCGCGGTGCGAAACGGAATCTGCGTCGTGTCGATCGTGATGTTCTGCGATTGCTCTTCCAGCAGCGCGTCGAGCAAGAAGGCGAATTCGAATTCCATTCCCTCCGCTGCGCAGGCCTGTTGAATCGCGGCGAGCTTTCCTTCCGGCAGCGAATTCGTGTCGTGCAGAATGCGACCGATCAGCGTCGACTTTCCGTGATCGACATGACCAACGAATACAACTTTCAAAACCGGAGAGCGGAAATCGGAAACCGGAAAGGAAGGCACGCTCATCGTTTGGCGTTGTTTCGGGCGGTCTTAATTGAAGAGATCGTGATCGCAATGATTTCATTGCCCTCTTCCCGCAAATCTTTAGCCCGCGCTGCTGTCAGCAGACCGAGTTCGATAAGGACTTCGAGCCAATGCAAGGCTTCGTCGCACTCCTCTTCGACGATTCCCATCTTGGAGACAAAGTCCGCACGAGACCGGCTGCGCAGAGCGGCCCGATAGTTTGCGCCTACGCTGGTCGCAGAGCGCAAGAGTTGTTTTCCGATGGTGTGCGCAGCCGTGGTCTTCGGTAGAGCCTCGACGAGTCGAACACACCGAATCCCGAAATCGAAAGTACGCTTCTGAAAGTCACTCTTTCTTTCCGGTCTCCGATCTCCGGTCTCCGCTTTCACATGAAACCTTTCGCGCGAAGTTTCTGCATGGCATTGCGCTCGTGATGATCTTGCGCGCGGCCGGCGCGCTCGCTCGTTTTCGTCGCGTCGAGCTCGGCGATGATTTCTTCGATGGTGGCGGCGTTGCTCTTCACCGGCTTGGTGATCGGACTGCAGCCTAACGAGCGGTAGCGCTCGCCATTGCGCGCGAAGTACATCTTCGGAATCGGAATTTCCTCGCGCGCGATATAGCGCCAGATGTCAGCTTCGGTCCAATCGAGCAAGGGTTGCACCCGCACGTGTTCGCCCGGCGCGGCGGTGCTGGCGAACTGGCCCCAGAATTCCGGCGGCTGATCTTTATACGACCATTCGAATTGCGCATTGCGCGGCGAAAAATATCGCTCCTTCGCCCGCGTCGGATCTTCGTCGCGCCGGATGCCGGTGATGAGTGCGTCCCACTTGTATTGCGCGAGCGCCTGCTGAAGCGCGACCGTTTTCAATTCGTGCGTCACGGTCACCGGATCGTGCGTTTCATAACCAACACCGCGCGCGCGCGCTTCTTCGTTGATCCTCACGATCAGATTGAGCTTGTAATGTTTCGTCGCCCAATCGCGGAACACGAGCATCTCGGGAAATTCATAAGTCGTGTCGATGTGCAGAACCGGAAACGGGACGCGGCCGAAAAATGATTTCAACGAAAGCCAGATGAGAACATTCGAATCCTTTCCCATCGACCACGGCATGGCGATGTTCTTGAAGGAATGAAAGGCCTCGCGAAAAATGTAGATGCTCTGACTTTCGAGCTGATCGAGATGGGTGCGGGACATTTCGGCGGTTGCGGTGGAAACGAGCGCTCTTAGTATTCGCTATGCCGGAGATTCGTCCAGCCGCTTACGATTCGAAGATCGAAGGCAACGTCATCTTCACGCGCGTCGATGCGGCCATGAACTGGATGCGCAAGAATTCGCTCTGGCCGATGCCGATGGGTCTGGCCTGTTGCGCGATTGAATTAATGGCGACGGCGGCTTCGCGTTTCGACATCTCGCGCTTCGGCGCGGAAGTGATGCGTTTTTCCCCGCGACAATGCGACGTCATGATCGTGGCCGGCACCGTCACCTACAAAATGGCGCTGGCGGTGAAACGCATTTATGACCAGATGCCGGAACCGAAATGGGTTATCGCCATGGGTGCGTGCGCGTCGACCGGCGGGATGTATCGCTCCTACGCGGTGTTGCAGGGAATCGATCAATTGCTCCCGGTGGATGTTTATGTTTCCGGTTGCCCGCCACGGCCGGAAGCGTTGCTCGAAGGCCTGATGAAGTTGCAGGAGAAAATTTCGACTGAGCCGTCCCTGCGCGAACAAAAGCGCGAGTTAATCAAGGACCTGGAAGCAGCGATGCCATGAACGGGCCGCAACTTCTCGACTCGTTAGGCAAACTCTTCGCCGACAAGATCGAGGAGAAGACGGAATTCCGCGGCGAGACAACCTTTCGCATTCATCGCGAGAACATCCGTGAAGTGGCGAAGTTCTGCCGCGACGAGTTGTCCTTCGACTACTTGTTAGACATCAGCAGCGTGGACAACTTCGGCACCGAGCCGCGCTTCGAAGTTGTCTACGAACTCTACTCGATGACGCTGGCGGTTCATCTGCGTTTGAAACTGCGCGTGCCGGAAGACGATCCGACCGTCGACACGGTGTCGGACATCTGGCCGACGGCGGATTGGCACGAGCGCGAGGTCTACGACATGATGGGATTGCGCTTCAACAATCATCCCGATCTGCGGCGCATTCTGATGTGGGAGGGTTATCCCTACTTCCCGCTGCGAAAAGAATTCCCGCTGCAAGGTCTGCCAAGCGAGATGCCCGACGTCGCCTTCACTTCGACCGCGCCATTGGAAGGCGGACCGTTCGTGACCAAGCCAAGCACGGCGACAGCGAAAGACCGCGAGCCTCGCGCACGTGGTCCGTTGAACGAACCACTTTCCTAAAGCGCGGCGGTAAGCAGACGAGAAAACTCCGCCGCGGCGCGTTTGCCGACCGCCAGCACTTCATGATGGCTAAGCTTCTGGTCTTTGATTCCCGCGGCCCAATTCGTTAGGCAGGAAAACCCGATGACCTCGAGGCCAAGCGCGCGCGCCTGGATGGCTTCGAGCACAGTCGACATGCCGAGTGCATCCGCGCCCAGCGTCCGCAGCATGCGAACTTCCGCCGGCGTCTCGTACTGCGGGCCGATCAGTCCGGCGTAAACACCTTCGTGCAAGGTGATGCCAGCCTCTTTCGCCACGCGGGCAAAACGGGCGCGGGCCTCGGGCGAGTAGACATTCGACATGTCGAGAAACTGCCCGGCGCCAATGAGCGGTGTTGTTCCCGTGAGATTCAAATGATCGCAAATCATCATCCAATGTCCGGGAAGGAACTCGGGATTCGTGGTGCCGGCAGCATTCGTTAGGATGATTCGCTTGATCCCGCATTCTGCCAGAAGGCGAACCATGGCTGTAACCGCATAGGCGGAATGTCCTTCGTAAAGATGGGCGCGTCCCTGTGCGTAAATGATGGGCTCTTTGTTAATCGCAACGAGCGCGAACTGACCTTTGTGTCCGAGAATTTTCGCGGCGGGAAGTTCCGGAAAGTCGCGATAGGAAATTCGCTGCTCAAATGCCACCTCTTCGGCGAGGGAGTTGAGTCCGGAGCCAAGAACAATCGCCGTCCGGGCGCGCCAACTCTGCAATTGCTCTCGGGGGGTTTCTTTCACTTGTTAGGCCGCGGAAATAGGCGGCGCCGTTTCCGGTTTCTTGGTAGCGGCCATCACGTCGGGTCGCAGTCCCTCCGTGCGCAGCGACGTGGTCTTGGTGTCCTGCTTGGGATAGGCGATGCGCGTGTGCAGCATCGTCATGAGCGTGAAGCGGAACTTTTCCCCGATCGTAGTCAACTCCGCCAGGGTCAGATCGCATTCATCGAGCTGATGGTCGTTGATGCGCTGCGCGATCAGGTCGTTCACCAGTTGCTCGATCTTTTGCGGCGTCGGTTTCTCCAGACTGCGCGACGCGCTTTCCACGGTGTCGGCCAGACTGACGATGGCGCTCTCTTTGGTTTGCGGTTTCGGACCCGGATAACGGAAGCTCTCTTCGCTCACTTCCGGAATATCGTCCTCGCGCAGGTTCATGATCTTGCCGCCGGCACGCGCATCTGCCTGCTGCTGCACGGCGCGCTTGTAAAAATAGTAGACGAGCGAAGTGCCGTGATGCTGCTGGATGATATCGATGATCTGGCGATTCAGTTGATGCTTGAGCGCGAGATCCACGCCTTCTTTCACGTGCGCGATGATGATCAACGCGCTCATGGTCGGCGCGAGATCGTCGTGCGGATTGCGCTCAAAATTCATGTTCTCGGTGAAGTATTCCGGCTTCACCAGTTTGCCGACATCGTGAAAGTAGGAACAAACGCGACACAATGTTCCGTTGGCACCGATCTCTTCCGCGGCCGCTTCGGCCAAATTCGCGACCACCAGGCTGTGATGATAGGTGCCCGGCGCCTCGATCGTCATGCGACGCAGCAGCGGATGATTGAGGTCGGACCCTTCGAGCCAGGAAATATCGGTCGTGATACGGAAGAGGTGTTCGAGGATTGGCAAAATTCCGCCGATGATTGTCGCGGTGACGATCCCATTCCCGATGGCGAAGGCGCTTTGCAGGCCGAGCATTTGCCAGTCGTTGGCGCGTGGCGTGAAAAGATCGATTGGCCCGATCAATCCGAAAGTGACTGCCAGCAGCCAAAGCACGAGACCGACGCCGAGACCCGCGCGAATGAGCCGGCTGCGTCGCCGCACCTGCAAGGTCAGGTAAACTGCGACAAATCCGCTGATGACGGCGCAGGCAAATAGCGGCGCCTCGGCGTTTCCGAAAAGCAGTCGTGTCCAGAGACTAACGAAGATTGCTGCGTATAAACCGTGATTGCGACCCAGCAGAACACTGAGCACCATCGGCGCGAAGGCGTAGGGCACGAGCAGAGCCCCTGTTTCGGGACGGAGCGTCGCGATGGTGTTGCCCTGGCAAAAGAGCAAAATCAGCTTTGTCACTCCCAGCTGAACAAAGATGATCCCGAAGACGAGCAGGAGGCGCGACGAGCGAACGAATGTCTTGGGCTGATTGATCCACAACTGAATCAACGCCGCGACAAAGAAGAGGAGCGCGACGACGAACGTCTTGGTCGGCTCGGATTGCTGACCGCTGAAAACCAGCAGCGCTAGCCCGAGAACAAAGCCGGCGAAAACCAAAACCTTGGCGTAGACTGAGTACTCAAGGTTATGCAGCAATTCACTCGTGCTGCGCCGGCGCCGCGTTTTTCTTGTGGAAAGACCGCGCTTGATCAATGTGCTGCGTTTGAAAAAGCGGAACATTATTTGCGGGAAGAAGTCGCGGCCGGCGACCGGTGTTGCTGGTAGGCGCTAATGATGGCGCGCACGAGTTCGTGCCGCACCACATCGCGCTCGTTGAAATAAATCGTCGCGATACCTGGCACTGTTTTCAGGGCCTGCAAGGCCTCCACCAAGCCGGAACGTTTGTTGGCTGGCAAGTCGATTTGCGTCACATCGCCGGTCACGACGCATTTCGATTTCGGCCCCATGCGCGTAAGCAGCATGAACATCTGCTCGGTCGTGGTGTTTTGCGCTTCGTCGAGGATGATAAACGCATTACTCAAGGTGCGTCCGCGCATGTAAGCGAGCGGCGCGACTTCGATAACCTGCCGTGCCATGTTTCGCTCGATCTCTTCCGGTTCGAGCATGTCGCGCAGTGCATCGTAGAGCGGACGCAGGTATGGCGTGATTTTTTCCTGCAAATCGCCCGGCAAAAACCCGAGCGCCTCGCCGGCTTCAACCGCCGGGCGCGTTAACACAATGCGACCGACCTGTTCTTTCTTCAGCGCAGCGACTGCCATCGCCACCGCCAGATAGGTCTTGCCTGTTCCCGCCGGGCCGATGCCGAAGACGATGTCGTGTTTCTGAATCGCCTCGACGTAATTGCGCTGGCCGATTGTGCGCGGAACAATCGGCGGTTTGCGCGACGAGGTGAGAATCTTGACGTCAGTCACTTCGCTCAGGTTGTCGGTGCGCGATCCTTTGGCGGAATCGAGCGCGTAACTGAATTCGTGTTTGCGAATATCCACGCCCGTTCTTGCGCGCCTGCTCGAGCTGATCAAAGACGCGCTGCGCCTGGTCGAGCTTCTCCGGTTCGCCCTCCAGTTTCACCCAGCCTTCACGCGTCGTGACTTTGACGCCTAACGAGTCCTCAAGGGTCTTGAGCAACTTGAGGTCGCCGCCGTAAAGCGCTTCCAGAGCACGCGCGCTCTCGAACTGCAACGTACGAGATTCGGTCATTAAGCGCCTGACGAGAGGCTTAACACGCTAGCGAAAACCGTAAACCAGCGCCCAGTGCGTCCGCTCCTCTGGCGACTGGTCGATGCTGACGATAATGAAATAGCTACCGGTCGCCTGCGGAACGACGTGCGCCGCCGCGAAATGGCCCTTCTGCCAGCTATCGGATTGCTCCACAAGTTTGCCGTCGGCATCGTAAATGTGCACGGAAACAGTGGCTGTCTCCACTTCCGTTCCGAGCCAGAACCAATATTCGTTGCCTTTGAAGAGCTGTTGCCGCACCGCCTTCTTTTCGCCGGAAGCGAGATCCCCGCCCCAGTAATCTTCCCGCACCTGGAAGCCATCTTTCACGTACGGTTCGGCCGCTTGCAGCGCGAAGGATTGCGCATCATCGACGGAACCGTAGGCGCGACCGACCGACGCGATCAACGCCACCAGCAGCGCAGCCAGTAAAGTTTCCGTCCTTAGGTTTCGCATGCGGGACTACTGGGCTTTGGCGTAAATCGCGGCATCAAGTCGAGTAGTAATTTCATTAATCCTCTTCACCGATGCCGGCGAGATGCCCGCATCGCCAACATCGATGAGCGGCTTCACTTCTACGAGTGCGGCCCGGATGTCTTGCAGGAGCTGAGAATTGAATTGCGGCATGGCTTGCAGGCGGTCCTGAAAATAACCGAGCAGGTCGGGCTGATGAAGCAGCTCCGCCCCGTCGGCGGTGAACTTCTTGTTTACCACCGACGTGAGCACTTCGGTGCCACGCAGCCAGCCGCCCAGACTAACGAGATGCGAAAGCTTTTCGTCCTGCATTTCCATCATGGCCTGCTGCACACTGTTCTGGGTCCGGTCGAGTTCCTGGCGCACTGTTACCCAATTCCGCTTGTCCGCCGCTTCCGTGATTGCCTTGGCATGTTGGGTGATCGAGCTTTGCACCCCGATGGCGCGTGCCAGGCCGAGCACGCGCTGGCCGATGTCCTTCACCGTCGGAGCGTCTTCCGCCTGCACCGCGATAAAACCGTCCGCGATCACTGTGCCGAGCAGCAAGGCAATGCGCGGGCGCTCACTCAGGTTCGGGCCTTTTTCATTACGCGCGTATTCCTTCCAATTAACCGTGCCGAGCTTGTTGAGTGCGCCGAAAACTTCGTTCGGCAGCGGAACGACAACGTCGTCTACCCGCTTGAAAGGTTTCAGGTCGATCGTCCGCGGCGCTTCTGCTGCGCGTATGGTAAAGGTTGATCCGACCGCCACGACGACGGTCAGCTGCCAGAGTTTAGAGAAAGGTATCACGATGGTTGATTTCGAGTTCTATTCAGGATTAGTGGTTTAGTCTAAACAGAACTGCGGAGCGCACAAATATCCCATCCTAGGCATTTTGACACCCTTGAATCGCACTACGCTTCGCAGCTGGCCGCATGCCGCGTCTATTCCTTTATGATGACCTCCAGGCGCGCAACGGAAATTCTCGACCAAGCAACCACCAAGCGCGTCCTCGTGGTCGGCGATCTCATGCTGGACGAATTTGTCTGGGGCAAGGTCGGCCGCATTTCGCCGGAAGCGCCCGTGCCGGTCGTGGAAGTCACCGGCGAAAGTTTTTATCCCGGCGGCGCAGCTAACGTCGCACGCAACCTGCGCGAGTTTGTCGCTCGCACTTCGGTGGTCGGTCTGCTCGGCACCGATCGCGGCGGCCGCCAGCTGCGCGATTTGCTCGAGCAATGCAACATCGCCACCGACTCGCTCATCACCGACCCGGATTTCGCCACGATTGTGAAGACGCGCATCATCGCGCGGCAGCAACAGGTCGTGCGGGTCGATCGGGAAAAGATTCGCCACGCCGATGGCGCGCAGGTGAAGCACGTGGTCGAGAAAATTCAGGCGCAACTCAACAATGTCGACGCCATTGTCTTCGAGGATTACGGCAAAGGTTTTCTCTGCGCCGATCTTGTGCAGCAGGTGGCAAAGCTCGCCTCCGCCGCGGGCAAAGTCGTCACCGCGGATCCGAATCCGCAGCATCAAATCGAATGGCGCAACATGACTGCGGTAAAACCAAACCGCAGCGAAGCATTCATCGCCGCCGGCATTCCGTTGAGCGATGCGGTTGATCCCGCGTCTGAGGACAAGATGTTGCAGAAGGTCGGCGACGTTCTGCTTGAAAAATGGGACACGCGCTACCTGCTCATCACGCTGGGCGAACACGGCATGATGCTCTTCGAACGCGACGGCTCATCGCTTCACATCCCCACCCGCGCGCGACAGGTCTTCGATGTTTCCGGCGCCGGCGACACCGCGATCGCACTCTTCACCCTCGCGCTCGCTTGCGACGCCAGTGCGCGCGAAGCAGCAGAAATTGCGAACCACGCCAGCGCCGTTGTCGTAGGCAAACTCGGAACCGCCACCGCGACGCGCGAGGAATTGATCGCGAGCTTCGATGCCTAACGAGCAGTTCCCCGCTGTCTTTCTCGATCGGGATGGAACGCTCATGCGCGATGTCGAATACTGCAGCGATCCGAAGCAGGTGGAAATTTTCGATGGCGTGCCGCAAGCGTTGCGCCGACTGAAGGACGCCGGCTTCAAACTGATTGTGATTACGAACCAGAGCGGCATTGGTCGCGGCTACTTTACCGAACAGGATTATCGCGCGGTGGAAGAGGAAGTTCAGAATCGGTTGGGCGTGATTGATGCGACTTATTTTTGTCCCGATAAACCCGACGCCGGTTGTCGATGCCGCAAACCGCAACCGGGTTTGATTCTCGATGCGCAACGCGATCACAATCTCGACCTGACGCGCTCGTTCCTGATCGGCGACAAACCGCTCGATGCCGAATGCGGTCGCAACGCCGGCCTGCGCACAGTTCTCGTTCAGACCGGATTGCAACCGCCTAACGAGAAGTCCGGCGCTGATTGGCTGGCGCGTGACCTGAACGAAGCCGCGGAAATCATTCTTCAGCATGCGCGTTAAAGCCGTCGGAATTATTCCCGCGCGGTGGGCTTCGACGCGATTTCCCGGCAAACCGCTTTATCCGATCGCGGGCAAACCGCTGCTCCGTCACGTATGGGAACGCTGCCGCCGCGCGAAGAGCCTAACGAGTGTGATCGTCGCGACCGACGACATGCGCATCGCCGAGGCGGCTTTCGATTGGGGCGCGGAGGTTGCGCTCACCTCCGCAAAACATCACAGCGGCACCGATCGCGCCGCCGAAGTCATCGCGCATGCGAGGAAATTCACCCATGTCATCAACGTGCAGGGCGACGAACCGCTGGTCGAGCCGCAGCTAATCAATCGACTCGTTAGGCAATTCGAGCTCGATCCAAAATTGGAAATGGTTACCGCCGCGCATTCGTTCGACGATCCGCGCGACGCACAATCGCCGCATCAGGTGAAGGTGGTCTTCGATGCGAATCACCACGCGCTCTATTTTTCGCGCGTCGCCATTCCACGAAACGGCCCGTTTTTTCGCCACCAGGGAATCTACGGTTACACGCGCAATCTTCTGCTTGCGCTTCGTCCGCTGGAAACCATCGCCGCTGGAACGCGCCGAAGTCGCTCGAGCAATTGCGCGCCTTGGAGAATGGTGTAAGGATTCGAGTGCTCGTCGCGAAGGCAGGCTCGCCCGGCGTAGATACGCCAGCAGACGCAGCAGCGCTGGAGCGCGCTTTCGCTCGCGCGGCACGAAGGGATCGGCATCGATGAAATACATTTTTATAACGGGCGGGGTGGTGAGTTCGTTAGGCAAAGGCCTCGCGGCCGCCGCCCTTGGCACGTCTGCTCGAACTGCGCGGATTGCGCGTCGTGTTTCAAAAATTCGATCCCTACCTGAATGTCGACCCGGGGACGATGAACCCGTTTCAGCACGGTGAAGTTTATGTGCTGAACGACGGCGCCGAGACCGATCTCGATCTCGGCCACTACGAACGCTTCACCAACTGCATTCTCTCGCGCCACAATAACCTAACGAGTGGTCAGGTTTACGAGATGGTGATTCAGAAGGAACGGCGCGGCGATTATCTCGGCAAAACCGTCCAGGTGATTCCGCACGTCACCGACGAAATTAAGAATCGTATCCGCGAAGTGGCGGCGGAAAACAAGGCCGACGTGCTCATCACGGAAATCGGCGGCACGACCGGCGACATCGAAGGTCTGCCGTTCCTCGAAGCCATCCGGCAATTCATTCTCGAAGTCGGCGCGGAAAACGTCGTCAACATCCACGTCACGCTCGTTCCCTTCATCAAAGCGGCCGGCGAGCTGAAAACGAAGCCGACACAGCAAAGCATCGCGCAAGTCTGCGTGAGATCGGCATTCAGCCGCAGGTGCTCATCTGCCGGACAGAGTTCCCGCTCGACAAAGACACACGACAAAAGCTCTCGATGTTTTGCAACGTCTCGCCGCAGGGGGTGATCGAAGCGCGCGATGTGCAGCACACTATATATGAAGTGCCGCTGATGCTGAACGAAGAAGGCCTCGACGATCTCGTCTGCAAATTCCTGCATCTCGAAGCGCCGCCGCCCGACCTGACGAATTGGCGCAAGTTCGTGCAGCGCATTGTTAGCCCGAAGAAGCAGGTCAAGATCGCGGTCGTCGGCAAATACATCGACCTGCAGGATGCCTACAAGAGCATCTACGAATCGCTCACCCACGCGGCCGCGAGCCAGGATTGCGGGATCGATTTGAAATTGATCGATGCCGAGACTTTGCAGGACGGTGTGGATGGTCAGCTCAAAGATGTCGCCGGTGTTCTGATTCCCGGCGGATTCGGCGAACGCGGCGTGGAAGGGAAAATCAAAGCGACGAAGTTCGCGCGCGAGAACAAATTGCCGTTCCTCGGTTTGTGTCTCGGCATGCAGGTCGCGACGATCGAGTTTGCGCGCAATGTCTGCGGATTGCCGGAAGCGAACAGCACCGAGTTCGATCCGCAGGCGAAGGATCCCGTGATCTCATTGCTCGACGAACAGCGCGGCGTGCAGAACAAAGGCGCCACCATGCGACTCGGCACGTGGCCGACAAAAATTTCTCACGGCACCATGGCGGAAAAGATTTACGGCAGCCCCGAAGTGCTCGAGCGCCATCGGCACCGCTACGAATTCAACATGAAGTATCGCGACCAGATGGTGGAGAAAGGATTTACCATTTCGGGCACATCACCGGACGGCGCGCTGGCGGAATTGATCGAACTCAAGGACCATCCGTATTTTCTCGCCTGTCAGTATCACCCGGAATTTCAAAGCAAGCCGAACAAGCCGCACCCGCTCTTCAAGGGATTTATTCAAGCGTGCCTGGCGCACCAGAGCTAGCGCGCGCCTAACGAGTGCTTGTCATCCCGAGTCCGCGCAGACGGCGAGGGATCTCGCCCACGCAGTTGAAAATGCGCGAACTAGATTGTGTGGCGCACGAGCGGTTGCGAGATCCCTCGGCGCGCTGTGCCAGCCTCGGGATGACAATCAACGTGTGGCGGCGCGCCGCAATCGATCCATGATCGCGCGCCCAAGGCCAACTTCGGGAACTTCTTCGGCCACAATCAAATCGACGCCTGATTCATCGAGTTCGCGCAAACGGCGGAATAAATTTGCCGCGGCTTCGCGCAGATCGCGCGGGTGATTCAACACTCCAATCTTCTTTCCTTCCGCGCGAAAACTCTTCGCATCTTTCGTCAGAACGAGCGGCGTGTGCGGCGCGTAATGAGTCGGCAATTGACCCGGCGCTTCGATTCTTTGGCCTAACGAGACCAGACGCGTCGGAGCAAAGCGCGCCAGTTCTTCCTCGATGATCGGACCGGTGCGCAGGATTTCGATCTCGCCGTGGCGCGGCGCGACGATGGTCGATTCCAATCCGTGTGTTGTTACTCCCCCATCGATGATCAATGGAATGCGGCCATCCAGTTCGGCCATGACATGCGCAGCGCTCGTCGGACTGATGCGACCAAAGCGATTGGCACTCGGCGCCGCCAGCGGATTGCCGAACGCAGTGATGATGCTGCGAAAAACCGGATGCGCGCTCATGCGCACCGCGACCGTCTTCAAACCAGCGGTGACAATGTCCGGCACGATTTCTTGCCGCGGCAAAACCAAAGTTAACGGACCCGGCCAGAAAGCACTCGTTAGGCGCGAAACCAGTTTCCTTTCTGCGGCGGGAACATTCGTCAGGCGGTCCAGCCACTGCTCGTTAGGCAAATGCACAATTAGCGGATCAAAACGCGGACGTTCCTTCGCCTCGAAGATTTTCAAGACGGCATCGACATTGAGCGCATCGGCGGCCAGGCCGTAAACCGTTTCTGTCGGCAGCGCGACGACTTCGCCGCGTTTGAGAAATTCGACGGCTGTCGCGCAGGACGCAGCGTCGAGCAGCTGCGTTTTCACTTCGCCGGCTTCAAAGCCGCCCGCGCTTCCTTGACGCGCTTAAAGGCTTCATCCGCTGTTTTTGCCAACGCCGTCAGGTGTCCCATTTTGCGGCGCCGACGCGGTTCGCTCTTCCCGTAAAGATGAAGATGCACGCTGTCCGTCTCGAGTGCCTTGCTCCAATCGGGCGCTTCGCCGTCGTGCCAGAGTTCGCCTAACAAGTTCGCCATCGCGGCGGCGCAGAGCGGTTCGGTCGAGCCCAAGGGCAGACCGCAGACCGCGCGCACCTGCTGTTCGAACTGGCTCGTTGTGCAGCCTTCGATCGTCCAATGGCCAGAATTGTGCGGCCGCGGCGCCAGTTCGTTCACCAGGATTTCGCCATCCTTGCTCAGGAACATTTCAACCGCGAGCAGTCCGACCAATTCCAACTTCTCCGCGATCTTGACCGCGAGCGTTCTCGCTTCACGTGCGACCTTTTCGGTCACACGCCCGGGCGCAATCGTGATATCGAGAATGTGATTGCGATGCATGTTTTCGCAGACGGGAAAGGTCGCGCTCGCTCCGTCGATCCCGCGCGCGACGATCACCGAGATTTCTTTTTCAAAATCGATCGCACCTTCCAACACCATTTCCTCAGCGGAACTCGCGCTCCAAATCTCGTCGTAATCTTCTCGGGCGCTGATCATCTGCTGGCCCTTGCCGTCGTAACCAAAGGCCGCCGTTTTCAGAATGGCGGGACGGCCGATCTGTTCGATGGCGTTGGCCAGTTCGCCGGCGTTTCGCACCGCGCGAAAAGGCGCGATCGGAATTCCGGCGGAAGCGAGAAACTCTTTTTCACGCAACCGGTTTTGCGCGGTGTGCAGAATGGAACCGGCCGGCCTAACGACACATCCCTGCGCGCAAAACTCAATCGTCTCGATCGGAATGTTTTCGAACTCGAAGGTGATGACATCGACTTCTTCCACGAAACGACTCAACGCGGCTTCATTGTTGAAATCGGCGATGCGGGTCAGGTCGGCGAATTGTCCGGCGGGCGTTTCTTCCTCCGGCGTAAAAATCTGCACGATGTAGCCCATGCGCCGCGCCGCGATGGAGAACATACGGCCGAGTTGGCCGCCGCCCATCACGCCAATTGTCGCGCCGGGCAGGAATCTGGGCTCGCTCATTTGAGTTTCTGCGCGAGAACCGTCGCGGTCTGTTTCTTGCGGAACGATTCGACCTTTTTCCGGACGCTATCATTCGTTAGGCCAACGATGCTGGCCGCGAGCAACGCCGCGTTCTTCGCCCCGGAAACACCGATGGCCAATGTTCCGACCGCTACGCCGGCCGGCATTTGTGCGATCGACAACAGTGAGTCGAGACCCTTGAGCGCTTTCGATTCCACCGGCACGCCGAGGACCGGCAGCCAGGTTTGCGCGGCGATCATTCCCGGCAGATGCGCCGCGCCGCCCGCGCCGGCGATGATTACACGGACGCCTCGACCCGCGGCTGAGAGCGCGAATTTCGTCATCAAATCCGGCGTGCGATGCGCGGAGACAATCTTGTATTCGTTAGGCACGCCGAGTTGGTCGAGCAGCTCGACTGCGTGCTTCATCGTTTCCCAGTCTGACTGGCTGCCCATGACCACGGCGACGAGCGGTTGTTTTTTCTTCGGCATCCGACTGATGAAATCCCCTAGCCTGCAACGTTTCGCAAGCTCGAAGCATGCGCTACTTTCGGCCCATGCGGCGTGGCGAGGCCATCATCCTGATCGGATTCATGGGCAGCGGTAAATCCTGTGCCGGGGTAGAGCTGTGTCGTCGCACCGCGCGGCCGGCCTTCGACACCGACGCACTGATCGTTTCGAAGGTGAAATCTTCCATCAGCGAAATCTTCGACCGCCTGGGCGAGGATGCGTTTCGCGAGGAAGAAACAGCGGTGCTGCGCACCATTCCGGGCGGACGTAGTATCGTTGTCACTGGTGGTGGGTGCATCTTGCGCGCGGAGAATGTCGAGTTGATGCGCGAGCTGGGAACAATTGTGTGGTTGCGGGCGGATGAGGAGACAATTCTCCAGCGTGTCGCGCATCGGGAGGATCGTCCCCTGTTGCGCGGCGCCGATCCGCGGCAGCGCATTCGCGAACTGATCGCCGCGCGGGAAGCGTTATATCGGGCTGCGGCCGAGGTGACGATCGACACGACGACCCTCACGCCAGCGGAAGTGGCGGATGCGATTCTGGCTGCACTAGGTGGATCGGGCGCTCTGCGCGCGATTTAATTGCATGAATTTCGTACAATGCTCACCGATCTGAGAATATCTAAATCGAGCGACGGAGCGCTCGATGCACCTGAGATCAAGCGAGCACTCGTTAGGCGCTCGCAGACCTTCGGCTTCGATTCGTGTCGCATCGCGCGTTGCGCCCCGCCTCGCTATGCCGACGCATTTCGCCATTGGCTGCGCGACGGCGCGGCGGGCGAGATGGAGTGGATGGAACGCGGCGCCGAGAAGCGGTGCGATCCGGAAAAGATCCTGCCCGGCGCGCAATCAGTCGTGGTCGTGGCGTTGAACTACTGGCAGGGCGAGCGGCCTAACGAATCCCCTGGTCGCATCGCGCGTTACGCCTGGGGCGACGATTATCACGAGGTGATGCTGCGCAAATTGCGCGAGCTCGATTCATTCCTGCAAAAGCACGGCGGCGTGCAGAAGATCTACGTCGACACCGGTCCGTTGTTGGAACGCGATCACGCCGCAGAAGCCGGAATCGGCTGGCATGGCAAAAGCACCATGCTGATCGACCGCTCGTTAGGCACGTGGTTTTTCCTCGGGGAAATCCTGACCACGCTCGAGCTGCCGCCGGATGAAATGCAAACGGCGCGCTGCGGCAGTTGCACACGCTGCATTACAGCTTGCCCGACCGGCGCGATCACGGATGCGCATCGATTGGATGCGCGCCGCTGCATTTCCTACCTGACGATCGAATTGAAAGGCTCGATCCCGCTCGAACTGCGCCCGCTCATCGGCGATCGCATTTACGGTTGCGATGCATGCCTCGACGCTTGCCCGTGGAATCGCTTCGCCGCAGTTTCGCGCGAGTCGGCTTTCGCTGCTCGTCCGGCCACAACCAAAATGCAGCTGCGCGATTACCTTTCGTTAGGCGAAAGCGAGTTCCGCATTCTCTTTCGCAATTCGCCGATAAAGCGGATCAAACGCCGCGGCCTGTTGCGCAATGTCTGCGTCGCCTTGGGCAATGTTGGAACGGCGCAGGACCTGCCCGCACTAGAGGGTGCCGCAGTTGACACGGAGCCCCTCATAGCCGAACACGCTAGCTGGGCGATCTCGCGGATTCGCGATCGATTCGCCCTAAGTTAGAATTACCGGTCACCGGCTTCCGAAAGTGAACGGGATTTGCTTTCCAAAGTCTAATCGTCACTAATGCTCTCAGCTCCGCCTAAGGCCCCACCCAAAATGCATCAGACCGCCGCTGCGCCCGCCACCGCGACGGCGTCGCCGCGTAAGAAGAAGTCGCGTCGCAAGAGAAATATCATCCTCGGCATCGTCGGACTCATCGTTCTCTGGGGCGTTGTCTCATTCATTCTCAGCAAACGCGAGAAGCCGATTCCCGTCACGACGGAAAAGGCGATTCGCAAGACGATTGTCCAAACCGTTTCAGCGACGGGAAAGATCCAGCCGGAAACCGAAGTGAAGATTTCGCCGGAAGTCGCGGGCGAGATTATCGAGCTGCCAGTCGAAGATGGAATGACGGTGAAAAAGGGCGACCTGCTGGTGAAGATCAAGCCCGACACTTACAAGGCGTTGGTCGAGCAACAGGAAGCCGCCATCAGTTCCGCCAAGGCCACGAATCTTCAGCAGAAAGCTACCATGCTGAAGACCGACCAGGACCTGAAGCGCGCGGATGACATGTACGCGAAGAAGACCATTTCGATTCAGGAATACAACGCAGCGCAGGCTGCGTCCGATGTAGCGAAGAACACCTTCGAAAGCTCGTTGCACGAAATCGAACGCGCCGAAGCAGCGTCGAGCCAGGCGCGCGATCAACTTTCCAAGACCACCATCAATTCGCCCATCGACGGCAAAGTGACCATGCTGAGCAGTAAGCTCGGCGAACGCGTGGTGGCGACGAATCAATTCGCCGGCACGGAAGTGATGCGCGTGGCTGACCTCACCAAGATGGAAGCGCGCGTCGATGTGAATGAGAACGACGTCGTGAATGTGAAGGTCGGCGACAAGGCGACCGTGGCGATCGATGCCTACGGCGAACGGAAGTTCAACGGCACCGTTTACCTGATAGCCAATACCGGCAAGACGAGCGGCACCGGCACGCAGGAGGAAGTGACGAATTTCGAAGTGAAGATTCGCGTCGACGCCGGCGAGGCGCAGTTGCGTCCGGGCATGAGCTGCACGGCGGACATCGAAACCAACGTCGTGAATGACGCGGTGGCGGTCCCGATGCAAAGCGTGACGATTCGCACCGGCGATGGGAATTTGAGCCCGGAAGAAATCGAGAAGCGCAAACTAAAGCAGGCCGCCAGCGACAAGGGCGATAACGCCGCCGAATTAAGCAATCAGCGCCTGGAGAAGAAGAACGAGAAAGAAGAACGCGAGAAGTCGACCAAGGTTGTGTTCGTGAAGAAAGCGAACAAGGCGCAGATGATCAAAGTGAACACGGGCATCGCCGACGACACCTACATGGAAATCAAGAGCGGCGTGCAACCGGGCGACGAAGTGATTTCGGGCAGCTACAGCGCGATCAGCCGCAAGTTGAAAGACGGCGCCAAGGTCGAGTACGAGAAAGAGAAAAAGTAGTGACGAGTGATGGGTGACGAGTGATGAGATTCGCGTTAGAACGCGTGCATGCAAAAGAAAGCACAAAGCTACAAGGACCTACTCGTTTGGCAGAAGGGTATGGCGCTCGCCAAGGTAATTTACGATCTGACTCGAAACTATCCGTCTGACGAAAAATTCGGTCTGGTCACGCAAATGCGTCGCGCCGCGGTTTCGGTTCCATCAAACATCGCGGAAGGCCAGGCGAGACACACTACGGGAGAATTCATTCAATTCATTTCGCACGCCGAAGGTTCGCTCGCCGAAATCGATACGCAGCTGATTCTAAGCGTGGAGCTGGATTTTTGCGGCGCGGTAATTGCCAAGCCCGCTTTGGAGTTAATCAACGAATTGCGCCGAATGCTGAACGTCCTCCGTCGCACACTAGTCTCGCGCCGCTGAACTCGTCACTCATCACCCGTCACTCGTCACGATCCGTGGGCCCGGTCGTCATCGACATCGAAAACATCACCAAGCATTACGTGATGGGCGAAGAGACCGTGCACGCCCTGCGCGGGGTGACGCTGAAAATTCGCCGCGGCGAATATCTCGCCATCATGGGACCGAGCGGCAGTGGCAAATCTACGCTCATGAACATGCTCGGCTGTCTCGATACGCCGAGCTCGGGCAAATATCTCTTCAACAAAAAAGATGTCTCGGCCATGAACGACGATGAGCTGGCCGCCATCCGGAATCACGAGATCGGTTTCGTTTTCCAGACCTTCAATCTTCTCCCCCGCTCCACCAGTTTGAAGAACGTCGAACTGCCGCTGATCTACGCCGGCATAGATGCGGAAACGCGCGAACGCAAGGCGGCGCAGGTCCTCAGTGATGTGGGGCTGGGCGAACGAATGCATCACAAGCCTAACGAGTTGTCCGGCGGGCAACGCCAGCGCGTTGCCATTGCCCGCGCGCTCGTGAACGAGCCGTCGATCATTCTGGCCGACGAACCGACCGGCAACCTCGATTCCAGGACCGGCGAAGAGATCATGCAATTGCTGGAGAATCTTTATCAGAACGGCAATACGATCATTCTGGTCACGCACGAATCGGACATCGCGCGACATGCTCGGCGCATTGTCCATTTGCGCGATGGCGTGATCGAGAGCGATGATCTGACGGAGTCGCTCGACTCCGATTCTGTCGTTTATTCGACGAAGTAACCCAAAGCGCACTCGAAGAGAGTGTCTGCGGTTTGGTCAGATGTTGAATATTCAGACGCGACCCCTAGCCTTTCGCGGGCGTCTAAAGTTTACGATATTAAGCTCGGACCCCTATTCATTCCCATACTTAGCTCAGACCCCTTTAACTTTGTAAGCTTCCCCTTTAAGCCCCTTTGTGTCGATAGTTAGCGCTGACCGCTACTATTCCCCCCGCTTCGGATGAGTAATACCGCCGTCTTTTTCGCATCGCGCTTATTCCCAAATGTAAACTCTATTTCCGCCAAGTCTTGACTCTGTGCAGTTATATCCATCTCAAACTTTGAGTGATAGACTGACCGTGGTGCGATCCTGATTGGTGCATCGGGATGAGTTGAGCCGCCGGTAGACCCGAAGAAGCGGTCAAAACGATGCCCGCGACAGTCTATTAAACGATAGCTAGCGCGAAACTGAGAGGGAGCCTCAACAACAATGCTCTCCGCACCGAGATTCCGAATGTATATGTCGAATGACACTCGGCCAGATCTCGGCACAACAGTAGAGCGAGGAATAACGAAATATTCAGCCCCTGCAGCGGCGTTGGAATGGGTCGCGGTTACCGCCGCCAGGATCCCTGCGAGTAAGTAATAAGATTGCCGGCTCATTGCTTCTCAAGAGCTTCAATCGGCGCCCATTCACTGCGCGGTTGATGCTGGTTCTCTCGCTCTTCAGTCCTACGCAGTGCGTTATCAAGGGCATCGTGCATCTGCTTCGCCGCTTCAGTGGCCTTCTCCAGTCCTTTGATTGGCGCTGAAGGAAATTTTTTCTCGAAAGAATCACGAGTAAAATAGGGGTCAGAGTAGGGTTGCATTGATTTGACGGACAGTGGGCTTGGGGTCAAAAACCCGGAAGAACCCACATGAAGACACAGTTAAGTAAACCAGCTCGGGCCAAGGCGAGCTATAGCGATGAGTATAAACAGGAGGCGCTGCAGCTTTGGCGTAGCAGCGGGCGCAGCGCGGCCAAGGTCGCAGCAGAGTTAGGTATTCGACCACCTTTGCTCTACCGCTGGGCCAAGTTGGAGCGCACGCCCGAGACGACTAAGACGGGCAAGGCCAGGCGCAGCCTGCCAGAACTCGAGGCCGAGAACCGTCATTTGCGCGCGGAGAACACTAAACTTTTGGAGCAGCGCGAAGTGTTAAAAAAATCACTGGGCATCCTCTCCGAAGTGCCGCCCAGAGGTATGCCCGGATCGAACAAATGAGCGGCCAAAATTACAAGGTAGCCTGGTTATGTGAAGCGCTCCTGGTTTCGCGCAGTGGTTACTACGCCTGGAAAGAAGGGCGCACCAGACCTGGCCCACGCCAGCTGGAGAACCTGCGCTTGCGCGGCCGCATCCAGGAGGAGTTTAAGCGCAGCCGACAGACCTATGGCAGCCCACGTCTGGCTCAGGCTTTAGGTTGCCCAGGACGACGCAACCGCATTGCCCGACTCATGCGTGCCCAGGGTCTCTTTGCCCGGCAACGGAGCAAGTATCGCGCGGCTAAGACCGATAGCCGCCACGGCGGACCTATCGCGCCTAACCGTGTGCCAGACTTAGCGGTCAAACGAACCGAACCAGCTCTGGGTCAGTGATGCCACGGGCATCCTCACGGGCGAGGGTTGGTTATACCTGGTCGCGGTCCTGGATGTATATAGCCGGCGCGTGGTGGGCTGGGCCATGAGTCCGATGCTGGATGCTCCACTGACTTGTGCCGCCCTGCGCATGGCCCTGAGCCAGCGCCGACCTGGAAGTGGACTCATCCTCCACTCCGATCGGGGCAGTCAATTCGCTAGCGCCGCCTACCGCCAGCTCCTGCAGCCAACATGGCCTGGTCGCCTCCATGAGTCGCCCCGGCAACTGTTACGATAACGCCTTCATCGAAAGCTTCTGGAGCAGCCTCAAATACGAGCTAGTCTATCCGCAGCGCTTCGCCAGCCATGCGCAGGCCCGCAGCGCCATCTTCGACTACCTCGAAACCTTCTATAACCGCATCAGACTGCACTCCAGTCTGGCTTACACCAGTCCGATCAACTTCGAATCCAACAATCAAAAACAAAAATAGACTACAGGAATTGATCCCTGCCTAACTGTCCGAAAAATCAATGCAAGCCCAGAGCTAAGTATTGACACTTTATCTTTCTTTTGCTTGGTAGTTAACTGTCATGCTTAGCTCCTGTTGATGGCCCGCGACTCGGGATCGGGATAAGGGTGGCGAGCTCGAACAAAGATTGCAATGATGTACGATACATTCGCTATTTCTTTTGTATCTGTCGCACGGAAGGCGTCGGCTGGTTCGGCCAGTAGCTGCTCATTCTAACCCGACGACTAACGTGCGACTTGGACGGCTCGTAATCGGAGGGCGACCAATCGGTCAAGAGCTTCGGCCTGAAAGAGTAAAAGTTGTCATCTTGTGACTTAGGTTTCTCAAACGGCGCTTTAGGTAGCTGCTATTCGTGTCGGTCTGGCAATTGGCGCTGTCGATGCTAGGATGATGTTTCCGATGAAACGGCTGATCTACGAACTGAGCGAGAGTTGGAAAATTGCGCTCGCGCAGATGCAATCGAACAAGACCCGCTCGATGCTCACCGCGCTCGGCGTGATCATCGGCATTGTCGCCGTCACGCTCATGGGCACGGCGATATCCGGAATCCAAAGCGGGTTCGACAAGAGCATGTCGATCCTCGGCGATGATGTTTTGTATGTGAGCCAGTTCCCGTGGGCGCGCGTGAACGATTGGTGGAATTACCGCGACCGGCGCGAGATCAAAACCGAATACGCCGACACGCTCAATCGTTTGATCGCGGCGAGCGATCACACCAACCTGGTCATCGCGGTCCCGACTTCGAATGTCACGCGCTCGGTCAAGTTTCAGGACAACCAGGTCAGCGATGTTTTCATCCAGGGAACAACGGCCGATTATCCACTCATCTCAACGGTCGATTTTGCCGAGGGCCGGTTCTTCAACGATCTGGAAACACGCAGCGCGGCCAACGTCTGCCTGCTCGGCTACGACGTGGCCGATGCGCTCTTCGCTTCCGCCAGTCCGATCGACAAGAACGTGCTCATCAACGGGCAGCAGTTCAAAGTCATCGGCGTCGGCGCGCGCCAGGGATCGTTCCTCGGGTTGTTCAGCCTCGACTCGATCGTGATCATTCCACTGCCGGCCTTCAAAAAATTCTTCAGCAACAAGAGCGAATCGGATGTGCGCGTGAAAGTGAAAGACAAGCTCAAGCTGGAGGATGCGAAGGACGAACTAACGGGATTGATGCGCCGCGTGCGCGCGTTGCCGCCGGAAAAGAAGAACGATTTCAACATCAACGAGCAGCAGGCCTTCAAGAGCACGCTTGATCCGGTGAAAAATTCCATCGCGATCGCCGGTCTCTTTATCACCGGGCTCTCACTTTTCGTGGGCGCGATTGGAATCATGAACATCACTTTCGTGAGCGTGAAGGAACGCACCAAGGAGATTGGCACGCGCAAGGCGCTGGGCGCGCGGCGCCGCACCATCCTGTTGCAATTCCTGATCGAGTCGACCTCGATCTGTCTTCTCGGTGGATTGATCGGATTGGTCATCGCATATGTGATGTGCTTCGGCATCGCCAAGGCGTTTCCGTCCTTCCCGATCCAATTTTCACTCGGCCTTGTCATGGTCGGCATGTTCGTGTCCGTCATGACCGGTTTGATTTCCGGCTTCGCGCCGGCGTGGTCGGCTTCGCGTTTGGATCCGGTCACGGCGTTGCGTTACGAATGATTAACCGCAGAGATCGCAGAGGACGCAGAGATGACTGAATTAAACGAGCTGACAGAATCAGTGATAGGCGCGGCGATTGAGGTGCATCGTGCGCTCGGGCCGGGCTTGCTCGAATCGAGCTATGAACTCTGTTTGTGTCGCGAACTAGATCTTCGGGATATTCCCTTTGAGCGGCAAAAACCGATCCCGCTTGAGTATAAGGGAGTGAAGCTCGAATGCGGTTATCGAGCAGACCTGCTGGTTGCTGAAAGCGTCCTGGTCGAAGTTAAGTCCATCGACGCCTTGCTTCCGGTGCACGACGCGCAGCTTCTCAGCTATCTGAAACTCGGAGGCTGGAGCGTCGGTCTGATCATAAATTTCAACGAACAATTCTTGAAGCACGGCATCCGTCGAAAGGTGCTGCGTTTTGAAGAAGAGGTTTCATTTTGACTCTGCGATCTCTGCGCCCTCTGCGGTAAAAAAAAGAAAAATCAAAATGCAATTCCGCGAAATTTTGCAGATGTCGCTGCAGTCGTTAGGCGCGAACAAACTGCGCTCGGGCTTGACCATGATCGGCATTACCATCGGCGTTTTCTCGGTCATTTCGGTCATGACCGCGATCGGTGCGCTGCAGAATTCGATCGAGAGCGGAATCAGTTTTCTCGGTTCGAATATTTTCCAGTTCGCGAAATATCCGGTGAGCGGCGGACGCGGCGGACGCGACGCCGAGAAGTACGCCAATCGCCGCAACATCACTTACGCGCAGGCGTTGCGTTACGCGAATTTGATGGAGGGAACGGCGCGCGAGGTTTGTCTCAAGACTTTCGACTTCAAAGGCCAGGCTATTTACAACGAACTGAAAACGCCGCCGAGCCTGACGGTGGCCGGGTCTAACAAGAGCTTTCTCACCGCGAATTCCTACACGCTCGCCTACGGCCGCAACCTCACGGACGAAGATGTCGATCTGGCGCGCAGCGTCGTCATCGTCGGGAAAACCATCGAGAAAAATTTGTTTCCGCACGAATCGCCCATCGGAAAGACGATCAAATTGAGCGGTCATCCGGTCACGATCATCGGCGTGCTGGCGGAGAAAGGATCGGCGTTTGGCCAAAGCCAGGACGACATCAGCGTCATTCCCATCACGCGCTTCTTCGAGAATTTCGGCGGCAGTAACCGCACCGTGAACATCGCGACGCAATCGTTTTCCCAGACGGATTACAACCGGACGCTGGACAAGGCCATCGGCGCCATGCGCATCGCGCGCGGATTGAAACCGAATCAGCGAGACGACTTCGAGATTTACTCGAATGATTCGCTGAAGAGCGCCTTTGCCTCGATTGCCGATGTCGTAAGAGTGGGCGCGTTCGTGATCAGCCTCATCGCGCTCATCGCCGCGGGCATCGGCATCATGAACATCATGCTGGTGAGCGTGACCGAGCGGACGAAGGAAATTGGCATTCGCAAATCGATTGGTGCGCGCAGCCGGGACATCCTCCGGCAATTTCTCACCGAAGCGGTTTTCATTTCGGAAGCCGGCGGAATTCTCGGAATCCTGCTCGGCGTGATCGGCGGCGATCTGCTCGCGATGTGGCTGCAGGCCGATCTGATTTTTCCCTTTGGCTGGGCCATCGCGGGTTTGGTTGTCTGCTCGGCCATCGGGATCGGTTTTGGTTTTTACCCGGCATATCGCGCCGCTTCGCTCGATCCAATCGAAGCACTTCGCTTCGAGTAAATCGCCCCAGCTTAGGCCGCAAGCGAAGCCGATTGTTCGCGTGGCGTTGAAGCACGTTTCCGGCGCTCGGAAATTATGCGACAATCATGCCGTCGCGCGTTTCAACCCCCAGTTCCTATTTCGGCCTTACCTTCACAAACTCCAGTCAGCGCATTACCTGCCAGCATTCTTCTTATAGAAGAGTATAAGGCATTGGCCATCGCATTTGGTTCGGCGTTAAAAAAGTTCGCGCCAAATTCTGAGATTCGCGTCGTCGGTTCTCTGCCAGAGGCTGACGCACTTCTGTCGGAACTGACACCGACACTGCTTGTCATCGATTGCGATCCCCCGCCACGTCACAGCCTGAAGTTCTTCAATCGTCTCAGAACACTCCTGCCTGATGCGCGAGTGCTAATCGTGGCGGCGGAAAACGCCGAGGAATTTGCTGATCAGGACGCTTTTCGTCCTGCGCTCGAGTTTATCAAGAAACCTTTCGAGTTGGAGAAATTCGGCGCGGTCGTTCAGAAACTCCTGCACGGAAACGCGGCGGATCCGCGGATGGTGCGGCACCTCCGGCTCCTTGATCTGATTCTGCTTCACGCCATTACCGAAGCGGAGTTGGTCTTGCGCGTCGACGCGGCGGGCGGGCGGAGCGGCGAGATTCATTTCGCGGACGGCCGCATTACACACGCCGCAGTCATCGGCCAGTCCGGCCTTGAAGCTTTGCGCACCATGCTGACCTGGAAAAGTGTGCGCTTCAGCGAAGGCGAACGGCCGCACGATCCGCCACGCACGATCCACGGCGAATGGGCGGAAATTCTGCGCAGAGTATTGCCGGCGGCGTTGCCGGAGAAGGAGGTCGCCGAAGTTAAGCCGACCCGACAGAGAGCGTCACGCGTGTCCGCCAAACGGACGATCGTGGTGGTTGATGACACGGAATTGCTCCTGCAATTCGTCGAGGACGCTCTGGTCACGGCGCATCCGGAATGGGAAATCATCACTGCGCTTTCCGGTTTCGATGGATTGAAGTCGGTCGCGGCGGACAAGCCCGATCTGCTCTTGCTCGATTACGATTTGCCCGACATCACCGGCGCTGACGTCTGCGAGAAGTTGCTCGACAACGAAAAGACCGGGCGCGTCCCCGTCATCATGATGTCGGGACACATCGCAGAAATGACGGAAACGGCGGCGCACTTTGGAAATGTGGTCGCGACCATTGCGAAACCGTTTCTTGCCGGAGCCTTGGTCGAGCTAGTGGAAGAAACATTGCGCGCTTCTTCAAGGTCGCGCGCTCCGTTTGCAAAGAAAACATCGACTGTCGCGTCTCCGTTGCCATCGCGAAACGGCGGAGAACACATGCTCGAATTGGCCGAAGAAATTCCTGTGTCGATTCAGGATCCGTCGCCAGCAGTCGAAGAGGAAATTGAACAGGCGGCGATGACGTCGCGATCCACCGTAATTGCCGCACCGGACAGCGCGCGCGCGCGTCCGCTTCTCGATGTTTCCGGCGAACTTTACGAACCACCGTCGATCTTGCGCGCGCCGATACCTGCTGCCATCGAGATTCCCGCCGGATTCAAGATCGCTCGATCAACTTCTGTTGTCCTCAGTTTGCCGGTCGAGGCAATGGCCCTCGACTTTTCGGCGCATCTGCGGGTGAGAGAAATTCGCGTGCGCCAGAATTCATCTAACGTCTGGCTGCATCTCTTGCCGGCGTCGATGCCGCAATCGTTGAAACACGGCCGGCCGCTGCAATTGGTAAAGGTGCAAACTGACGCCGATGGGCAGATCGACTTTGTTCATCTCGCGCCGTTCGCGCGGCCGGAAGATCTGGCGCGCCCGCGCTATCGGCTCACGCTAGACGCGGGCCAACTCGTGCCAGGCGATAATTCACACACTATTCGTTTCGCACCGCCGGCGACGACGCCGCTGCGATTTGAACTCCTCGCACTCTTCGAACTTTGCGCGCTGGAATTGTCACCGCAAATCGAGGTGCAACAGCTAATCTTGAAGATGCGCGACAAACGCGTGCGGGCCACGCTCGCGCCGGACGCGATGAATGTCGGCGCGACTTTTGCCATCGCGGATCTGTCACTCACACGATCGGGAACGATCGATGAGATGCGATTGATCGCGGTCTAACTAGACCAGACCCAGCGCGCGAAACGTCGCGTCGACGTGACGAAAATGCGTATCGAGCGAACAAAGCGTCTCGATTTTCTCGCGCGATAACAGCTTCGTAATTTCCGCTTCGCCCCTGGCATTCTCCGCGAACGTTCCCTCGCCTTTCCAGGTTCGCATGGCCGCGCGCTGCACCGCTTCGTAAGCAGCTTTGCGTTCCGCGCCTGCCGCTGTCAGCGCGAGCAGGATCGATTGGCTGCAATACAGTCCTTTCGTCCGTTCGAGATTCCGCTGCATTTGCTCCGGATAAACCTGCAGGCCAGCGACGAGTTCGCGCAATTTCACCAGCATATAATCGAGCAGCGTCGTCGCATCCGGCAGAATAATCCGCTCCGCGCTGGAATGGCTGATATCGCGCTCGTGCCACAGCGCGACGTTTTCCAGCGCCGTGACCGCGTGACCGCGAATGACGCGCGCGAGCCCGCTCAGTCGCTCACCCGTGATCGGATTTCGTTTGTGTGGCATGGCAGAACTTCCCTTCTGCCCTTCACCGAAAAATTCTTCCACCTCGAGAACTTCCGTGCGCTGCAGATGGCGGAATTCCGTGGCCCAGCGATCGATGCTCGAAGCGATCAGCGCCAGTGTGGTGGAAAATTCCGCGTGCCGATCGCGCTGCACGATCTGCGTGGAAAGCGTGGCCGGTTTCAGTCCCAGTTTTTCGCAGACAGATTTCTCGATCGCAGGATCGAGATGCGCGTGCGTTCCGACCGCGCCGCTCAATTTGCCGACACGGATTCGTTCGGTGGTTTGCGCGAGTCGTTCCTCGGCGCGTCCGAACTCATCGAACATCAGCGCGAGTTTCAAACCAAACGTGATCGGCTCGGCGTGAATGCCGTGGCTGCGGCCGATCATCGGCGTCATCTTGAATTCGACGCGCGCGCCTGGCCACGACCGCACGCAATTGCTTCAAGTCTTCCGCCAAAATTCGCGCCGCTTCCGTCAGTTGAACCGCGAGCGTCGTATCGAGGATATCGGATGAGGTGAGCCCCTGGTGAATCCAGCGCGCCGCCGGACCAACCGAGGCCGCGACGTTTTCCAGAAACGCAATGACATCGTGATTCGTCCGTCTCTCAATCTCGGCGATCTCAGCGATGTTGAAACGCGCCCGCTTCCGGATTTCCTCGGCGTCGGCGCGCGGAATCTGGCCAAGATCGGCCATTGCCTCGCAGGCTAGCGTTTCAATCTCGAGCCAGATCTGAAATTTTCTCTCGTCCGACCAGAGCGCGCGCATCTCCGGTCGAGAATAGCGATCGATCACGGCGGCAAGATAAGAGTCGCGCCGGAGACCGGAAAGTGATTTGTACAAAAAGAAGCGTCGCGAGGTTCATGACCGCGCGACGCTTCCGAAAATCGTCTAGTTGCCTGCTTAGCAGACGCGGGCGCGGGTGAAGCGTCCGTTGTTTTCGACGCGCACCTGGCCGCTGCCGAGTAAATCAGCGACCGCTGCCACCGTCTCCTTGGTGTTCCTGGTGCAGGAACTGACCGCGAGGATCAGGTCGCCAAGTGAGAGTTTCTGCGGAGCTTTCAAAATCTGGTTGGTTTTGTTCATAGCCTTGTCCTCTTTGAGAGCAGACAAGGTGCCAACGTTCAAAATGAGCCTGTTGCCGAGGAGACTTAGCTGCAAAGAGCGGGAATTCGCAAGGTTGACGCGCAGAAGCGCGACACTTGTGTCAGATCTCGGACACCGAGCGCTTCGAGCGCCGGGCGGTCAATCGCATCACCACAAAATAGAGAGCAGCGAACACCAGAATCAGTAGAATTATCCAAAGCGACTGCGACTTAATGAACTCGCTCATCGCTTCCGGACTCGAGATCAGGTCCGGCCGCACGCGATACGCTTTGTCGCCCAGCAAGGCCAGAATGTAACACCAGATGGCCGAGCCGATGATCGTGACCGCACTGAAAACGCCGAAGCGCATCTCGACAATTCCAGCCGGAATCGAGATGAGATGACGAATCACCGGCAGCAGCCGGGCAAAGAAAACGCCTCCTGCTTCATAACGCGCCAGCCAGACCTCGGCGCGGTCCAGCTTCTCTTCGCTGAGCAGGAAATATTTCCCGTAGCGCACAATCAGCGGTCGCCCCAGCGAGCGTGAGACCCAGTAGGTAATGGCCGCGCCGAGATACGAACCGACGGTGCCTGCCATCACCACCCCCAGAAAATCGAGTTTCCCCTGCGCGGCGAGGAATGCCGCCGGCGGAATTACGATTTCGCTCGGCACGGGAAAGATCGAACTTTCCATCGCCATCAGCACGATGATCCCGAGATAACCGCCGTTCTGGACCCAATGAAACCAGGTGTCGATCAGGTGATGCATCATAATTTCGCTTTCGAATTTCTTGATTTCGGACTTAGCCTGCCGGCACAACTCAGGAGCCGGTAGTTCAATCCGAAATCGCTCATCTGCAATTCAAATCGTGGTTTACCGTCGCGCGCTTCGCTATTATCGACCATTCGCTTTTCAGACTGTCCTTGGTCTGTTGCTTACGCTTGTCGGCATCGCTCTAAATCTTCTGCGACCGTGGCCATTCAAGATCATCGTCGATGATTTGATTCCACATCACGCGAGAGCAGACAGTTGGTGGTCGCAATCTCTGGGCGGTGAACATCGAGCGCTCGTCATTCTTTGTCTCGCCCTCGTCGCGATCCAAATCGTTAGCAGTTTGATCGGACTTCTCTCGAGCATGCTCTTTGTCCGCATCGGGCTTCAGGCGCTGCTCAAATTGCGCACCGAACTCTACGCCTATCTGCAATCGCTCTCGCTCAAGTATCACGACGCGCAACGCTCCGGCGATTCGAGCTTTCGCGTGGCCTACGATTCGCAGGCGATTCAGACGATGTTTAACCAGGGATTCACCAACATCTTTGGTTCCGCCATCACGCTCCTGAGCACCTTCTTCATCATGGTGCGAATCGATTGGAGCCTGACATTGCTCGCCCTCGGAGTCGTCCCGCTGGTTGTCGCGGCGATCTACTTTTTCGCCAAGCGCATTCGCAGCCAATCCACCACCATTCGCGAACGCGACAGCGCCTTGTACTCGCAGACGCAGGAAGTTCTCAGCTCGGTGCGAATGGTGCACGCGTTCGGGCGTGAAGAATTCGAGGTTAAGCAATTTCGCACGCAGGCCACGGAAAGTTTGCGCGCCAATCTTCGCCTCACCTTCACCAACATGACCAGCGCGGTCGTGCTCAGCACCCTCATGGTTATCGGTACAGCTGCCATGTATTACCTCGGCACACTGCATGTTCTGCGCGGCACGCTCACGCTCGGCTCGCTGCTCGTTTTCAGCGCGTATCTATTAATGTTGTATCAACCGCTCGAGTCGCTCACCTACACGACTTGGGCGATGGAAGGCGCGGCGGCTGGCGCGCAACGCTGCTTCGAAGTGCTCGATCGCGCTGACGATGTGATCGACATGCCCGGCGCAATCGAGATCACCGCAACGAGCGGTGCCATCGGTTTCGAAGGCGTGGATTTTGGCTATTCATCCGATCGACAAATCCTGCGCGGCATCGATCTCAAGATCGCGCCGAACCAAATCATTGGCTTCGTCGGCGGCACCGGCGCGGGCAAGAGCACGTTGCTCAGTCTGGTTCCGCGATTTTACGATCCGAACCGTGGCCGCGTCACGCTCGACGGACGCGATTTGAAAGAGATCACGCGCAAATCTTTGCGCGCGCAGATCGGAATTGTTTTGCAAGACACTCTGCTCTTCTCAACCTCGGTGCGCGAAAACATTGCCTACAGTCGGCCCGATGCGACCGAAGAAGAAATCCGCGAGGCGGCGCGACGCGCGCAGGCCGAGGATTTTATTCTGGCCATGCCGGGCGGTTACCAAAGTCCGGTCGGCGAACGCGGCGGACATCTCAGTGTCGGACAACGTCAACGCATCGGGATCGCGCGCGCCTTCCTGAAGAACGCTCCCATTCTTTTGCTCGACGAACCAACTTCTGCGCTCGACCCGACGACGGAAGCGGCCATTATGGAGACAATTAAGGAACTGATGCGCGGCCGCACCACACTCATCGTCACGCATCGCCTCGCCACCATTCACAAGGTCGATCGCATCGTTGTGCTCGAAAAAGGCGCGCTGGTGGAAGAAGGCACCGGCGCAGAACTGCTGGCGCGCGGCGGACGTTACGCCAGTTTGTATGCAGCGGGAAATTATCCACGCTAGATTCGTCGCCACGCGCTCATGAAACGAAAACGCATTGTCGTCATGGGCTTCATGGGATCAATGCCGATTGCCGGCGTCATCTGGCAACACCTTCATTACATCGTCGGCCTGCAACGTCTCGGGCACGATGTTTACTACGTCGAGCATTCCGCGCGTTTGCCCTACAATCCGAAACGCGGCGAGTTCAGTTACGATTTCCGTTACGCGGGAAGATTGTTCACGCGGCTCGCCACCGAATTCGGTTTCAAGGACCGCTGGAGTTTTTGCGCGCGCTACCTTCCGGAAAATCCCAGCGCCGGTCTGCCTCTGCGGCGTCTGCGCGAATTGTATCGAGACGCAGATGCGATCCTCAATGTCTGTGGCACGCACGAAGTACACGACGACCTGCTGGTGAGCGATCGCCTGATTTACATCGAAAGCGATCCGGGCCTGGAACAAATCAAGGTGGACAAGCGCGACGCGATGACGTTGCGCCATCTCGGTGCGCATCACGCACTCTTCACTTTCGGCGAAAATGTGAACACGCGGAAATTTCCTGTGCCGAAACGCGGCTTGCGCTGGTTGCCCACGCGACAGCCGGTCGTGATCGATTTCTGGAAAACAAAGAACCCGCCGAAACGCGCCGCGCTTCTCACTTCCGTGGCCAACTGGAGCACGAGCGGACAAAAAGATATCAAGTGGCGCGGCGAAAAATATCTGTGGAGCAAGTCGCGCGAGTTCCTGCGTTTTATCGGCGCGCCGCGAAAATCCGGCGAACCATTTGAGCTGGCGACCGATATCAAGAAAGAGGGCACACGCGAGAAATTCCTCCGCAATCGCTGGCGCTTACATTCGCCGGTCGCGCTCAGCATCGACCACCTTCGCTACCGCAATTACATCCAGAACTCGAAGGGCGAGTTCACCGTAGCGAAGGATCAATACGTGCGGCTCAACACCGGCTGGTTCAGCGATCGCAGCGCGTGTTATCTCGCGGCCGGTCGTCCGGTCATCACGCAGGAGACCGGTTTCACTGCTCACTACGGCAACGGCACCGGCCTCTTCGCCTTCAACTCGTTAGGCGAAATCGCCGAGGCGGTGAAGATGATCAACAGCGACTACCGCAAACATTCCCGCGCCGCTTCCGCCCTCGCCGCCGAAGTCTTCGACGCCGGGAAAGTCCTGCGTTCCCTGCTCGACCGCGCCGGCATTTAGCTCGACGTTAACAAGCGATGTCATCCTGAGCCCGCGAAGACGGCGAAGGATCTCACGATCGCACTGTCGACGAACGCGCAGCAAAATGCATCGTCCGCAGACCGGCTGTGAGATCCTTCGGCGCGCTACGCCAGCCTCAGGATGACGGAGAACGCTAGTCCGATTTGATTTCCGGGGCGTTTGTCCCATCTTCTCGGACTTCTGATGAGGCGGGGCGCAATCTTCTGTTCGGTTTTTCTTCTTCTGGTTAGGCAATTGCCCGCGCAGCAGAAAGGAACCGCTACGCCCGTGGCGGAGCCAAACGCATCGCCCAGCGCGCCCATCACCGCGGCTATGGCGCCGCCCGCCGTACCCGCGCGTCCCAACGGACCGATCCAGCGCAGTCTCGTGCGTATCACCGCGACAGACGTGGACCCGGATTACAAGGCGCCGTGGAATTCCGGAAATATTCAGCGCGGCGTTGGCGCGGGATTCGTCATCGAAGGCCAGCGCATCCTGACCAACGCGCACGTGGTCAGCAACAGTCGCTACCTCACGGTCGAACGCGACGGCGACCCGAATAAATATCCGGCCAGCGTCTTGTTCGTCGGGAACGATTGCGATCTCGCCCTGATCAAAGTCGCGTCGCCGGATTTTTTCAAAGACATGATACCGCTGAAGTTCGGCGGAATTCCGGAACTCGAATCAACCGTCTCCGCCTATGGTTATCCGATCGGCGGACAACGCATGTCGGTCACGACGGGAATTGTTTCGCGCATCGACTTCCAGCTCTACACGCATTCGTCGATCGATCAGCACCTCGCGATTCAGATCAGCGCGCAGATTAATCCCGGAAATAGCGGTGGCCCGGTGATGCAGAACGGCAAAGTCGTTGGCGTCGCCTTCCAGGGTTACAGCGGCGATGTCGCGCAAGGCGTGGCCTACATGATCCCGACGCCGGTGATCGAGCGCTTCCTCAGGGATGTGGCCGACGGCACCTACGATAAGTATGTCGATCTCGGTCTCACCTACTCGAAGCTGCAGAATCCCGCGCAACGTCGGTTCCTTGGTTTGAAGGACGACGACCGCGGCGTGCTCGTGACCACGGTGGTGGACGCGAGCAATTCCTCGAAGGTTTTGAAATCCGGCGATGTGCTGCTCGCCATCGATGATCATCCGATCGCGAGCGATTCATTTGTCGAACTGGAAGGCGAGCGCGTCGAAATGCCGGAAGTGGTCGAGCGCAAGTTCAAAGGCGACAAGGTGAAGTTCGACATTCTGCGCGACAAACAGCCGATGACTGTGACGGTCGATCTCGGCCCGGTCTGGCCTTACGCGGTGCAGGGTCATACCTACGATGTCCAGCCGCGCTACATCGTTTTCGGCGGGCTCCTGTTTCAGCCGATGTCGTTAGACCTGATCCAGGCCTATCAACCGCAGGACCTGCGTTTGCGTCATTACTTCGATTTCTTCGTGCAGGAACAAATTTATCTCGAGCATCCCGAAGTCATCATTCTGACCAACATTCTGCCCGACCCGATCAACACTTACCTGCAACCGTACCGCGCCGGCATCGTGAATGAAGTGAACGGGAAGAAGATTCGAAATCTCGAGGACCTGGCGCAGGCTTTCGCGGAACCGGTCGACCGTTTTGTCATTCGCATGATCGGCGATGCGCCGCCGCTGGTGCTCGATCGTCACGAAGTCGAAGCCGCGCGCGAGCGCATCAAGTCGCGCTACAACGTCCTGCGCGAACAGAATCTCAGCGAAATTCCGCCGGCCAAACCGCCGCTCGACGAAGGAGAAAAGTGATGCGCGCGATTCGTCATTGCTTCCTTTTTCTTTCGCTCGCCGCGTTGAGCAATGCCGGCTTCGCGCAAACACCGAAGGCGAGCGTGCCTCCGACCATCGTAAAACCCTCGACGGTCTCGACCGCGGTCAAGCCGAAGGAACTTTCACTCGTTAGGGTAAACGTGACCGGACAAGCCTACGATTACGCGCGGCCGTGGCAGAAGAAGGCGCCGTTTTCGAAGCGCGCACTGGGCGCCGTGCTTTCGAAGGGGCGCGTCCTCGTCACGGCCGATTTGGTTGCGAACCAAAACTACATCGAGCTCGAACGCGCGGAGACAGGAGAGAAAATCGGGGCCGAAGTCGTGGTGGTCGATTACGAGGCAAATCTTGCCCTCATCAGGCCGACCGACGAAAAATTTCTCGCTGGTCTCACGCCGTTGCAGTTGGCGCTCGACACTGCTGTCGGCGATCACGTTTCCGCGCTCCAACTCGAGCCGACCGGCGCGTTGGTTGTGACGGAAGGTTTGGTCACCGGTGTGCAGATGACGCGTTATCCCGCCGATGTCGGCCAGTTCCTCACCTACCGCATCAGCATGTCGATGCAGTATCGCGACAACAGCTACACGATTCCGCTGGTCAGAAATAACAAGCTGGCCGGTCTGCTCCTGCGCTACGATCCGCGCTCGCAGGTGCTCGATGCCATCCCCGCGCCGGTCATCGCGCATTTCCTCAAAGCGGCCGAGACGGAACCTTACCGCGGATTTCCTTCGGCCGGTTTTAACTTCTTCCCGACGCGGGATCCGCAGCTGCGCAAGTTCGCCGGCCAGACTGGCAAACCCACCGGCGTTTATGTCACGAGCATCGAGCCGAACATGCCCGCCGCCAAAGCCGGCATGAAGGTCGGCGACATTGTCACCGCCATCGGCAACAACGAGATCGATCAGAATGGCAACTACGTCGATCCGCTCTACGGCAAACTCGATTTCACTAACCTGATTACCGGCCGCGCCTTCGCCGGCGACACCATTCCGATTCAAATTCAACGGGCCGGAAAATCGATGCAGCTCGATGTCGTGCTCGATCATCGTGCGGCCAGCGATTACGTCGTCCCGCCTTATAACGTCGATGAAGCGCCTTCCTACTTTGTGCTCGGCGGGCTCATTTTCCAGGAACTGTCGCGCCAGTATCTGCGTGAGTGGGGCAACAACTGGCAGAAAGAAGCGCCGCAGAAGTTCGTCTACCTCGATCGCTTCCAATCCGATCTTTTCCCGGATGGCAACCAGCGCGTCGTCATACTTAGCCAGGTGCTACCCGCGAACAGCACCATTGGTTACGACGAACTCGCCTACCTCACCGTCACGAAAGTGAACGGCAAGGAAATCAAATCGCTCCGCGACCTGGCCGAAGCGGTGAAGCAACCGATCAACGGCTTCATCAAGATCGAAACCGAAGAAGATCCGAAGCAAATCGAACTCGACGCCAGGCAAGTCGAAGAAGAAGCGCCCAGTCTTCAGGAGAATTACGGTCTGCCTTCCTTGCAACATATCGAGTAAGTCGCGCTCGATGAGAGGCAACGCGCTGCCTCCATTGCGAGTATCAAATGTTTAGATGCGGCCCCGTCCTGCCTCCCAGCATGTTCGGACGATAGGTGTGTCAGTAGCGAGACCTGACCACTATTTCCAACCTAGAGTATGCGATATTCAATATTCACATCCCCTATTTCGGAGTTTTGTATCGTTATTTTTCGATTAGCGAAGTCTCCGTCAAATGCAGACTTCGGAACATAAAGTGTAAGCGTGTGGTCGTTTTGCCATCGAATACCTATCGAGACGTAATCGCTTACAGCGAAAACAGCCTTAGCTCGCGAGAAGATATTTCCAGTGCTGGATAGTAATACAACAGTATCCTCGCCGCTAAGCGCACCACATTTGGTAACGATGACTTTTGCGATATTCTTTCGTGACGGAGAATACTCGATCGCCTGAGTTGTATGGCTGCAGAAGCAGGATGAGCACGATGCAGCTAACAAATAAGTCGCAAACCTTGAGGCGAAATGGCACGATCCTTTTCTCATGGTCTAGGAGTGTCCCGTAATCGTAGCCCACTCCGATCAGAAGTAGCGTGGGGGGCCATTGGAGGGCCACCAGTCCGTTCGCACCGCCTTCGTTGGGACAGCTGGGGTCAGTCCTCACTTTTGACCGTCGGGCGAGTTTGTCTTCGCTACATTTTCAAGAACTTCCCGACCTCATCGTCGTAAGTCCGAAACGGATCGCCCATAAGAAGAAAATCGCGGCTTTCGCATGCGATCGAGTCCCAGTTGATCACGTAGGGTTGCTTGTGCTTCTGGAAAAATTCCACCGCGCGGGCGCGACCTGACGCGCGCGTGTTTTGCGGCGGTGTCCAGCGCGCTTCCATCTGGCGCACGCTGTTGTTCCATTCGCCGATGCGCTTGGCCGGTTGCACGCCGAAGAACAATCCCTTCGTCGGATCGATGTTGTGATATTCGAGGTCGAGACTGAGCAGCCACGGATCGTCCCAGGTGAGCTTCTCTTCTTCCATGAACATCTCGAGCAACCAGCGTTTTGTGATCCAATCGACGCCGCCGATGAGCGACTCCGGTTTGTTCGCCACCGCGTCGAGCGTGAAACTCCAGCTGTCGAGCAGCCAGTCGGTCTCTTCGTTCAAACCGGCGAGGTGCTTGCGCGCGAGCGCGTGAAATTCCCATTGCAAATCGAGGCTGCCGATGGTGCTGCCGTTTTCCAATCGCACGATCCACGCGTGTGTCGGGTCGCGCGAAATGTCGCGCGTGCTTTGCACGGCATCGAGCAGGCTGAGATTTTTCGTCAGGCAACCTTGTTCGAGTAACGACAGCACGCAGGCCGTCGTTCCAACTTTCAGCGCGGTGGCGAACGGGCTCATGTTGGAATCGCCGATGAGCAAATGCAGCCGGCGATATTTGCGATAATCGGCCAGCGGTTCGTCGCGCGCGTTGATGATGGCGCGATTGAACTGCACCCATTGGTAGATGTCGTTGACGATGTGGTCGGCGCGCTGGCTGATCTGGAAATCGACGCTCGTCTCCGAGGGCGGCAGTTCGAAATCAAAGGCGAGCGGGTTGGCCTGCCCTACTCTGCCGGCGCCGGTGAAAATCTGTCGCGTGGCGAGAAAGGCGAGCAAGGTGCCGAGCACCGGCGGCGTAAATTGCGCCTCGCGTTTCATGAGATAATTCTCGTGGCAACCGAAGGTCGCGCCGGTGTGATGATCGACGTTGTTCTTCACGAACGAGACCTGGTCGCTCACGCCTAACGAGACCAAAGCGGAGTGCAGCAGATCGTCGCCGGCCAGATCGAAGGCGACAATATCGCGCAGGTTCAGGCATTCCGGCGAAGCGTACTCGATGTGGCCCATGTCGAGATAAATGCGGCCGCCATTGCGCAGAAAACCGCCGTTGCCCGGCGGCTCTTCGTAATCGCGATAGTGCAGGTCGAGCGCGCCGATGTTGGCTTCGCGGAAGAGGAAATTCTTCACCTTCACCGGCCAGGCTTCGCCCGCGGCGTGCGCACCGCCGCCATGCACGAGACAGCCGTATTCCGTCTCCAGACCTACGATGCGGTCCATTCCCGATCATCCGACGAACGCGGACATCTGCCAAGCGTTCGTTAGGCTCGATGGATGAAGGCTTGAAAATCACCTTCGAATTTTGCAAACTGGCCGGGCGATGAGCCGCTTCCCCCTCCGAAGTCCCGCCGCGAAAGTTGGCGGCGTCGTTTACTTCGGACGCATGCTCGACAAGATTCGCACCTACGCCAACGGCGCGCTGCCGGCCGATTACCAGCCCAATCTCGGCCAGGGCTTCGATGCCAAATGCTGCAGCTTCCTGCGCGTCAATTACCAGCAACTGGTGCATCGCGTCCTGCAAGGCGGCAGCGACGACGACGTGCTCATCTGGTGTTTCGGCAATGGTCGCCGCCCAACCGAGGACGACATCCACGTCTGGAATGAATTCATGCGGAAGAGCGGTTGGAACGACGAGATTTCTGAAATCCTGACGCGACGCAAAAAAGAAGCCGGCATGGCCGGGCGCTCGGAAATCAAGACGATGTTCGAGTTTATCGACGTCGATGAAGGCCGGCCGTTGCCCGACGCGCTCGGCTTCGAACGCAAAGCCATGACGACGATCGCCGCCGCGTCGGCCTTTACCTACTTGTCGTTAGGCTGAACTTCGCCCACCGGATGCGGTGGAGGCGGCGGCTGCGTGCGGTAATCGATAAACTTCCACACCGCAACGATGCTCACGAGCACGAGCACAGCCGCGATGATTTTGCGCGCACGAGCCGGCGGCGTGATTGCGTCAGCCACTATTCGTCCGAGAGCGTGTCGATTCGCTCGGCCAGGCCGAAATCGAGATCCGTCAGCCCGCCCTTGCTGTGAGTGGTGACGACGAGACGGACCTTGTTGTAACGAATATCGATGTCCGGATGATGCTCTTCGTCCTCGGAAACTTCCGCGACGGCATTTACAAAATCGATCGCTTCGGAGAAGTCATCGAACTCAAACGTTCGCTCGATGTGTTTCTTCTCCAGCTCCCATTCCGGGATCTTTTTCAGGCGAATTTTCAGTTGGTCAGCCTTGATCAGCTCAGCCATAACGGCCAACGAGTAACATCCCCGAAATGTTTTGCAACGGATTCGCGCACGTTTTTTCCGACAATTTCGCCGACAGGCAAAGAAGGCGCGATTCGCCGATTGACGCCCTGCCCTTCCTCCGCAAATTACCGCTCTCTCAGCGCCCGTAGCTCAACTGGATAGAGCATCTGACTACGGATCAGAAGGTTTGGTGTTCGAATCACCACGGGCGCGCGCTGCCCGCTACGGATTCGCGCGAAAACGTGGAAACAATCTCCGCCACGCGCTCGTCGGATGGGAAACTTCGCTCCTCTTTTCCAACCAGCTGCGCACCGCGTCCTCGGCCGTCCGTATCGGATAATGCTTCAAGACGGTGGCGCAGCGCTGGTCATCAATCTTCCAGGCGTAACAACGCCGCGCGAAAGGATGATTGTGCAGATCGAACGCCTCCACCATCCCGCGCCACCTGCTGCCGTTGTTCGCGACTGCGACCGGCATGCGCACGAGAAGTTCAGCTCCGCAGTGGTGTTCCTGCTCGACTGCGACTTGCAATCGATCCCGCGTTCCCTCGCTGCGACAAACAAGCGTGCCGACGATCATGTCCCGGTCATTGATGACCGCAGACAATCTCGATCGGTTACAAGATTCGCTTTGCTCCTCGCGACCGCTAGTGACCGTTGACGGTGATCGACGGGTCCTGAGCAGCCAACGATGCGGCCGTAGTCTGTTGGCCGCGCTTCTGGAGTTCCGCCTGGCTGTAGACCTTCTTCTCGGTCGTGTAGACAGGCTTGGTCGATCGCGAGTTGTCCGCCGCCGTTGTTGACGTGCAACCGGACAGCACGATCGCGGCCAGAGCGGTCAGTGCGAACGTAGTGAACGCAGTTTTCATGGAGAAGGCTACGACCACCGCGCGTCTGTCGCAACTAAGGTTCTCTCCGCGATCGGCAGCGGAACTTCGTTAGTTAAGATGTTATGATCCACGACGAAAAAGACCTCGACGAGTTGCGCCCGAAACATTGCTTCACGCAAATGCGGCCGGCGTTGCAAAACAAAAACTGTCGCGCCTCCATCGCGGATCTTACCGAGGCGCGATGAAACAACTCGGCTGAGCTTTATTGGCTCGCCTCTTCTGCGGTTTTTGTTCATGACGTGAATGAAGCACACGCATCGATGTGCCCACCCCCAGGACAAAAATGGACACACCAAGACTAACGAACGGTAAGATGAAACTTTATCTGCGAGCCGGGCTTTTCTTTGCTCGGCTGCTAGCGATTGCTGCTTTAGTTGTTGTTCCCGCATTCGCCGAGAAGCCAGTGAGCAACTCCGGCAAGCCGAAACTCGCGCGAACCGCGGAAGCCACTCCGAACGCGCACATTCAGGCCGATGGTTCCTATCGCAGTCCTGGGAAGCTGCATAAGGTTTCAGTGCGCGATCCGCAATTGGTCTCGGCTCTGAAGTCTCAGGGCGCGCGTGTGATCGCAGACTACGGCAGCTTCGCATTACTTGAAGTACCGGAGGCGAGCGTCAGTAGCCTCACCACCAACTCGAAGGCGCAAATAGCAGACGAGAACAATCTGGTCTTGCTCAACGCGGGAGCGATCGACACCACCGCAGAAAAACCGGTGCGATCCGCCGCCGGAAATGGCGGCAAGCAGATGCGGCTCATTCAATTCGCCGGCCCGATTCGTCCCGAATGGTACCAAGCTCTCGCCGCGACCGGCGTTCGCATCGTCACTTACATTCCGAACAATGCCTATCTGGTTTATGGAACCGCGAAGACTTTGGCGGGAGTGCAGGAGCTGGCATCGAACCAGGCAATCACTCAATGGGATGGAGATTATACAGCGGCCTACCGAATTGATCCCGCGATTACTGCTTCGCTCAATTCCAAAGACGCGGTCGCGAAAGGCGACAACAAGAGTCCAACTCAGCCGAATCTCTCCGCCAAGGGCAACGAACAATTTACTATCCAGATGGTCGATGATCCGGAGGAGAACAAGACGACGCTGGCGCTGATCGAGCAATACAAGCTCGAGCCCGTCATCAAACAGGACAGCATGCTCGGTTACGTCAATGTGCGGGTTGCCTTACCCAAGGATGTGGTGATCAACCAAATCGCGCAGCGCGTCGACGTGGTTTCAATCCAGCAATGGATCACACCTCAGAAACGCGACGAGCATCAGGACATCATCATGACGGGCAACCTCACCGGATCGCCGGCTGTCCCGACCCCCACCGATTACCTGAGCTACCTAACCGGAAAAGGTTTTTCGGTCAGCACGGCCTCGAGCTTCGCGGTCAACCTCTCAGACAGCGGGATCGACAACGGCAGTGCGACGCCGAATCACTTTGCGCTTTACAGAGTGGGCGACCCAACTGTTCCCGCGAACAGCCGCATCATCTACAATCGCTTGCAAGGCACGCCGAATACCGGCAGCACCTTGCAAGGTTGTGACGGCCACGGGAACGAAAATTCCCACATCATTGGCGGCTACGTCCCGACCGGAACAGTGGGCGGCGTGAACTTCGGAGCCGCTCCGCACGCCGATGCCTCTGGGTTCCGCTGGGACCTCGGGCTGGCGCCGTTCGTCCAGATTGGTTCCTCGGTCATTTTTGATCCGGATACCTTCACTTCGCCGACCTATCAAAATCTTGAATCGCAGGCGTATCGCGATGGTGCCCGGATCAGCAGCAATAGTTGGGGTGGTACTTCCAGTTCCTACTCGGTCGACTCGCAGCAATACGACGCGCTGGTACGCGATGCGCAACCGGACACCGGATGTTCGCTGCCTAACTGTATCTCGACGGCTGGTAATCAGGAATACGTAATCGTTTTCGCTGCGGGCAACGCTGGCTCGGGTCCCGGAACCGTGGGTGAACCCTCCACCGCAAAGAACGTCATCACTGTCGGCGCGGCGGAAAACGTCAATCCGTTTGGCGCTGCTGATGGATGCGCGATCGATGATACCGGTGCGAATGACGCCAACGACATCATCAGCTTCTCGAGCCGTGGACCAACGTCGGACGGACGCAAGAAACCGGACATCATGGCACCGGGGACACACGTGTCGGCGGGCGTCGCGCAGGCGTCCATCGCCAGCCCGACAGGAAGCGGCACCGGCGCGCAACTCGCATGCTTTGACGGCACCGGAGTTTGCGGCGGAACAGGAGGAAGCAACTTCTTTCCCGCTGGGCAGCAATGGTACACGGCGTCTTCCGGCACGAGCCATTCCACTCCGGCAATCGCGGGATCGGCGGCGCTTATCCGCCAATATTTCATTAACCAAAGTCTTACCGTCCCAAGCCCGGCGATGACGAAGGGGTTGATGCTGAACTCAGCACGCTACATGACTGGCGTGGGTGCGAATGATTCCCTGCCCTCGAACAATCAGGGCATGGGCGAACTCAGCCTCAATAGCTTCTTCGATATCTTTGCCACGGCCCATTTACTCCACGACGAAGTCGGCGCCGACACTTTCACCGCGTCGGGTCAGCAACGCATCATCACCGGCACGGTCAGCGATAATTCCAAACCGTTCCGCGTCACGCTCGCGTGGACCGACACGCCTGGACCAACGTCCGGCAACGCCTACGTAAATAACCTCGATCTCGAAGTCACCGTCGGCGGCAATACCTACAAGGGAAACGTTTTCAGCGGCGCCTTCTCGGCCACGGGAGGTTCGGCGGACACGCGGAACAATGTTGAGAGCGTGTTCCTGCCCGCGGGTGTGACCGGTTCTTTCGTGATCAAGGTCATCGCCACGAACATTGCGGGTGACGGCGTGCCTAATAACGCCCAGCCGCTTGATCAGGATTTTGCTCTCGTCGCCTACAACGCCTCCGAGGTACCTGTCCCTGTCATCGCTGGCGGCGCGACCTCGCTCACCGCGGAGAGCTGCGCCCCCGGTAATGGTGCCATCGATCCGGGTGAAACGGTCACGGTAAATTTTGATCTCTCCAACGTTGGAACCGGCAACACGACAAATCTTGTCGCCACTTTGCAGGCGACCGGCGGAGTCACGGCACCGAGCGGCCCGCAAAACTACGGCGTTGTAGTAGCGAACGGACCGGCCGTTACTCGGCCGTTCAGCTTCACCGCGGGGACGACTTGCGGCCAAACGATCACGGCCACGTTCCAGTTGCAGGATGGCGCGACAAATCTCGGCAACGTGACCTTCACCTTACAAACCGGCGCACTCGGCGCACCGGCAACGGCAACTTACAGCAGCGGGAACATCGCTACGCCGATTCCTGATGTGAGCTCGGTAGATATTCCGATTGTGATCGGCGACACGGGCTCGGTCACCGACGTAAACGTGAAGGTTCGTTTGAATCACACCTTCGACGGAGATTTGCAGCTCACTCTGATCAGCCCGACCGGAATTAGCGTTCCGCTCGTCCACCAATCGTGGCAGCAGTGGCGACAATTACGGCAGCGGCACGAATGATTGCTCGGGGACGCACACCGTCTTCGACGATAGCGCGGCCACCGCCATTTCGGCCGGAACAGCCCCCTTCGCCGGAAGCTTCAAACCCGAATCTCCCCTCTCCGCCTTCAACGGCGTTTCGGTTAACGGAACCTGGAAACTGCGCGTGGCTGACACTGCCGCTGACGACACCGGCACGGTTGGATGCGTCCAATTGGAAATCACACGTCAGCGTTTTGTTTGCTGCGGTGTTTCGGGCACTCCGCAAATGAGCGCCGGCGGCGCCGCTGGCATCACGGCGGAAAACTTCTCGCCACCAAATAGTGCAGCCGATCCCGGCGAAGCGGTCACCGCAAATTTCCCCGTTCTCAACACGGGCGATGGCAACACGACCAATCTGGTCGCCACCTTGCAAAATTCCGGTGGCGTCACTCCGGTAACGACGTCGCAAAATTATGGCGTGGTCATCGCGGCGGGACCGACCGTCTCGCGCAGCTTCCAATTCATCGCGAACGGAACGTGCGGCAATAATATCACCGCGACTTTCCATCTCCAGGACGGGCCGCTCGATCTTGGGAACGTGACCTACAGCTTTCGTCTCGGCACGGTGATTGGCGGCACGACCCAGACCTTCTCGAATTCGGCGGCGATTACGATCCCGGCTTCGGGCACCGGGGCAACCACGGGCGCGCCAGCTACTCCGTACCCGTCCTCGATCACCGTCAGCGGCGCGCCCACGACGATTTCCAAGCTGACCGTGACCATCAAGAACTTCAATCACACCTTCCCTGATGATGTGGATATTTTGCTCGTCTCGCCGACCGGTCGCAAAATGATCATCATGTCGGACGCCGGCAGTTCGACGCTGGCGACTAATCTCACCATCACGCTCGACGACGATGCCGCTTCCGCACTGCCTGATGGGACCGGCATCGCTTCGGGCACGTTCAAGCCTTCCAATTACGGAACCGTGCAAGATCCCTTCCCGGCGCCGGCTCCAGTTGGCCCCTATCTGACACCGCAGACGGGCGGCACTGACACGCTGACCTCCGCTTTCACCGGCGCCGCTGGTGGCGATCCGAATGGCACCTGGAGTCTTTATGTGGTTGACGATGCCAACCTCGACTCTGGCAACATCAATGGAGGCTGGGAAATCGCGTTGACATCGCCCTCGTCGAATTTGTGCGTCGGCAATCAAGCGCCGGTGATCCAGAATGGACCGCCGCCTTCGCCCGTGATTGTGGGTTCTCCTTACAGCTTTACCTTCGTCGCATCCGCGAATCCGGCCCCAACCTTTACCCCCACCGGAACATTCCCGCCCGGTCTCGGAGTGTCCGCTGGCGGCGTTCTTTCCGGAACGGCCACCTCTGGCGGCAATGGCACCTTCCCCGGTCTCAGCGTCACCGCGAGCAACAGCATTGTTCCGGATGCGATCCAGAACTTCTCTCTGGTCGCCGTGACGCGAGCGGACAATTACATCGCGAGTTTTGGACTGACCGGAGGCAACGCCGGTCGCCTTTTCGATTACGACGGCGACGGCATACAGAATCTCGCGGAATACGCCTTCGGCCTCGATCCCACGACGGCTGGAGTTGTCGGTTTGCCGGTGGTGACAGTAAAGGACTACAGCGGCACGAAATATCTCTCGATCACGTTCCAGCGTTCGTCGCTCGCCACAGACCTGACCTATGTGGCGCAGGCCTCGAGCGATCTCGTGAATTGGAGCGATCTCGCCACAAGCAGTGCTGGCGCCGTCGCATCGGGACCGGGGTTTGTGGCGGAGACGGGATCGGCTCCGAACTTCATCGTCGAAGCGCGCGACACCGTGCCTGTTACCGGCGCTCCCATGCGTTTCATCCGGGTGAAAGTCACCTCGCCGTGAGATGACAAGTCGGAAGAATTATCCGCTTGCCTAACGAGTAATATCCTCTTTCGGCGCAGCCGGAATGAAGAACGGCCGAATCTTTTCGTATATTTTCGGACCGATTCCTTTCACGTTGCGCAGATCATCCGCGCTCTTGAACGGACGCGCCGCAATGATGTTTGCCGCCTTTGCCGGTCCGATGTTGGGCAACGCAATCAATTCCGCCTCGCTGGCGGTGTTCGCGTCCAGTTTACCTGTCGTCGCGGGCTGCGCCGCCTTGGCCACCGCCGGCGCTGCGCTCGATTGAATCGTTGTAGCCGGCGGCGTTGACGCCGGTCGAAGAGTCACAACCTGTGGCATGGCAGCCTGACGCGGCGGAAAAGGCCAGTTGGGATCCGGCGTAGGTGCAATGGTCGAAAGATCCGAAGCCGCCGCCACGCGTTCGGGATGAAAGAACGCTTCAAATGAATCGACGCCGGTTTTCGACGGTTGCTTCGGCGCGCGCGTTGTTAATCGGCCAACGCCCGCGCCCCACCCGCCTACCTTCTCTGCCTTCGCTTCGCGCTCGAGCCGCTGCAATTTCTGCTCTTCCATCTTCGGCGAACTCAAGCCCACCGGCATCGCCTCCGTTCCATGGACACGCGCCATTCCATTTGCCACCAGCAATTCGCCCAGATCGCCATCCGCCGTTTCGACGAACGCGTAGACGCGTCCCAGTTTGCTCCGGCCCAGCGCGGCTTGCATGCAGGTGCGGATGGTGAAAGTCCGATTCAATTCCTCCATGGTGTATTGCTCGGCGTATTTTCCTAGTTGTAACGTTTGCGCTTTCGTTAGGCCGAAATACTCCCCCTGCTCTTTGACCCGCTCCGGAAAAGACAAATCGGTTTCCGGCGCATCGACGAAGTAGAGCCGGAACACGTATTCCTTCCCCTGCGCGCGGACGTGAAAACTATCGCCGTCATTCGAAGCGTTGGCGATCAACTGACAGTTGGGGATCACCCGCCACGGTCCGTGTGCCCGCAACGAACCGGTTCCACAGAAAACCAGGATCAGAATGATGAATGTCCGGCCTAACGAGTGCAATTTCACGAAGCGCCGTCGAACTGGCTCATGTCGCGGAAAATTTCGTAACGCTGGTCGATCTCGCTTTTGTTCAGCGTGCGCAAACGCTCCATGCTAAAGGCTTCGACGTTGAAGCTGGCCAGCACGCTCCCGTAAATCATCGCGCGCCGGAACGCGGCGAAGTTCAGTTCGCCATTCGTCGCGGCCAGGTAGCCGGCCATTCCACCGGCAAACGTATCGCCCGCGCCCGTCGGATCATGAATGTCTTCCAGCGGATAAGCGCCGCAGCTGAAAAATTCCTTCTCGCTGAACAAGAGGGCTCCGTGTTCGCCCTTCTTGATCGCGACGTATTTCGGCCCGAACTGCAGAATGCGCCGTCCAGCCTTGATCAGGCTCGTCTCCTTCGTCATCTCCCGCGCCTCGCTGTCATTCAAAATTAGCAGATCGACCCGCGGCAGGAGCGCATCGAGATCGGGGCGCGTGGTTTCAATCCAGAGATCCATCGTGTCCGCCACGACGAAACGCGGTCGTTCCATTTGATCGAGCACATGCGACTGCAAGGCTGGGGCGATGTTGGCCAGCAAAACGAAATCGGTTTTCTTGTATTCGTTAGGCAAATCCGGCCGAAAATGCTCGAAGACATTGAGCGCGACCGAACGCGTCTCGCGCGTGTTCATGTCCCAGGCGTATTCGCCCGACCAGCGAAACGTTCTCCCCTGCACGCGTTGCACGCCGCCGATGTCGATCCGGCGCGATTTCCAAAAGGCAAATTCCGATTCCGGAAAATCGTCCCCCACCACACCGACCAGATTCACTGGCGAAAAGAAGCTCGCCCCCAGCGCCGCGTAGGAGGCCGAACCGCCGAGTTGATCGGCGTGTTCTTCCACCGGCGTTTTAACGGTGTCGAGTGCAATGGAACCAACGATGAGGACAGACATGGCTATTTGATTTGTGTCAGCAGGCTCTTGGCCGCGCGCGCATACTCTGCAACATCGGCCGCCTGCAGCAAGCCGGACACGATCACGACGCGTTGCGCGCCGGCGGCGATCGACCCGCGCGAGATTTTCCAGCTTAATTCCGCCGATACAAAAGATCGGTAGCCTAACGAGTTCATGCGCGGTGCGAATTTCTTCCAGACCGATGGGCGTGTAATCCGGTTTGGTCGGTGTGGCGAAGAGCGGACCGAAACCGATGTAATCCGCTCCCTCCGCCTGCGCTGCTTTCGCCTGCTCGAGACTGTGGGTTGATTTGCCGACGAAACCGTACGGCCCAAGAATCTTCCGAACTTCGGTGATCGCAATGTCGTCCTGCCCGACATGCACGCCATCGGCGCCGACATCACGCGCGATCTGCGCGTAATCGTTGATGATCAACGGCACATCGGTGGAACTCGTGATCGTGCGCAATTCGCGCGCGACCGCGTTGATTTCCGCGACGCTTTCGCGCTTGGCCCGCAACTGCAACACATCGACGCCGCCTTCGATCATCGCGCCAGTGACACGCGCCACATCCGCACGCGCCACGTAAGCCAGGTCAAGAATGCCGTAAAGGCGGCAGTCTTTCAGCGTCACTCGTGCAAGCGGCTGGCCGGCGGCTTCAGCTCGAAATCGTCGGAACTCATCAGGCGCTCGACGAAGCCGGTGTCGTATTTTCCCGCGCGAAAATCGGCGTTGCGCATGATGGCGGCGTGAAACGGCACCGTCGTCTTGATTCCGGTGACGTAGTATTCGTCGAGAGCGCGACGCATGCGGTCGATACAGGACGAACGCGTCGCGCCCACTGTAATTAGCTTCGCGATCATCGAATCATAATACGGCGGCACGACATAACCGGTGTAGGCATGTGAATCGATGCGCACCCCGCGTCCACCGGGCGCATAGTAGAAGGCAATCTTGCCGGGCGACGGTTGGAAATTTTTCTCCGGATCCTCAGCGTTAATGCGGCATTGGATGGCGTGCGAACGCGGGCTGGCGTGAGCAACGTGCGGCGAGAGACGCTCGCCGGCCGCGATCTTGATTTGCTCCTTCACCAAATCGCAGCCGTAGACTTCTTCCGTGATGGTGTGCTCCACCTGGATGCGCGTGTTCATCTCGATGAAGTAGTAGTGGCCCTCGTTATCGACCAGGAATTCCATCGTGCCCGCGTTCACGTAATCGACTGCTTCGGCGAGCTTAACCGCGGCGTGTCCCATTTTTTTTCGCAACGACGGAGTGAGTAACGGTGAAGGACATTCTTCGATCACCTTTTGATTGCGCCGCTGAATCGAACAATCACGTTCGCCAAGATGAACAATCTTCCCGTGACTGTCGCCCATGATCTGGAACTCCACGTGATGCGGATTGAGAATCAGTTTCTCGATATAAACATCGCCATTGCCGAACGCTTTTTCCGCTTCGGTTTTCGCGGCGTGAAATAGCGGCGGCAAACTCGCGTCGTTGTGCGCGGCGCGCATGCCACGGCCACCGCCACCGGCCACCGCCTTGATCATCACCGGATAACCAATCTTGCGCGCGACCTTGAGCGCTTCCTGTTCGTTCTCGACGATGCCGTCACTGCCTGGCGTCACCGACACGCCGGCTTTGCGCGCGGACATGCGAGCGGAATTTTTGTCGCCCATCGCGCGCATCGCGCTCGCGGACGGACCGATGAATTTGATCTTACAGCTCTCGCACACTTCCGCGAAATGCGCGTTCTCCGCCAGAAATCCGTAGCCGGGATGAATCGCATCCACATCGCCCACCTCGGCCGCGCTCATGATCCGATCGATTTTCAAATAACTTTCGCTGCTCGGCGGAGGACCGATGCAAATGGCTTCGTCGGCCAGTTGCACATGCAGTGAATCGGCATCGGCCTCGGAATAAACCGCCAGCGTCCGCACGCCCAGTTCCTTGCAGGCGCGAATGACTCGCAGCGCGATTTCGCCGCGATTCGCGATGAGAATTTTTTCGAACATGCCGTGGCGCAAGTTTCCTAACTTGCGAAATCAGACCGGACACAAGTTTCCAACGCGCGAGCGATACCAATGCAAGTTGGAAACTTGCGCCACGTTCATCTCACGCGAAACAGCACCTGTCCGAATTGCACCGGTTTGCCATTCTCCGCTACGACTTCGGCGATGGTCCCGGTCACCTCCGCCTTGATCTCGTTCATCACCTTCATCGCTTCGACAATGCACACGACCGAATCCTCGGTCACGGCCTTGCCCACATCAACGAACGGCGCCCCGTCCGGTGAGCCCGCGCGGTAAAAGGTTCCGACCATCGGCGAGACAATGTCTTTGAGAGGCGCGCCGTTCGATTCAGCCGCAACCGGAGCAGCTGCGACTGCGGGCGCGGCTGGCATCGCGACCGTTGGAACGGCAGCGGGCATCGGCGCCGCGAAAACGGTTTGGGTCTCCACGCCTTTCTGCAGCTTCAACTTGAAGCCGTCCTTCTCCATCTCGAAGACCGAGAGGTCGTTCTTCTGCATCAAATCGATGATGGCCTTGATGTCTTTGAGTTCCAAAGCGTTCTCTCCGTGCTGCGCGATTAGGTAAAGCGGTTTTGCGAGGCAGGTCAAGCGCTCTGGTCTGCCGTGATTTTCCCGTCGCGCATCTCAATCCGGCGCGAAGCAATGCGCGCGACCGCATCGTCATGGGTTATGACCAGAAGCGTGGCGCGGCGCTCGTGACCAATGCGGGTCAGGACTTCGATCACCGCTCCGGCGGATTTTGAATCGAGATTTCCGGTCGGCTCGTCCGCGATGAGTAACGACGGACCATGAATCAGCGCCCGCGCAATCGCGGTGCGTTGCTGTTCGCCGCCGCTGAGTTGATGCACGAAATGCGAAGCGCGTTCCTGCATTCCCACTAGCTCAAGTAATTCACGCGCGCGCGTCTCGCTCTTGTGAAAATCCACGCCTTGCAGCAGCAGCGGAAACGCCACGTTCTCCAATACATTCATCGTCGGCAGCAGATTGAAAAATTGAAAAACGAGCCCGAGACGTTTCCGGCGATATTCTGTGAGCGCGGCATCATTCGCTTTATGCAACGCCAGTCCATCGACTTCGATCTCACCGCTGGTCGGCGTTTCCAAGCCGGCGAGCAAATGAATTAGCGTGCTCTTGCCGCAACCACTCGGCCCGCTGATGGCGACAAATTCTCCATCCGCAATCTCAAGCGAGACATCATCGACTGCATGCACAGTGCGCAGGCCGCTCTTATAATGGCGCGAAATGTTGCGGAGCGAAATCAAGCCTGCCTTATCCGCCAGCCATTCGCGGCGCGCAAACTTCCGCATCATCGACGAGACTAACGATTACATCGTAGTCGATAAACCGCCGCTGCTGCTGGTGCATCCGAGCAAACCCGATGGCGCGCGCACTCTTTGGGGCGAACTGCGGCAGCTGCTCGCGTTTGAAATTGCGAACGGCGGTCAGGTGTCAATCGTGAATCGCCTCGACCGCGAAACCAGCGGCATCGTCCTTGTGGCGAAAACTGCGGAGGCGGCGCGGCGATTTGGATTACTCATGCAAGAGCAGCGCATCACGAAAGAATATCTCGCGATCGTGTGGGGCTGGCCGGATTGGGAAACCAAATCCGTCGATGCGCCGATCGCCCGACAAGGCGCGCATCAACCATCGCCGATTTATCTCAAGCAAATGATCCACTCGTTAGGCGCGCCGGCCCGGACGGATTTCGAAGTTGTGCAGCGATTCCGCCGCGCAACGACCGCCGGTGATACATTTGCTCTCCTTAGGGCAAAGCCGCGCACGGGCCGCACGCATCAAATCCGTGTCCACCTGCATTCGTTAGGCCATCCTATTGTCGGCGACAAAATCTACGGGCCTAACGAGCAGTTCTATCTCGATTTCATCGCGCACGACTGGACGGATGAATTACAGCGCGCTTTGCTGCTGCCGCGCCACGCGCTCCATTCCGCGCGTTTGCAGATCGATGGCGTGGGCGATTGGTCGAGCGATTTGCCGGACGACTTGCGCGACTTTTTCGGTTAACAAGCGTGTCATCCTGAGGCTGGCGAAGCGCGCCGAAGGATCTCTCATCAGGTCTGTAGATTACATCGGCCGTCATTCGGAGACGACAGAGCAGGCGCGAGATCCCTCGCCGTCTGCGCGGGCTCGGGATGACAGTCACTGCACGAATTGCATTCGCCTGCCTCCACCCTATCGTTGCGCGCCAATGACGGGCTTTCGCTTCGGGATCATTCTTATTCTTCTTTGCCCTTCACTGGCGCGCGCCGGTACTGAAGCAGTCAATCCGCATCTCGGCGGATCGAGCGAATTGGTTGCGCCAAGTTTCGAGATGGCGTCCGAAACCGCCTACCTGATGGGCGCGATCGGCAATCCGCACGGCTACGAAATCGGCACGCAGTTCATTACTGCACGCTGGCGTTGGGGCGTGAATCATCACGGAGGTTTTTGGCGCGGCTACAACCAGGTCTATCTCCTCGCCATGGGTGAGGCGATTTTTCGCGGGCCGGAAAATTACTATTTCGGGATCTCAACCGGCCTTCGCTACAATTTTGTGCAACCGGGATGGCCGGTGATTCCTTACGTTTCCGGCGGCGTCGGCCTCGGTTGGATCGACAGCCACGCGAATATTCCTGGCGCACAAGGTCAGGATTTCACCTTCAACATTCTCAGCGCAGCTGGTCTTTCGATCCCGGTGAACGATCACTGGAAACTTCAGGTCGGCGCGTTGTACCAACATTTTTCCAACGCCGGTCAGACCCAGCCGAATTCGAGTTTGAATGCATTCGGTCCGCAGATCGGCGCGACCTATTCATTTTAGTTAGCAGCAAACAACATGGCGCAACCGGAAGAAAATGTATTAGTCGTCAGGCGCAGCCTCTTCGATGAGCTGGGCAGTTTTCAGGGATTGAATTTCGAGCCGCAAAAATATCTCAGCGCCATTCTCTCGCGCGGGAACAATTTCTTTCTGCCGCGCGCGCAGGCCGAGAGCGATCCTTCCTACAAACAGATCATTCCCTACGCGCTCATCGCGCACGGCCAGACCGTGCTGCATTACGTGCGGGGCAAGAAGGCCGGCGAACAACGGCTCGTTTCCAAAGGCTCGATCGGAATCGGCGGTCACATGAACGACACCGACGAATCGCTTTTCGCCTGGGACGAGAGTGCCTATCGCGCCGGAGTCGAGCGTGAAGTGAATGAGGAAATCAAAATCGAAAGCGCGTTCGAAGACCGGATCGTTGCGCTCTTGAATGACGACACGAGCGAAGTCGGCCGCGTTCATCTCGGCATCGTGCACGTCTTTCGTCTCACGGAACCGAAAGTAGAAAAACGCGAAGCCATGATCACCAACCTGTCGTTTCTCGATCGCGCAGAACTCGTCAGGCGACGCGACGCACTGGAAACGTGGTCGCAGCTCTGCGTCGATTCGTTAGACCGGCTGCTCGCTTAGTAGCGCGGACGCCCGCCCCACACCACGTCACCGTTGCGGATGACGACGCGATATCTTTGCTTGCCGGTGTAGGTGCCGAACTGGTTTCGCGCGTTCACCTTGAAGTCGACTACGTAGCCGACAAATTTTTCGCCCTTCTGCGTTTTGTATTCTCCCGGCTTCGGCGCTTCGCCGTAATCAATCACCGCGCTCTTTGGGTCCTGCAGCTTCGTTTCCAGCCAACGCTCGATGATCTCGCGCCAGGCCATGGGATATTCTCCGTAGACCTTCGGATCGCCCGTGGCAGGCACGACCTCGATTTCCTTCTGCGCCAATGCGTTCACGCAGAGCAACCCGCAAACGAGAAGAGCAATGCTCGATATTCTCACAAGCGAAGTCTAGCCGACGCGAAGAGAAAGTCGATGACTCAGCTACGGCACCGCAGTCGGCGTTAGTTTCCAGAAGAAACGCGAACCGGTGGGAAATGAATCGCCTAACGAGCGCGCAGACAACTACGAGAATCAGCCGCATCCGCTTACGGTCGCTGGTCGATCGGCACAACTTTCTTTCCGACCGGCTCGCCCACGTATTCGCTCAACGGACGGTAGAGACGGTTGTCCGCGAGTTGTTCGAGCACGTGCGCGCACCAGCCGGAGCAACGTGCGATGGCGAAGACCGGCGTGAAGAGATCGGTGGGAATGCCTAACGAGTAGTAAACCGTGGCGGAATAGAAATCGACATTCGCGTTCAGGTTCTTCTTTTCCTTCATGAGCTGCGCGATGCGTTCCGACATCCTGATCCACTTCGGATCGCCCAATTTCTCGCTCAGCTTCACCGCCATATCGCGCAAATGCGGCGCGCGCGGGTCGAGCGTTTTGTAAACGCGATGGCCGATGCCCATGATCTTTTTCTTTTCCGCCAGCATGCGATCGACGTACGCGTCCACTTTGTCCTCGCTGCCAATATCCTGGAGCATGTGGATGACGCCTTCGTTGGCGCCGCCGTGCAACGGACCCTTCAACGTGCCGATGGCCGAAGTGATCGCCGAATAAAAATCGGATAGCGTGGAAATGGTGACGCGCGCGCTAAAGGTCGACGCGTTCATGCCGTGATCGGCATGCAGAACAAACGCAACGTCGAGGGTGTCGCTCGCTTCCTTCGGTTGCGGCTCGCCGTTGATCAGATAAAGGAAATGCTCCGCCTCGGTCAGATCATCGCGCACCGGCGGCAACGATTTGCCCTGGCGCGCGCGATGAAAATACGCCGCGATCACGCCGATCTTCGCCGTGATGCTGCGCGCGCGCCGCTCGTTGATCTCGCGCGTCGCTTCCTTGTCCATCTCCGGATCGTAGAGACCGAGCATGGAAATCGCCGTGCGCATCACATCCATCGGGTTGGCGGTTTTCGGCGCTGACTTGATGAAATCGATCACGCCGCCGGGCAGTGGACGTTCCGCGCGCAACTTACGCATGAATTCATCCAGCTCGGTGCGATTCGGCAGACGACCTTTCCACAAAAGGAAAACGACTTCCTTGTAATCGACTTTGCCGACGAGCTCGTTGATGTCGTAACCGCAGTAGATGAGCTGGCCTTTGTCGCCAATGACGTCGCTCAACGCCGTCGTGTTTGCGACGATTCCTTCGAGTCCTTTCGAGGTGATCGGCATCAGCGTCCTTTCATTCGTGCGATCAATGTATCCGCCATTGTCGCTGGCGTATCGGCTACCGCAATTCCGGCGGACTTAAGCGCGGCGATTTTTCCCGCGGCCGTTCCTTTTCCTCCCGAAACAATCGCACCGGCGTGACCCATTCGGCGTCCAGGCGGCGCGGTGGTTCCGGCGATAAATGCGGCGACCGACTTTTTGCAATTCGCTTTGATCCACTCGGCCGCTTCTTCTTCCGCCGAGCCGCCGATTTCGCCGATCAAGATCATGGCATGCGTGTCGGGATCGTCGTTGAACAATTTCACCGCGTCGAGATGCGACATGCCGTTGATCGGATCGCCGCCGATACCGATGCAGGTCGATTGCCCATGGCCGCGCGACGTCAGCTGCCAGACCGCTTCGTAGGTCAACGTGCCGCTGCGCGAGATGACGCCGACGTTTCCGGGCTTGTGAATGTAACCGGGCATGATGCCGATCTTGCAGGCGCCAGGCGTGATGATGCCGGGACAATTCGGTCCGATGAGCCGCGATTTCTTTCCAGCCATCTGCGCTTTCACCCGCATCATGTCCACGACCGGAATTCCTTCTGTGATGCAGATGACCAACTCAACACCGGCATCAACCGCTTCAAGAATTCCATCGGCCGCGCCCGCAGCAGGAACAAAAATCACCGAGACATTGCAGCCGGTTTCCTTGCGCGCTTCCGCCACGGTGTCGAAAACGGGAACCTTGTTCTCGAATTTCTGTCCGCCTTTCCCCGGCGTCACACCGGAGACGACATTCGTGCCGTACTCCATGCACTGCTTGGCATGAAATCCACCGGCGCTGCCGGTGATTCCTTGCACGCAGAGGCGAGTGTTTTTATCGACGAGAACAGACATGGTAAAAATTGAATTTGAAAACCAGAAAACCAGAAAGGAAGACAAGGCTGTGCGGGAAACTTTCTGGCTTTCTGGTTTTCAAATTCATCCCTGCTTCCGTTTATGTACGAGCAACCGATTGCCGTCCGGATCGTGAATGACGGCCATGAAACAGACCGGCGATTCAAATTTCTCCCTTTCGAACTCGACGCCCGCACTTTTCAATGTCGCGATCGTGGCATCGATGTCGTCCACTTCGAACGAAATCGAAGTTCCGTCGCGCGCCGGCTTCCAATCGGGATGACAACCGACACCGATGGTGGTGCCGCCAATCTCATATTCAACCCACATGCCGTCATGGGCGGACAGACTTGGTTTCAGGCCTAACAAGTCCTGATAAAACCTACGCGCTCGCTCTTTGTCCGTCACCGGAATGGCGACGAATGCCACTTCCTTGATCATTTTGGTTTCAGTTTGTGAATGATGATTTTATTGCCGTCGGGATCCTGCACCACCGCCATGCGACAACCCTTCGTCTCCATTGGTTCGGCTACGAAATGGAGCGCGGCGACCTTTAGTTTGTTGATCGCCTCGTCGAAATCCGCCACTTCAAGCGCGACGCTCGTCCCGTCCGGCGATGGCTTCCATTGATCACCCACACTTCCGATCGCAAGCGTGTCCGGACCGATCTCGTACTCAATCCAAACACCTTCGCCAAACTCGCCTGAAACCTTGAGCCCGAGCACGCCTTCGTAAAAGGCGCGCGCCCGTTTCATGTCGGTCACCGGGATGCCGGTGAACGCGATGCTAGTTGCTTTCATTTTTCGCCTCCGGCCGCCTTCACGGCTTTCTGCGCGGCATCGCCGAGATCATCTGCTGTGATCAAGGTCAGCCCGCTTTCTTTCAGCAATTGCTTGCCTTCCTTCACGTTTGTTCCTTCCAGCCTAACGACTAGTGGAACGGAAAGTTTCACGGTCTTGGCCGCATTGATAATTCCCTGCGCAATCACGTCGCACTTCGCGATGCCGCCGAAAATATTCACCAGAATCGCCTGCACATTCTTGTCCGCGACCAGAATTTTGAATGCTTCGGTCACCTGCCATTCCGTGGCGCTGCCGCCGACATCGAGAAAATTCGCCGGACTGCCGCCGTAAAACTTGATGATGTCCATCGTCGCCATGGCCAGGCCGGCGCCGTTGACCAGGCAGGCGATGTTGCCATCGAGCCCGATGTAATTCAGTCCGTGCTTCGACGCCTCGACTTCGCGCGGATCTTCTTCGCTGATGTCGCGCAAGGCCGCGACCTCCGGATGCCGATAAAGCGCGTTGTCGTCGAAATTAAACTTCGCATCGAGCGCCAGCACTTCGCCCTGGTCGGTCACGACGAGCGGATTCACTTCCACCATCGAACAATCGAGCCCGATGAACGTTCGATACAAACCATCGAACAATTTCGAGGCCGCTTTGATCTGCGACGATTCGAAGCCAATTCGCGCGCCAGTTTTCGTGTTTGATATGGCTGAATACCGGCGAGCCGGTCGATTGGTTCGCGAATAATTTTCTCCGGCGATTTTTCCGCCACGGCTTCAATCTCCACTCCGCCTTCCGTGCTCGCGACGATGAGCGGCGCGGCTGTGGCGCGATCGAGCAGAATGGCGAAATAAATTTCACGCGCGATCTCAACTGATTTTGCCACGAGCACCGTGTTCACCATTTTTCCGGCTGGTCCGGTCTGATGCGTCACCAGCGTTTGCCCCAGCATCTTCGACGCGATCTCGCGCGCTTCCTCCGGCGATTTGCACAAATGCACACCGCCTTTGAAACCATTGGTGAATGTCCCCTTGCCCCGACCGCCCGCGTGAATCTGCGCCTTCACCACCAGATCGTTCGTCCGCAATTCGCGCGCGGCCTTCTCCGCTTCGTCCGGCGTGCGCGCTGCCTTACCCGGCGAGGTAGCGACGCCGAATTTGTCGAGCAACTCCTTCGCCTGGTATTCGTGGATATTCATGCGCGCCGAATGCTGACAGGACTAAGCATTTGAACGCGCGAGCGGCAATTGGTTTTTGTGAATTATCGAAAGCGGATCGCAATCTATTAGACTGAGGTTAATGAGCGCTGACGATCTAAAGGGCATCATTCATTCCGATCCGGAGATTCTGGGAGGCACGCCCGTATTTGTCGGTACGCGCGTGCCCCCTGCAAAATCTCATCGACTCCCTGGAGGGTGGCGAATCAATCGAGGATTTTCCGGAAGGCTTCCCATCGATGAAGCGCGAACAGGTAATTGCCGTGATCGAAGCGGGCAAGCTGCGGATGCTCGAGACGGCGTGAGGATATTAATTGACGAGTGCCCCGTCTAACTCGCCGCTTTAGGAGCGCTCATGCTCTTACTGTAGAACCCAGACCTATCGAAGCAGCACACGCGTCGCTTCCCGGCCGCGAGCATCGAGCAGGCATTCTTGATCCGGCGCGTGCGCGTCTCTTCCTGCTTGGCGGAGGTGATCCAGTGGATCCAATCCCGGCGTGCGTTAGGCGTGATGTCCGACCATACCGTCCGCGTCTTCGGGGCGGCGGCTGCAAGAGCTTTCTTCAAGTCGGCCGGCACTTCTGGTTCCGTGTCCTGTCCCGCTGGCGCGATCTCGAGCGTGACAATGTCGCCTGCCTCGGCGCCCGCAGATTTGCTTAGCTTCCGGTCTACCTTGAGCCAGTGGCTTTTCTGGCCGTCGGGTTCGAGCGCGGCTTGGAAAGGTTTGCCATTGATGGTGCCTTCGATCGGCGTTATGCCCCGCGTGGGTAGCTTCGCACTGGCGTCCTTTGGCAGGATAAGAAAGGTCCAGGAGTCGGGCTTCTCGCTCTCCGCGGGGCGCAGGAGTTTCGCTTTGAAACGGATCGATGCGGTCTTGTTCATTTAGCTTGGTATTACAGGCCGGCCGTTGCTTCGCAAGATGCGAACGAATCCGAAACCAGAAAAAAATGTATATGGAATGAGGAAGTTCGGAAAGCAGGAACACCTTCGCCGCGTCTAAGACAAAAGAAACTCCGCGCCACCTGCCTAATCCGCGGTTAATTATCCCTATGAAACTGACCTACTACGGCCATGCCTGCTTTGCCGTGCAGGCCGGCGACAAGACGCTACTCTTCGATCCGTTCATCACAGGTAACCCGCTCGCCAAGCACATCGATCTCAAAAAGATCGCGGCGGATTTCATCTTTGTTTCGCATGGACACGGTGATCACCTCGCCGACGCGGTCGAAATCTCCAAGCGGACCGAGGCGAAACTGATCGCGCCCTTTGAGGTGGGCGAATGGCTGGAGAAGAAAGGCGCGAAGAATGTGCAGGCCATGAACCACGGCGGCGCCACTAAGACTGATTTCGGCCGCGTCAAGCTAACCAGTGCTATCCATAGCAGTTCAATGCCGGACGGTGGCTATGGCGGGAATCCTTGCGGTTTTGTCGTCGAAACCACCGATGGCAACTTCTACTATTCTGGCGATACCGCTCTCACTTACGACATGAAGTTAATCGGCGAAAAAACAGAACTCCGCTTCGCCGTCCTGCCTATCGGCGACTCTACACCATGGTGAGCTCGACCGAGCCTTCGCGTTCAGGTTTCGATTAGGCAAGCAGCCGTTGATGCGGCCCAGGCCAATCTGGTTGAAGCTCAGGCTACGGTCCGCAGTCAGATCGCACAAGCGCGCGGCTTCCGTTTCAATCTGCAACACGCGATCGAGGACGTGGATAATCAGGTTGCCCTCATTAGAACGCGGGCTGCGACTTGGGAGCAGAGTAAAGCTACCCAGGCGCTGGCTGCAGCTGAGTTCGAGCGCGCGAAGAAGTTGCTGGAGACGAAAGTTTCGAGCAAAGAGGAGTTCGATCAAAAGCGCGAGCGGCTGGACGTTGCGAACGCGCAAGTGAAACAGGCGCTCGAAACCGTGTATCAGGCGCGCGCCGCTCTAGGTCTGCCGGCGCAACCTAACGAGGGAGAAAATCTGACCGACGTTCCTGCCGATCTCGATCAAACCTTTTCCTCCGTGCGCGTAGCGCTCGGTCAACTTATGCAGAGCGCCTCCCAGCTCGGCGTAGTCGCTTCGTCCTGGAATCTGACGCCGAGACAGGTGGTAGACGAATTCTATCGGCGTGATCCTGGCGGCGATATCAACCGCATCTACGCCGAGATCACCCAGACGGCGCCGGTCTTAAAACAAGCGGAGGCTAAGTTACTGCAAGCGCAGCGCGATCTCGACGAAGCTAATCTGAACCTTCGCTACTGCACGATTGTCGCCGAGATCGATGGCGTAGTTACGCGGCGCAACGTGAATCCGGGTAACAATGTGCAAGTAGGTCAAAGCCTGATGGCGTTGCGCTCACTGCATGACACCTGGATCGATGCGAACTTCAAAGAAACACAGCTTCACAATCTTCGCATCGGTCAGCAGGTAGCAATCGCGGCGGACATGGACGGCAGGAAACAACGATTCGAAGGACGCATCTCCGGCTTTACTTTCGGCACCGGATCGACTCTAGCCTTGTTGCCGCCCCAAAACGCCACCGGTAACTTCGTGAAGGTGGTGCAGCGCCTGCCAGTACGGATCGATCTCGTTAATTACGATCCCGACAAGGTGCCTCTCTTTGTCGGGCTGTCAGTTACTCCGTCGGTTGATCTGTGGAGCAAACCGACGGGAGCAAACGCCGGCAAGTTTTTGCAGGAGCTAATTCCGCAACCGCCACCGAGTGCGGAGGCGACGCCAGCTAAGTAATGAGTGCGTCGTCAGTCGCCGCGCCGAGTTACTCGGCCGCGGCAGTTCCGCGCGCGGTTAATCCGTGGATTGTCGCTCTTGCGGTCGTCATCCCGACATTCATGGAAGTGTTGGACACGACGATCGCGAATGTCGCGTTGCGCCACATCGCAGGTGGATTATCGGCGGCAGTTACAGATGGCGAGTGGGTTATTACAAGTTACCTCGCGGCGAATGCCATCATCCTTCCGATTTCTGGCTGGCTCTCAGTTCGTCTAGGTCGACGTAATTATTTCTTATTGTCGATCCTGGTGTTCACCGTCGCATCCGCACTGTGCGGAATGGCGACGAGCCTGAACATGCTGATCCTTTCGCGTGTTCTGCAAGGTCTGGCGGGCGGAGGATTGCAACCCTCGAGCCAGGGCGTCTTACTCGACTCGTTTCCAAAAGAGAAACAAGGCGCCGCCCAGACGGTCTTCGGCATCGCCGCTTTGCTCGCGCCCGTCGTTGGTCCGACTCTCGGTGGTTACATCACGGACAACTACGGCTGGCGCTGGGTCTTTTATATCAACGTGCCGGTTGGAATTCTCGCGCTCGTCATGTGCAACGCGCTCGTGTTCGATCCGGATTATCTCAAGGCGCAAAGCGCCGAGGCCCGCAAACAAAATCGGGCGTTCGACACACTCGGTCTCTGCCTGCTCGCCGTCACCATGACTTCGTGGGAAGTCCTGCTCAGCAAAGGACAGGAGTGGGATTGGTTTAACGATCCTTTTCTGCGCGTCCAAACGCTGGCCCTGCTCTTTGTCTTAGCCCTGGGAGGTCTGATTGTGCGCGAGACGGGGAACGGCGCGATCAATTCCACAGTCTGCGCCTGGGAGAAAATCTCGATCCGCTCAATCCGGCGCTCAACTCTTATCTCGACCAACTCCAGTCCAGCTTTCTTCAACAAATCGGGGACCCAGTCGCCGCGAAACAAATGGCGCTACAAAGTCTCGCGACCTTGCGCGAGCAACAATCGTCGGCTCTGTCCTACTTCGACACCTTCTTCATTTTTGCCGTGGTCGCCGTTGCGCTTGTCGCGCTCGTCTTCTTCATGAACCGCTCGGTCGCCGCCAAAGACGCGCATATCGAAACCGAGTGACACATTACGACACCTTCCCGCCGATCAAGCTCGATCACGCCGCGGCGCGCGCTGCCGCGCCAAAGCCGGCAAGGAATTATTGCTGCCGAAGATCGGCGAAACAATCGAGCCTAACGAGTGCTTGGCCATGGCCAAGAGGATCAGACCAGGAGCCTGTTAGCGGGGCCGACGAAACTGGTTGCGCATCCGGAAAGTGTGGTCGCTTTTTCGCAAAGCCAACCTCGGTTGCGAAAGTTCGATTTGTTGCGCACTATACAGACATGAGTGTCTCGGCCACTCTTGTCAGGGCTTGGCTCCTAGGCCCAGCTTTGGCGGCGTCGCTTTCTGCGGCAACGCTGACCGTAACGAAATCGGGTAACGATTTAGTTTTGTCTTTCCCGACGATCAGCCTGGATGTTTACACAGCGCAAACTTCTCCGGACTTGGTGCAGCAGTGGACCGATTCCCAATCCGGGTTGATCCACGGCGATGGAACTGTGAAAACCGTTACGATCGCGGCTGCGTTCTCGAGCAGCCAGGGCTTTTATCGAGTCCTGGCCCAAAAGCCAGCGAACCTGCTGTTGCCGCAATCCAATGCCTTCGCGATTCTCGGCCACTCGTGTGGCGGGATCAAAGAGGAGGTCTACGTAACCGGCTTCGATGCGACGAGCGGATACCCTATGGGCGACGTGTACCTCTCAACCACTTGTAGCACCGGCGGTCGCGGCGGCCACACTGTCACCTACACAGCCTGGGCCGCTGTGACCTGGGACTTAGCCACTAACGTAGTCTCCGCGACGAAACTCTCGAACGCGGCCACGGTCGATCCAGGTTTCACTACCACCGATTCCTACGGCGACGTTATTTATAACGCCGGGAAGGCAGCGTATCTCGTCGTTCCCCTTCCCGCTGTGCCGAGCGGCGTGACCGCCGTTCAGTCAGGCGATCAGTTTCAGGTTTCCTGGATGCCGAGTGGGGTAAATCCGGCCGCAATCACATCGACAACGGTGACAGCCACGCCGGTCGACTCAACGGCTTCAGTTCTAACGACGACTGTGATCGGGCCGGCTCCGAACGGAGCCATCTTTCCGCTGCAGCCTCAGACGACGTATCAGATTACCATTGTCAACACGACCATCGGTGGGTCCGGTCTGGCATCGACTCCGCTCAGTGTGACGACCTCTCCGGCCACGGTTCCACCTTCGGCCCCTGCGGGAGTCACAGCTCATTGGACGAACCTCGACCCCACTGGCCCAACTGATACGCTTGTCGGCACCTGGCAGGCGGCGGATCCGGGCAACAGCCCGATCGACCAATACTTGGTCACGATCACTGGCAGCGACGGTGCCGGCACGTCCACGCAAACGGTGTCCGGGACGACGCTGAGCGCGAGCTTTACCGTGGATTATGTTCCAGACTGGTCGGTGACCGTGAAGGCGCACAACGCTTTCGGATGGGGTCCCGCCTCCAGCGTTTTTAGGCTGGGAGGCCTATAGCTGGTGTAGAGGTTATCGATACCTAACGAGTGCTAAGCTACAACGCCAACGCGGTCGGATGACTCGCTTCGTAGAGACCTAGCTCGCCGCCATCGGGCAACTTGATTGCAGTCGACAATCCCCACGGCTTGCTTCCGAGATTTCGCGCTCCAGTTCGACACCTTTGCTCTTTAACTCCGCCGACCGTTCTTTGCACGTCATCGCACATTAGGAATAGCTCGTGCGTGTCTGGGGCCGCACCGTGCTCTGCCGGATGCACCGCGATTTCTCCGGGCGGCAAAGCGAAGATGAGCCAGCCGCGGCCGGCATCGACTGAGTTCCACCCGAGCACGTCGCGAAAGAAGACGCGCAGCTTCTCCGCATCCTTGCTGTAGACAATGGTGTGAGCGCCATTAATCATGGCGCCATTATGCGCTCTCCGGCGGTATCGCACAGGAGAAACGTGGCGGGGTATCGATGCACGGCCCACAGGGCCGTGGCTACAGCGCTAGCGCGCGCAGCTCCTACTTCTTCTTGTAGACGTCCGTGTTCAGGTATTTCAAGCCGGAGTCGGGCATAAGGGTAACGACTCTGGCCTTTGGTCCGAGCCGCTCTCCCACTTGAATCGCCGCGATCACGTTCGCGCCGGCGGAGGTGCCGGAAAAGACAGCTTCCTCGCGCGCCAAACGTCGCGCCATTGCCTTCGCGTCTTCTGTCTTCACTGGAATGATCTCGTCCACCAGGCTTGGTTCCCACAACGGCGGAGTATAACCAATACCTACTCCTTCTATCTTGTGTGGACCCGGCTGACCACCCGACAACACCGACGATTCAGCCGGCTCAACCACGACGATTCGCACGCCCGGCTTGTGTCGCTTCAAGGTCGTAGCTACCCCGCGTGAGGAAGCTCCCGTGCCCACGCAATGCACGAAGGCATCGACTTCTCCTTTCGTCTGGTCTCCAGATCTCTTCGCCTAACGAGTAGTAGCCGGTGATGCTGTCGTGGTTGTTTAACTGATCCGTCCAATAGGTATTAGGTTGCAGGCTTAACTGCCGCGCCGTTTCGATCATGTCGAGAATCAGCTTCTTGGTTGTTAGCCCGCCTTCGCTCGGAACAAGCGTAAGCTGCGCACCTAATGCTCTCATTTGGTCGAGCTTCTCCGGACTAAAAGCATCGGAGCTAACGATGTGGATACGGTAACCTTTCGCGGCGCAGACCAGGGCCAGCGACGCACCGGTGCTGCCGCCGGTGTATTCAACCACGGTGCCGCCGGGCTTTAAGCGGCCATCCTCTTCCGCCCGCGCAATCACTGCCTGCGCCATCCGGTCCTTCATGCTGCCGGTAGGATTCTCCCACTCCAGCTTCACGAAAATCTGCGCACAGTTGGACGGCACGACTTTGTTAAGCCGAACCATCGATGTGTCCCCGATCGCCTGGAGTATGTCCATTAGCGCGACTGATCGCTCCCGGTCGCTGCCAGAAAGATTCTAATCTGTCACCTCGCCGAACCACTCCTGCGCCGCGGCCACGGTTGGGAAAACCGCCACCCGCAAGCCACGATTCACCGCCACGTCCTCGGCGAACTGCATCAGGTTGCCCTCGGCGTGCACGTCCACGTAAGCGATGGCTTTTAGTTTCCCGAAAGCCTTGCCACTGCCTCGCGAAACAATGTGGTAGACATCCAGCGTCCCGAGGCGCGCTCCTTCCAGGCGTTCCTCAATCAGGACCCTGAAACAATCGCGGGCCTCACATTCCCGCAGAATGTCCTCGAGATAACGCCCCACATTCTCCTTCGTATTCTCCCCCGTGACGATGGCGTGAAGAAAACCGTCCTTCTGTTCGATAGCCAAGTTGTAACTCATTCCGTCAGCCAATCCTATAGCAGGCAATCGCCGCGCGCGAGCGTGAATCGCGCGATTGGCTCCCTCGAACACGCTCGCGGGACGGCGGCGTTACAGCTACCAGATGTTTGACGGCTTCGGCACTCGCGGCGGTTCGGACTCAGCTCCGGGCCTTTCCTGCCCCAGGATGGCAATACTTCTGGCCGGTCGCATCTCCGAGAGCGTGGCACAGTGATCGCACCAATGGCGCTCGGCGCTGGTTAATCGCTTGCGATATCCGCAGGTATCGCACACAAATGTCTCAAGCTTGTTCCTGACCCGACGCATAAGTTCAACGTGATTCTCTCCATCACGCCGAACCATCGCGCGTGCTCCTTGCCTTGTGGAAAACGGAAGAGGCGCTCCACCCAAACGCTAAGACTGGCGGAAAAACGTCTCGGTTACAATCCTTTTTCGACCTTTTCCAGACTTGACCTTGACCGAAAATCTTGTGCATAAAGAAGTTTGGTCCTCATGTGAGTGGCAGGCGTCCCAAGGCTGGTCTTGACGCCGAACCGGAGTTGCGGCTCGGCTGCGGCCGACTCAACCTATCGAACTGCCTGGCGAATATCGCTGCCAGCTTGCTCCTTCTGTCCGTCCATAGCTTGCATGCCGATGGCGAAGTCGGCCCCACCTACGCAGCGGTAAAAGAAATTCAATCGCAACAAAGTGACAGCAACGCTCCCACGCTAAAGGGCAACCCATACAGGTTCACTGCCCTCGCGCAGCAGACCACGCTCGGCAGCATCAGCAGCGGAACCGTTTCGTTGCCGGCGGGCAGCGCCGCCCCCAGCCCTGAAACGCTCATCAGTCAGGGTATTGTCTTTCAGCTGGAACAGAAATACGCCGACCTTCCTACGTTAAATAGCCAATACGCCGATGGCACCTACCAGTTCCAGATCACCGGCGCCAGTTCTACTACCTACCATGCCAGCCTCGCCATTACGGGCGGCGTTTATCCTTCAGTAACTCCGCAGGTAACGAACGCCGGTTGGACCGATGGCGCCCTCCTTGTCGATCCAGCCTTTACTTTGACCTGGACTGGTTTCAGCGGCAGCACGCCATCCGACAAGATAGCGATCTATGTCCAGAACGCCGCTAAAGATCAGGCTCTCTTTTTCCTTATCCTGCCGGCTACAGCCACATCGCAAAGTTTTGCCACCTCGCCCTTGCCGGTCAATCAGATCCTCAATTTCGGCCTAGCCTTCATAAAGGTTACCGCGACCGACACGACCGACATTACCGGCGCGACTGGCTACGGCGGTTACATCACAGATAACAGTTTCGCCGTCGCCACGCCGCAGCTGCGCACTACCGCCATCTCCAAAACAAACTCAGGTGCTAACATCCTTCTGCAAACGACGTCGGTAGGCATACCTAGCATAAGCTACAGTGTGCAGTCCGTAACCAACCTGCAGCAAAGCTTCCAACCCTTTGGCACAGCCATGGCCGATGCCAATGGCACAATTCCCTACAACCCTCCCGGAACGAGCGAACCACATCGTTTCTACAAGATCACCTATCCTTAGGTGTCCCAGGCTCAGGCCAACCAGAGGCTGTTCTAGCTGCTCTTCGCCGGATTCCTGTTCGGATAAGGCGGAACCGGTGGTAGCTCGTAGCGCTTGGTCTTCAGGTCTTCCTGGATTTCCTTGATCGCACGATCGAGCTGTTGGTCTTCACCTTTGTATTCCTTGCCGGGATCATTATCGACCACAATGTCGGGATCGACACCGTGGCTTTCGATCACCCAGTCCTTGCCATCCTTTGAGTAAGGCGCGAACTCGGGTCGGTTCAGGATTCCGCCATCGGTCAAAGGTAAGGCATCGCGAATACCCACCACGCCACCCCAGGTTCGTTTGCCGATTAGCTTGCCCAGTCCCAGGCTCTTGAAGCGGAATGGGAAGATGTCGCCGTCCGAAGCGGAGAATTCGTCGCACAGGGTCACCATTGGTCCGATGAAGGTCTGCGACGGATTGGTTTGCGGTGTGCCATTACGTGCGATCTCGACCATAACCAGCGCACGACGCAGGCGTTCGATCACAAGAGGCGAGACAAAGCCGCCACCGTTCCCACGCACATCGACAATCAGACCCTTCTTGTGGATCTGCGGGAAGTAGAGCTTGGTGAATTCGTTCAAGCCGGGCTGCCCCATGTCGGGTATGTGCAGATAACCTACTTCGCCATTGGTGCGTTTGCTTACTTCGTCGATGTTTTTCTGCACCCAGGCCAGGTAATAAAGCGGAGCTTCATCCGCCGTCGGCACGACTGTAACATCGCGCGCGCCATCATCGCTCGGCTTGGAGTTAACACGCAGGATAACCTGCTTGTCGGCGGTGCCAATCAGTCCGTCATAGATGTTAGCTAACGAGGAGACGGGCGTGCCATTGATGGCCAGGATGTAATCGCCCGCCTTCACATTTACGCCGATGGCAGTAAGCGGTGAGCGAGTATGCTTGTCCCAGTTCTCACCCGGGAGGACGCGATCAATCCTATATGCCTTGCTGGCTGCATCACGCGATAGTTCGGCGCCTAACAAGCCCAGCTTGATACGCGGTGTTTCCGGGCGTTCCCCGCCACCGACATAGGCATGGCCGTTGTTCAACTCGGCAATTAACTCACCGAGCAGGTAGGTGAGGTCGTTGCGATTGTTAACAAAAGGAACGAGCGCGGCGTACTTATCGTGCATCGCTTTCCAATCGATACCGTTCATGTTCGGCGCGTAAAAGAAATCGCGCATCTGCCGCCAGGCTTCGTTGTAGATCTGGGTCCACTCGGCGTGACGATCGAGCATCATGTCGAGGCTGCCAGCCTTGATCACCTTGTCCTTGGTATCGAGCTTGTCCTTCGGCAAATCGACGATGGCGTAGTCTTTGTCTACTTTCACCAGCATCTTCTTGCCATCAAAGCTGATCTCGTAGCTGTTTACGTCGCCTAGGACGGTTTCCTTACGATCTTCGATGCTATAAACGCACAGGTGATACTTGCGATTGCCGCGGCCGCCGTCGTCCTCTTCGGTCAGCTCATCTGCCGAAGTGCGGCGCAGGTAGAAGATGCGACCATCGACCACACGGATGTCGCTGTATTCGCCCGGTGTAACTTCCACACCGATGACGCGGTCACGTAGTCCATCGGCATCAACCTTGGTCGCCGGCGGCGGCTTTGGTGTTGCGGAAGGTTGAGGCGAGCCGTTCTTCGACGCTTCCGGAGTCGGCGATTTCTTGTCATCGGCTCCCTTGTCTTTGTCCTTATCTTTGTCTTTCTTTTTTCCGACTTCATCGCTCCGCGGCGCCAACGGGTTCTCCGTGTCTTTCGCCAAGGCAACCAGGTAGATACGTTCCATGTTGCGATAAACTTCGGAAAACTCCGGCGTCCCAAAAGTCGGCTTGAAATCGCGCGCTGAACTGAAGAGAACAAACTTGCCGTCGTCGCTAAAGACAGAGTCGGTCGCGTTATACCATTCATCGGTAACGGCGACCGGTTTCTTGTCAGTGGTTGAGTAGATATAGACCTTGGAAAGGCCGTTCTCTTCCGGCCGAGCCCAGGTAATCCATTGGCTGTCCGGCGACCAGGCATAGCTATCGATCTCGCCAAACTTATCCTGGTCAACCTGCGTCACCGTCTTGGTTGCGACATCGACGTAACGCAGCCGCTGCAGGCGATCGCTCCAAAGCAGCTTCTTGCTGTCAGGCGACCAATCCATCGCGTAGTAGTAGGTATCCGCGCCGTTCGTTAGCTGGATCGGTTCGCCTTTGCCATCCTGCGGACGGACATAAAGCTCGTTCTCCCCTGTCGCGTCGGAGTTATAGGCGATCCACTTCCCGTCCGGCGACCAAACGGCATCACGCTCGTGCGCATTGGAAGTCCGGGTCAGATTGCGCGGCGTGCCATCCTTGGCCGGGACAGAGAAGAGATCACCGCGCGCGACCGTGATAACACGCGAACCATCCGGTGCAGCATGAACTGTTTGAATATGCTTGGCGGCATCGACCAAACCAGCGCGGCCCGAGGCGAAATCTTCCTTGATCTCAATCGGCACCGGCGCGCATTGACCACTCGTTAGGTCGTAACGCCAGATGTAACCGGCGTTCTCAAACACAATCGCATCCTTGCCGAGCGAGGCGAACTTGACGTCGAAATCCTTGAAGTTGGTTAGCTGCTTGGTCTCCTTCGTTCCCAGGTCGATCGAGAAAAGGTTCATGCGCACATCGCGATCGGAGAGGAAATAGATCTTGTTGTCCGGTCCCCACATCGGACAGATGTCCTGCGCTTCATTATTCGTTAGGTTCTCGATCCCGCCGGTCTTGAAATCGAAGACCCAGATGTCGTCGGCCATGCCGCCGCGGTAATGCTTCCAGGTACGAAACTCGCGGAAGATGCGGTTGTAAGCCATCTTCGAATCGTCCGGTGAGTAGCTGAGGAATCCGCCCCGCGGCACCGGAAGATGCTGGGGCAGCTCGGAATCAAGACCGACGGTGTAAAGATCGCCGTTGAAGGAATTGAACGTCTTCATGCGCGAACGAAATGCGACGCGGGGCTGCGTGTTCTGCCAGCCGAACACGATGTTGTTCGGACCCATGCGATCGGAAACATCGTCACGACCAAGAGTCGCTGTCGTGGTCAGGCGCTTGGGCACGCCGCCTTCCGCTGGCATGACGTAGACCTCGGTGTTGCCGTCGTATTGCGAAGTGAAGGCGATCTGTTTCCCGTCCGGCGAGAAACGCGAGAAGGAAGTGTAACCGGGACCACTCGTTAGGCGACGCGCTGTTCCGCCCGCCTTGTCCACCGTGTAAAGCTCGCCCGCATAACAGAAGACAATCTGCGAACCGTTCGTGGTCGGGAAGCGCAACAGCCGCGTCGTATTCGGCAATTGCTCTGGCGCCGCCAACAGGCTCGCCGCGAAAATGAAACAGGAGAGGCGGAGAAGGAATCGCATAAGTGAGCGAGATTTCAGACGCGATTGGCCTCGTCGTCAAATGACCAGGCGAAGGAAGTCCGGAAAAATCGCTTTATCGTTTTCGGGCTTCCGGTTTGGAAACTCTATCCCGTGGCGAAATTCTTTCGCTCGATATTTGGCAAGAACGCGGTCAGCAGTCCGATCAAGGGGAGAAAGGAGCAGACCTGGAAGACAAACAGAATTCCACGATGATCCGCCAGCAGACCGAGGACGGCCGACCCGATCCCGCCCAGGCCGAAGGCCAGACCGAAGAACAATCCCGCCATGGTGCCGACTTTGCCCGGCACCAGTTCCTGTGCATAAACCAGGATAGCCGAGAACGCCGAGGCCAGGATGAGGCCGATGATGGCGCTGAGCACGGCGCACCAGAAAAGATTCGCATAGGGCAGCGCGAGTGAAAACGGCGCCACGCCCAGGATCGACACCCAGATGACGGCTTTGCGTCCGATCCGGTCGCCAAGCGGTCCGCCAAAAAAAGTGCCTGCCGCGATTGCCGCCATGAAAAGAAAGAGGTGCAGTTGCGCGTCCTTGACCGACAAGCCGAACTTTCCGATCAGGAAAAAGGTGAAATAACTGCTCATGCTGGCGAGATAGAAATACTTGGAGAAGATGAGCACGACCAAAATGCCTAACGAGAACAAGACGCGTCTGCGTGAGATCCGCGATGCGGGATGCGACATGGCGTGATGTTTGATCGCGTGGCGTTGCGCCAACACCCTTCGATACCATTTCCCGATTCGGGTCAGCACGACGATGCCGACCAGGGCCAGCAGGGTGAACCACATGATCGATTTCTGCCCGTGCGCCACCACGATTACCGCGGCGAGCAGCGGCCCCAGCGAACTGCCGGCATTTCCGCCGACCTGGAAGAGCGATTGCGCAAACCCATATTTCCCGCCCGCGCTCAAATGCGCCACGCGCGAGGCCTCGGGATGAAACACCGATGAACCGATGCCGACGAACGCGACCGCAATCAGCACGAGGGCGAGACTTTGGCCTAACGAGAGCAAGATCAAACCGACCAGCGTGAACCCCATCGCGACAGCGAGCGAAAACGGCTGCGGATGTTTGTCGGTGAACAGCCCGACGAACGGTTGCAGGATCGACGCCGTCAGTTGATTCGCCAACGTGATCAAACCGATGTGGCGAAAATCGAGATGCAGCTCGGCCTTGAGGATCGGGTAAATCGCGGGAATGAGCGACTGCATCGTGTCGTTGAGCAAGTGCGCGAAACTGAGCGCGAGCAACACATCGAGCACCGGCGCCATTGTGCGCGCAGGCTCTTCCACAACATCCGTGCATGCCGGCGGGCTGTTGTCCGGTGCTTCGACAATCGGCCGCATCGTGTGATTCTCCGCAGAGTCGGCGCGGACGCAACGCAGCTTGCAAATCACAAGCACGCCGGAATGATTGATCACGATGATGTCTGGCGAATTGAGCAGCAAAATCCAGCGCGCGGTGTCTGACGGGACACTGCTCGATTCCGCGGCGAAGAACATCGAGGCGCTGTTAGCCGGCGCGAGCAACGATCTCTATCTGCGCGCCGTGGCTGAACTGGTCGATGCGGAGAAATGGAGCGAACTGGACGATCGCTTCTACCGCACGCTCGCTTTTGGCACCGGAGGATTGCGCGGGCGCACCATCGGTAAAATTGTGACACGCGCCGAGCGCGGGAATTCGCCTGACGAATCGCCGCCGCAATTTCCCTGCGTCGGCACGAACGCGATGAATTTTTACAACATCGCACGGGCCACGCGCGGATTGGTTGCGTATCTGCACGACTGGTTTGCGCGGGAGAAACTTTCCGGCAAACCGAAGATCGTCATCGCGCATGACCCGCGATTCTTTTCCAAGGAATTCTGTGTGCTGACGGCCAGGGTGGCGGCGGAAAACGGCTGCGACGCATTTGTTTTCGCCGGGCCGCGCTCGACCCCGGAACTGTCTTTCGCAGTGCGCCACTTGCGCGCCAACGCCGGCATCGTCATCACGGCCAGCCACAATCCACCGCACGATAACGGCTACAAGGTTTACTTCGACGATGGCGCGCAGGTGATCGAGCCGCACGCCAGCGGCATTATCGCGAAAGTTAATGCGATCGAAGGCGAGACCTACGAAAAGAACAAGGCGCCCGGCGCAATCGTCTCGTTAGGCAAAGAGATCGACGAGGCTTACATGAAGCGATTGGAAACGCTCGTGCTCGATCCAGCACTCGTTAGGCAGGCAGAAGAGCTACGTGTCGTCTTCACGCCCATCCACGGAACCGGCGGCGTCATCACGGAACCGATGCTGAAACGCTTCGGCTTTCATTTTTCCGTCGTGCCGGAGCAGGACCGCTTCGATGGAAGTTTTCCAACCGTTAAATCCCCTAACCCGGAAAACGCCGAAGCATTGAAGCTCGGCGTGGAGCTGGCCAAGAAGGAGAAGGCCGATCTGGTCGTCGCCACCGATCCTGACTGCGACCGCATGGGCGTGGCGGTGCGTGACGCGCAGGGCGAGATGAAATTGCTGACCGGAAATCAGATCGGCTCGCTCATGGCCTACTACCGCGCCAAGACGCTTTTCGAGCAAGGCATTCTTAACTAACGAGAACGCGGCGCGCGCTGTTCTTATCAAGACCTTCGTTACGACGGATCTGCAAAAAGCGATCGCGCAATACTATGGACTGCGCTGCGTCGAGACGCTGACCGGTTTCAAGTACATCGGCGCGAAGCTCGGCAAGTACGAGCGCGCCTTGCCCGCGGACGTTCGAGAGAAATATCGCGACCTGCCGGAAGAGGAGACGCGCCGGCTGCGTCTGGCGCATTCGTCCTATTACGTCTGCGGCGGCGAAGAGAGCTACGGCTATAGCGGGCACGATTTTGTGCGCGACAAGGATGGCAACGCCGCCGTGATCATGTTCTGCGAAGTGGCGGCTTACGCGAAATCGAAAGGTCTAACTCTTGATGCCCTGCTCGACGAAGTTTTCGTCACCTTCGGTTACTTCCAGGAAAAGAACGGCGCCATCACCATGGAAGGCGCGGACGGCGCGGCCAAAATCAAGGCGCTGCTGGAGTCCTACGATCTCTCGCCGCCTAACGAGATGTTGGGCTCAAAGGTCGCGTCGATCAAAAACTTCGAGAAGGAAACGTTCCGCGACGTGGAAGGCGATTTGATACCGAAGGAGAAGATGTTGATCTTCGAACTGGCCGATCGCACTCGCATTGCCGTGCGCGGTTCCGGCACGGAGCCGAAGATCAAGTATTACCTCTTCGCGGAACAACCTCCGCCCTTCGCGCGCGAGAAGTTACCGGAGATCAAGCGCATGCTCGATGCGCGCCTAAACGAGCTTTGGACCTGGCTGGAATGCGATGCAATGGCGCGCGCCGGAACAAAGAAATGACAACACCGCGACGCTGGTTTGACCGCAAGTTTGAGCTAGGTCTTGGATCCGATCTAGCGTCGGAGCTGTTCGGTCGTCTCAGGCGCGCACCCGACCGTCTCACTGACGCCGTGCGCGATTTGCCGCCGGAGGTTCTTATTCGACGCCGCGACGACAAATGGTCGATCCAGGAAAACGCCGGACATCTTTTTGATCTTGAGGCGTTGTGGGATCAGCGCCTCGATGATTACGATGCTGGTGCAGAAGTGCTGCATCCGGCTGACCTCGAGAATCGAAAAACGCACGAAGCAAATCACAACGCGCGCCCGATCTCGGAGATTCTCGCCGCGTTTCATGTTGCTCGCCACGCCATCATGCAGCGACTCGAGCGCATGAGTTCGGCCGAACTTGCACGCACCGCGCTTCATCCGCGACTGCGCCAGCCCATGTCAGTCGTCGATCTATGTTTCTTCGTCGCTGAACACGACGATCATCACTTGCAGACAATCGCCGAGCTTGGAACTGCCTTCGCGAACGGTTCCTAAACAGTAACCGTCACACGCAGAAAAGTTGCCGGAATAGAAGTCGCGTTCTTGCTTTGATTCTGGCTGGCAAAGAGTTCTTCCAGTTGCTTCTGTAATTCGGCTGCCTTGCCGTTCTTCTCGGCGGCTTCGAAGGCGTTCATGGTCGGACTGTAGTAGTTGCGGAAGGCGTCGACAAAGCCTGCCGGTGTGCCCGGGAAGTTGAAGGTGAAGGTGTCGCGCACGAACGAGATCTTGTCTGCTGGAACTCCGGCTGCGCCAAAGCGCTCGGTCACGTTGCTTTCGATCCCCCAGGTCATGGGACTAACGAAACCTTCCGGGGGCGGCGGTGTGTAGCTGGAGCTGATCTTCAAAATCTGAGCTACCAGCGTTGGGTCGTTAGGTATCCAGTTACCCATCACGATGCGGCCACCTGGCTTGGTTACCCGCACCATCTCTTTCGCCACATCGAATGGCTTGGGCGCAAACATCGCGCCGAAGATGCTGACCACCAGATCGAATGACTTATCCGGCAATGCCTCCAGGTTTGAAGCGTCGCCTTCCTGAAACTTAACGTTGGTCAGGCCTTGCTGGGCCGCCCGCTTGTTACCGGCCTCTACCAGGTTTTGCGCGATATCGACGCCGAGGACATCCGCGCCGAGTTTCGCCTCGGGCAGGGCGGTCGTGCCATCGCCGCATCCCAGGTCGAGAACCTTGAGACCTTTGGTAACTCCGATGCGCTGCACGAGCGCTTCGCCGCTTTCACGCATGGTTTCGGCAATGCAGGTGAAATCGCCTTTTTCCCAGAGTGCTTTGTTTGGATTCATAAGAGTAATTGGGTTGTTGGTTGACTATGCGTAGTTCTACCTAACGAGACTAGGCTTTGGAATGCGCCCGAAGCTCCTGCACCATCTGCCGCATTTTCTCCAAGCCGGCCGGGCTGCAATAATCATGCAGATTGGCCGGTGGGAATTCAACCGGAATGGCCACGACCTTTTTCCGAATTTCGTCCAATTCCGGACTGTTCAGGCGGATCGACGTGAAATCGTCCCAGGTCCATTGGTTGCCCTTGCCGTTCACAAAATCCTCGATGGTGTTTGCGACTTCCTCCGGTGTCCTCTTCATGTGGCGATTATGGCGCGGTCGGGGCGCGAAATTCCAGCAAGAACTGCTGCCACCGGAATTCTTGCGCACAGTGCCCGGTTCCATCAGGCTGCGATCATGAATCGCCTTTTCTGCGCGGCGCATGTCGGACTTGGGGTTGCAGCGTTGTTAGCTGTCGCTCTGCACGCTGCAGCCGAGCCCGAATCATCCGCGCCGGTCATCGCGCAGATCGCGAAGCAATTCGACCAGCACCCGCTAATCATGATCGGTGAACTGCATCGCTGGGAGGAGTTACACGCCTTCCTGCGCGAGATGATTCGCAATCCCGAGTTTGTCTGCCGCGCGGATGACATCGTAGTTGAGTTCGGTAACTCGCGCCTGCAAGACCTGATCGATACCTACATCTCCGGTGGCAACGTTACCGACGCGCAGCTACAAAGCTTATGGCGCGAAACGGTGGTGCCACTTACGTGGAATTCTCCGCTCTACCGCCAGTTCTACGAAACCGTGCGCGAGATTAATCAGGCGCACCTTTGTTCGCATCCTATCCGAATTGTCCTGGCCGATCCGCCGCTGGACTGGTCGAAAATCAAAACCGCCAAAGATCTCGCACCGTTTGGCAACCGCGATGCCAGCTATGCCGATGTCGTCGAGCGCGAAGTCCTGGCCAAACATCATCGCGCATTCTTGTTAGCCGGAATTTACCACGCCGTGAAACAGCTACCCTCCGGCGAAGAAGACGGACCGCGCGTCGCCCAGATCATCGAGCAACGCCATCCCGGTGCACTCTTCTCCATCGCGCCGGTGTCATCAGCCGTCGCCGAAGAATTACATCTGGGTCCCGCTCCCAGCCTCAAGGTTATCCACGGCAGCCAACTGGAACAGGCCGACTTCGACCTTATCTACAAGATCGACCCGCCCAAGAAATGGCCAGCCATAGGCGATGTTGTCGATGCCTTGTTATTCGTCGGCGAGCAAAGCTTCCTCTATCCGCCGCCTGCCATCTACCTCGACCCAGCCTACCAGAAGGAACTACGCCGTCACGCTACCATCATCAAGGCATGGAGCGGCCAGGACTTCATGCCTGGAATCGATGACCTGGTTAAAGAAGCCAGGAAAGCTGAGAAGGAAAAGGCCCCGGAGGGGAAGAAATAATTTGAAAGCCACAAAGCCAGAAAGGGACGCTACGGAAGTAAACGTACGCGATAGAAGGCGGGCGAAGAAAGCGGCGCGAGGTCGCTTAGCTGCGCCGGTCCGTTAGCTGCGACGGTGAGATCCTCCACATCCGGAGTGCCATCCCAGGCAGCACTCACAATGTCTGCCGTGCGTTCGAGTCGATAAGTCTTCCCACCGGTTGCTTGGAATGTGATTACTAATTCCGAATCGCTCCGTGTGACGGCAATGACCTCCAGCAAGGGATCGACTGACGTCACCGTCAGCATCACGCCGGAACCAGTCATATCTGGCTCAGTGGCGAAGCCAGAGCTATTGATGGTGGAGAAGCTACCGTTCGTGTCGCTGCTCGTAAGGATCGTGAAGGTATCGCCCACGGTTGGCCTGAAACCGTTCACGAGCGCGAGGTTTAAAGTCCCGCCCAGGACAGCGGTACCGGTGATTTCCAGTTGATCGTATTCGTCCCCCGCTATGCTTCCGCCAATCTGCATGTCAAGGATACCGCCGCTCGTCTGGTTGTAGTTACCGTTGACCGTTAACTTCCCAGGTGAATCTCCTGGCGCCACGATCCCGCCGCTGTTTACCGTAACGCTGCCGACCGCACCTTTGCCGGCCAGGGTGGCGCTGTTATTTACGGTAACGTCGCTGGTGATACTGCCATCGACGACAAGGCTGCCCGCATTCACGACTGTGCCGCCGGTGTAGTTAGACGTGCCGGGAAGCGTAAGCGTTCCGGGATCCGGGCTGGTGAAACCGCCTGCTACTTTGGTGAGACCTCCAACTCCGGAGATCTGGCCGCTCAAGGTGACGTTATAAGTAGAAGTGTGAACATAGACGCCGCCTGCTCCAACCGTGAAGCTGTTAGTAAAGGTAGCGTCAGCGTTTGCTTGTATGTTTGCACCGTTGACGCTGAGCGGGGCATTCAAGGTTGGGGAACCTCCCAGGACTAGATACGCACCGGGATAAAGGGTAGCAGTGTTCGCGGAAACAACTGCGCCGTTTTCCATTTGGAACGTTCCACTTCCACCTGGACCTCCGGCATTGCCGCCGATGTAAAGATCGCCGGCATAGCTAAGACTGGAACCGGCGTCACTTACTCTTACGTAGCCGGAAGTAATATTCGAAAAGGCGAGGTAACCATTGCCGGCGCTAGTTACTACTCCGCCATCGGTAATCTCGAGGGAGCCGACGCCGCCGTTACCGGACCAGAGTGAACCGGTGCAATCCCACCGCGAGCCGGCACCACTGACGATAACCGCGCCGTCGGAGCCCGAGCCAAAGCCAATATAGCCACGCTTGCTCGCGAGCTTGCCGCCAGTGAGAATTTCCATCCGCCCCGCCGTCGTGACAGCGACCGCGAGATCGCCCAAGGTGCCTCCAGGGCCAGGCTCATTCGTACCGCCGACGATTCTCAGTCCCGCCACTGTCGTCGATCCATTCTCTACCTCGAGTAGGCCGCCATCGAAAAATCTCACGTTGGCTGCCTGCACGTATCCGCCCGAGGTGATGTGCAACACACCACTCCCACCGTTCACGGTGCCGCTGCCGCCGATCGTTCCGCCGACGAGCAAATTACTGCTCGCGATAAAGGAAGAACCAGCTCCCGTAATAGTCGCGCTGCCCGTGCCACCGACATTCGGCGCGAGCTCTGCGTAGCCTGTCTCCAGGTGCGCGCCGTTTAGAACGTTGAGCGTTCCATTGCTCGTCGCTCCACCGAGTATCAATGCATCTGTCCGCACGATCGAGCCGGAGCCGTTGATCGTCGTAGTGCCGGTAGCTTGTGAACCAGAAGCGATTCGCAGATAGCCGCCGTTGCAGATACCCATGAAACAGGATGCCTGCACGACAATGCTGGCGCCATTCGCAACACTCAGCGTGCCGGTCGCTCCTGTGCCTGAGCCTGGCAGGCCGCCTTCGCCCACCCAGAGCGATTGCAGTTGCATGCTGGCCGCGGCGGCGCCCCCCGAATTCGTCATTAACAGCGTGCCGCTTGTGTTCTTGAGGAAGCCCAGGTGAAGGTCAGTGAAGAAAGCCGGACCCACCCCAAACCCGGTATCTACAAGGCGATTCATCAGAGCAGTTCCGTTGTTCGTGATGTAGGCCTGCTGCGGGCCAAGAAGAATGCCGGGAATGCCGTTATCCCAATTGCTAGCGATAAACCAATCGCCGAACGAATTCGCCCAATTCGTGTCGGCTCGGGCTCCTTTCGAAGCAGCGGCAGATAGCAGGGCCGTAAGTGTGAACCCTAGAAGTCGAGCGGTTTTTTGCATCGCAGTTCCCCTTGAGAGACAGAAGAGCTGAAGCAACGCGCTCCGGCCTTCGTCGTGACAATAGGACCGTTCGCACCTGCCGTCGAACCCTTAAACGCACCGGCGGGTCCTTGGTGCACACTAGGTGCCGTCACGAGTGCTTTCCCAAGTTGCTCGACATTGGCAGAATCTCTGCTGAATTACGGCGATGTCTCGCGACATAAAACTGGATGGCGGTGAGATCACGATTCTAAAAGCGATCGGCCTGGGCGGGGCGTCACTCGCCGGGAAAATGCTCCTCACCCGCATCCACGACATGGAGACAGCGGAATTCCTCGACTGTCTCGACGGGCTGATTTCTTTCGGCTACGTCCTGTCCAACAAGGTGAATATCCGCACGATGGACGACGTAGAAAAGGCCGCCCTGCGGGTGAATCAGGCCTATGTCCACGACTTGAAGGAAGCGATTTACCCCGGGCTGACGCAGCGGCGCAAGGGTCGTCGCGAACGTCGTCGCTAATCCGAGCGTGAATTTAGCGCATAGAGCGCTGCGGCTCTGGCCGTGGCTGGCGGCGGGCACGAGCGGGATTCTTTACCGCCTCTGTTTCGCGCCTAACGACCAGGCCTGGCTGTGCTGGCTCGCGCTTACGCCACTTCTTTGCGCAGTCTGGTTTTCGGGTAACGAATCAAAGCGCCGCTGGCTGCGCGATTTCTCGTTAGGCTACGTCGCCGGCGTAGCGTTTTTCTGGAGTGTTTTCTCCTGGCTCACCACCGTCACTACCCTGGGCTGGATCATGGTCGGCGCTTACCTGGGAATTTATCCTGCGCTCTGGGCTTTGTTCTGCGGCTGGTTACGCCCGCGGACACGCGTAGCAAAACCGCTCGCGGGATTGGAGGCGGTCACGCGCAAACTGGAAGAGAAACGCGCGGCCGAACGCGGTGTCTCGATTGAGGCCACAGTACCTAACGAGTCGTTGGCTCGTAGTTCGCCCTGGTTGAGTTCCTATCGCAACCTGGCCCTCGCCATGATCCTGGCCAGCGCCTGGGTCGCGCTCGAGACTGTGCGTGGCACTTTGTTTTCCGGCTGGGGCTGGAACACACTCGGCACCGCCCTGCACGCGCAATGGGCCATGATCCAGATCGTCGATATCACGGGCGTGCCCGGGATTGTCCTTTCTCGTCTGCCTAACGAATGTAGTTCTTGTCCTGACCGTGCGCCGTTTCGTGGAAGAAGCGCGCATCCAATCGCGCCGGCCGCATTTCGAATTCACTCTTACCATGGCAGCGGTCGTCGGTGTAATGGCCTACGGTGTGCGCACGGTGCGCGAACCGCGGGACACAACCACGGTGCGCGTAGCCGCGGTGCAACCCGACGTGCCGCGCGAACAGAAATTTACGCGTGAGTTTGCCCAGGATACCTTCGCCAAGTTCGCACGCCTGAGCGAAACCGCGCTTGCCTCAAAACCGGAGCTACTCATCTGGCCGGAAAGCTCGATGCCCGGGCCGGTGCTGCAGGATGAAGACAGCTATCGTTTCGTGACCGAATTCTCGAAGCGGGTGCGGATCGACCTCTTGTTAGGTACAATCGATCTCGACCAGCAAGCGGTTTACAACGCGGCCATGCTTGTTTCCGATGGCGGCGAAAATATTCAGCTTTATCGCAAGATCCATCTGGTGCCTTTCGGGGAATATGTGCCGGGCCGGAACACACTGCCGGGAATTGCCCGCATCGTCGGCGACCAGGTCCCGGAAGATTTTGGCAGGGGCCGCGACTACACCGTTTTCAAACTAACGCGCGAGGATGTGCGTCTCGCGCCGTTGATTTGCTTCGAGGACACGATCGGCGAACTGACTCGCCAATTCGTTTTGCACGGTGCCAATATGCTGGCGAATGTGACCAATGACGGTTGGTTCCTGCGCACGTCCGGTTCGCGACAACATCTCGACAATGCCGTCTTTCGTTGCGTAGAAACGCGCCTGTCCATGGTGCGTGCCGCTAACACTGGTGTGACCTGTTTCATCAACGAATTCGGTCGCGTCACGGAAAAACTGACCGACCAGAACGGCAGCCAATTTGTCGAAGGTGTGCTGAGTGGTGAATTGCGCGTGCCGATCGACTATGAGCCGACCTTCTATGTCCGTCATGGCGAATGGCTGGCTAACGCTTGCATGGCCATCACGGCGGCGACTTTGGCCTTCCTTTCCCTGCAACGTCTACGCAGATGGAAAACAAAATGATGTTGCGGCATAAATGTGTAGCCGCAGCCCTGTGGGCCGCGTTTCCAGCCATCGCCGTCTTCCGCGACACGGGCCGCAGGCCCGTGGCTACACCTCAATCATCCTACCTCGATTAAAGAGCATGCCTAACGAGTCTGCCATTTCGGTCCGTGGTTTGCGCATGAGTTACGGCGCGCTCGAAGCCGTCAAAGGCATCGACTTCGACGTGCACGCCGGCGAAGTCTTCGGATTACTTGGACCTAATGGCGCGGGCAAGACCACTACGGTCGAGATCCTGGAAGGCTTGCGCCGCCGGACCGCTGGCGATGTGAAGGTCCTGCAGTTCGATCCCGATCGCCAAAAGCAAAAGCTGAAGGATCGCATCGGCGTCTGCCTGCAAGCTACTAACCTGCCGGATAAACTGAAGGTGGGCGAAGCGGTCAACCTTTTCGCCGCCTTCTACACGCGCACGCTTGATGGCGAGATGCTCCTGAAGCGCTTGCAGCTTTGGGAAAAAAAGGATGCGTTTTACTCCTCGTTGTCCGGCGGACAGAAGCAGCGACTCGCGCTCACGCTCGCGCTCATCAACGATCCGCAAATGTTGTTTCTCGACGAACCAACTACCGGACTCGACCCGCAGGTCCGGCTCGAGATTCGCGACCTGATCGAAGAATTGCGCGCGGAAAAGCGCACCATCCTGATGACGACGCATTACATCGAAGAAGCCGAGCGCTTGTGCGATCGCGTCGCGATTATCGATGATGGCAAGATCATCGCCATCGGAAGTCCGCGCGAGTTGCAGGAAAAGAGCCAGAGCCAATCAGGCATCGAAGCGCAGCTGGACCGGCCTGCTCCTAACGAGATCCCGAACTTTCCCGAAGCCATTCGCACCTTAGTTAGCCAGGATCGACGCCATCTCACCATCAGCTCGAAACACCCCGCGCGCACACTGGTGGAAATGGTGAAATGGATCGACTCGTTAGGCATCGAACTGGACGATGTCCATCTAAAACGTCCCACGCTCGAAGATGTCTTCATCGAGCTAACCGGCAAGAAGTTGCGCGACTAGATGAAAGCTTACCTGGCCTTGTTACAAAACGACATGCGCCTTGCCCTGCGCAATCGCGCGGTCATTTTCTTTAACTACTTTTTTCCCCTCGCCTTCTTTTTCATCTTTGCCATGCTCTTCGACGCCAGGAAGGGCGGGACGATCAATCGCATTGTTACCAGCGTCCTTGCGTTAGGTATCCTGGGCAACGGCCTTTTCGGCGCGGGCATGCGTGCAGTCATGGACCGGGAAGCGGATGTCCTTCGCCGCTACAAAGTCACCCCGATCACGCCCGTGCCGCTGCTGCTGGCCTCGATCACCAACGGCATGCTTCTTTTTCTGCCCACCGTCATTTTCACCCTGTTTTGCGCCAATCGGTTTTACGGAATGGTCATGCCGTCGAACCTTCTGTCGTTCTTCCTTTTCATCGCCATCGGTGCCCTGGCTTTCCGCTCGTTAGGTATGATCATTGCCGCGGTCGTTAATTCTTCGCAGGAAAGCAACATCCTTATTCAGCCGATTTACATGGCGATGCTTTTCCTCAGCGGCATCACGGTCCCGATCACTTTCTTTCCGGAATGGCTGCAACGGTTGACGCAATTTGTGCCGGCCACTTACCTGATGTCGGGCATGGCAGGCATCATTCAACGCGGTGAAACCGTGTTACATAACTGGCAGGCTATTGTCGCGCTTCTGCTAACTACAGCTATCGGCCTTTTTATTGCCACCAAGCTATTCCGCTGGGAAAAAGGAGAAAAACTGCGTCCCGCCGCCAAGATATGGGTCCTGGTAACCTTTATTCCCTTCCTTTTGTTAGGTACTTACCAGGCTTGGAGCCGTGACAACCTGGTTAAGACGCGCATCCTGGAGCGTGATCAGCGCCGTGGCCATTCCTGGTTGATCCAAAACGCCCGCATCTTTGTCGGTAATGGCAAGGTGATCGAAACCGGTTCAGTCCTGATCCGCAAGGGCCGGATTGAGAAGATTTACGAAGGTTCGGCGCCGGAGGCGAAATCACTCAATGCCGAAGCGATAGAAGCCGCGGGCAAAACAATTCTTCCGGGATTGATCGACGTGCATGTGCATCTCGGCGCTAGCGGCGGCTTTCTCGATGACTGGACAAAGTTCGAACCTAACAAGTCGATCGAGCGCGAACTGGAAGCCTATCTGTATTGCGGCGTAACCGCGGTGCGCAGCGCAGGCGATGCAGTTGATACCGTGCTGAAACTGCGCCAGCGCTTTGCTTCCGGCGAAAAGCTCGGCGCCGATCTTTTCCTGTGCGGTCCCCTTTTCACTGCCCTCGGCGGGCATGGCACCGAGTATGGCCAGTTCCTGCCGGAGACGGCCCGCGCTTCCTTTGTCGCACAGTTCGTGCGCACGCCTCAAACGGCCGACGAAGCGCGGCAGCAGGTTGACGATCTTGCGGTCAAAGGTGTCAACGCGATCAAAGGCGTCCTGGAAGCCGGCGTGCCCGGTCATTCCTTCAATCGCATGGATGTGAACATCCTGCGCGCAGTCGCAGACGAAGCACATGTGAAGAACCTGCCGGTGGCAATTCACACCGCCACGGCCCAGGATGTGGTCGACGCTATCTCGGTTAGCGCCAACTCGATCGAGCATGGGTCTTTCAGCGAAGAAATACCTAACGAGTCGTTCGTCGCTATGAAAGAGAAAGGCATTGCCTACGATCCGACCTTGTCGGTAGCAGAAGGCTTCAAGGATTTCGCTCAAGGCAAGACCGATTTGATCAAGCGCTCGTTAGTCGAGCAGGTAACAACCAAGGAGTTGCTTGATGGCACGGAACACGCCGCCAGCGATGCGCAATTCGCCAGCCTTCGCGAAGGTCTGGCACGTTACCCGATGTCCGTTGAACAGGGAGGCAAGAATCTCGTCAGCGCCTGGCAGGCGGGAGTCACTCTTGTTATCGGAAGTGATGCCGGCAACTTCCTTGTCCTGCATGGCCCAACCGTGCAACATGAGATCGAGCTTTGGGTGGCAGCGGGCATACCGTCTGAAGTCGCCCTGCAAGCAGCGACCGCCAACGCCGCTAGGCTTCTCCACGCCGATGAGCACATCGGCACGGTCGAGGAAGGCAAAGACGCGACCTTGCTGGTAGTCGATGGCAATCCGCTGCAAGACATCCGCGCCCTTTCGGCTATTTCCGTTGTAATGATGAAGGGCGAGCGCGTAGTCCGGAGCGAATTATTTCAACAAAAGTAGAACTACCTAACGAGACGATGAAATTTCTTTCCGCCTTTTCTGTCGCGATCCTTTTCCTCTTGCGAAGCGCGCTAGCTTACGGACCTACCGGCCACGAAGTTGTCGGTGCTATCGCTGATGAGCTGCTCGCGAACAAACCGGCTGGAGAAAAAGTGCACCAGCTACTTGATGGTTTGACTCTCGAGAAGGCGGCTGTCATTGCCGACGAAATCAAAGGCTGGGACAAGAGTGGCCCGGATGATCCAAATATTTTCCATTACTCCGCTCGTCCGCGTATCGATGCGTTGTTGCGCGATTACTGGAAGGCTAATCCGCCGACGCATGATCCCAACTCGACGGTGCCATCGCATCATTGGTTTCATTACACGGATGTGCCGGTCTTGAATCCGGAGAAGTATGGCGACGGCAAGTCCGGCCGCACGCAATGGGACATTGTGCATACCATGCGTTACTGTATCGCGGTCCTGAAAGGCGAGGAGCCGGAGGACAACGCGCGCAAGATCACGAAGCCGATTGCGATTATTCTGCTGGCGCATTTTGTTGGCGACATTCATCAGCCGCTGCACGTGGGCGCGGAATATTTCTCCGCCAACGGCGAGGAAGTCGATCCCGATCGCGGCGCCACTGCCTTGGAAGATCAGGGCGGAAACACCATCACCTTGCACCATTCCGCCGCGAGTGCGCAGAAGTTCGGGCATCCGCAATCGAAGCTGCATGGCTTCTGGGACAACGAAGCGGTGAAGGAAAATTTGCCCGACCTGCCGGAATCGATGCCGAAGGAAGAACGCCGCGCCAAGACGGACGACGCACGCAAAGCGCTCATCGAAGAATTCGTTAGGCAGGAGCCCAAGGCCTGGAAATTGCCGGCCGACGTTCCGCTGGCCAGTTATCCAGAAGCCTGGGCAAACGAAATTCTTCCCATCGCGCGCGAAGCAAATGAGCGGCTTCGTTTCACCAACGTGCACGCGCAGACGCAGGACAACGGAGCAGTTGCGGTCGGCGACGCGGAGGAAAAGCCGGCGGCGGACGGTGTCTCGTATGAAGACTGGGCTGGTCATGTCGTGCGCGACGAATTGCATCGGGCCGGTTGGCGGTTAGCCGATCTGCTCGAGAAATGCTTGTAGCCACGGCCCTGTGGGCCGTGCCGATGGCGCACGCAGATTGGGTCGCACAATAAACATGTCCCGCAGGGACGTGGCTACACAGCTGACAAATCGCGCCGCGTCTTCTAGTCTGCGCCACATGAACTCGGAGACGGCGCGGCGTCCGCTGAAGACGCGGGAAAAAACGTGGCCGCGCCGGCTGGCCTTTGCACTCGTTAGGTTGGGCGCAACGCCGAACCAAATTTCCATCGCCAGCGTCCTGTTCAGTCTCGCCGGCGCCCTCTGCTTGTTCTTCGCGACGAATCGCGCCGCGCTTTTTGTTATCGCCGCTATCTGCATCCAACTGCGGCTGCTTTGCAATCTGCTCGACGGATTGATGGCAGTGGAAGGTGGGTTGAAGACGAAGACCGGCGAGATCTTCAATGAATTTCCCGATCGCGTGGCAGATGTTTCCCTATTCATCGCCGCGGGATACTCCGCGCATTTCCCCTGGGCCATCGAGATGGGTTACCTCTGCGCGATTGCGTCTGTGACAACCGCTTATGTCCGCGTCTTTGGCGGGTCGGCCGGTCTCACGCAGGATTATTGCGGACCAATGGCGAAACAACAGCGCATGGCCACACTCACTCTCGCTTGTCTGCTTTCGGCCGTGGAAGTTTTCCTTCGTTGGCCGCATCGCGTCATGCCACTCGCGCTACTTATCATTCTTGTCGGTTCGATTTTCACTGCAACGCGTCGCACCATACGCATCGCGAAACTTCTCGACACGCGCTATGTTGAGAAAGCTGGCCGAGAACGGCGGGAAGATTCCGCAGAACCTTTTTAACTAGGCCGTTAACCGAGAAAACACGCAGAATTTCGCGTTTGCCAAAGGCAATCACGAGATGTCTGCTAACGGCCAGGCTGAGATGGAAAAATTACCCCCGTCCTTCTTCGCCGTCTGCGCTTTGGCGGGCGGTTTGCTCGCGGCTTGCGATGTCGCTCCGCCGTCCGCCGTTTCTAATGCGACACCTCCTCCGGCTAACACGCCACCCTACGCTGCCGTCGCGCAGTCGGATGTCAGGCAACGTCAGATGGCGTTTCTGAATCGCATTCGCGAAGCTGATCCCGACCAAACTACGATTGATCGCGCGCTGATCAACGACCGCAACGAGCTGGGCCTGATCCTCGATCGTCGCGTGGAAATGGACAAGATCCCTGACCTGATGAAGATGATGCTGACGCAAATGTCGCACGAATTTCCCGGCCAGGACCTGACCGTGATCGCCTACGCGCCGATGGATCCGCCGCGCAAGATCGGCACGGCGCGCCTGATTGCCAGCACCGGCGACATGACTTTCACCGCTGAAAATTAACAACCTCAAACCGGAACAAACCTATGCCAGGAACTGTAGATGATTTCATGCGCCGCTTCGGTGGCGGAGGCACGCTCGATGACCGCGACGCTGCGGCTTTACACGACCGTTTCATGTCGACGCACCCGGACGACCGGGATTTCGATAATCGCACCTATCACCAAAGCGCGACCGAATACCTGGGTAAACTACCGGACGCTCAGTTTCACGCCGCGGCCAATAACGCGATCTCGCAGGCTCCTCCACAGGAACGCGAAGGCCTGCTTAGTGGATTGCTCGGTGCGCTCAGTAGCGCCACCAGTCAGAGCGGCGGCGGCGGTAGTTCCGGCACCGCAGCCGGTATGGGTGGATTAGGCGCGTTGGCCAACATGCTTGGCCTTAGCTCGACTGATCCAAGCCAGATGAGCTCGGACGACGCGAGCAAGTTGATGAACTACGCGCGCAAAGAGAATCCGCAGGCCATGCAGCAGACGGTGCAGGAAAAACCGTGGCTCTTAAAAGCGCTGGGCAACCCCGTTGTCATGGGTGCCTTGACCATGGCCGCGGCCAAGATGCTGAGCAATCGCAACAAAAGCGCCCCGGCCTAAGCGAAGTTTCCAGGCTAGCCCTGTAGCGGCGGTCTATGACCGTCGAAAGAATCGGCTCCGCGCCGAACGAATAATCACTGGCTTACGCGACGTTGCCTGAACGCCTTCGGCGGTCATAGACCGCCGCTACAAGGAGCGACACTCGCGTATTTCTCTGGCCAAGCGCGCAACGCCTGGGCTAAATCGCGGAGATGAAATCCAAAGCCTTCCTCTTCCTCTCCCTCTTCTGCTGCTTTCTCAGCGCGACCTTTGCGCAAGGTCTCGACATTGCGCCTAACGACACCATGCAAAGTGTGTTGCAACGGCAGGTCGGCCAGTCCGTCGAGCTACGCATGAAGTCCGGCGAAAAGATCGCCGGCAAGCTGGAGAAAGGGAACGAGAAGGTGGTGCATCTGACGCAGTTGATCGGCGCAGAATACTTCGAAGCCGCGGTAGCGGTAGAGGACATCGCCGCCGTCGTAGTGCGCACTAAGAAGTAGCGCATTCTTCGGCCCTTAATTGTCCCCCAGGTTCGAATCCCGTTAGGGTCGCCAGTCTTAGTTAGTTGCGCCGCGCTGTGCGCCGCGCCACCCCGGCAACGCTCACCGGTGTACATGGACGCCCGACTACCGCCTGGGCAGTCGAGATGAAACTGAGTCCACCGGGGCTCAAGGGTCCCGCCACGAATTCCAAGCCACCCAACAAGATGGCCCCAAACAGCAGGATTAAGCTAAATCTCTTCATCATCATCATTTTGCACCTCCAATCATAAATTGTTTCGGCAATTCATCGGGAATGTCTTTCGGGTCAATCTTCTTTGCGTTGCTTGTATTTTGGAACGCAAAATCGTCCGGCGCAACCTTATCTCCGGTCTTCCAGTCCCTGATCTGAATGCTGTATTCCGGTCCATCAGCAACCTGCACTGATTTGATGCTATATCGGCAAGGGTAGGGCTGGTCTCCCTGGGCGATCCAGATTTGCCAGTCGACTTCCTTGCTCCGAAACGCAAAGTGATCGCACTCGATGCCGCCAATCACACCACTGCCAAGGTCTTTGATATCAGTCACATCAGGCATCAACTGACCGTAGACATCCGTCATCAGCAAATCGGCGGCCGGCAGGGGACGGTTGTATTTGTTCTTCAACTCGTCGATTAGCTGATCGACTGATCCAGAGAAGTCGGCCTGGGCGTAGAGGTTGGCGTTCTTGCCGAGCATTGTCAGCGTCTTGCCGTCAAAAAGCATCTCGACATCGGCGAAACCGCCGCTACGTGTCGCTCGGATCTTGTCGGGCCGGCGCAGAAGAACATTACCCGAACTCGCCAAAGCGAGTGTCTGATGATCTTTTGTGGCCACTTCGAGGATGGAATCGTATGCAAACGAAATGGATTTCTGTCCTGCCATGTAATCGGACATGGCCTTCATCATCCGCTTGGCATCTGCATCATCAGCTTTCACCTCGGCTAACGCGCCCAGCAGAACTATCAGAGGCAGCACCGCAGCGGAAATGCATCGCACCCCCATCTTTAATGACTTGGAATCCGTCTTTTTCACTTTGTTTTTCCTTTCTTGCTCGTGATACCTACATTCAATGCGTAAAGCGGCTGTTCCAGCGAAGGTCCAGCCCCACGGGCTTCTTCAGCCCGGCCAAAGATGCGTTGAACCGTCGAGTAACGTAATCGAGAGTGACCTTGTCAGCACTCCCGAAAGTCGTCTATTGGACTTTAGGCCTATACGTTTCCGCCATTTCCGTTGTGTCTTACGTGAGGCTTTGACGGCAAGGACAATCTTTGGGAGTGCCATGCTCAGCCTCCATGGCCGCGACTACAGCTTCCACTTCACGAATCTAGACCTCATATTTACATGACAACAAAACATCGGATTTTTACGACGAGCGTCGCCGGCGTCTATCCTCATTATGTCGCAAAGGCAGAAAAAAAGGGTCGCAAAAAATCAGAAGTTGATGCCGTTATTTGCTGGCTGACAGGCTACAATCAGCGGGAGTTAGAAGGACAATTGAAAAAGGAGAAGGACTTTGAAACCTTCTTCCAGGAAGCGCCCAGGCTGAATCCTGCACGAACTTTGATCAAAGGTGTAGTTTGCGGCGTTCGAGTGGAAGACATTCAAGAGCCGACGATGCGGGAAATACGCTATCTGGACAAATTGGTCGATGAATTGGCAAAGGGGAAGGCGATGGATAAGATTCTGAGAGCCTAACCGGCGTCAGGTCGCTGATCTTGTGTCTCGTTAGGCCATGGAATACACCATACTACGCGCGCAGCCCTTCATTGGAAAACGCGTTATTGTCAGCCTCCGTGATATCAGTGCCAGCGGAGAGGAGACCTTCAGTGGACTTTGGGGTGTCATTGATTCTGTGCATGAAGGCGGCCTGCTCCTCAGGGTCGAAGGAGGCATTGACGAGAAGTTTTGGATGTTACCGCCAGACCTGGACGCATTGACCCCGTCAAGACACGAGTGTTATCAGCTTGAGGGTCTGGACGCGCCGGTGGAGGACGTTGATTACGAGGCATACTTCTCCCGGGCAGAATCCGTGGAAACCTTGAATGACCGTGATGTCTGACCATGCGCTGGAGCGAAAAATAGCGACATGTGACAAGCGATGAGTGACCCAGCACTGAAGGCCGAGGACAAGATGGGCGCGACCGAGCTTCTGGTGCGCGAGCATTTGAACCTGACCGCGCGCGGCGATCTCGAGGCGGTGGAAGCAAATGTCACTTCCGACTACTTCAATCATCGCTGCGCCGACGAGCCGATGGATACTCGGGGACGCGGGCCGGACGCGCTTAAGGCAACGATCCGATGGTTACACAGAGCATTTACCGACATGCGTTTCGAGTTTCACGAAGTGCTGGTGGTGGAGAATCGGGCGGTGGCGCGCGTCACTCTTCACGCCCGGCAGCACGGCCCCTTCGTCGTGCACGACTCGCCTGACGGGCGTGTGACCGACGCGTTTCCTTCCAACGGACGAACCTTTGCGGTCTACCAGACGCATTGGTTTAGGATCGCCGCCGGCGCCATCGCTGAGCATGACGCCGTGCGCGACGATCTCGGGATGGCCAGGCAACTAGGATGGATTCCTCCGAGGCCGCTCTACATTATTCGCATGCTCATGGCAGTCCGGCGCGAACGCCGTCGCAAGGCTTAACTCACTCGCATAGGCAGCTACGGTAGAACAACGACGCGATAGTAACGCTGGGCCGCAGTCGCCGCGCCAAAATCGGTAATTGGAATTGTCCCGCCGTTGCCGGTGATGCTATCCAGCAATGTCGTCCAGTTGCCGCTGATGAAGCTGTCGCTGCGTTCGACCCGATAATGCTGACCTATAACGGTGGCGAAGTTGATAACAAGGTCGTTGCCGTTGCGCGTGGGTCCAACAGCAGGAACAGAGCGAACAACCACGGCGTCATAGGCGACGGCGTGGATGCCATCCGCTGCACTTAGCATCAAGGTGTAGGTGCCCGGGCTACTAAAGGTCGCGCCAGTCTGGGCCTGGTTGCCGGCGAAGGTTGTCGTTCCCAATCCTAGGTATTGCTTCCAGGTATATGACGGAGCTTCCACCGGGGTCGTTAACTACGCCGTTCAAGCTGGCTACGGCAGGAAATTGCACGGTCAAATCCGCGCCGGCATCGACGCCGGGCGCGCCGGGACTGCGCGGACCACCGGTCGCGCCGGTAGATTGCACGACTTCGAAGTTGTTCACGTCGATGGTGGAGAGATGATCGAAGGCGTTGGAGGCGAAGCGATCGTCGGGACAAACCGAGAAGGAAAAGAAGCCGCCATTATCGGCCACCAGGCCGCCGTATTTTTTCAAGGCAAGACAGACCGCTTTTTCTTCCTGCGTCCAGTTACTCGGAATAACAAAACCGGCCTGCAAACGCAGCCGTTGTCCCATGGCCGGATATTGCGATCCGGTGAGTGAAGAAGCGTAATGGTTCGCTGGGTAGATGTAGGCCTTGCGGCTTTTCGCTACCACCAGGCGCACGGCATGTTCTACCATTCCGCGCTGACACTCATCGTACCTAACGAGTGCTGGAAACATCGGCAGACCGGCCGCATCACCGGAAGTCCACCCGGCTGGTCGCAGCGTATTTGATTTCAAATCGAACTTGGCCCCGTTCGATGCCTGCCAGTTCACACCTGCCAGCTTGGTCAGCCATGTTTCCCAGATCGAACCTGCACCCGGTGCCACCATGATGGCATGACGATCGCCGCCAGTGTTGTTCACGTCGCGCTGCCATTGATCAAGAGTAAGACTGCCCGTGTCGCGCGGCCATGTTTCAATCGGCGTGATCGGCGCGATCGGATACATGCCGATCGTACCGGTGCCGCCGTCCAGGTCAGACTCATCGGCGTAATTGAAAAAGTTAATCGCAACTCGCGCCTGACTATCCGGGACGAGCACGTAATTCATTTCGTAGAACGGCCGCAGCGTTTGTCGCGAGGCGGACAGATCGGCTTTGATCTGCCCGATGATTGTGCCCGAATCCGTGCGCGTCGGCAGCCGGCTGACATCTTCGTTCCACGGACTATCGACCGGCATGATCTGCATGGCGGCAACAATCGCGTCCGCCTGCGGCGTATTGAACTCGATCGGCGTCGTCACGACCGGCGCCGGGCCGAGAATGCGGCCCTCATGATTGATTCGTTCCGCGCTGGCCAGCGCCATCCCTGCGAGAAAAATGCCAAACCCCACCCCTGCCCGACCCATGGGCTACGATGGAGCAATTTGCGCGCTCGTGCGAAAACGAAACGCGCCGTCGACCCTCTTTAAAGCACGCGCCGCAGAACACGCACCCGCTCCCGGCCTTCACGCCCGGCAAAGGCCACATCCGGTACATAATCGTCCACGATTTCGTAGCCCTCGGCAAAGAAAGCCGTCAGGTCAGCTACACTGAGAGGATAAGGAGGCCCCTCGTCACCCGGATCGAGATCCGGATTGATGAACCACACCCCGATGACCAAACCGCCGCGCCGCAAAGTCAGATCGAGGCCACGCCGGTAGCCGGCGCGCATCGCCGGAGGCAGCGCGCTCATGCAGGTGTGCTCCAGCACCACGTCAAATGCGCCGCGCATCTCTGCCGGCGGATCAAAGAAATCACCGTTCACGAAGCGCTCCGCCAGCTGCGGATAAAGCGCGCGTGCTTCCGCCAGCCCCGTGGGCGCAATGTCCAGCCCCGTCGCATCCAATCCGTGTTCCACCGCCAGCGCCACCTCATGCCCGTGGCCGCAGCCCGGCACCAGCGCACGCCCGCGCACCGGATGACGCTCCAGATATTGCCTCATCGGCAGCGACGGCGCGCCCTTATTCCAGAACACCTCGCCCGTTCGGTAGATCTCGTCCCAGTCCATCTGTGCCCCATTCAACTTTCGTCCCCGCGATGTCAACTGCGAGGAGCTTGGTAACGATAGCTGCTACCTAACGAGACCTCTCGCGGCGAATGCGTAGGGCAACCTCACAAAATAGCCTGTTTGCCTCTCTTCAGTCTGGAATTTTTTCAGATCGCCCGATAAAAGAGCGCGTGGCTAACAAGCGCGCCGCATTGCCATGAGTAACGCTGCCTATCTCCTTGCTAAACTTGCGACCTGCGAGAAGGACGTGAACACCCTGCTGGCTCAAGTTAGCACCAGCAGCTTCCTGACAGAGAGTTCCCTGCTGCGCGAACGCCTGGAAGTCTTCCTGGCCGAGCTGGCCTCGGCGAGATTGCAGGGCACGTGGACAACCGCGCTTGATACGGCCGAGAACACAGCCAAAACGCTTTTGCACCGCCTCGAGTCGCTCACCACCGCCAATGTTATCTGTCGCGACAATGCCAGGGTCTTGTTTCAGGAAGCCGGACAATGGGCGCGCCACTTCAGCACGGTGCGCATGACGGTGGCTACCTTCACCATTACCAGCTGCACAGCTATCGTAGCTTTGGCCGGCAAGAAAGACGGACTCGCCACCGCTCCCGATGTCATGCTGCCGGTAGCCATACTGTGGTCGCTTGGGGTAAGTGTCTTCTGGATTTTTACCGTCGAGACCTATCGGGAAATTTACCGGCAACGAAGAAGCTATCCTGTCTTCCTCATGCGCTCGCTCTCGAAAAGTCCCAAGAATCTTCGCCTCGACCTGGCCTCGGTGGTGATTGCACTCTTGTGCGTCTTCGCCGCCACTTTCGCTTCCGTGCAGGCGCCCAAGGATTGCCATCCTTGCCAGATTGCAAAATGGCTGCTGCTGATCGTAAGCCTCATCGGAGTCCTGTTTCCGTTTTGCTATCGTCGCATTGCCACGAGGTAGAGCGAGTTCGTTTCGACCAAAAACGATATTCCGCGACGATACGGTTTGATTAAGCTCGGCCCCTGCTTGAGACTGTCTCGCCTTGTCGGCGGGGTCGCTTTTCTAGTAAGCTGGAACGCGCAAGGGTTTGATGGTTGCATTGCGTAGATTCCCAGGCTTGGACGGGCGAGTTCGCTGGCGTGCGCTCGTCATTGCCACCCTCATTTGTTGGAGTGTTTTAGGACTCGCGCCCTTCGCGCGCGGACAATTAGCTGAGCCCGTCCCGCGCCCTCTGACCTCCAGCACTCAATGGAATGCCGCCATGCCGTTGCCGAGCGCGACCGGGCACTACGGATTCGCGCAAAATGGTGAGGAGTTCTATCTGCTCGCCGGAATCACCCTGGCCGGGCCCACCACGGCGGTGTGGCACTACAGCGCGATCGACGATATGTGGACAGCACTGGCTGATTTGCCGGTGGCATCGGAGGCACCCGCGGCCGCGTACTTCGATGGCAAGGTATACCTGGCGGATGGTTACGGCGCCGAGAATAAGATTCGCATCTACGACATCGCGACCAATACGTGGAGCGATGGACCGACCAGGCCGGGAACGTCGACTAGCTATGGTGCGGCGGCGGCGGCCTACGCGGGCAAGGTCTATGTGGCGTGCGGCGGTTACAGTCCCAGACTACTTTCGATCTATGACATCGCTACTAATACATGGACGACGGGACCGGATGCTCCTGCATCTTTCTTCCAAGGTGGCTACAACCAGGTAGGTCAGTTCCTTTATCTAATTGGCAGTGCTACCGGCCTCCAGAACGTGAACTCAAGCGTCTCGATGCGCTTCGACATGTCCACGCAAACATGGAGCACAGGTCCTACCTTTACACCGCAACGGGCCGACTTCGCTTTAGCTGCCTCCGGATCAAAGTTGTTCGCTATCGGCGGCGACGTGAACGGTGGCACCTACTTTGATGAGAGCGCCGAAGTGGATGAACTCGAAACGGCCAGCTGGCCCGGCGGGTCGTGGGTGCTATCACCGGAGCAACTTCCGATCGCGCGCCAGGACAACCAGGCAGGCTTCTTCAGCACCGCGCGCATCGGTGGCGAAATCTGGAGCACCGGTGGTTATACGGGATCGACGTCGACCTTTCGCAACGACCACAGCTACCGCTCTGCTCCACCAGTCTTTTCAACACCTACGCCGACACCAACGCCTAGCGCCACACCAACACCAACACCAACACCAACACCAACACCAACTCCCACTCCGACACCCACGCCTACGCCGACTCCAATACCCACTCCCACTCCCACTCCCACTCCTACTCCCACGCCAACGCCTACGGCTACCCCAACTCCAACACCTACTCCGACGCCTACTCCGACTCCGACTCCCACTCCGACTCCAACACCCACTCCGACTCCGACACCCACCCCGACTCCAACACCCACCCCGACTCCGACACCCACCCACTCCACGCCACTCCAACGCCCACCCCGACTCCAACACCCACCCCGACTCCAACACCCACCCCGACTCCAACGCCTACCCCGACTCCAACGCCTACCCCGACTCCAACGCCTACCCCGACTCCAACGCCTACCCCGACTCCAACGCCTACCCCGACTCCAACGCCTACCCCGACTCCAACGCCTACCCCGACTCCAACGCCTACCCCGACTCCAACGCCTACCCCGACTCCAACGCCTACCCCGACTCCAACGCCTACCCCGACTCCAACGCCTACCCCGACTCCAACACCTACCCCGACTCCAACACCTACCCCGACTCCAACACCTACCCCGACTCCAACGCCTACCCCGACTCCAACACCTACCCCGACTCCAACACCTACCCCAACTCCAACTACCCAACGCCTACCCCGACTCCAACGCCTACTCCCGGTTCACCTGCGTTACTCTTGAATATTTCGACGCGTGCCCGTGTTGAAACCGGCGATCACGTTCTTATAGGTGGTTTCATTGTAAGTGGCACCGCGCCGAAAAGAGTTATCGCCAGAGGAATAGGACCATCGATCTCGAATTTCGTCTCCAACACGCTGCAGGACCCTGTGCTTCGATTGTTCTCCAGCCAGGCTCTCCTCGCCACGAATGATAACTGGCAGGACACCGACGCCGCCGCGATTCTCGCCACGAACCTGCAGCCGTCAGATCCTCACGAATCCGCGTTGATCGCGAGTCTCGGTCCGGGCGGATATACCGTAATTGTGTCCGGCGCTCAAAACGACCAGGGCGTTGCGTTGGTCGAAGTTTACGATCTGGAAAGTAACTCACCTACACACCTGGCGAACATCAGCACGCGCGGTGTGGTTGAAGGAGGCGACAACGTCTTGATCGGTGGCGTTATCATAGGTGGCTCGGATTCCGGACGCTTCGTCGCGCGGGCGATCGGCCCGTCGCTCTCAACCTTCGTCAACGATCCGTTACCTAACCCTGTCCTGGAGCTGCACGATGCCGACGGCAACACGATCGCCTTTAACGACGATTGGCGTGACGATCCACAGGCGGCAGACTTGGAAGCTTCACATCTAGCGCCGACGAACGATTTGGAAGCGGCGATCCTGCGCACGTTACCACCCGGGAGTTACACGGTCATCGTGCGAAGCATCAGCCCGAGCACGACAGGTGTCGCTCTGGTCGAGATTTACTCGCTTTAGTTACGGCGCCTCAATAGGCGCGCCGTGCGCTTTTAGCCAATCGACCAGTGCGTTGTATTCAGGCGATGGTTGGGTGCCGTAAGTCGAAAATTCGCTGCGTTGTTTCGCCAGCATCTTCGCTAGCGTCATGCCTTCGTCCCCTACCCGGTTGAAATCGGCGCCGCGGTTCAGTAACTCGATCGCATCGGTGTAGGCGTCAGGTTCGGATACTCCAACACGCGCGCGAAAAAGTAGAATGCTGTAACCGGGGAACATCGGCCCCTTTTCCGGCATGGTGGAATTCACATCCGCTCCGCGATCGAGCAACAGACGAAGGCGCATTGGCCGCTCGGCCACAAAATAATTCTGGTCCCAGATGTCGAAGATAATCGGGTTACCGCGAAAATCCGGCGCGTTAGGATTGCCGCCGGCATCTAGCATTGCCTTGAGCAATCGCACCTCGCCATTGACCGCGCGCCACATGGCAAAGGAATTCAACTGGCCGTTGTTGTAGTTCGGGTCCGCGCCTAACGAAAGCAAGGTTTCAACTGCTTTGACTAACTCCGGACGCTCGAGTGCCTGATCGACGGCGAAGAAGAGCAGCGTTTTTCCGTCGAGGCCCGGTGCGTTTAGATCTGGAACATTCTTGGCCGCGGCACGAATCGCGTTCTCATCGTTGTTCGAGATCGCTTCCGCCACCGCCAGCAGCGCGGGTTGTGCGCGGAAATCTTCGCGACCGGAATGAAGGTCGTTCGTGTACTTCTGATTGCGCGCTGATTCGATCGCATTGCCGATCATGAACACGCCTATGAGCACGAAAGGCAGTGCGAGCACGACCGCGCCTATCCAGAGCCAGGCGCGCGAAAATTTGCTGAGCAAAAGTGCGGCCGCGCCGACAAGCGCGATGCCGCCGAGAATAATGCCAAAGAATTGCCCGAGCCCGCGCGTGGCAGCGTCGCCGCCGCTGCGATCGAGGAACATGGCCACCGCCGCGGCACCGAGGCAGGCGACGATGATCCAAAGGGCGATGCGAATTCCGGATTTCATGATGAACCGCGAGCAGGATGCCGAAACTCGCGCGCGCAGTGAAATGAAATATGCGAACGAAAACTACTTTCGACCTAACAAGGCAAAGATCGCGGTGGGTTTCTGTTTCCCTGTGACCGCCACTTCCCCGAGCGACCGTGTTTCGTAGCTATCGTGCGCGGCGGCGAGGGTCGCGGCGCTGACTATGATGCGCGTATTGTATTCGGGATTCTTGGTTAGACCTTCCAGACGGGAAGCCAGGTTTACGCCGTCGCCGATGACGGTGTAATTCAGCCGCCGTTGCGAACCCATGTTTCCCGCCACGACCATATCAGTGTTTATTCCAATGCCCATGTGCAGGATCGGTCGTCCTTCGGGACGCGATTGACGATTGAGTTCGTCCAAAACATTGCCCATTTCGAGCGCCGCCGACATGGCAGCATCGGCGTCGCGCGGATGAGTAACCGGCGCGCCAAAGAGCGCCATGATCGAGTCACCGATGTATTTGTCGACCACTCCGCCGTGGCGTTCCACGATCGCGCTCATCCTCGTGAAATAGAGATTGAGCAGGTCGAGCATTCGTGTCGGCGAAAGTCGTTCGGAGATGCCGGTGAAATTGCGGATGTCGCAAAAGAGAATGGTGACGTTTCGTTCTTCGCCGCCCAGCACAAGTTCCTTGCCCATCAATTCCGTCGCGATCGCAGGCGAAACAACTTTGCCTAACAAGTTGCGCACGCGGTCCCGTTCCGCCAGGCCGCGCGACATCTTGTTAAACGCCGTGGCCAACGTGCCGATTTCATCACGGCGCTTCGTCACCACTTGATGCTCATAGTCGCCTTCCTCAATTCTCCGCGCGCCTTCCGCAAGCTCGCGCACCGGTTGAGCGATGCTGCGGGCAACCCAGAGACTAAGGATGATCGAGACGATTAATCCTGTGATCGCGAGGATGAGCAGCGTCTTTTCCAGGCGCAAATAAGGCGCGAGTTGTTTAGCTAACGAGCGCTGTAATACGACCACGGCGTCGCCGCCGCCTTCGGTCGGTAGTTTAACCAGGAAGCTAACGAAAGTTTGATCGGCGAGTTGCAGATCGGTCTTCTCACCCAATTTGGGTTTCTGCTTCTTCATCGCCGCGAGCAGATCTTCGCGCCGCTCCGGATCACTAAAGGTGGAAGCAAGGACGCGCTCGCCGTTTACATCGGGCAGGAAGGAAATTTCCAAATCGACGTAGCTCTTGATCTCGCGCGCGAATTCATCCGTGATGCGGACACCCACCGTGATCCACGCTATCGGGTCCGGCGCGCGCAAGGCGGTCGCAGCCATGGCGTAAAGTTGGCCATCGAGAAGAACGAAGGCCTGCGACTGCAAGGTCGGGCTCTCTTCCGCTCGATCGATCAGCGCCGAAAACGGAAACGGCATCGACTTGCGCTCGAGATTCATGGTGTCGAGCAAGAGTTCCTGATCGAGCGAAACGAGCTGGACCACATCGGCGTCGATTCGCTGTTCCAGATTTCCCAACGCGGAAAGGGTCGTCGGCCGATCGTCTTCCGTGACCGCTTGCTTGAATCCGTAATCTTCCGCGAGAATTCCGGCGGCGGCGGTCATCTGCCGATCGCGCTGCAGAATGAGGCGCTCGAAAATTTGCGCGCCGGTTTCGAGGTTGGCGCCGATTTGCGTCAGTGCGTTCTGCCGGTTGGCGCTGCGCACGACCAGATAAGCGCTGCAGCCCAGAAGGGTGAAGAGACTAACGAGCAGAAAAAGGAGGCGACTGCGAAATCTGCGGAAACGAAATCTCAGCGGTAATCCTCCGGATTGAGCGCCGGCGCTTTCTTGCTTCGCCAATCGGGTTTGAGATCGAGATTGAAACTGACCTCCTTGTTGTCCGCTCCCACCTCGACGGTCTGCGCGACCTTGTCCGGCGAAGCTTTCATACGCGGCTGCCAAACCTGCACGCGATAGGAACCGCTCGGCAAATTCTTCAGACTCGCGCGACCTTCATCGTGCGTGATTTGAAAGTAGGGCGTGGCCAGAACCGCGATGTAGGCCAGCATCCAGTCGTGAATGTTACAGCCGAGTGTAACGATGCCTTCCTTGTCGAAGATGACCGGTTCGGCCGGAATGCCGGCGTAGAGCGGCAGCTCGAACTTCTTCGCCGGCGAAAAAGAATAAACGTGATGACGAATGTTATCGTGATTGGGAAAAGTCACGGCCGTGCCGACCTGGATTGCGCTGACGTAGGGAACAAATTGCTGATTCACCTGGTCAACAACAGCAGTGCGTTTGCCGACTGGCCTGGCACCGCTGAGCACCGTGGCATAAACCACCGCATCGGAAACCGGTGCGTTCTTTGTATCGACAACGGCAACATTCAAAGTTCCGGCGTGCGAGAGAGCAAGCGTGCCTAACGAGACCAAAATGGCGACGGTGATTTTTCTCTTCATCTAGAATGTGACGGCGATTGCCAGTTCCGCGACGTGATTCACGTAATGCAGCGAATCGTGCGTCGTATACTGATACTCGTAACTGGCCTGGAGCGCGACCGAGTTGGTCAGCGCCTGGCTGATGGCGATTGAACCAATGTGGGTCGTAGCCGGGAAACGATACGCCACGTAGGTTTCGTCGAAGGTGTTGATGGGTTCACGGACATCCGAGATGGCCACAATGTCGGGACGCGGCGGCAGCGCGGACGAAGTCACATCGCCATTGCGATAGGTGTAGCCGACTGTCACTTGCAGCGAAGTTGTTATTTCAACCTTTCCCCACAGCGAGAGGCGGTGCGCGTTCGATTCAAAAACAACATCACGTGCGTCGTAGACTTCGTAGGCGTAAGCGGCTTCCAGACGGACTCGTTCGCACAAGCTCACGCCCACGCGCACACCCGGTTCAATATCCCAGCCGCTGCGCCGCGATTCGTTGAAGTCGGCGTAACCGACTTTGGCTTCCAGTCGAACCCACGGCGCGTTTTTCCCCAAGCCAAAGCGATAGCGCAAATTACTCGTTAGGCTCGGCTCAATGTTGCTCAGCCCACCGTAAGTCATCCATACCTGGCTTTCCATTTCGCCAAAAACACTCAGGCGCAGATCGTCATTTAACTGAAATCCCTGCCCGGCGGAGAGCATGGCCGTCCACGCGTAATCCTTTTCTACATCGGCCGAACGATCGGAGTTCGAAACGTTGCTGTCGTAGAGAACGCCGGTGCGAATATCGAAGATCCAATCCTGGCGCGCGGTGGCCGTTCTGAACTGCGCCAGAAAAAAGCACAGCCAGATAAGCTTCCGACATCCAGGAAAAGTCACACGACAAAGTGTCTTCACGACCGTCTCCCCCGAAGAGGCACTACACTCGGAACAACGCGCACTCAGTCAACCGAGTGAACGTGAAATTTTTGATTATCGGCCCAGGCTCGCCGTAGTCCGCTGGTATTCCGCCATCGCTTTCGGCATCAAGGCCTGGAGTTGGTCGATGCGGTGCTCGTGTGACGGATGCGTGGACATGAATTCGGGCGGCGTGCCGCCCTGGCTCGCCTGTTCCATTCGTTGCCAGAAACGAATCGCCTCCTGCGGATCGTAACCGGCGCGCGCCATGTACATCAGTCCAATTTCATCCGCCTCGGATTCATCATTGCGACTGAACGGCATGAGCACGCCGTATTTCGCGCCCGCTCCGAGCGCGCCCATGATGGCACGCTGTTGGTCATAACTCATGTCGCCTAACGAGACGGCCACACCGGTCATGGCGGTTTGCGTGAGAGTTTGTTGCAAGACGCGTTGCGAACCATGCCGCGAAGTGGCGTGCGCCATTTCATGTCCCATGACGGTGGCGAGGGCGGCCTCATTCTGCGCCACGGGAAGAATGCCGGTGTAAACCACGATCTTGCCGCCAGGCAGACAAAACGCGTTCACCTGGTTTTCGTCCACGAGCGAAACTTCCCACTCAAAACCTTCGCCACCTTTCCCGGTCGCGCGCGCCAACCGCGCCGCCACCGTGCCGCACCATGTCGTATTGCGGTCCGGAATTGATCACATTCGAATCCGACAAGACCTGCCGATACGATTGGAACCCGAGCGCTGACTCCTGTTCCGTGGACATGCCGACGTGCGAGGCGCGGCCCGTCTCAGGATTAACGAATCGCTCCGAGCTGAAGTACTGGTAACCCAGAATCAAGGCCGCGATGAGGATCGGCAGCCATTTGATGTGTCTCCGCTGCATGGCGGCAAAATTCTACAGGCGATAATTTGGACGAACAATCGCGGAATTGTTTTCCGGGATCCGAACGGTGCGATTCGCCTAGCTCTCGTTAGGCGAAACCGGCGCACGACGGCCGGCGCGCTGCGACGACCAGCAGCCTAACGACCAGCAAACGCCGGCGATGAGGACGTTGAACAAGACGAGCAGCGTTGCCTGAACCGGATCGTCTTCGCGCAGGAGCAATTCCTTCAGCGCGTTCGAAACCGCGTACAGCGCTACGATCAGCAGAAACAAACGGACGACGAGAAAGAGCGAGTGTTTCATTGCAGTTCGGCGTGCGCGCCGGTCAACAGCTCGGAACTGCGCACGGTTCGTTTCCATTGCCCACGATCACGCCGCAGAAATCCCTGCGGAAATCCGACCACAAATGTCGTGAGCGAAATTACCCAGAAATAAATCGTGTAGAACGGCGAGAGCAGAAACAGTTTTGGATACGTGCTCCAGCGTGCGCGATCCAGCGACGTGGCGATGACCAGTTGGAGGAGAAAGAACGCGAAACAAATTCCGAAATAAACCAGCATGCGACTCAACAGCGCGGAATGAGTGAGCGGTTCGCCGTGCGCGAAGTGTCGCGCGATCAAACCAAGTCGAATGAAGCCGACCGTGATCGACGCCCAGAGCCAGCTCGCTCCCAGCACAGTCATCAATGCCACCGGCAAGTGCGTTGCGCTGCGCCCCAAAACCTGCGGAAGATGATCGCGCACCGCGTGACCAAGTCCGCGACTCCAGCGCCGCCGCTGTCGCCACAGTGCGCGCCACGTCGGCACCATTTCCACGCAGGCGACCCAGGCGCGATCATAAACCACGCGCCAGCCCGCCGCCTGCATGCGCCAGGAAAGATCGATGTCTTCCGCCGCTGTCTCTTCATGCCAACAACCGATATCGAGCAGCGCCTGCCGGCGAAATGCGACCCACGCGCCAGACACCGTCATCAATCCGCCCCAGCGATTCTCGGCATTCTTCACCAGGCCGATGACCGCGAGATAATCGAGTGTCTGCATCAGTTCGACTAACGAGCGCGGATTCGTCGGCCAGATCTTACCGGTCACGCTGCCAACCCCGGGCAGCGTCGCAAAACGCGCCAGCATGGGATGCCATTTCTTGGTGTGCACGACGCCGTCCGCATCGAGACAAACCACAATCTCGGATTCTGTTTCGCGCAGGGCGGCGTTCAGCGCCGCCGCCTTGCCGCCGTTCGCGCGCAAGCGCAAGACGCGCGTGCGCTCCGGTAAAATCGCGAGCATCCGCGCGCACTCCTCCTCATCGGGACTGCCGTCGTCGACCAGAATGATTTCATCGGGCGGCGGTTGCACATCGACCAGGCTCTGCGCGGTCTTCAATGCGCCGGCCGGTTCGGAATAAAACGGAACGACCACGCAGTAACTGGGCAGCGTTGCCGGGATTTTTTTCCGGCGCAGCGAACCGACCAGACAGATCACGCCGTAGATCGACCAGACGAGGCAGACGACGAGCGGGAACAAATCGATGTATTCCGCGATGGATTCGAAGGTGCCCCGCGGCCAATCACCGATGTCGCGAAATTCGCTGATCCAATGATCAGCCAGCATTTGCACGAAACCCTGCCAGTCGAAGGAAGCCAGAAAAGTATGCATCAATGCGGGCGCGGCCCGGGCGCAAGAAGGGAGAGAGTTTGTTCCACGCCTAACGAGACGCTGGAGTCGAATGGATTGGCCCTGCGCAATTTCGCCAGGCGCTCCGTCCCGCCGGAAGCGTTGCCGTTCAACAACTCCAGCGCGGCCCGCGCAATCTCCGCCTGCGGATGCGCTGCGGCCTCAGGCGACAATTGCGAAAGAGTCGCGGCGATGAGCGTGCGGCTCTGCGTTTTCACACCAACGCGCAGGAAGGCGAGCCACCACGCCTGCTGTTCATTGCGGTCGCTCGGGAAATTCAACGGCAGGGTTTCGTCTTTTCGTAACACAGGTATCCGCGGCAGATTGCCGTCTGCCGCTGCATCACGCGAGACGAAAATGGGCGGCGTATCGAATCCGAGGAAATGGGTGAAGCCGCAGGTGAGCGCGATATTTTTCGCGGTGAAATTCCAGTCGCCGTAAGGCCAGCAGAGAAAACTCGGGATGGGAAAACCGTGCTCGGCCAGTTTGCGCCGGCTCGTGGTCATATCGATGCGAATGCGCCGCTCGTATTCGCCTTCCGTCTCGAGCCGGTTCTTTTCGCTCAGAAATTGCCGCACCGTTTCCGCCGGCCATCCTTCATCGGACAGCGCCAGCTCCGTCGCCTGATAATGCAACGCATCCGAGTGCGAGATCACTTCCACCAAACCGGAATCGTAAAGTTGTTTCGCTTCCTTCCACGTCATGGTCGCGTCGCTTCCGCCCGTCTCCGAGGTCGCATGACTGCTCTGATCGGTTTCGCTCATCCAACTGGTCACCAATGCAATTGCGTAGGGCAATTTACGTTTGACCGCGCGCGGATGAAATAATTTCAGCACGCTTTGCGAGCCATCGTCGATCGTGATGACGAGCGGGCGCGGCGGCAGAAACGCGGCGTCGCCCGTGATGGTGAAGGCCTGCAAACGCGAGAGCGGCGTGACGTTGAAGCCGGCATTGGCGATCGCCTGCAACATCGCGTCGAGGTATTTCGTGGTGCACTTGTATAAGTAGGGCTGCGTGCCGGGTTCGAGGTCCGCGAAAGTGTGGAACGCGATCACCGGGCAAACCGGATCGAGGTTGCGGTCGTTGAGTGCGCCACGTTTATAAAGCTCGCCCAGGCAAACCACGCTCCAGACCGATGAGTCGCCCGGAAATTCTTTCGGCAGAATTTTGCCGCTGTAGCCGGCGGCGCTGACGCCGGCCGACGGTGAAGCAGTTGGCGCAGGTGACGCACTCGCTTCCGTGTAACCAATCAACTTCCGCGCGTCGCGATTGTCGTTCAACACCTGCGAAAGTTTGTCGAACGTCTTCTGCTCCCAGGTTCCGAAAGTGAAAAACGAAACACCGCGCAGCGCATCCACCGGCAGACTCTTCAGCGCCACGCCAATTTCCGGCGCCGGACTATCGATGCCCAGCGTTGGCCAGAAGGCCGCACCATTCGTTAGGTAACGCGCATAGGGTCCGACAATATTTTCCCCGACCCATTGCGGCGGTTTTTTCCAATCGGTCCAATAACCCATCGGCTGGAGAAATTCCAAACCGCTGCGTCCCAGCATCGGATAATTCTGGCTTTGTTCCGTGAACTCCGGCGCGAGCAGGAAGGCGCCGAAGTGCACACTCGGCCGTTGCGGATGCAGGGTGTGGAAAACCTTCGCGACCCAATCGCTGATGATGGTCGAACGAAATTCATACCAGCGCGCCTTGTAGTAATCATTCTCCAGCGTGAGCCGGCCCCATTTGAAATTCATCAGGCGCTCGAAACCCATGCCGGTGAATTTATCGCAAGCTTCCCACCAGCCGGCGAAACGGAGCCAGTCTAACGAGACGCCATCGAACGGATAGGTCGCGAGCAGTTTGGTCAGCAATTCCTCCTGGCGCGTCTGCACCCGCGGATCGCCCGCATCGACAAATTTTTCTCCGCGCGGTCCCTGATAGGCGGCGTCGGGAAACAACTCCGCCATCTGCGCGTCGTGAAAACACGGCCACCAGGCGAAGACCTTGATGTTCATCTCCTTCGCTTTGGCCAGCATTTCCTTCAGCCAATCGGCGTTCTCCCAGCCTGCCGCCGTCTTCTCGTTAGGCAACGGCACCAGCAGTTCGCCGCTCTGCAACGTCTGGCCGGTGCGCGGCGATTTGAAATTGTCTTCGTCCTGCTTCACCAGCAGATCGATCCGCGTGACGCCGCGCTCGTGGCATTGATTCAAAAGCCAGATCCATCCGCCGCCGGTCACGTTCTCGGTCGTGCGCACCACGATCCCCAGCCCGGCGACGACGTTCGGGTCGGGACGCGGCGGAACGAGGGCATTTGCGTCCGGCGATGGCGTCGGCGTCTGCGCAAACGCGGCCAGCGAGAGCAAAACTCCCGTGAAGGTGCAAATCAAAGCGGTGCGCATGGGCGGCGGTATTGTAGAGACGGACTCGGCGCATTCAAATTCAGTTCGTGCGCGATTTTTGCGCACTGTAGCCACGGCCCTATGGGCCGTCCCACTGTGCTTCCCACACGCCCGGAAAAAAGGACGGTCGCTGGACGGCCCACAGGGCCGGGGCGACATCATCTTTCCATAGAGTCCGGCTTGTATTCCACCTTGAAGATTACACCAGGCTTAACGCCGGCCACCGCCGGCAGAACATGATTCAAGACCTGCTCAGCAGTCATGCGGAATTTGCGCCCGCGGGCCGACACCTTTAGCCAGCCGGTCTTATCGCGGTAATAGCGCTCCGTAAAATTCTTCGTCCCAATCAGGATAAGGTAGCTATCATTTGTTAGCTTCATAAGTCTTGAAGTCAGCGACTGTGCTCCGCTCTTGAGATAGAGCAGCCGAAGGCGTCTACGGCAACTGCCGCACCCGGTAAAACGCCTTGCTCAGGCTGGCCGCGCCGGCGTCATTCACGCTCATCGGCCCGCTGCTCGATGCTGTCACATTACCCAGGTCTTGCCACGAAGGAGCTGCTATGTCGCTGGCACGTTCAAAGCGATAGGTCTTTCCCTGGGTGGCTTGGAAGGTAACTGCCACGTCCGCGCCGTTGTATTGGACACCTAGCAACTGCGCCGGCGCAATCACTTCGAATTGCGTCATCATTCCATCGTCCTCGTGCTCCAGGATGTGACAATGCAACATGTAGTTACCGATGTGATCGGTGAACTTCAACTTCAGCTCGATCGTCTCGCCCGGACCTAGCGACCACGTTTCCTTCATCGGCTCATATGGATAACAGGCGCCACCGTCGCGACTGATGCATTGCTGATCGACATCGTGAATGTGCACCATGTGAGTGGTGCCGGTCGGATTGGTAAAGACCCACTTCTCAGTCGTGCCCAGGACCGGCTGCGCATCGGTCCGGCCCGGATCGAATCCCTGGCCGTTAATCGTCCAGTGATTGGAAGTAAAATCGAAGCTGAAGTTTCGGGTAACCGTTGGCTCACCAATGTCAGGCAGCGCTCGCAGCGTCGCAGGGATCACGCTGTCATCGGTAACATGCTGAGTTACCCGGAATTTTAACAAGGGCGTAACTGAGTCCGCCTCCATCAGGTAAATTTCCTGCCCTAGCTTGCCCGAGAAATCTACCACTACGTCCAACCGTTCCGCTGGACCAAACTGCATCGCGGTTCGCGTTACTGGCGCAGGTAGCAGACCGCTCTCCGTCCCGACCTGCGTAAAGGCACCGCCGTCGCTGAACGTCAGGTCATAGAACCTGGCATTGGAAGAATTCAGGATGCGCAGCCGATACTTACGATCGGCGACATCAAGATACGGTTGGTAGACGCCGTTAACCAAAAACTTGTCGCCGATCACGCCCGCCGCATCAAAGACGTACATCATCTGGTTATCCTGATCGAACTGCCGATCAGCTAGCGCCAGAGGTAACTCATAGGCTCCAGCCGGGAGCGTTGCCGGGTCAGCCGGATCATCAATGATGTAGAGGCCCATAAGTCCCATCCACACATTCATCCCCGCCTCACCCATGAGATGATCGTGGTAGAACTGCATCGTGCCGCGCTCATTCCCGCCATCCTCGATACCTTCAAAGGTATAGGTGCGCGAAGCTCCGGTCGCAATCAGGTAATCAGTCCCGATGACCTGCCCATCGTCCTTGGCCTGGGAGTGGTTACCGTGATGATGCACGGTCAACGAGCCAGCCACAGTTGGATCGAGGTTGTTGGTGAAGGTAACATTGGTCGTCTGACCCGTAGGCCGGCGAATGGTGGGACCGGGATAAGTCCCCCCATAGGTCCACATGTAGGTGCATTGTCCATCGAGGATCTGCACGCACGCCTCATTAATGTTAATCGGCACATCAGCGGCCGTGGTAACAGGAGGGAAGAGCAAGACGTGCGTTGAGAAAGGTTCCGGTGTTGGCGTTGGGGTAGGTGTCGGGGTTGGAGTAGGCGTTGGCGTCGCCGTCGGTGTGGGCGTCGGTGTTGCGGTAGGAGTAGGTGTGGGTGTAGCCGTTGGAGTCGGTGTAGGTGTAGGTGTTGGAGTAGTGACGGTGACCGTACCCGTCATCGCCGCTCCGTGGATCCTGCAGTAGTATGGGAAGCTCCCCGCCGTGGTGAACGTATACGAGTAAGTAAATCCGGCTGCGTGCACGCCTGAGTCGAAGATGCCATTAGGACTAAACGGAAGGCCCGACGTCGCGCTGTGATTAGTACCGATCCAGGTCCATTGCACCGTGTCACCGACTGAAATGGAAACGGTGCTGGGCGTGAACCGGTTCCCACCCGAGCCGACCTGCACCGTCGTGGTCGCGGCCGGAGCCAAAACCGGAAGGAGCAGCGCAAAGAAAGCGATTAGGCGGTGTTGCACGGGGAGGTATTGGAACGGCATTCCCACAGGTGAAGAAACGTGATTGAGGGGTGATTCGAAAGCGTGGGACGTTCGGCAGAACTTACCGGCAATTAGACAGGAGTTCGCTTCTTTTTGCGAACTTTTTTTCGCCGGGAAGACCGACCGCCGCTCCCCTACTTCATGTGCTTGAGCTGCGCCTTCACGGCGGCGGCCAGGGCCTTCTTTCGCGAAGCGAGATCCTTAACACTGGAAAGGTGCGCCAGTCTGCGGCCATCGGGATAATCTCCTTCCAGCAGACCCGACTTATCCCCGGCCCGATCGCCATGCCAGAAGACAAGGCGCAGACAGTCGTTTCGAAAAAAATTAAACACGATCAGATGACGTCGATATTCCTTCGGATTGAACGGCTTCATCGGCCCGGTGTAGAAGAACGCCGGAGCGTTCCATTTGATCTCCTCACCGATGGCCGGATCAACCGCCAGAATAGCGCGCCGCACTGCTTCCGCTAGATCAGCCAATGGATGCTTCAATGCTTTCATGAAGGCATCGACTGCCGCGCTATCTGATGGCTTTGTTGTTTCGTCCTTGGCCGGCATAACCTTACTTCTTGATTTCACTGTCCCGTCCCCGCCGGCAATTCTTTGCTGGTTAGTTTTGAAAACTTCGCCTCGGTGCCGTTCTCAGTTCTTTGCTTCTTTAACGTCGCCTTTTGCTCCTGTAACATCGCCAGGAACTTCGTTAGTCCTTCATTTAGTCCGCTATTACCAGCGTCCCATTCCGAGCGCGGCCTAAAGGTTACTCCCGGATAAATCTTCTCCAGGTCAGGCACAGTCTTGTTCTCCTTCTGCACCCGCTCCACGATCTGCATCAGGCGATCCACGTCGCCAAAAGCATATCCATTAATATAAGGCCCGACTAACTGCTGGAAAGCATTCGCAGCCTGGACTAGCTCGAATCCCGGAGCACCTATGCTACCCATCTTCTCGCGATCGACCAGGCCGGCGAGCAGACGCCCGCGATATTGAGCCGAATAGAACCAGTAGGTCGCTTCGTTCCTGAAACCGAGATCATACAGACGAATCGCGGCCACATACATCTCGGGAAATCGCAGACTGTTCCACGACTGCTTCATCTTCGCGATGGTCGCGACAAACTCCGCTTCGCTACTCGCCGAAAGTCCTTTGCTGAACGGACCGACCTCAATAACCGGACCTTTAGAGTTGTAATAAGGCGTTATGTAAACCTCGATCCGCGCCGGATCATCAATCGTCTGGCCGCAGGCCAGACGAACCAGGGCGAAAGCGATGACGAAAAAACACATCCAGTTCTTCATATTACCTAACGAGACCCTAAATCAGCCACGACTCTCATGCGGCAGATACTTAGTGGTTTCCGAGCGCCTTGAAAAACAAAAAGCGCGCTACGTCGCTGGCGTCCGCCAGGAAGGCGACGCCGAATCGGACGACCCTACTTCAGGTCCACCTTCACCTTCCCAATCTTCCCGTCGAACTTAAACGGGCGGCGCTCGAAGTAATCGCGGGAAACCGGCGAGCCAAGATCCACACCGACGTCGAAGGTTTCGCTGGCGGTGAAGGCGGCGGGCACCGTCATCTTCACAGCAGTGCGGGCGACTTCATTGCCATCCACGGAGAGCACGATGTCCGCGGGCGCGCCGGGCTTCGGAGCCTTGAGCTGCGTATCCACGATGATGGTGTGTTTGCCGGGCGCGACCGTGTCCTGCGACCTCGCGATCGAGCGATCAATGATCATCAGGTTGTATTCAAAGACGAGTTGGCCCTTATCCATGTAACAAGTAAGTCCGCCGCCAGCGCCACCAAGCGCGTAAAGCACGCCGCTGGCATCCGTCCCGCACTCGATGTCGATGGTCACGGTGTTACTCGTGTTACCGACGGCGGGCGCGGTGAACTCCGGCATGCGCGTGGTCGTATCGTCGAACGTCCAGCTTGTGTAAGGCGTCTTGATCCGGTCTTCGGGATGAATGCGCAGCCAGATGCCGGCACCGATGGGGAAGACCTTGTTTTGCTGCGCCTGGGCGAGAAAGAGCTTCTTCATTTCCGCCAGCTTGTCCGGGCGCTCTGTGGCGAGGTCATGCATTTGCGAGAAGTCCTTTGTTAGGTCGTAGAGTTCCCACACATCCTTGGATGAATCCCAGTCGGCCAGTCCCGGTTGCGCGTTCATCCATGGGATAAGCGGCCCAAAGGTGCAGGCATACCAGCCATCGGAATAGATACCGTCGCTGCCGTTGTTATCGAAATATTGGACGTGCTTGTTCTCCGGCGCCTGTGCGTTGGTAAAGGACGCAGCCATGCTTACGCCATCGATCGGATCCTGCGCGAAGCCGTTCACTTCTCTGGGTGCTTTGATGCCAAGCAGGTCGTAGAGCGTTGGAGCGATGTCGTTGACGTGGTAGAACTGCGCGCGCGGTGCTTTGTCCGGCTTAATCTTCTTCGGCCACGAAACCACGAGCGGGTTGCGTGTTCCGCCGAAGTGGGAAGCAATGAGTTTGGTGTAGCGGAAAGGCGTGTCACCGGCCCAGGCCCAGCCGGCGTGATACATGTTGTCGGTTTGCGAACCGCCGAGAGCCTTGAGGCCACCTAGTTCATCGAGAGCCTTAATCTGCTGAGCAACGGTGTTGGGAATTTGATTCTGCGCGAGCAATTCGCTGATGGAACCGTTCTGCCCTTCGGCGGAGGAACCGTTGTCGCCCCATACATAAAAGATGATGGTGTTCTCACGCTGTCCGGTCTGTTCGAGATAATCGACTAGCTTGCCGACTTGCGCGTCCGTGTGTTCGCAGAAGCCGGCGTAGATTTCCATGAGGCGCAATTGAAAGGGGCGTTCGGATTCAGGAATGCTGTCCCACGAAGGCATCGTAGGGGCGCGCGGGGTGAGTTCGGCATTTCCCGGAATCCAGCCGAGCTGTTTCTGGCGGGCAAAGATTTCTTCGCGAAGCTTGTCCCAGCCCTGGTCGAACTTGCCTTTGTATTTATCGGTCCATTCCTGGAAGACTTGGTGAGGACCATGGACGCCACCAGGCGCCCAGTACATGAAGAACGGTTTATCCGGCGAGAAGGCACGATGTTTCTTCAACCAGGTAATTGCCTGGGCGGCCATGTCCTCGGTGAGATGATATTTCTCGTCGTGCGGCGGCTCGACTGCGGTGGTGTTTTCGACGAGGCGCGGTTCCCACTGTGAGGTTTCGCCGGCGAGAAAGCCGTAGAAGTAATCAAAGCCGTAACTCGTTGGCCAATAAGTAAACGGACCCATCGCGGTGGTCTGATCAGCCGGCGTGTTATGCCACTTACCGAAGGCTGAAGTCTTGTAGCCGTAATTCTTCAACACCTCGGCAATCGATGCGGAAGTTTTTGGAATGATTCCGGTGTAGCCATCCCAATCCACTGCCCGCTCGGCAATCGTGCCGCTGCCGACCCGCTGGTGATTGCGTCCGGTGAGCAGCGCCGCGCGCGTGGGCGAACAAATCGAGGTGGTGTGAAAACGATTATAGCTAATGCCTTCGTCGCTAAGCCTCGAAAGCGTGGGTGTGTGGGCGAACCCACCAAAAGTATCGGCCGTGCCGAAGCCGGCGTCATCAATCAGGATGATGAGGATGTTAGGCGCATCCTTCGGCAGGTGCTCCGGCTCGATGCGGCGTTTATGCACCGATTCCTGCAAAGTCTGGCCCGCCTTGCTGGCCGCCGGTGGGGTTGGGAACGGCAGAACGGAGCCGTCATTCGGAGTTGCGGCCCAAGCGGACGCGACGAGAAGGCCGCATAGAATGGCCAAGAGTGTGAATTTGATTTTCATGGTTGTTTGAATTGCGGGCAGGGCCGTGGCTACACATCAGGCACCCGTCGGGTTCGTGAGCTTGGGCAACACAGCTTCAATCGCGGCGCGCTCGGGCTCGAGCCATGGCGGTAACACGAGCGTTTCGCCCAGGTGCGCCATGTCCTCGTCGACGCCGAAACCCGGACCATCAGTGGCGAGTTCGAATAAGACTCCGCCCGGTTCTTTGAAGTAAACGGACTTGAACCAGAAGCGATCGATCACCGGCGTAGGATGCGCGCCACCGTTGATGACGTCGTTGCGCACCGCGGCCTGATGCGCTTCATCGTCCACGCGCCAGGCGATGTGATGAATGCTCCCCTGCCCCCAGGCGCCGCGTCGCGCGCCCGGCAGCTCGCGCACATCGACGTAGCGTCCGGATTTGCCGCCGGCCACACCGTAGCGATGCCATTCGCCTTCCGTGCCAATGCGTTTAAAGCCCATCGAGTTCTCGAGGAAACCAGTCGTTAGGCCAAGATTTCCTTCCGACATGCGCGCGCCTTCCAGGCCGCGAATCTGGTGCTCGACCGGAATCGGACTTTCGTTCCACGGTTCGAACTCGCGGCCTAACGAGTCGTTACTTTCCACCAGGGCGACGCGCAGACCGTGCGGATCGCGCAGAGGCAGGACGTGCTCGCCGAAACGCACCTCGGCGTTGGCCAGCGGAACACCGTAGCGTTGGAGGCGCGCGCTCCAGAAAACCAGACTATCGGGCGGAACGGCTAACGAGACCTCAGTGCTGAGTCCGTGACCGTCGCGGCTCGGCGCCATTTGCGCCCAGGGAAAAAAGGTCAGGTCGCTGCCGGGATGCCCGGCGGCATCGGCGTAAAACAAATGATAAGTGCCGGGATCATCCTGGTTCACACTCTTCTTCACCAGGCGCAGGCCGAGCACGCCGGCGTAGAAGTCGAGATTCTCCTGCGCTGGTCCCGCAATGCAGGTTACGTGGTGAAGACCTGTGACCGTTTTCATGTTTCAGAAAAAATTAACCGCGGAGATCGCGGAGAACGCAGAGTTTCTTATTCTTCCCTCTGTGATCTCTGCGTCCTCTGCGGTAAGAATCACTTGGTCGCTTTCGCCGCATCTTCCTGCGCCACGTCGTATTCCGGCTTGCTTGCACCTGTCAGCCATTTGTCGAACCAGCCAAGGATATGCTGCAAACGCTCGATGCGATGCCACGGCTGACCGCTGCGTGAGAGCTCGTGCGTCTCGTTAGGGAACTTCACCATCACGGTGGGAATCTTACGATACTTCAAGGCGCGGAACATTTCCTCGCCGCCTGCGGTCGAAGGTGTGCGTGTGTCGGTTTCACCAAGCACAAACATGGTCGGCGTCTTCACATCCTTGATATAGGTGATGGGCGAGCGCGCTTTGAAATCTTCCTCCTGCTCAAAGGGCGGGCCTTTGAACCAGCTCGGATGGAACAAGGTGAAATCGGCCGTGTACCACCAATCGGCCCAGCTGGCGATGTCGCGCTGCGAAACCGCGGCCGCGAAACGATCGGTGTGGCCGATGACCCAATTGGTGAGCAGGCCGCCGCCGCTTCCGCCGGTCACACCCATTTTCTTGTCGTCGATGTAGCCGCGCCTAACGAGTTCATCCACGCCGGCCATGAGGTCTTTGAAGTCGTCGCCCGGATAATGATACTGAATGATGTTGCCGAATTCCTGGCCGTAACTGGTGCTGCCGCGCGGATTCGGATAAAGCACGACGTAACCTTTCGCCGCCATCAATTGGAATTCGTGATCGAAGACCCAGCCGTAAGCGGTGTGCGGTCCGCCGTGGATGTTGAGGATAAGCGGATATTTCTTCTTCGGATCAAAGCCGGGCGGTTTCTGCACCCACGCCTGAATTTTCTTGCCGTCGAAACTCTCGTACCAAATTTCTTCCGGCTCGGTCAGGTTCAATTGCGCGAAAAGTTCGCGATTGATATCGGTCAGTTGCTTCGACTCGCCACTTTGGCCTAACGAATACAAATCGCCGATGCGTGTCGGTGTTGAGACCAGGTAGACAATCTTCGATCCATCGGCGGTGGCGCGAAAACGCACCACGGCCTGATCGCCTTTCGTCATTTCGGTCAGGGCGCCGCTCGCGACATCGAACCGGCCGATGTTGGTCCGACCCTGTTTGGAAAAAATCTCGAGAATGCTTTTCCCGTCCGCGCTCCAGATCGGAAGATTGCCGCCGCCGGCGCGCGGCGGGCCGTTGTCACCGAAAACCGGGAAGCTGATGTCCCAGTCGAAACCACTCGTTAGGTTGCGCGGCTTCGCGTCGGGGGTGAGATCGATCACCCAAAGGTCCGGCTCGGTGTAGGATTGCACCGGCTCGTTAACCGCCGCGACAAACGCCAGCTGCTTGCCATCGGGACTGAGCGCGAAATCATTTGTCCCCATCGGAATGGTGGTGATCTTCGTCGGTTCGCCGCCGCTAACCGCAACCGAATAAAGTTCTGTCTGCGGCAATTCGTAATAAGGCTCGTCAATGTGACGCGAGGTGAAATAGATCCGCGCGCCGTCCTTCGACCAGATGATGTCTTCCTCGCTGAAGCGACCGCTCGTTAGTTGTTTCGGCTGCACTTTTTCATCCGCAGTGCGCGGCGCGGAGATCGTCCAGATGTGCGCCGGCCGTTTCGGATCGAGATAGCCTTCACTGTTCGAGCGATAAACCGCGCGCGTGATCACGTGCACGTCACTCTCGCGCTCATCGAGTTTCGCCGCCGGCGATGCCGTGGGACTTGGGCTCGTTCCCTCGAGGGCGGCGCGTTTCTGTTCTTCTTCGCGCTTTTTCTTGTCCGCCTTCGCGAGGTCTTCCGGATTGCTCGAGCTCATGAACGCGATCGTTTTTCCGTCGGGCGACCAAACCGGATTGCCCGCGCCCTTCGGCGAGTTGGTAAATTGCCACGCGTCACCGCCAGTCATCGGCAACATGCAAAGCTGGCCCGGCTCGGGCTTGCCGTCTTTTTCCGTGGCGCGGACAAACGCGATGAACTTCCCATCCGGCGACCAACGCGGCGAGCCATCGTGATTACCACTCGTTAGGCGATGCGGCTCTTCGCCGCCCGCGGTGGAGACCGACCAGAGTGAAGTGTCGTAGCCTTCCTTTTTGTCGTTGACCGAGACGCGCACGAACGCGACGCGCGAACCGTCCGGCGAAAGCTGGATATCGCCGATCCAGACGAAACCGAAGAGGTCTTTCTCGGTAATGTTCCGTTTCTCGGCGGCGAAGCGCGCCACTGAGGTCGAGGCAAACGAGGACGGTGAAGAGGAATTTGCAGAAACGCATCGGGGAAAGTGGCATCAAGCGGATGTTGCGCAATTCGTTGTAGCCACGGCCCTGTGGGCCGTGAAGCGGGCGCAAGACTAACCCCCGCGACATCCTCGGTCTCGAACGCACAATGGGCACGGCTCACAGAGCCGTGGCTACACCGCTCAATTTGGTTACTCTACTCTAGATGAAGCGCGCGATTCTCTTCTTGTTTCTCGTTTCGATTCCCTGGTGCGCAACCGCGCAATCAACCGTCTTTCTCGTGCGCCACGCGGAGAAAGCGGACAATGATTCGAAAGATCCGGACATCTCCGATATCGGACGTGCACGCGCGGAGGCGCTGGCCAAGACATTGAAGGACGCGGGCGTCACGTCGATTTACGCGACGGAATTGAAACGCACGCAGCAAACGGCCGAGCCAATTGCGCGCGCCTTGCACATCGAGGTCACGATCGTTCCGGCGAAGGAAACCGAAGCGCTAATCGCGAAGTTGAAGGCAACGAAGGGCAACGTGCTGGTCGTTGGTCATTCGAATACCTTGCCCGACATCGTCAAGGCTCTGGGCGTTTCCGATTCGATCAAGATCGGCGAGACCGACTACAACGATCTCTTTGTGGTCACGACGGAAACGACACCGCCAAAATTCCTGCGCCTGCACTATGATTGACGGCGCGTCTTGTTGTCGTTAGCTTCTGGCACCGTTCTCGCTCCATTTCGGCCATCGCCGCAACTAGCACTCGCTTATGAGACCCATCTGGAAAGGCAGCATCAGCTTCGGACTGGTTTACATTCCGATCTCGGTTTATTCCGCCACGCGCGAAGAGAAACTTAGCTTTCGTCAACTGCGCAAGAGCGATCTCAGTCCGATCAAATACAAGAAGGTCGCGGAAGCGGACCTGAAGGAAGTTCCCGCCGACGAGATCGTGAAAGGCTACGAATACGAGCGCGGACGTTACGTGGTGATGAAGGACGAGGATTTCGAGAAGGTGAAAATCGAATCGACCCACTCGATCGACATCACCGATTTCGTCGAACTGAAGCAGGTCGATCCGAAATTTTTCTACAAGCCTTACTTTCTCGAACCACAGAAAGGCGGCGAAAAGGCTTACCGGCTGTTGCACAAGGCGCTGAGTGGCACGACCAAGATCGGCATCGCCAAGGTCGTCATCAGCGGTCGCGAACATCTGGCTTCGGTCAAACCCGACGGCTTGTTCCTGATTCTCGAGCTCATGCATTTCGCCTCGGAAATTCTGACTCCGGAGGAATTAAACGACGGCGCGAAAGGCGCGATTTCCGACAAGGAATTGAAGATGGCGCAAACGCTAATCGACAGCATGTCGGGTAAATGGGAGCCGGAAAAATATCGCGACGAATATCGCAACGCCGTGATGGAATTGATCGAACAGAAGGCGCAGCACAAGGAAATCGCCGATCGTCCAGCGCCGCCCGTGCGCGCCACCAACGTAGTGGACCTGGTGAAGGTATTGCAGGAGAGCTTGAACCGGAATCAGGGGCTCAAGCCAAAACGCAGCGCGCGCGCGAATGGGAGCCGCTCCACTTCGCCGCTCGTAAAAGCGAAACGACGCGTAGCCGCCTAACGAGGGATCGCATTTCGTTGTACCGACGCCGCTCTGTCGGCGTCATGAAGTAATATTTGCAGTCGATGCGTTCTTACGGCGACACAGCGCCGTCGCTACAACAACTCGTTAGGCGTAGAAGGATGCTTGCTCGAGCACCGGCGGATCCAGTCCCGTCTTTTTCCCTAGCTGAGAGCCGTAGTTTGTCGGGCAAGTTTACACATTCACGATAGCGGGCGGCCCGCCTAACGAGTCCTGAAAAATTTACTGAAGAGATACATTCGTCTTATCTACCGAGGGATTTGACGGCAATCGCACCAGCGTTTGGCGACCCGCTGCGGAGCGCAGGTATCGCTTATGCTGGGATTTCTCGTGAAAGGATAGGACCCGATCACTTGGTTCGTTGCCCTTTCGGCAGCGAAGCGATCGGCATAGGAAAAATGAAAACATTCACCCCGCATCGCCTGCTCTTTCTCGCAGGCTTGGCAGTTCTCGCCCTCATATCAACCGCCTCCGCTCAAGTTGTCTTTTCAGGAACGGGAACGAGCGCGGGCGACCCCGCGCTTCTCGGCGCGGTTAACGGATTCCGGACCGCTCTCGGGACGTTGAATCCAAATGTCGCCGGTTCCTTCGGCAGCGGGCGCCGCGAGATTAATTGGGACGGCGTGCCTGATGCGCTTTCCGCGCCGAACAATATGCCGGCGAATTTCTTTAACGTAAACTCGCCGCGCGGCGTCGTCTTCAGCACACCGGGGAGCAGCTTCCAGGTCAGCGGGAATGCCGGAGTCGCTCCTGTTCGGTTCGACAACATTAACGCGACTTACTCGAGCACATTCCAAGCCTTCAGTCAGCAGCGCCTTTTCACACCTGTTGGCAGCAACCTAATGGACGTGACCTTCTTCGTCCCGGGCACGACTTCCCCAGCGCTGACCAACGGTTTCGGTTCGATCTTTGCCGACATCGACCTGACGAACACTACCTCGCTCGCCTTCTTTGATGCGTCGAACAATCTGCTAGGTACCTTTTTCGCCCAGGCTCAAAACAACGGCTTATCGTTTCTAGGTGTGTTGTTCAACAGCGCGATCGTTTCGCGCGTGCGCATCACCACAGGAAACGTCCCTCTCGGTCCCAACGACGGCGGCGGGATTGATGTCGTGGTAATGGACGATTTCATTTACGGCGAACCAATTCCGGAAGGTGGAGCAACCGTCGCACTGCTCGGGCTTGCGCTCGGCGTGCTTGCCGTCATGCGGGCACGCGTGACCGCGTTGCCCTTACGGCGTGGCCGCGTTTAGCCGCTCCATCATTTGTTGCGCGAGTTTCGGACCGATGCCGCTCTCTTCGTGCTTGAAGTAGACGTAGGCGTCTGACCACGCGCCTTCCTTCGACTTCACGAATTCCGCCCAGCGTTTCACGTCTGCGGTTTGATAATCTTCGCGGCGTAATCTTAGATAGCCGTAGTCCGCCGTCGCGATTTCCGGCGTTGCGATCTTTTCGCTCTCGGCAATACAGAGCGCGAGGTTCTTCGATTTCAACAGCTCATAGATATCGTCACTGAACCAACCCGGCTCGCGAAACTCAAACGCCGCGCGCATTCCGTCCGGAATATCGGCGAGAAAATCTTTCAGCAGCGCGGCGTCCTTCTTTAAGGTCGGCGGCAATTGGAACAAGACGCAGCCGAGCTTTCTTCTCCAAATCGCAAATGACCTGGTGAAAATAGCGCAGCGTGTCGCCGCAATTCCGCAGCTTCTGCCAATGCGTCACCTTCTGCGGCGCCTTCAGGCTGAAGCGAAAATTTCCCGGCGTCGCCTTATACCAGCCTTCGATTGTCTTGGCGCTCGGAATGCGATGAAAACTGTAGTTGATCTCCGTCGTCGGCAGACGCTCGGCGAAATACGGCAGCATTTTCGCCGTCGGCATGTCCTCCGGATAAAAGGTGCCCTTCCATTCCGCGTATTGAAAACCCGAGGTGCCGATCCAGTAGTTCATAAATCGATTGCGCACTATATTTTGTCGGACGTTCTTGTGAAACGCCAGTCCGCTCATGCATTTCGAAATTGTTCCCGCCGCCGATATTTCCTTTCGCCGATCAAGCGCGCGTCATGAACGCGGCCTTCGCCGGTTACGTCGCCGGCTGGACCGACCTGAACACGGAGACGCTGGCGAAGTTCCTTTGCCGGCAAGGCGCGGACATCTTCTACAGCCGTTTCATTCGCCGCGACACAGACCTGGTTGGTTCCGCGTACATGAATCGCACCGGAAATGTTTTGCGCGTGGGTGCAATGGGCATTGTGCCTGAGGCGCGTGGCACCGGCGCAGCCAATCGATTGCTCCAGCACTTGTTAGGCGAAGCGAGAAGCCGCGGCGACAAAACCATGATGCTGGAAGTGATCCAGCAGAACCCGCCCGCGGTCGCCTTGTATCGACGGCACGGTTTTCAGGAACTCGGAGGATTGTTCGGCTGGCGTCACGCGGCCGATCTGGCGCCAGATACGAGAGCGGCATCGTCGTTCGAAGAGATTCCCGTTCTCGATGCGCTGCGCAGGCCGATGGTCGCGAATTATCCGGAGATCCCATGGCCCATCAGTCCGCACGCTATCGCCAAGGTCGAACGCACCCGTGCCTACGCGATCGACGACGCCTGCGTCATCATCAGCGATCCTGGCGAAGCGCCGATCCGCGTGCATGGCTTGAGTGCTTTGCCTAACGAATGGTTGAAGCTGCGTTCGCTTCTTCTCGCCGTAATGACGACGCACACTGGTGGCAAATTCTTTGCGCCTCCGGTCTGGCCGGAAGAGTTCGGGCGCGAAATTTTCGAGCCGCTTGGTTTCGTGCGCGAGGATATCTCGCAATTCCTGATGCGTTACGATTTGTAGCTGCCGCATGCGGCCAATCTTACCTTGGTAATGCGCGAACGCACCGAAGGTGCCGATGTTGCTTGTCAGGGTTTGCTCATCATAATGAAAATCTAAACCGGCACCGTTACTTTCCGTATATGCGTCCAGCTTCGATTGGATAAAGCGGTAACCTACTACCGGCCCGATGACGAAATCACGAGCGACGTACAGTTCATAACCAACTCGCACGTGACCTTCGAGCAGCTCCCCCGAGGTGCCTCCTTCAGTCGTGATTCCGGGAACGTTAGTCGGACGGCGAATCTTGTTAACATCGACCCAGCCACCACCAAAACTTCCATCGATGAAGAAGGACCCACGCCGACGCCACATGGCATATCCATTTATTACTTGATTATCGAGACTAAAGGTCCCGCCATTAGAAACATCGACCGCGGTTTGCCCGAAGCTACCTGAGACCCCCAGGGTAAGACCGCACTTCATCGTATAGTCGAGGCCAACCGTGCCCATGTTGGTCTCGTAGTCCACCGCGTAGGACCCGCTATCACCATCACGGTTGCCATTGAGGTAACTGTAGCCTGCGTAAAGACCGAAGCCCGCCATTCCTCTTGCAGGAGCTGGCGGAACAATCGATTTCCCGTCCTTGGCATCGGTCGTGGAACTCGATGGAGCTACTGGTTGATGCAAATCGTTCGAGCGGATGGTATCGAGACGCGTCACGGTGTTATCGGCGACTAGATTGACCGTCGCTAAAGATGCGCGACCCAGCGTCGGGGCAAAAGCCAGCGCGAATTCGGGATTGAGCAACTCATTCAAATACATGGCTTCAAGTTGCTGGACCGTGCTCGTAAAATGCACGGAATCGAAAAATAGAAATTGCGTAACGTCGCCCGAAGCAGAGGGAAGAAACGCAGTCGTAACATTCGTCAAACCAAAAGCAGCCGGGTTCGTCATCAACCGATTTAGAAACGCCGGCATGTTAACAATCGTGATGTTAGTTCCCGCCGGTGCGGAGCTAAGAGTTGTCATCAACGCAGCGCGCAGACCTGTGTTGAACGTCGAAGTATACAGTCGGCCAGGGACACCGATGGGCTGCTACGAAACGCGGGAGTTTCACTCAAGTCAGGAAGGTAGAAAACAACGAATTGGCGCCCGCCGTGACCAATGAGGCTTTGCACACCTGTGTTAACATTACCAACCGCTGCGTTCGCAACGTTGGTTATCGCCGTAGGGTTTTGATTAGCGGGGATTGCGACCGCGTTGAAAAAATCGTTCATCCCGAAGGACACACCGACTAAATCGTGGGCCTGAATGGTCTGGCCCAATCCACTGAAGAGTCCGATCTGCTGGGCAAATCCCGGCGGGTTCGCCGCTGGGGCGGCCGTTGCGCCGCCAAATGCGAAATCGATCTCGTGAAGGTTTGTTGGCGGGAGAGTGATCCGTTGCAGGCCTGGCACAAGATACTCCGCGTAGACGAGGCCATTGGTGAACCGCTGGTTATAAGGCGGCGACGGCGGGGTTGTGCCGCCCGTAACAGCGTAGAGATTCCCATTGTCCGTGGTGGAGTCGCCAAAGAAAAAGTGTCCAGTGTGAAGCAAATCCACCTCCTGTTGCGCGCGCGCCGATACGACGACCAAACTCACTGCGATGCAGATCAAAAAGCGGCACGGTCCAAATCCTTTCATCATCATAGTATTGACCTCCAGAAATTTACGACGCGAGGACTTTTCATCAGTACACGGCGGAGTTGTCAATCAATCGTTCGCTGACCTCAATTCCTAGCGGTCCGATTCCCGCGAATCGACCAGGCCAGTCGTCTCGTGTGCGCGGTCGGAACTAACTTCGCAGCGCCTTTGTAAACCTCACCAGTTCCTCCGCCACCTGCTCGATGCGCTGCGCAACTTCTCCATCAACGTTATCGCCTTCAAAGGCGTCGCCGCTCGCATAGACAAAGCGCGGAATGATGATGGTGCGAAAGTCGAGCATGAGACTGTTCGCATAAGCCATGACCGACATGTAGCTGCTCATCCCGCCCGCCGCGCACAGAAACCCAACAACCTTTTCCTCCCATGCGCTGCCGGTCAGCTCGATCATGTTCTTGGCCGACGCGCTCACGTCGTAGTTATAGACCGGCGCGGCCACGATAATGCCGTCAGCCGATTTGATCGCCTTGCTCAACTTCTGCGCGCCCGGCGTTCCGTAGCACTTGTCGGCATCGCAAATCGGCAGGTCCATCTCGCGCAGATCGAGCCAGGTGGGATCGACTTTGAGTTTCTGCAGATGAGCAAAGGCCGTGCGTCCCATGCGCCGGCTGTTGCTATCGGGATTTCCGCTCGTGCTTACGACAAGATACTTCGGCATAGATGGGCGATACCGTAGCATTTCGGGCGGCGGGCGTCACAATCCTAATCGAGTTGCGCGTTCTTCTGACTTCCTAAATCAGAAATCCTCATTCCTAATTGAGCCTTGCCGATTCACCTCTACGCTACCTGTTGGAACGAAGAATGGCTCATCCCGTTTTTCCTCCGGCATTATGAGCCCCTGGTCGATCGCATCGTTATCTACGACGATGGTTCGACCGATCGTTCCCTCGAACTACTGCGCGCTTCGGCCAAGGTAGAAATCCGGCCGCTCATGCGCACGACTGAGTCTTATATTGATGCGCACCAGACTCTTTTCGAAACCTGCTGGCAGGAAAGTCGCGGACAAGCCGACTGGGTTTGTCTGGTCGATATGGATGAGTTCCTCTTCCACCCCGAGTGGCATGGATATCTCGCCGCGCAACAAGACGCCGGCGTCACCACCGTTCAAGCGCTCGGCTACGACATGGTGAGCGAAAGCTTCCCACCGGCCGGCACCGACCTCGCCACCGCTCTTACCCGCGGCCAGCGCGATCTACTCCTGGATAAGACATGCATCTTCGCGCCCGATGCCATCGAGCAAATCAACTACGGAGCCGGTCGTCATCGCTGTTCTCCCACCGGCCGCGTCGTGCTACCCGCGCAATACCGCATGCAATTGCGCCACTACAAGAACCTAGGTTTCGATTACCTCCTGGCCCGGATGCATGCCCTCGCCGGCCGCGTCAGCGCGAGCGACAACGCGCGCGGTTGGAGCGGACAATACCTGCGCGAGGATGATTCCATCCGCACCCATTTTCAAAAACAACTGATGCAGGCCGAAACCATCCCTCTGCCGCACGTAGCGAAGCCAGCAAACCCGCCTAACAAGAAGCGTTGGTGGCAACGCCTGACTGCGCGGGCGAGTAACAGTCGATAGCCAGGCAGGCAAAGAAATCCCACTACGTTTCCTCCCACGCGCTGGCGGTCAGCCTCGACCATTTTCTTGGTCGAGGCCCTGACATCGTAGTTATAGTCCGGCGCGGCTGGAAACGAGGAATGAATTCGTGGTCCGGTTAACTAACCAACTACGGGGCTCGACTGCCCGATATCTGCGCTACCTGCTCGCCGACACACTGCCAGCTGCCATTGCGCGCGACCCAGGTATCCGTGAAACGATAGGTGCGATCGAAAGCTTTGCCGTCTTTACCCTTGCCTTTTTCAACCGCGTCGCCGACCGCGACCACCGTATTAGGTCCATACGCGCGGACTTTCATGTTCGTGAGAGCCGTCGAGCTATAGGTGTCTGTGTCTTTACTCATGCGATCCATCACATTCGCCTTGGTCACGAACTGGTTCTTTGGGTTCACACCAACGAAGTCGGGCGCAATCATATCGCCGATTGTCTTACTATCGTGCTTCTGGGTGGCCGCTTCCCAGCGCTCTTCCATCGCGCGAACGGCTGCTTCGGGATTCGTCTTGGCCGTCTGCGCAAAGGCGGACGCGGCAAGAAAGGTTGTGCTAACTAGCAGGGCTAAGGTTTTCATACGTTCTTTCTGGTTAGGTTTGGCTGAAATGGCGGCCCAGTCGCTGCCTAATCCTGCCCGGGACCCCCGCGACTCCGCTGATCGAGCGCGAGGGTAGAAGGCGCTCTTTCACGGTCAAGCCAATTCGTATTGCCATTCCTCATTTTTCCTACTAAAAGGCCAAACGGCCGACGCCGCGGCTTGAAGCGCGACCGTCAGTTGGGTATTCCCCTTGAGCAACAAGATGATGAAACGTAAGTCGCCCGCCGCCAAACCTCAGACAATCGACGAATACCTCAAGCCTTTGCCCAGAGAGAAACGCGACGCGCTGCAGAAACTAAGGCAGGCGATCCAAACGGCCGCGCCGAAGGCGGAAGAATGCATCAGTTATGATCTGGCTGCTTTTCGTCTGAACGGAAAGTTTCTCGTCGCGTTTGGTGCGGCCAAGGAGCACTGCGCGTTCTATCCCGGCTCCGTTGTGCAAGGGTTCAAGGACGAATTGAAGAGCTACGACACGAGCAAGGGCACCATTCGCTTCGCGCCGGAAAAACCACTGCCGGCTTCTTTAGTGCGCAAGCTCGTTAAAGCCCGCATCGCAGAAAGGACTCGTTAGGTTCACCGCTTCCTTTTCTTTCGCGCGCTCGGCTTCTTCCTTTTCGGCGCAGTTTCTTTCTTGCCGGTGCGCGCAACCTTCCTTCCCTTTTTCACCGCACTCTTTTTTGTCGCTGTCGCGGCGCGCTTTCGCGTAGCTGCTTTTCTCCTCTTGGCGGGCACAACTTTTCTTCTCCTTCGCGGCACCGGCTTTCCGGCAGCTCGCACCACAAATGTCCCCGCCTGGGCCGGCCCCATCGTCCTGACTCCCCCGGCACGTATCTTCTCGTCGTGCTGATCGGTTTCGCGCGTTCTACTCGCACAAGGCAGGTGGCCGACACCCAGCCAGTCAGGTATTTGCCGTCGAGGATTACTTCGACGTGCATGAATTGACCGACCTTCTTCGGCGAAAGGCGCTGCACGACCAAACCATCGGGCAAGCGCGCGATCACATTTGCGTTTTCGTCCCCCGCTGGAATCACCGGCTCGCTGCGCAAACGCAGATCGGTGTGCGGCACATTTACTTCGAAAGCTGCGCCAATTTTCTTGAAGCTGGTTACAACAGGAGTTGGCGCCGGCGGCGCTGGAACTGGTGGTGCAGTTACTACTGCGGGAACAGCCCCATCGAGCGCGATACCTTGGGCAATGCCCATGTATTCGTTGATGTTCTCGCCGTAGTAACGGCCGTCATCGGACTTATGCCCTTGCTTGAAACCGAACCTTGGGTTGGCGCTGCCTCTGTTATAGGCGATGGCGACAAACACCTGCTCGTCGTAGCTTAGCTTCGTCTTGTCCGTCCAATGTTGGCGAGCCAGCGCCTCCTTCAGCTCCGTCAGCAGCTGCGCGAGGCAGGCACTGAAATCCTGCCAGCGCTTTTCCAGGAAGAAGTCGGGATTGTTGCGGAAGAATTGGATGTCGTACTGAAAGATACCAAAGCCGTGACAGAACTTGTTCGGGTTATTCATCACAAAGCCGTAGCCCGGTGTAACTCTCGCCATCTCGACACAAGCTTCGCGTGCGATCTGAAACATTTGCGCTCCATGCGGCGCGGAAAGCAGGTCAGCTTTTGTGCGCGGAAAAACGCTGCGGCCTTTGTCGGCATCCAGGGTATCGCCGACACAGAGGCGCAGCACATCGCTTTCACTCAGGCCTTTTGCGACCAGCGGACTCCAGATATAACCGGTCTCTTGGTTCGCGATCGCGCAGACCAGATCGATGCTAAACGGTGTCCCGCGAACCCCGGACACAATGCGGCTGCCGAATGTCCTCTTGAACCAGGCAATAGCTTCTCTCGTATTCATAATTTCAGAGCGGCAAAGGATTGATTAGTGGCAAATCCCGCCGTCCCGTTTTTCTCAAAAAATGTTCTCGAACACAATGCGTGCGAAGAAATTGCCGGAATCAACATTGTCATCCGCCCAGACAGTGTGCATGTAACCAATCTGCATCTTAGCCGTCACAATCGTAAGTTCCAAACCGGCGCCGAGCGCGGACGAAACGCGATGCCCCCGACCGGGTTCGTCCTGCCCGCCGAGATCGAAAAGCAGCAGCGGTTTCAGCGCATAAACATTCGCCCGATCGGCAATGAACTCGATCGCCGGCCGCACTTCGCCATACATCGCCTTGGCCCGCGCCAATGCCTCGGCCGGCGGAACGCCTTCGCTCTCCAGCTGCACCGCGTAATAGCTGACCGCATCCCCTGCTTTGTTCTTCAACAATTGCTTGAGCGAAAGACCGGGCAGCACTTCCTCATCGGGAATGAGCGGCGCCGAAAGCGCCGGAATCGGGAAGCTAACATTGACGTTCATGTGCCAATAGCTGGTCGCGCCGTGATTGCCGTTGATTGAATTCGCCGGCGACTGACCTTCGCCAAAACTGCGCATGATCGGTCCACTGGGAAATCGCGAGAGCAACGGCGAGTCGAGACTTTCATAGAGAAAATTGCGATTGGTATTGCCGCCGTAAAATTGCGCATAGCCGGGCGCGGACCAGGCATGGCCGCCACCAATGATTGCTTCTACGCCGATTGTTTGATTCCTGGCCACGAGAATCTCCTTCGCGAACGCAGCCAGCGCGGCGATGCGACCGTAGTTACTTCCGCGATCGGGCCAGCCGGCATCGGCCCACATGGCCGCGCGCAGGAAGGCGCCGCCCGTGCGACCGTCGATCAAGACATGGAATTGCACCGCGCTCTCATCCGTGTCCATGCGTCCCGAATTGTTTGTGAAACGATTCTCCGCGAAACGATAATTCGCGCCTAATGAGACTGTCCTGATCAGGCCAAGGTTAGGTCGAAGGCGCAGGCTGACACCTAACTCACCGGCCTGACGCATGAAGGTGTCATTATTGCGCGGCTCGTTCGCACCGTGGTAGTCCAGGTCTAACGAGAGCTTTTCCAGCGTTGCTCCGGGATGCTGCGTGCTCAAGGCCACATCTACATCGGCGTTGTAAAACGAATGCTCGACCGACTTCCGTCCGCTCGCCGCCACTTCCAGGCGCGCGTTCGGCAGAATATTGCCGTTCGCATCCACACTCGCCATCGGCGCAAAGCCGTATTCCTTGTCCTGATAGGCGCCGAAAGTTGGATTGAGCGCACGGATCGGCGCCGGCACCGCGTCGTAAAACGTGGCCAGGGCCGAGCGCGGGATCGGCAGAATATTTCCGCCGACGTTGAAAAGATCGACCCGCACGGAATGGGTTTGAATCACGACATCGACATCGTGCCCATCGACCAACAGACAACGCGTGATGTGCAGCACACCGATTGCGCCGAGATTTTGCATTTCAAACTGCTTGCGATCTTCAGTATTCAACGCCTCCTGCACCGCTTCCATCGCTGCCTGCACACCCGCATTGGAAAAGCGATCGCCCGCTTTGATCGGCAAGGCCAGCGCTGGAACCCAGCGACCTTCGATTCTAACCGAGCGAATGGTGTAACCGTCTGCTTCGTTCAAGTCATCGCGGCATTCGCTTGCCGCCGCTTGCGCAAACGCCGCCACCACCGCGAGCAGTTGCGAATGGCGAAGGCGCATGGGTTACGACTCGTTAGGCACTCACACGTTCACGGCGGTCGTCGCTACTTTGCTCATGGCGTCATGCAGCTTCTTCTTCTGCGCCGCGCTTGGCTTGGAAACGCCGGCGATTGCTTTCGCCGCCGGATGCACTTGCTGCGTCAGGACACGCGCGGTCTCGACGCTCACCGGTTGTGTGGCCAGGTTCTCGACACCTTTCTGCTCGTTAGGCTCAGTCGGCTGGAAGGACACGTGTACGATCTGCTGGAAGGTGTTGCTCGCGTCTTTCTTGTACAGATCAAAGACCAGCTTCCACAACGGATCGTTCGTCGCCGTGCACATTTTCTCCACCGTCAGCTCGAATTTGTAACCGGCTTCCGGACTGGCCACGAAAACTTGCAGGATGAATGGCTTGCAGGTCTTCTTTCCGACCGCGACCGCTCTTAGTGTTGACATAAGGAACTCCTCACTTGTTAGCTACTTCTTTACTTCGGAACTTTTCTCTTCCTCCTGGCTGATGGAACGCGCCAGGGCCGGGCGAAGATTGGCCAGGTTCTTTAGCAGGTTGAACCAATACGGCGCACCGAGCGTAAGCAGCGCGGCGAACAGCGCAATGCCGGGCAAATGCGGAACGACGTTGGTCACGCTCTCGCTCGCATTGCCTTTCTCCGACGGCCAGCGCCAGTATTTTACCGGAATAAACTCGAACCCGGTCGCACTGACATCGCGCGTGAGATCGCTGAGCTTGTCGCGATGTTCCTGGTAATAAGCGCGCGTCGCCTGATCGGCCGCTGCGTCAAACTCCGCTTCGCTCTTCTTATCGGTCGCGAGCAAAGACCGTAGTTGTGCCGTGTTCGTGATGCCGGAAAGATCGGGAACCGCTTGTTGCGTTCGCGCCGACCACGCATCCGCGATGCGCTTGATCAAGCCGCCTTTCGAATCGCTCACCGTTTCCGTTTCCTTGAGCAGCTTGTCCGTGCTCGCGACCAGGGCCGCGCGTCCCGCCGCATTCGTGCTGACGAAATGAAAAATCTCCACGGCATCGAGTTGCAGGAACAACGCGATCAGCACGCTCATCGCAATCGACAGGCCGCGCGTGTGCAATTGGAACCATTGCTGCGCGCGATCGGTCGCGCTGGTGAACCAGCTCTCGAACTTCAGCCGCGCCGCATCCGCCCGCATCATGTATTCCGCCGGCGTGTTCTCGACCAGGTCGAGCAACTTGTTCTTCGTCGGCCCATCGGGAATCTGCGCCGCTACTTCCTTGAAACTGGCCAGCTGCGTCTCGATCAACTCCGCTTCGTCCTTCGGCACCATCAGCGCATCGAGAATTTTCTTCGCGCTCGGATCGCCCCGCACTTCCGCCAGCCGCTTCAGCGCCGCGTAAACTTCCGCCGGCCGGATCGCGCTCGCCAGTTTGGTCGCGCCCGACAACTCCGCGAAATGCCATGGATTATCCTTCTGCGTCGTTTCCTTCGGCCGAGCCACCGTCCGGTCCTTGTCCGTGCGCGTCGAATCGGAAAAGATCGGATCGGAAAGAATCTTCGCCGCCAGTTGATGCGCGCCTTTGCCGACCGACGGCGCGATGGTCTGAAAAGTAAGCGCGAGCGCGTTGGCCAGATTTTTCCCGCGCAAACTGAGCGCGGCCGAAAACATCTGCACCAGAATGGTCACAAACAAACTCGCCACCGTCATGATGACGACGAAAGCGATCAGGGTATCGATGCTTTGAAGCATATGAGAGAGAAACCCGCCCGCGAGAATGTCCGAGCAAAGATTTGTTAGGCAAGACGAATCGTCCCGACGCTCGACTCGTAATTCCTAATTGGTAATTTGCTCCCCGCTGCGTTGACAAGCGCGCCTGCTTTTGACAAGACAAAGCGTCTCAGCAACGCAAACAAAAGGAAACGTCATGGCCAAAAAGGACAGGTGGAGGCAGGTGGTCAAGGTGGAGGCAGGTGGTCAGGGCTTACTTTCGACAACTATATGCCGTCCCGGCTTAACTGCGATATCGCGAAGCTCACCGCAGACAAGGCTCAGTAACCTAATTCCGCTTTCCTTTGGGCGGCGGTGGGCAAGGGATCCTTTTTCTTCTCAATCGCACCCTTGCCCGACTCTTGCACCCGTCTGGCTTCAGTCGCGTTGACCTCTATGTCCGCTTGAAACTCGGGCGGGACGTCGTCCGCGGCGTAGATGGCGTGCACGGGACATTCATCCACGCAAGCCATGCAATCGATGCATTCCTCCGGGTGAATGACCAGTTGAGCGTCCAACTCATAAAAGCAGGCCACGGGGCACACCAGCACGCAGTCGGTGAACTTGCACCCCACACATTTGTTGGTAACGACATGCGGCATAGAAGCTTTTTAAGCTAGTCTAATGCTTCCCGCCGTAAAGCTCGTTGTAGCGGCGCTCTGTGAGCGCCGTCTTCATAGGCGTTCGGATTCGGCGGTCATCCGTAACGGATGCGCAGCAACGGCCGGGCTTTCAAACCGCCGCTACAATGGCTTCCAAATTCCGATATTGCGAAGCTCACCGCTGACTCAATAAAATCCGAAGCGTGAATGTGCTTCGTTCTCTCTTCATTGCCGGTTTCGCGACGATCCTTGTCACGATGGGGTGCGCGGTTCGGGCCCAGGAGACAACGCCATCACCTACTCCGTCCACTAGCGATGACGAAAAGAACATGCGAAAGGAGATCGATTTCGCTTCGCCTGACGGAAAATTTGCCTTTCTGCTCGGCCACGGTGAGTACGACCAAACAATCGATCTGATCGACAAGAAAACTGAGAAGGTCGTCCAACACATCGACGACCAGGACATGAGCTCAGTGAATTACCAGGTCCTATGGGCGCCGGATTCGAAGCGGTTCGCGCTCATGACCAGAATGGGTCATCCAAATCAATATGTGACGGTATATTTCCAGAAGGGCGACAAGTTCCAGGAGGTCGCAATACCCGAATTGGGCGTCGAGATTCCGGCGAAGATCAGGGCCGGCAAACAACATCCGCACGTCGCGGCCAATAACTGGGAGTCGGCGAAGAAGTGGAACAAGGATGGTTCACTACTCTTAACCATCGATAACATGATCGATGGCGCCGGCCATACCGCGAGCGCAACACGCACCGTTCTGCTCGGCTTCGATAAATCCGGCAAAGTAAAGATCTTGAAATCGACCGTGAAATACGAGTCGAGGAACGATGACGAGTGAAAGATGCGCTGGCCGCCGCACCGGTTAGCGATCCGGCTAGCCCGACACCAGAGAACGGCGAAGCAGCGCTTTGCTTCTCCTGCTAGGACTAGCTGCCCTCGCGAAATGTGCACGGCAGAGCGCCGTTGCTACAGCGTCTTGCGAGCGTGATCACTTTGGGAAATCATCAAGCTAATCGGCGAGAGAACTAGCGGCCTGAGCTTTTTCGTTTCCAGGCCAGCATCATTCCGTCGCGCACGGTCAGGCAGACATTCTCGACTTGCGGGTCGGCTTGCACCAGACGGTTAAAAGCAACGATGGCACGAGTGTCGTCATCCTGCGGGTCGATGACTTTGCCGCTCCACAAAACGTTGTCGCCGACAATCAGGCCGCCTGGTTTAACTAAAGGCAGGCAGGCCTCGTAGTAGTTGGAATAATTGACCTTGTCCGCATCGATAAAGACCAGATCCAGCGGGCCGCACAACGTCTTGAGCGTTTCCAAGGCCGGCCCCATGCGAATCGTGATTTTGTCTCCATGGAGACTCTCGGCAAAGTAGCGTCGCGCGATCGCTTCGGCCTCGGGATTGATTTCGCACGTGACGAGGCGACCGTCCTTAGGCAAGGCTTCGGCCATCATGAGCGTGCTGTAGCCCGTGAACATTCCTATCTCGAGAATGTTTCGTGCGCCGGTCAGGCGAACGAGCATTTGCAGGAAACGTCCCTCGACCAAGCCGACCTGCATTTGGGGCGAGTTCATCGCGCGATAGGTCTCCTCGCGAAGACGGGCATAGAGATCCGTCTCTGGCTCAGTGTGATCATGGGCGAATTGCTCAATCGCGGCGTCAATGAATTGATCCATAAAGGTTAACTGTAGCGGCGGGTGTCTAGCGTGGATAGCTATCCAACCATTCGGCCCTTTCCAGCAGCTCGATGAAGCGCTTGTTATCCGCGGCTAAGGGCGGCAGCCACGGAGCGATCTCTTCGCGTTCCCACCAGAGGCCGGTGTCGTTAGGCGGAGCGAATTTGTAGCGATACAACATCGCGCGCACGTAGCGCGGCGGTTTGTCCGGGAAAGGATTGTTGGCGAAGAGACCTAGCGCGCCGGCGTCGTTGTGCAGAAGTTTCCAGACCAGGTGCAGTGTCCATGGATACTCGTTAGGCGTGCCCATGGCCGCGAACCACATCTGCCAGTCGAGGCGCAACTGGTAGGGCGCGATCTGCGGTGGGCGGCGATCCAGGAGAACGGGCAGGCCTTTGTAGAGATATGGTTTCCATTCGCCATCCAAATCCGGCGTAAAGGAATCGGTGCCTTCGAAGACGACGTTGAGACGCTCGGTGCCGACGGTGCCGAACGCTCCGTAGGTGTTGACCAGGTCTAACGAATTGAAGGACGTGTTCATGACCTGATGGCGCGAGACCAGATTGATCAGCGGCTGAATGCTCAACAGTGCAATCAAGGCGGCGATGGCCCAACTGAGACCGATCATGGGTCGTGACGGCTCTGATTTTTCGTGCGCGCGCGTCGCGTGCCTAACGAGTGCTGGCGGAAGAAGCATCGACCAAAAGCGATCGTCGAAGCAGGCCAGCGCGGGCAGAATGGTAAGCCAGTTCAGAAAGGAAAGGTTGCCGCTGAGAATGATGGTGACTTGGAACAGAACGATGATGCATCCGGCGATGTAGCGTCCGAGGCGCGGCCAGAAGACAAACCACGGCGCGCCCAATTCCGCGATGTGATTGAAGAGTGTGCCGCCGCGCAGGACGATGCGCGGCAGAAAATGAAACCAGCGGCTGAGGCCGTTCGGAATCGGCTGCGTTTCGAAATGATAATAGAGCGCGGTCAGGTCGCGCCAGGTGGCGTCGCCGCGGATCTTGATCAGGCCCGAGCCGAGCATGATGCGAAAACTGAGCGCGCGAAAAAGCCAGATGATGACGCGCGGTGGTTCGCGGCGCGGAAACGGTCGCGGGTCGAGCAGCGGACAAAGAAAGATGGCGAGGAAACCGGTCTCGAGCAGTTGGAATTCCCAGCCGTAGCCGTACCAATCCTGCCCGAGGTGGACGAACGACATGTAAAGCGCCCACAGGATCGCGAGGAGAATGGCGTTGGCGTATCCGGCTACGACGACGCACGACAGGGCGAAGCCGATCCAGGCCGTCGTCACCAGCATGGTGTCGGAATGATTGAACCAGAAGATCGACGGCAAGCGGCGGAAGGCCGGCCACGTTCCGCCTAACGAGTCCTGCGCGCGCGCGACAAATTGATCGAGCGGGAGCAAACCGTGCGAACCGATGAGCGGCAGGATTTGATTGGCCGCGACCAGAAAAGCGACGGCGTAGATGAGGCCGAGCAAACGCAGAATGACAAAACGCGTCAGCCAATAGCTGGACGGAGGCTTCACCTTGTGTGCTAGTTTCTCCCGCATGATCGAGACTGCGTTGCGCCCGCCCATCCTCGCGCCCGTGGAAAAAATCCGCGAATATTTTCCTGCGCTGGAACGAAAACATCACGGCCAGGCCGTGGCCTATTTCGATGGACCGGGCGGGACGCAGGTGCCGCGCAGCGTCGTTTACGCGATGTCGGATTATCTTTTTCATCACAACGCCAACACGCATTGGGCTTACCCGAGCAGCCATGAGACGGACGCGATGATCGACGAGGCGCGCGTGGTCCTGGCGGATTTCCTGAACGCGGCGCCTAACGAGATCTCATTCGGCGCGAACATGACCACGATCACGTTTCATCTGGCGCGTGCGCTCGGGCGCAACTACCGGCCGGGCGACGAGATCGTGGTGACCGAGCTCGATCATCACGCCAATGTCGCGCCGTGGCAGGCGCTGGCGAAGGAACGCGGCGTGAAAATTCGCACGGTGCGAATGATTCCGGAAAACGGACAGCTCGACTGGGACAACTTCGCGGAGCTGGTCAACGAGCGGACGAAACTGATCGCGATCGGCGCGGCTTCGAATGCGCTCGGGACGATCAACGATATTGGCGCGCGACCAAACTGGCACGCACAGTCGGCGCACAGATTTTTGTCGATGCGGTTCACTTCGCACCGCACGAACTGATCGATGTGCGCGAGTTCGATTGCGATTTTCTCGCCTGTTCGGCTTACAAATTTTATGGACCGCACATCGGCGTGCTCTTCGCGCGCCAGGAACTGCTCGAATCGATCGACTTTCCAAAACTTCTCCCCTCGCCCGACACCGCGCCGGAGTGCGCCGAGACCGGAACGCAAAATCACGAAGGCATCATGGGCGCGGCCGCCGCGGTGGATTTTCTCGCGTCATTTTCATCCGCCACCACGCGACGCGAACAGTTGCGCGAAATGTTCGGCGAATTTCGCGCGCGTGGAAATGCACTCGTTAGGCAAATCTGGAACGGCCTTTCGCAAATCAAGGGCGTCCGCATTTTCGGTCCATCACCTGACGCAGCGCGCACGCCGACAATTTCCTTCATCATTGATGGCGTCGATTCCACGCACGCGGCCGAAGCGCTGGCCGGGCAGGCCATCTTTGCTTCGAACGGCGACTTCTACGCTGCGACCGTGGTCGAACGTCTGGGCAATCCGCCCGGCGGTCTCATCCGCGCCGGCTGCGCCTGTTACACCACGGCGGAGGAAGTGGAGCGATTGATTGAAGCCGTGCGCAAACTCGCTCGCGCTCGCTGATTATTTCTCGAACTCGAGAACGATTCGGTCGAACTCGCCGTTGTCGACGACGCCGTTCTCGTTTTCATCGATGAACACGACGAGATAGAGCGTTGGCCAATCGAGCACCGGTCCTTGATCGTTACGTATCTTCGAAATGAAGATCGAATCCTGTTGCGCAGAGATTGGGCGACGGCGCCCTTCATCAAAATAGTGATTGGCCTCGTTGGTGAGAAACAACTGGGCAGATCCGGAGGCGGTATCGGCCATTCCGTGGCCCTCGGCGAAATAAAAAATATCCCCGACCGATTTTCCCTGGTCGATCTGCGCGAAGATCGAGTCGTCCGTCCATGCGCAAATTTGCAGAACCGCTTTCGTTTTCGGACTGCGAATTTCGAACGGCTCGCGCTTCATTTTAACCCGCACGATCGAGTTATAGTGAGCCTCGGAAAACATCGGCCGCTCCTGATTCTGCTGCCAGAATTCCAGGCCTAAATTTTGCGTGCGCACCAGCTCGGTGCCGGTCGATTCCAGTTGTTTGTGATCGCTGGAGGAAACGGGCGCCTGATGAAATTTGGCGTAAAGTCCAAGCGCGAGCAGGCTCGCCGCTCCGACAAGACAGAGAATCATCGTGCGTGACAAACGCGCGCGCGGTTTCTGCGGAAGCGAGCGAAGCGGCGCCTTGATTTGGGTCGCGACCGCCTTCAGCACCGCATCCATTTCCGGATGTTGATCGCCGTCATTCCAGCCGCTCACGTCCGCGGTATGCAACCGCCGAAACTCGAGCGGCAAATTTGTTTGCTCGATCATGATTGGCACGAGCACACCGCGGGTCACGCCTTCACTCGCTTCGGCTTTGACCCAGTTCGCGCCGACCGATTGTTTCGACCAAAGAACGACGACGCATTTCGCGGCGGCCAATTCCTTCTCGATCACCTGGTCGAACGATGCGCCCGGCACCATCTCGCGATCCCACCAGACGGACCAGCCCTGTTCCTGAAAAAGCCGGGCAATCGCCTCCGCTTTGGCGCGATCTTCGCGCGCGTAGCTGATGAAGATGTCGCTCATCGATGACTGAAGCCGGACAGTGAATTGAGTGTTGCGTCCGCCCCGCGTGATGGCGAATCATTTCTGGCGGCCACACGCGATGAACCTCAAGGCGATTTGTTTTGTCGACATGCCATTCGGGCAGAAGGCCGATTTGAAGAGCGGCGTGGTGGTCGATTTCGATCAGATTTACAACGACGGAATCAAACCCGCGATCGAAGGCTGCGGATTGGAAGCGATTCGCGGCGACCAGGAACGAACCGGCGGCATCATTCACAGCGCGATGTTCGCGCGACTGCTGCTGGCGGAATTCATGGTGGCCGATCTGACGCTGGCCAACGCCAATGTCTTTTACGAACTCGGCATCCGGCACGCGGCGCGACCGTTCACCACCGTGCCGATCTTCGCCAACATCGGCGCGCTGCCGTTCGACCTGGCACTCGTTAGGGCGGTTGGTTATCAACTCGAAGACGGAAGACTCGCACCGGCTGCGGCGGAAAAGTTGAAAGCGGATCTGGCTCAGCGTTTGCGCGACGCCATGAAAGGCGAAGCGACCAACGACAGCCCGATCTTTCAGTTGATCCCGAAATTTCCCGGCATCGATCTCTCCGAGGAACTGACGGAAACATTCAAGGACCGCGTGCGGCGGGTGGAAGATTTTCGCCGGCTGCTGGCGGAGGCGCTGGCCCAGCCGAAGCAGCGCGCGAAATGCGACGCGCTCCTGAAAATTCAACATGAGCTAGGCGATCTGCATGCGCTGCCGCGCGCAGTGCCGATCGAGTTGCTGCTTTCGTTCCGCGACGCGGAAGGCTTCGAGGAATTGATCGCGCTCTACGAACAGTTTCCCGATTACATGAAGGATTACGTCGTGGCGCGACAGCAATACGCGCTGGCCTTGAATCGCCGTAATCTTGCGCGTGATCGCAGCCGCGCGCTCGGCATCGTCGATGAATTATTACGCGCGCGCGGACCTGATCCGGAAACGCTCGGCATCGCCGGACGCATTCACAAAGACGTTTTCAAGGAAGCATGCGAAGCGAAAAAGATTACAGCCGCTGCCGCGCTCGACGACGCGATCGCCGCTTACACCAAAGGCTTCGAAGCCGATCCGCGCGATTACTATCCCGGCGTCAACGCGATCAATCTTCTCATTCGCAAAGGAGATGCGGACTCGCTGCGCGAAGCGGAACGGTTGCTACCACTCGTTAGCTTCGCGGTCGCGCGGCGCGGCGGCGGCGAGTCGCGCAATTACTGGGACCTCGCCACCGTTTTGGAACTGGCGTGCATTGGCAATGACTGGCCAATGGCGAATCGCGTTTTGCCGAAAGCACTGCTGGCGGCGAACGATGCTTTCAAGACTGCGAGCACATTGCGCAACCTGGAATTGTTGAAGGAAGCGAGGGTCGCGTCCGGCGTCACGCCGCCCGAACTCGATGCGATTATTTTGGAACTGACGACGCGCACGAACGAATTGCGCGGCGGCTAATTGATGAACGCCGCGCGCGAGATTGTCTTCGCCAACGGTAATCGCGCGCTCGTCATCAACGCTCGCGCGGAGGCGAACGCGAGTGAAATCCTGCGCACGCTCGGCCTCAAACAACCGCGCGCGGTGCTTCTCATCTTCGGAGGCGCGGATGAATTGGACGAGTCCGTGCAGCGAAATCTCGCGCAGCTTTTCCGCGACGCGATCGCGCCGGCCGCGCGGGAAACCGGCGCGTTGATTATCGACGGCGGAACTGAGTCGGGCGTGATGACAATGATCGGACAGGCGTGCGGGCCGGGCGCGAATCAATTGCTCGGAGTTTCGCCGGCAAAACGGGTGACGTTGCCGGCCTCACCTTCACCCGAACGCGCCGCACTCGAACCTCACCACACGCACTTCGTCCTGGTCGATTCCGATGAGTGGGGCGGCGAAACGGCGATGATCTTCGAACTGGCCAAAGCCACGCGTGCGCCGGTTGCGGCGGTTCTCGCCAATGGCGGCCGAATCACCCTGAACGAAGCGTTGCTGACGGCGCGAAATCGCTGGCCGCTCTTTGTTCTTGAAGGAAGCGGACGACTCGCCGATGAACTGGCCGCTAATGCAACTTCTTCTGATCAGATGACCGAGGTCAACAACTCGGGATGTGTGGAAGTTTTTCGTGTCACGGACGATCCAGCTAGACTGAAGCACGCGATCGTCGCTGCGCTTAGTCAGGGCATGCGCCAATAAGTTCGGCAAATTTTTGCAGATCGATATTTCCGCCGGAAACAATCGCGACGATCGGTCCATCGGCGATTTTGGTTTTCAGCGCCGCGGCCAATGGCATCGCGCCTGCGCCCTCCGCAATGACGCGCGCTTTCTCCGCCATCAAACGCATCGCGTTCTTTGTTTCCTCGAGCGTGACGACAACATAATCGTCCACCAACGGTTTCATGCGTTCCCACATGCGAGGGAAAACGCTTTGCCCGCCGGCGCCATCAACGAAGGACGCCTGCCAGTTCTCGAAGGCCTGCGGCGAACCTTTGGCAAATGATAGCGCGGCCGGTGCGGCTGTTTCGGGTTCGACTCCGATAATTTTGGTTTCAGGTCGAAGCGCTTTGATCGCGCTGCCAACGCCGGTGATTAATCCGCCGCCGCCGATACTCGCGATCACAGCCGCCGTGTTCGGTTCGTCCTCGAGGATTTCCAGACCCATGGTGGCATGTCCGGCGATGAAATTGTGATCGTCGAATGGATGAACAAACGTCGCATCGATTCCCGGAAACGATCGCGCCTCCAGCGTCTCCCATGCTTTTGTGTACGAAACAGGAAACAACTTCGCACCGAGTGCGCGCATGCGATCCAGCTTGGCCCGCGGCGCCGTCTCGATAGCAACGACCGAGCACGGCACACCGGCTTTACGCGCCGCGTAGGCTACTCCCTGCCCGGCATTGCCAGCGCTGATTGTCCAGACCCCGCGCTGCCGCTCCGATTCCGGTAACATGGCCACGGCGTTGGCCGCGCCGCGCAGTTTGTAGGCGTTGATCGGTTGCAGATTTTCCAGTTTCAAACGGATGTCGGGATAGCCGGGACCGAGTTCCAGCCTAACGAGTGGTGTGCGAACGATCGTGGCCGCGATGCGATCTCGCGCCTGGCGCACATCCGTCAATTCAATCGGCCGAACATGTTCCAACACAGGCGTCATGGCCATCATTTACGCTTTCGCGCGGCGTGTATCCATGCCGAAGACAAAAATTTGGCGTTCCACGGAAAAAGCCACAGCGGCTGGCATGAAAACTTCTCCCCCAACCCCTGTGCGCATCTTGATCGCCGATGACCAGCGAAGTGTGGGCACGAGCCTGGCCGCCCTGGTTTCCGGCTGTAAGCACGACGTGGTCGAGGTCGTCGGCTCCGGACTCGAGGCCATCCAGGCCTATACCCGTCATCAACCGGACCTCGTCCTGATGGATTACTGGATGCCGAAACTGAATGGCGCCACCGCGTGCCGGAACATCCTGGCGAAGAATCCAGCCGCCAAAGTTATTCTCGTCTCCGGGTTCGATCCCGGCGGTGAAGCGGCCGACGCCGGTGCGATCGCCGTGCTGCAAAAACCGGTCGGCATTCACCGCCTGGCAGAAGCGCTCGATGCGGCGGCCAAAGTGGTCGATTACCGACAGCTAGTTACGCGCTGAAGTCAGCGGGACGAGACGATTCTCGCGAATGAACTGCCGCGCGGCCGTTTCCCCGCGCAAGGTCTCCTGGTGGCATTGCTTCGAAAAACGTCCGCGGCGAATTCCGTGCAGAAAAATGCGGACATGACGCAGCGCGCCGCTCGCGTTCGGCAACTCGCCCGTTAGCAGGTAACGCAAAATTCCGTGGGACAAACTGTGATCGTGAATCAGGCGCAGGAGATAAGCAGGATCGACTCGACGCGACGCGATCAAATGCGTGATCGTAAGTTCGGGAAAAATTCCGAAGCTGCAGCCGAGTTCTGCCGCCGCCCAGGAAAACAGGTCGTCTCCGCCGCAAAAAAGCGCATCACCGCGGCGATCGAGCATCGCGACCGTTTGCAGTTTCTCAATCAACTTGAGGTAATGATCCGCCACCGCGCGCGTCGCACATAAGCCAGCACCCCAGGGAATCGTCGCGAACTCCCGCGGATTATTACTCCAGCTTGATGCTGTGACCGTGCGCAAAGCTAACAAGTTGAGAACGCCGGAAACTTCAACCGACGGTTGCGTCTCAAACTCTGGTCGCAAAACGCCGGCGCCGTAAGCTCCGAGAAAAGGATGGCGCTCAAGAATAGCTGTCGCCTTCTCCAGGTAATCGCGCGCCAGAATGTTGTCGTCATCGACAAAGACAAGCAGGTCGCCGCGAGCTTCACGAATGCCGCGCAGTCGCGCAGGCGTCAGCCCCATCTGATCTTCGCGCACACAACGCGCGCGTGTGTGCCATGACAAATCAAGGTCCAGCGGCTTATCGTTCGCATTATCGATAACTAACAACTCCCACTTCTCGTTAGGCAGGGATTGGTCCTTCAAGGAAGCCAGCGTGCGGTGCAGGTAATCCTCGCGTGGATTGTGCGTGCAGATAATGACGGAGATATTCAAGGAGACTAACGAATCGCGGCTGCCTCAGGAGTTCGAGCCGTGACGGAAGTTAACTTCACATGTGGTGCCAGCAGCTGCGTGAATCGCGCCACGCAAGCTTCGCGGCTAAACTTTTGCGCACGGCGCTGCGCGGCCTCGGACATCTTCTTCCACAAGGTTTCATCTGCCATCAGGCGCGCCGTGTATTCCCTGAGCTCATCGACGGTGTTCCAAACAAAACCGCTCACGCCGTGCTCGACGATTTCCGGTTGGCCGCCCTTGTTTACCACCACGGGAACGCAACCAGCCGACATCGCTTCCACAGTGCTGATACCAAAATGCTCCGCCAGTTCCGGATGCTTCGACTCATCGGACTTCATTCCAGTAGCATGCCAAAAGATCCTTGCCTCGCGATAGAGTACGCTTAGCTCAGTTCGACTAACATTGGCGGTTACCTCGGCTCCTGTTTCCCTCGCCCTTTGTTGTGCCTGGGTGAAGAAGGTTTCCTCTTCCTGCGAAAACCCCCTCGCGCCTACGCAGTTGTAATGCCAGTTTGGCCAGCTTTTTTTGAGACTGCCGAACGCTTCCAGCATCTCGAGCTGGTTCTTACTATACCGGCCGGTGGCAAAGCGACCCACACTTAGGATGTGATTCGACTTCTCGCCCGTCGCAACTTCCAGCTCAACGGGAGGATAAAGAACATCGCAGTCAATACCCCAGCGCCGCCTGGTCCATTTTCTTGTGAATTCGGAATTGGCCGTCCTTACCTGATAGTTGCGCAGACGCTGCCGAAGCTTCCATCGATGCCAGCGGCTGCGAACCACAGCGCGAAGCCGGGCACGTACGGAAGGCAATGTCACTTCCTTAGCCAGGCTCGCCGGATCGTAGAATGGAAAAAGCGCGACCAGCACTCCTATCGGCGCGGCGCAAAACGGCACTGTTTCATGACTAGTCGAAATGAAGATATCGCAGTTATTGCTCCACTCGGCCTCAAGCTTTGTTTCATCGCGATAGCGTGCCAAGCTATGCAAGGCGCGTCCCCGAACGATAGGAGGCACGGACACGAAACGACAATCTACGTTAGTCAGTTCAACCGATGCGAATTGCGCCAGTGTCTCTCGTGTCATCCTGGAGTGGTGATGAAGTATCTCCACCGAATGCCCTGCGCGAGCGAGCGCGGCGGCCAGCACGGCAACGGTAACTTCGCTCCCTCCGATCGCCTCACCGCGTGGCTCGTTATAGATTCTGATTTTCACGCGACCTTAGGCCGGGTCATCCTAGCCTCGAAGGAGCGCCATTCTTTGCGCAATACAATTGTCCCACGAGAAATATTCTTTCGCTAGTTCCCGCGTCCCATCGCGCAATCGCTCTTGCAAATCGGTGTCTTCCAGCAACTCAATGACAGCCCGGGCGAGAGCCTGTGCGTCTTTGGGCGGACAGAGCATAACATTTGCGCGATCAATAAATGGCTCTTCCAAGGCTTGGCCGCGGGTCGTGACGACAGGCAGATAATGGGACGCGACCACGCCAAACGTACTCCTGTGCATCGAAATTCCATCATCGAACGGTAGCACGCAGACATCTGCGGCGCGTAAGAGACTCGAAGGTTCATCGCTGTCAGTGGGAAAGTAATCCGTCCAGATAACCTTCTCCGCGATGTCCGATTCCTTCGCAAGCTGGCGCAACTCCTGAAGGTAATTGGGCCGATTGGTGGCCCGCAGGACAACTTGATTGGCTCCGCCAAGCATGAGGAGCCGGGCGTCGCGAAAGGTATGCGCAACCAACCGGAAGGACTCCAGCAAAGTTTCTATTCCCTTATTGGGATATATGTAGCCGTAATATACAAGGAGGGGCGCGCCGTCCGGCTGGTCTAGCTTTTTGCGTGACTTCGCCCGCGTCCCTTCATCTTCTTTGCTCATCTTGATAGTAGGAGGCTGAGTGATCGTAACGCATTTGTCCCGGACTTGTGCAAATTCTCGCACTAAGACTTCGCGATGCGTATCACAGAGTATGATGATCGCGTCGCTGTCGCGCAATAAGGTGCCATAGCCGTAATCCGTTCCCGATCGCCCTCCCCACAGCATAAGAATTTCTCGAATGAGTCGAGTCGGCGAACGAAGGCGCTTTTTCTGGACCGGTTCTGGGTATTCAATGTGCAGAACAATTCGCACCGATGAGAGCCATTTGCGAAGGAGGAACGGCAGGCAGGTTATCATCGGATGATGATTATAGATGCCACCCGCAAAGTGTATCTCCACGACATCGGGACGAAAGCTGCGCGCGATCCTTCTCAGCCTAAAAAGGTCCAGCCAACCCCACTCCCCGATGATAGGTAAGACCGTGTATTTCTTGCTGGGTGTCACATCCTTGATCGCAGATGTAACAACGCGAACATCCACGCCTCGCTCCGCCAGTCGCTCCGAAAGGCGAAGGACAAAGTCTGCGCCGCCGGAACGCATCGGCGGAAAGGTAGGCGAAATGATCAGCGTTTTCACAGCTTGCGACAAGGTTGACTAGGCTGCGCGCATTTCTGCGTCCAACTCACGATAGATGGCCAGCGTTTTCTGCGCTGTCTTGTCCCACGAAAACTTCTTCGTTTGCTCAAAACCCCTCGCGCGGCGCTCGTGATCGTTGGACACGGCCAGAACAGTGTCCAAGGCTGCGATAACGCTATCAGGCTGATCCGGCTCAAAGTAGAACGGGCAATCTTCCGCTACTTCAACCGTCGACGGGATTCGCGAAGCTACAATAGGGCATCCACAGGAAAGAGCTTCTAACAAAGGAATACCGAATCCCTCGTAGAGTGAAGGATAGACAAAAGCCAGCGCCGTATTGTAAAGGCGCACCAGTTGCTCGTCATCGACCGATTCGATTCGTCGCACATGCTCATCCAGCTTCAGGTCGCCAATGGTTGCCGTCTCTTCCGCTGACCAATCCTTTCCCCCGGCAACTACCAACTCAACACGGTTGCGGGCCGGCCACTTGGCAAAGGCACGCAGAAGGAATTGAAAGTTCTTGTAGTGATTACGATCTCCTACATACAAAAGAAACGGTTTCCTGCTTTCCATCTTACTCTCATCTTCATCAAGCGGACGGAAGATATCGCCGCAGGCCAGGTGAACGACGCGCACCTTATTGGCATCGTTCAGTTCAAAATATTCCTGCAAGTCGCGGCTGGTCGCACTCGAAATGGCAATGACGCGATCGGCTTTGCCTATGCTCGATAGCATTCGTTGCCGATGCCGTTCGTCATCGGCGTGGCTAAACAGCGTAGGAAATCTTTGATAGGCTAGGTCGTAGATCGTAACTACTTGCCTCCCCAGCCATTTTTCCGGTTCGGTAAAGTAGGTGGAATGCCAGATCGAGTCCTGCCCTTTGCCAATGTATAGATTGCGCAAGGATTGCTGCATCCGCGGAATAATAGGTGTCCAGACTCGCCGCGGCCGAAGGTAGTTCTCTACGAGCGGAATTCGCCGGTGCGCAATCCTGCCATGAACAGGTGGTTGTTGTGCCAACGGTCCATCTTCGGTCAACAATCTAACTGACAGGGAAGGTTCCGCCTCACACATGCGCGGAAGGGTTTCAGAGAAGATGCGTGAAACACCACCTCTGCGTTGCCACTGGTAAACATAGCCATCAACTGTGAGCTTCATGAACGGAGCGGATACTCTGCCGTTTCGCCGATATTAGCTCGTCTTTCAATGCTTCAAGATAGCCCAGACCAAATCGCATGTCTGGTTCCAAATAATTCCCCTCCGCCCACTCGTTCCAGGACTTGATAAAAACGATGCGGTTCCCGACCGGCTGTGCCATGGCCTGTCCGAGCACATCACGCAAATGCAAAGCGAAAGCTGCCGGGGTTGATTCATGAAAGATAACCGCGCGCGCTCCGTAACGTGCGGTCGTATCCCAGTTAGGTATCGCCATGGGATAATATGACAGATCGAAGCGATCCTTGCAGATCAGGAGCGGACGTAGCTCGCGATAATCATAGACCCAGTCTAACGCCGGCCAGTTACGTTCCGACAAAGCGGCCAATCCATGATAACCGCGCTCTTTCAGCCACCGTCTGGTGCGCCTCGTACGAAAAATCGGACAACCAGATTGGAAAACCTGACCCAGTGGCCACACCGTTACTGCATCAAACCCGTGGGCACGCGCGTCCCAGTTGCGTTGATCGTACTCAAGCGTGGCCACAAAGTGAAGACCATCCAAACCTGAGCGACCAGCCAGGTCTCGCCAAAAATCCAGAGCCTCGCGACAGTCGGGCAGGCTAAGGGGCTGGTAGATAACAAAGAGCGGCTTGCCCGCTACGCGAACGTAGCGCGGATCACGGAATGCCGTTAGAAGAAACTCAAAGTGACGCTTGTGATCTTCCCGGCCAGGATAGGTCTGCTCTTTGATGATATGTTTTTCATCGCCGCCAGACCATAGTCCGCTCCAGGTGTGGTTGGCCCAACCAAGGCAAAACGGAAAGTCTGGCTGACCCGACTGGAGAACCTCCTGGAACGGACGCTGGAGGAGCTGTTGTCCGGCAAACCAATAGTGCCAGTAGCAGAAGGCGCTAACGCCATGCTCACGCGCCAATTTAGCTTGCGCTTCTCTTACTTCCGGGACTCGCAGGTCGTAAAATCCGAGGTCGGCGGGTAATTGCGGCTGGTAATGCCCGGGAAAAAGCGGTTTTGCTTTTGCCACGTTAGTCCACTCGGTAAATCCAGTGCCCCACCACTTGTCATTCTCGGGGATCGGATGAAATTGCGGCAGGTAGTTGGCGATAACCTGCACCGCCGCGTCTTCGCCCGGTGAGTGACTCTTTCTCGTCCTGACGCCGCTTTCCTGTGCGACGCTAACATTATCGCTCAAACCGCTACCCATTCTTTCGAGCTTACCAGTGGTAGCAACTTGTCCTGACTCCATTTTACAAAAGGATGCTGCAGGCAGGCAGAAGCAGTTACTTCCGGGAATATGTCGACGCCAACATCGTCGCGGAGAAAAAAGGCATTGAACCCGTATCGTTGTGTTCCAATAAGGCGATAGCCTTTGGACTTGGCCAGCGTAACAAACGCCGGCAAGGAAGCGCCGCAATAGATACCGAAGCCATCAACATATTCAGCGCGAAAATCACTGCGGTAAGGCACCGTGACCGCACGCGAATCACCCCAGATAGCCTGTACTTCCGCGACCACGACGCGCGGCCGAACTACTGTCAGTGCCTGCCATAACCAGTAATCGATGCCGTCAATATCCAGGCTAAGTAAATCTATTTCTCCACTGATGCCCTCGCCCGAGACGAGGCCATTCACATTATCCCGATCAATCCAGGCATGGACGAAGCGCGGCGGGAAAATAAAAACGTCCGGATCCTGTCGATAAAAGGTCTTTCCTCGCTCCACGTTGCCTTCATCGCCATCAAAGAGCAACCCTGTCCAGCCATGATTAACGATCAGATTGGCTGCGTTGCATTGCACTCCATCACCGCAACAAATCTCGACCACGATTCTCGTCTGGGCGCCGATGAGGGAAAAAATATACCAGAGAATACCATCCTCGCCGTTTTGTGAGAAAGCACGGAACTCGACATCGTTTAGTCGAAGCAACGGCTGATTTAGCATCTTGCGTTGCTGGTATGCAAGCATGAGGAGCAGCTGATCTTCCTTCGAGGCTCGACTAACTTGGTCCTTGTGACTGGCCGCGCCGGCGTCCAGTCCGTTTCCACCGACCAGAGCGCTGGTGCGCGATAACAGTGTCGCCATTCGTCTTCTTAACATGACTGTGTAACGTCAATAACCTACTATCCAATCAGACCAGCCCGCTTCGTCATTATCAATTCAAGAAACTCCGAGTCAGGCTTCCAATCAATCTCCGCGGTACCCGCCAAATTTGTGCGATGCCATGCCACGTAGTGCTCATGCCCTTCGATAGCCTGGGAGCACAGCGGTGAAACAAGGCTGGCACGACATAGCGGTAGAAATTCTTATAGCGCCAGCTGCAACGAGCAACGTTCCACAGACCTTGTCGTGTGATTGGAAAATGGACAGCCGCATGAACCACAACCGTTCTAAGACTATCGCTATAGGTCTTTCGTAACACAGCCGGCGAATACCCGAGGCCTTTGTTCATCTCGAAAAGTTCGACCACTTGTTTGGAAAACACGCTTAGAAGGTCTCCGTTACCAAGGCTAATACGCGCCGCCAACAACGGATCAAGCGAGACAACGGCATCGTTATACCTGCCGACAGTTGAAAAGACAATGTTCCCCGGAATCAACGGCGTGGGCGCATGGGTTCTGATATATTCTTCATCCGCACAACCGCGCCTGATGATAATGGCGGAGGCAAAAGTGAACTTGAAGCTAACCAGGCGAAGAAATTCGTTGCGGTCGCACCTTTTCCACCGCGCCGCGGCCTCGCGATTGACAAACCCGGACATCGCCGGATCGAGACCTTCGCCGTCCCATTCAATCGACAGGGCTGGAGGATAATCAAAGTCCTTGATTGCTTGTGTAATATTGCGCGCCGCGTTGAGCCTTGCTATGTCGTCATCGCAGTGGATCCAGGTATAGGCACCACTGCCAAGATTGAGGCAGGACAGTATGTTGTAGTTAGCGTCAATCGGAGCCGGCGGCCTGTGACGTTTCACCTTCCCATTCAACGACTCCAGGAATTCCCAGGTTCCATCAGTGGAATGATTGTCCGTGACGTTAATCTCTACTTCGTCACTGAGCTGCGGAAGCAAAGCCGCCAACGCCACCTTCAGGTACGCTATCCGGTTGTAGGTCGGAATGTTGATGCTTAAAAGCGGCTTGGTATCCATTAGAGTTTTCGCGACCACGGTCGGATTGAAGCCACAAGTCCCCGGACCTTCACGACGGCTCGGGAACCTGAATCGAGAGAATCATAGCCCAAGGTAGCATTTTCCCCCACAATTTTGCTAGTCCCTTCAGACATGTCTAAAATCTCTTTCCCCGCAAGCGCGATCGGCCAATCAGGTTTGATGTATGGTCAGAATCGGATTGGTGAGGTGAAGGTTATGGCGAATCGAATCGGAGATTTCGTCGAAGAAAGCCCACGAGGTAATCAGGATCGGCTCGTCAGACGCGCGTGGCAAATCAGATGGAGCAATGATCGGTCGACCGGCTAACGCACTTCCTTGGTAATGAGGATTTGAATCGACAAAGGCTCTGATGTTGGCCTGTCCCAGTTTGGTCGTAGCTAACAGCCGTTGACAAAGTGTCCCCGTGCCCCAAACAAAGAGTTTTGTCTTCTTCTCGACCAGGTCCCCGATAACCTTGTGCTCGCGCACGATCCATTCTTCGCACGAACGCAGGTATTTCATTATTCCCTCCCTTGAGCTTGTTTCAGGCACGGGCACTGACGGTGTCGCCCCCTTGCGAAATATTGCTGTTAGAACCGACCCTGTTACTCCCGGTCCCGCCGGACAGATGAAGTGGCGGTGAGCCGTTTCCTTGAAACCTCGGCTGCGCATCAGATTATTGAGTGAAGCTAACGAAAAGAAGTTAACATGTTCGACACTGAATTCCTGGTATGGAGCGTTGCGTCCTTCCGCGAAATGTTCTGCATCGGGAACCTCAATGACAATTGAACCCTCGGGCGTTATCCAGCTTTCAAGCTGTCGAAGCACAGCAGCCAGGCCGGGAATGTGTTCTAAGACCGCACTGAGAACTACTACATCGAACCGCGGCGCGTTCGGTGGTTTTTCCGAGAGAACACCCTGAAGCACACGCAGTCCGTGTTCTTTTAAAGCGTAGGCCACGCAGGCCGGCGATGGATCCAGGCCGGTCAGGTCCGAGAAACCTCGTTCCTTCAGTTTAGCTAATAATTCGCCTGTGGCGCAGCCAGCATCAAGCAGACGCGCCTCCGATGAACAGTGTTGCGAGATCCATGCGCTTAAAGATGACAAGCGTTCCAGTTCTGCGTCCTGCTGCTTCCCACCGCGATGAGCAAATTCATACTTGGATGCATCGGCATAGTAGTGGGCAAACTTTTCATTTCCCGGAATCCTGTCGCCAAAGGTGAAGCCGCAATCATGGCAGGCGACGACGTCATAACCTTCAAGCAAAGAGACAGGTCCCACCGCCTCGAAGCGTTGAGAGAAAAGAATCGCCCGTTCCGTGCCGGAGCAGATTGGACAGACGCGCAGCGGCAGGTTCTTATCCATTTGGGGAAGACAAGTAGCTCATTGCGGGATGGCGTAACACACCGTGTCGTCGATCTCTCTGGTATAGTGACGAAGATGGAAGCGATAGTTCGAGGCTAGCTCCGTCATAAGAATAGGTATCTCCCAAAGGTCAGCCGGATGATGATAGACCGACACGGCCAGGACCGGACGATGTCTGGAAATCAACTGCCGTGCACCTTCCAGCGCATCGGCTTCGCTACCTTCGATATCCATTTTAATAATCGTAGGCGCGGTCCGGTTGGTAAAGTAGGAATCCAAGGCTACGACATTGACGACAGAAGCTGCCGGGTCATCCTCAAACGCAACCGTCCCGTCAGCCATTCCCGTAGATGAAAAACGTAGAATGCCGGTTTGTCTGGAAAGACCCGCGCACACGAGCTCGATGCGGTCGTCCGCGTCTGCCTCTTTCTGTAATCTGGCAAATGCCAGCGCGTCCGGTTCAAACGCATGATATTTCCGAAACGAATCCGCGCTAAACTGGCGAAACTGCCGCAAGGTGTCACCGTCGAATGCGCCTCCATCGACGACAATGTGGTCTGGGCGCTTCGGCACAATCGTTGGGTCGAAATAGATCTGAGCTGAGCTTCGGATGTCATCCAAGCATGTCTTATTGAGTGAAAGGTAGTAACGAATCTTTCCAAGCAAAACACTTCTCGATTCTTCATCCTCCAAGAGATCGAACAACCGCAGGATCGTCGCTCGCGCGTCCGCGCTATAGGGAGCGGCCGTTGCACCCAGCGTATTCGCGCGAGACAAAGATATCGGGGAAACAATAGTTAAGGTAAGGCGTCGAGTAGATAGGTGCGCACCCCAGGCTCTCAAGGTATTCCCTGATCGAGCTATCGTGCAGTGTGCTGGAGATAAGCATCGCCGGTTGCTCCGGCATTTCTCTTAACTGCGACGGGGGCAGGACCGGCAATCCGCCAATTGCCTTACCCCATTTCGTAGTATCTTTGTCACTGAACGCTACTAGTTTGGCGCCACGATCGCGCAGACGCTGCGCCGCCTTAATCGCCATTCGAGCTGCGGGGTATAGGACAAGGCATTGCTCGCCGCCGAGGATTCCTTCTACGGCAGGATGTCGGAGCGCAATCGTGCGCCGATGCTTTTCCAGCGAAGTATCGAGCAAGGCGACCAACTCGTCGCGCTGAGAAGCGCTCGTATGGGCTGCGAGAGGCATCGCGATTCCGTCTTACCAACAGCTGCGACCACCATCGATAACCAGATTAGCTCCGGTCATGTAAGAAGAGGCATCGGAACACAGGAAAACGATCGCGCCCTGATACTCACTTAAATCGGCCATGCGACCGAGCGGAATAAGCTTCGAAAGCCGCTGCACGAATTCATCCGGCTGATCGTTGTAAACGCCGCCCGGCGAGATGGCGTTGCAACGCACACCCTGTTCACACCAATAAGTCGCAAGATAACGCGTGAGACCAATAAGGCCACTCTTTACGACCGAATAGCTCACCGGTTTGACCGGTTGAAGCTTAGGCGCCACTCCTTCTTGCCGATACAAGCGTTGGTCGGGAGCGATTACTGCGAGGTCCGAGGCAACATTGATGATTACACCCTTGCCCTGCCGGGCCATGACTTCACCAAAGACTTGCGCGCAAAGATAACTTCCGGTCAAACCTACTGCGATGTCGGCTTGCCATTGCGCTAGAGGAAAATTCTCCAGCCGCGAGAAGTTAACCTTATCGGTGCTTTCCACCTTTGGATTGTTAGCGGCATTGTTAATCAAAATGTCGATATGACCAAGCCGCTGCAGAATTTCAGTCCGTGCGTGTTCGAGCGATTCACGCTCGGTGATGTCCGCGATCAAAGCCAGTGCCTTGGCGCCAAAGCGTTCATTTAACCGTTCCGGCAGTGAGTTGCCGTTCAGATCCAACAGCACAGGAATGCCGCCGAATTGGGCAATAGCTTCGGCATGCTTTTGACCGAGCAAGCCAGCGCCACCAGTTATAACCGCGACACGACCTTCAAGATCAAACATTCCTCGTGAAGTCTTCGAAACCATTGGCATCAAACTCCGCGCATGGTCATTCCGCCGTCAATTACCAAGTTTGTTCCCGTGATGTATGACGATTCGTCGGAGGCCAGGAAAACTGCAGCGAAGGCCACGTCCTCCGGCACACCGATGTGTCCCAAAGGCGCGTGTTCCGACACGGTCTTGAACATGGTGTCCTTGCCTTCGATCGAATTGAAAATAGGAGTTAATATGACGCCAGGTGAAATGGAATTAACGCGCACTCGCTGGTTAGCCAGGTCGCATGCCAGTTGTCTCGTTAGTGAAATCAATCCGCCCTTGGCGGCGGCATAGGCACTCGATTCCCAAAAGCCTGCGATGCCTTGAACTGAAGCCATGATTATTACTGAACCGCCGCCCGCCTTGATGATCTCGGGGACAACAAACTGGCAACAGCGATAGACGCTCGTTAGATTGAGCTCCACTCCTTTTTCCCAGCGGTCGAGCGGAAGACTAAGCACGCCGCCAACGACGTTCGCCCCGGCGTTGTTAACCAGAATATCGACTCGATTATAGCTGTCAGTTAGCCGGGCAACCATTTCCTGGACTGAATTGTCCTCAGTAACATCGACCTGAACGAATATGGCCAACCCGTTGCCTGCCTGGAGTTGCCTGACGGTTTCTTCACCGCTCTCCTTGTTAATGTCCGCCACAATTACCCGCGCACCTTCACGCGCAAACAAGACCGCCATGGAACGTCCTATTCCGCTGCCTGCGCCGGTTACTACCGCTACTTTACCTGCCAGACGCCCGCTACCTGTCTGAGCTGCCAGGGTTGACATCATAACCCGATGCTGGTCGAGCAGCGTCTGCCACCGAGCTTGGTTCGAATGTGTACCATTGCTTGGAAGCGGCGGATCTGAGATCGGGTAGCGCTCCAAAATTCGACGCGCGATGCGCGACACGATATCTCGGCGCCATATCCGGTGCGCCATGTCTCGCATGGACCGCTTCACAAGCCAATCACCTTTCCAGTCGCAATCGATTCCTTCGCGGCCAGCGCAATGCGCAAGCTTTGCATTCCGTCACGTAAGGAAACAAGTGGTTGCTCCTTCCCGTCGACGGCGGCGAGAAAATGTTTCATTTCGTCCAGAAAGAGCTGGTTGCGTTCAAATGTTTCAAACGTCGTTGTTTCCTGCAGGCTTCCTTTCGCATCGAATAAGTTGAAGAGCAGGATTACGAAGATCGACCACGAGTTTCCCCTCGTCCCCGATGATCTCCAGATTCCGGCTCGGAGGACGTTGCACATAGTCCTGCTGAAGATGAACTGGAACGCCATCGCATTCCATCAGGATACTGGCCGTATCCTCAACATCAATCTCAAGGCTGCTAAGGCGACCACCAAGAGCAAAAATCCGGTTAGGCATACCGAAGAACCAATAAAGATAATCGATCTCGTGGATTTGCGTAATGATTACTCCACCACCGAGATCCTTTCGCGAAGCATACATCTGCCGATAATCCTCGTAGCTATGCCATGACGGAAGATATTCTCCCACTTCCGCGCGAACCGCGATGATCTTTCCCAGCTTTTTCTGCTGCAAGCAGGCATGCGCATAACGGAGACAGGGATGGAAGCGCATTTGGTAGGCAACAAGGCAAATCAGCTTGTTACGCTCCGCGACCGCACAAAGTTCTTCGATGCCGTGAAGGTCGTGCGACAAGGGCTTTTCGACCAAAAGATGGCAGCCGGCTCGCGCACAGGCCAGGGCTGCCGGCACATGATAGCTGGTTGGATTGCAGATGAAGGCAATAGTCGGCCGAACCTGCAAGGCGGCATCCAGATCATTGAACACCCGGATGCCATACTTCTCTTCCAGGCTACTGCCCTGCTCCACCTGAAGCTTATCAGTCAAAACCTGGGAATTCTTCCGCACACGGTAAGCAAGGATTTCAACGCCATCGCCACATAGCTCGCGCAGGTTACGAAGATGACGCTGACCGATGCCGCCCAGTCCGACAAAGAGTGCCTTCATACCTCAGGCAGACTTAGTCCACAATGCTTCCACGAGGTTGCGATTATCCGTCGCCCAGGCTACCTCACTCCCAACCGCATCGCGCGCCGTCTGCAAGATGAAGCCACGCTCGTATTTCACTTTGCGCAGCAATGTAAACACTTCTTCAAATTTGGTCGCACCCTGCCCCAATGGGACCGTGCCACCGTCACGAATCCGATCCTTGATGTGAACACTGCCAATGCGATTACCGTAAGCGGCAAATTCGTCAAAAGGATCGTAGCCTAACGAAGCGCTATTTCCGGTATCGTAATTAGCCTTCACTAATGGATGCCGGACCTGTGTCAGCAGACTGCCGAAATCCTTTGGCGGCAGAGACGTTTCCAGGTGTAGCTCTACCTCCGCGTCTTCGGCTGCGGGAAGGACAGATTCAACAATAGCTATGACCTCGGCAATCTCTGCCTCATTTTCTATCTTCGCCGTATCAACGAATGGCAGAATAATACGGCGCGCCCCCAGCTTTTCGCAGCGCGCGATAAGCCACTCCAAGTCTGCCATTCGCTCTTCGCAGGCTGCAGGGGTAACTCGAAGAAATGGCCTTCCCATGAAATAATCGGCGCACACCGATTCGACCGCGACGCCAGTGCTTTCCGACGCTTCCTTTATTTGCTCGATGCCGGCGTCGGTACTAATGGGATTTAGTTCTTCGGCGTAAACTTCGTAAATCCATTCAATTGAACTAAGACCAGCTTCAGCCGCAAGTGGGAACTCCTTCTTCCATCCGTCACGCGGAAAGCGTTGGATAGCCTCGCCAATCGGCGGCAATAACCGCCCTTGCATGATTCCAATCTTCATGAAGTCGATTCATCCAACGGAGGGATGATCATATTAGACATGAACTCCTCACGATCGAGAAAAGGCCAAAGATCTTCGAGCGGTTTCGAGACCAACGAACCATCCGCACGTTGGGCGGAGGAGAGACTGGGAATTCGTGCTTCGTCCGGGCGACTAACAACGTTGCACACCACCGGGCCTGGGAGTATCAAGCACGGCCCGCACTTCTGCGCGAAGGTTACTCTGATTCTTGATTGTAGCTGTGCGGTAAACCGTAGGCCGTAGCTACCTTGTCGATATCTGGCAAGGTCAATCCACTGCGCGGATCGGCACCGGTCAGTCGGCCGAACCAGCGTTGCTGTGAGGTTCGGATGGAAGAATAACCATCGTTGTTCAAAATGAAGAACTTTATCGGCAGGCGCAGCCGCTCCACCGTGGCCAGCTCCTGGATGTTCAATTGAATTCCGCCATCACCGTCCACACAAATTGTTTCCTTGCCGCCGCTCCCGAGGCAGGCACCGATAGCCGCGGGCAAACCATAACCCATGGCCCCAAGGGCGGTAGTGTGGAACAATCTCTGCCCTCGTTTCAATTTGAGCGCGTGTTGGAAAATCTCAATCCCAGCTCCAGAACTTCCCGAGACAATCATGTCGTTCTCTTTTAGTTCTTCGGATAACACTTCCGCCAGATGATAGGCGCTCACCAGATCGTTAGGTTCTCTGTGCTCGGGCAGCACGATTGGATATTTCTCTTTCCACTCGCGGCAGCGCGTCATCCAGGCAGACCGATCGCGTGGTTGGATCTTATCAAGCTGCGAGTGGAGCTCGCGCATGAAATCACCGGCATCGGCGCAGATGGGAAGATCGATGAACTTGCCTCAGCTTGTTGATTTCCGCAGGATCGATATCGACCATGATCTTCTTGGCCGCGCGGGCCAACCGCTCCGGTGCATAGCCTGTGATGGTAAAGTCGATCCTGGAACCAAGGCTCAAGAACAAGTCGGAATTCTGCAGGGCAAAATTGGCACCGCGCGGAGCTACGCTTCCGGGTCTTCCAAAGAACAGCGGATGATCGTATGGCAACAAATCAACCGCCAGCCACGTAGTCAAAACAGGCAGTCCCAGCTTGTCGATTAGATCAAGGAAAGTCGACTGCGCCCGGGCCAGACGAATTCCGTTCCCGGCCAGAATGATGGGACGTTCTGATTTGTTCAGTAGCTCAATCAGTTGACTGGTCGTTTGCCTAAGACTCGAAGACGCTGGCTCCGCTGGCGTCTCAAAACCTTCCAGCTTCTCCGGCTCCACCTGGGCGGCCTGAACGTCGAGCGGAATGTCGATCCATACCGGGCCCGGGCGTCCAGACTTTGCCAGGTAAATTGCCTTCTCCAAATGGTAGCGAATCGAGTCCGGCTCTAGGACCATCACGGCATACTTGGTGATAGGTTTAATCATCGAGACGATATCGACCTCTTGCACACCCATCTGTCGCACACCGGTATTCCCTTTCAGGTCAGGTCGCTTGACCTGTCCGGAAATGAACAGGCAAGGCGTGGAATCGAGATAAGCGCCGGCTACTCCGGTTATGGCATTGGTGCTTCCCGGTCCCGTCGTAACCAGTGCGACACCCAGGTTATCAGTAGCTTTGGCATAGGTCTCCGCTGCCATCGCGCTGGCTTGTTCGTGCAGATTGCACACGTAGTGCAAGGCCGACTGGTGCCCAAGCGAGTCGTTCAAATGCATGGCCCCGCCGCCAGGGACCATAAAGACGTGCTTCACTCCCTGTCTGACAATGAACTCAAAGACGTAATCGGATAGCTTCACTCCGGCGAAATCACGCGCGCAGACCGACGCGTCGCAGTTTTTTCATGACCGGCACCTCGCGTTCGCCCACGCGTTTCACGCCATCACCCATCGAAGTTTCGACGACGCGAATATCGCGAACAAGGCGCGTGATACCGCTGGGGGCGAGTGACGCTGCCTGGTCCGATCCCCACATGGCGCGGTCGAGGGTGATGTGGCGCTCAACTACGCATGCTCCCATCGCCACCGCGGCCACAGACGAAGCAATGCCAGTCTCATGGCCAGAATAACCTATCGGGACACCATAGCGTTTCTCCATTTCGTGGATCACCTTCAAGTTAAGCTCGGGATAGTTGGAAGGATAGGCGCTACAGGTATGAAGCAGGATCAGGTCTTCCTTACCTAGAACATCGATGGCATGATCTACTTCTTCGTAAGTGCTCATGCCGGTCGAAAGCATGATTGGCTTTCCCTTCGCACGGGTATGGCGCAGAAGCACGTCGTCCGTCAGTGAAGCAGAAGCTATCTTGTAGCATGGCACGTTAAACTGATCGATAAAATCGACTGACTTCTCGTCCCAACAAGAAGCGAACCAGGGAATTTCCTCCTCTTTGCAAAACTGATCGATCGCCTTGTATTGCTCCAATCCGAACTCCAGACCGTATTTCAGTTCACGATTGGTCTGGCCAAAGGGATTCTCGCGTGGCTTGTCCAATTCTTCCGCGGTGTAAACGACGTCCACGGTGCGTTTCTGAAACTTGATCGCATTACAGCCGGCGGCTTCCGCGACCTCAATCAGCTGTTTGGCGATCTCCACATCACCGTTATGATTGATCCCGATTTCGCCAATGACGTAGCATGGCCTGCCCTTCCCGATGACTGCCTGTCCAATCCTGATGTCCTTCATGGTGTTTGATCCCGCCTCGGTGTGGCCGTGACGCACACGAAAGAGCGGGAATATCCTCTTCGCAACCTAAGAGTTAAGCAAACGCCGTTCCTATCGACGCCGCCGGAGTCCGAAGTGCTCCGTTTCGCCAACGATTTCGCCTTCTTTCGAAGATGCGCGCCAGGCTTTGGCGAGGGAAAAACTATTTCGGTTTCAGCGCCAGGGTGTGCGCGTTGCCGGTATCGGCGTCATTCGAAGCAGTGGCGGTGCGGCTTCCGGTCGCCCCGATCGCTGCCTGAACCTGATAATTTCCTTCAATCGATTCACCGCCGGAACCGATGGCGGCGCTGGCCACATCGAAGGCTTCGGTCATTCCCGAAGGTGGCGTAAAGGTGGCAGCACTCGAGAAAGCGTGCGTGGTCACAATCATGTCATTGACGTAGCGCGTGGTGACGCTCGGTGCGGCAAAACTCAGACCGCTGGCCATGTTCTGTCCGGCGTCGATATCGATCGGGGCCGTCGTATCAACTCCGACGAACGACGCAATACCACCAGCCGCACCCGCGGACGTGCTGAAGGTAAACGCGTAACTCGTCGGTTCGCTCGCGCCGGCCACCTTGTAGTAGATAGCGAGCGAGTTAGCGTTGCCGGTGGAATTGTCGGTGCGACGCACCAGGGTCCATCCGGTTGCAGTAATCGTCGCCGTGTTTGGGCGAACGGCGATGGCCGCAATCATCACATCGTTCTGGGCCGTGCCGGTGGGCTTGTTGATCGTGAGTGTACCGGAGGCAGCACCGGCCGAGCTAGCCGACCGGAAGGTGGGCGGAACCGAAGAAGTAGTTGCATTAGCTTCCGGTGAGTAGGCCGAATCACCTCCGGCGTCGGTCGCGCGCACGCGGTAATAGTAGACTGTTGATGCAGTAAGCCCGGTGTTAACGTAGGTCGTGACACCTGCTGCGGTCGTCGCGATCTGGGCGTAGGTTCCGCCCGAACCTGTCTTGCGTTCGATCTTGAAACCGGTTTCACCTGTAACATCCGCCCACGAGAGATTGATCTGGGTGCTGGAAGCAGTGGTCGCAGTCAATGTCGCTGGAGCTAAAGTTAGAGTAGCTGTGTTTACTTCCGATGAGTAAGCCGAATCACCCGAGGCATTGGTCGCGCGAACACGGTAGTAGTAAATTGTTCCGGCGGTAAGACCGGTATCATTATAGGTCGTCACATTCGCCGCGGTTGTCCCGATCTGTGCATAGGTCCCGCCGGAACCAGTCTTACGCTCGACCTTATATCCAGTCTCGCCCGAAACGTCCGTCCACGAGAGGTTGATCTGCGTGGTGGACGCCGTGCTAGCTGTCAATCCGGTCGGCGTGGGGGGAACAGCCGCCAGGGTGGTAGCACTTGCTTCGGGCGAGTAGGACGAATCGCCGCCCGCATTTGTGGCACGGACGCGATAGAAGTAGATTGTGGAAGCTGTCAGGCCCGTGTCGTTATAGGTTGTAACATTAGCACCCACCGTAGCAATCTGGGCGTAGGTACCACCTGAGCCGGTCTTGCGTTCGATCTTGAATCCGGTCTCAGTCGACACATCAGCCCAGGAAAGGTTGATCTGGCTGCTTGAAGCTGCCGTGGCCGTCAGGGTCGCCGGTGCGGACGGCGGAACCGTCAACGTGGTGGCATTGGCCTCGGGTGAGTAGGCCGAATCACCTGAGGCACCGGTGGCCCGAACACGGTAATAATAGTTAGTCGATGAAGTAAGGCCCGTGTCGCTAAAGGTAATCACGCCGGTCGCGGTCGTGGCGATTTGAGCATAGGTTCCGCCCGAACCTGTCTTACGTTCGATCTTAAATCCGGTCTCACCCGAGACGTCACTCCAGGAGAGATTGATCTGGGTCGTAGACGCAGCCGTGGCGGTGAGCGTTGCCGGAGCTGCCGGAACGGTCGTCGCGCTTGCCTCGGGCGAGTAAGGCGAATCACCTCCCGTGTTATTGGCCCGCACGCGATAGAAGTAGGTCGTAATAGCCGTCAGCCCTGTGTCATTGAAACGTCGTAACGTTCGCACCTGTGGTCGCGATCTGGGCGTAGGTTCCGCCAGAACCTGTCTTACGTTCGATCTTGAACCCGGTCTCGCTCGACACATCGGCCCACGAAAGATTGATCTGACTGCTTGAAGCGGCCGTGGCCGTCAAGGTCGCCGGCGCGGACGGCGGAGCCGTCAGCGTGGTGGCATTGGCTTCCGGTGAGTAGGCCGAATCACCCGAGGCACTGGTGGCACGAACACGGTAATAATAATTAGTCGATGAAGTAAGGCCCGTGTCGCTAAAGGTAATCACGCCGGTCCCGGTCGTCGCGATCTGAGCATAGGTTCCGCCCGAACCTGTCTTACGTTCGATCTTAAACCCGGTCTCACCCGTGACGTCAGTCCAGGAGAGATTTATCTGCGTCGTAGAAGTCGCCGTGGCGGTGAGTGTTGCCGGAGCCGCTGGAACAGTCGTCGCGTTCGCCTCGGGCGAGTAAGACGAATCACCTCCCGTGTTGTTGGCCCGGACGCGATAAAAATAAGTGGTGTTCGCGCTCAGTCCTGTGTCGTTGAATATAGTAACGTTCGCCGCCGTGGTTCCTATCTGCGCGTACGTTCCGCCAGCACCTGTCTTGCGTTCGATCTTGAATCCGGTCTCAGTCGACACATCGGCCCAGGAAAGGTTGATCTGGCTACTTGAAGCTGTCGTGGCCGTCAGGGTTGCCGGCGCGGACGGCGCATTGGGCAAGGTGGTCGCGTTTGCTTCCGGCGAGTAGGGCGAATCGCTGATCGCATTGGTGGCGCGAACACGATAGTAATAAGCAGTGTTTGCCGTCAGCCCTGTATCACTAAAGGTGGTAACATTCGCTCCGGTCGTCGCGATTTGCGCGTAGGTCCCGCCTGCACCTGTCTTCCGCTCAATCTTGAAGCCAGTCTCACTCGATACGTCGGCCCACGACAGGTTGATCTGTGTCTGGGAAGAGGCTGTCGCGTTCAAGGTCGCAGGCGCCGCCGGTCCGGTAGTCGCACTTGCTTCCGGCGAGTAGGCCGAATCACCTCCCGCGTTGCTGGCCCGAACGCGATAGTAGTAAGTCGTGGCCGCGGTCAGACTGCTATCGCTATAGGTGGTCACATTTGCGCCGACCGTTCCAATTTGCGCATAGGTGCCACCCGATCCGGTTTTTCGCTCAATCTTGAAACCTGTTTCGCCGGACACATCCGCCCACGACAGATTGATCTGGGTGCTGGAGGTGGCAGTCGCAGCCAGCGTCGCGGGCGCAGAAGTCATGGTAGTAGCATTGGCCTCCGGCGAATAAGCAGAATCGCCTGTAGCGCTGCTAGCCCGCACCCGGTAGTAGTAGTTGGTGGCAGCAGTCAGGCTTGAATCGCTGTAGCTGGTAACATTGACACCCACGGTAGCTATCTGCGCATAGGTCCCGCCGGCACCGGTCTTTCGCTCGATCTTATACCCTGTTTCTCCTGCGACATCTGCCCAGCTAAGATTGATCTGGACGTTGGAGGCTGCAGTCGTCGTCAGGCTGGCCGGCCCGCTCGGCGGAGTGACGATCGACGATTCGTTTGAATAAGCCGAATCGCCAGCGCTGTTCGTGCTCCGGACGCGATAGTAATAGGTCGTATTAACAGTTAGCCCGGTGTCGCTGTAGGAAGTGGAACCCGCCACCGCGGTCGCGATCTGCGCATAGGCGCCACCGGCGCCCGTCTTGCGTTCGATCTTGAAGCCGGTTTCGTTGGCCGAGTTATCGGTCCAGTTTAGATTAACCTGCGTGGCGGAGGCAGCTGCAGCGCCGAGTGAACTGGGAGCAACTGGCGGCGTTGTCAGGGTAACATTACTGAAGACGGACTGACACAGGAGCGTGTTGTTATGCGCACTCACCGCCAACCCCACGTAGGCGGACGCGTTCATGGTAATTGTATCCGTTCCTACCTGCGTCCAACTAACGCCATCCGCCGACATGTAACCGGTGAAGGTATTGCCATTCCTGAGCAAGCGCACCCAGTAAGGTGCGGCAATACCAGTGGTAGTCGTGCTGGTGCTGACTCCACCTGTGGTCAGGCGGCGCTGGAACGATGCACCCACTGGCCGAGCTAATGAGCATGATGGCTTGGGTAGAACCGGCGTTAAGCGTTTCGCGAACCATAACACCGGCTTTGGCCCAGACGTCCGTGCCTTGCACGCTATTGACCTTGGCGATGATCTCCACGTTAGTCGTTATGGGCTGATAGACGTAGTTGAGGGCATCAGCTGTTCCCCAGATATCCGCACCCGAGCCTTTCACGGTAAAGCTTCCATTCAAATAGGAGCCGCTTCCGGCAAGTCCCGTGCTGCCAATATCCGCATCAACCCATGGCGCCGGTAATCCACTCAAGGTGGTCGTATTCGCCTCATTTGAATAGCCGGAATCACCGGAGCTGTTCGTGGCACGAATGCGATAGTAGTAGGTAGTCGAAGCTACTAGCCCGCTATCGTTATAGCTAGTCGCACCGGCTGCTGGGGTAGCGATCTGCGCATAAGTTCCGCCCGCTCCCGTTTTCCGCTCGATCTTGAAGCCAGTCTCGTTATTTGAATTATCAGCCCAGGTTAAACTAATCTGTGTAGGAGAGGACGCTGTCGCCACCAGGTTACCTGGTGCGGTCGGCGGCAGGTTAATGGTGTAGCTGGCTGAGCCCATACTGCTATTCGCCCAGCTAGTAACGGTGGCGATAGCATTGATCGTCATCGTGCTATTGACGGCGATCGCGCCGGCATAGAGTGTCGAAGATGTCGTCGGCGTTGTCCCATCCGTCGTGTAGTAAATCTTCGCCCCCGGGCTGGCCTCCGAGAGCGTGACTGATTGCGCACTGGTATAGGTACCACCCGCCGGTGAGAAGGTAGGCTGGGCCGCCTGGAAATTGTAAGTCGCACTCGCAATGGGACTATTTACTCCACCCGCTATGGCAATCGCCCGGACGGTAACGTTCGCGGCTACCGATATTGGACCGGAGTAAAGTGTCGAAGACGCGCTCGGGTTACTGCCATCAGTCGTATAGTATATCTGTGCGGCCGAAGTAATGCAGGTAAGCGCCACCAACTGTGAGGCTGAATAGGTGCCGGAGCTGGGAATGAAAGTCGGAGCAACCGTCCCGATCGTATAACTTGCGGTTCCGATTGGACTATTGTCCCATCCAGTGGCCACCGCGATAGCTTTGACCGTGGCACTGGCAGGCACCGCAATGGGACCAGCGTAGGGAGCAGACAAAGGCGTGGGGTCAGACCCATCCATCGTGTAGAAAATCTGCGCCCCCGGAGTTACGCTAATGAGTGTGACCGAAACCGCTGGACCATAAGCCCCGGCCGGCGGATTGAATACCGGCTGGGCAGCTGCCTTTGTGTTGTTATACACAATATCGGCCCAGTAGTTGGTCGCCCCGCCATCGCGCGACGGGAAAGAGCTCGGGCCATAGTTAAAAACACCGTTCGCTCCCGCGACACCGTAGGCCGGCGCGTAAAGCGGTGGGCTCATTACGCCTTTGGTCGCGAAGTAGGAAACATCATCGGAATAGTGGCCAACATCCGTGTGGTAGGAAGCCACGTAAATTGTTCCAGCAACAATCGGGATTGGAAGCGGTAGCTGTGCCTGTTGCCATCCTGACGCTGTCTCCCCGGTATAGGCGACACTCGCGAGCAAACTTCCGTCGTTTGTCCAGAGATTACCGATGTGGTTACCTGTATTGCCTGCACTCTTATAGAAGCGCAGCGCCGTAATCCAACCATCGATCTCCGACTGGAAGCGGACCCCGAGTTCTACCGGATTTGGATCCGGTTCATCTAGAACGATCGGAACGGCCGTAGGCGGCCATAGGGTAAGTTGCCCAGTGCGCAGCGGCCCGGTCGTGAAGGACCAGGCGACGTCTGTCGTCAATTTGTTTCCTGCCACATCGCTAATTCCAGTCGCGCCTCCCTTCAAGGTTACAGTGTAGGTAGATCCGCCACTGAGAGGTACTATCGGTTGCAGGGTGACCTGTTTCGCAGCCGGATCGTACGTGATTGCGCCTTGCACTGCGTTGTTCTGGGCATCCTTCACCGCCAAGCTAGAGGAAGTAATTGTGGAAGGTGCAAGGTCTTCGTTAAATTGGGCCGTTATTGAAGTAAACGGACTCACCTTTGTTGTCCCCGGCTCCGGGGCAACCGCTGTCGGAATCGGAGGAGTAATATCAAGGCCTGCAGTCTCGGAAAAAACAACGTCGACCCAATAATTGGTCTGTGAAGCTCCGGTCGGGAACGCACTCGGGCCGTACTTAAATACGCCGTTGGGACCGGCCACGCCATCAGCCGGCGCCGAGAGTGGCGGGTTAATAACTCCCTTGCCAGTAAAGTAGGCTACGTCATCCGAGTAATGGCCGGCGTCGGTGTGATAGGAAGCTACATAGGTCGTGCCGGCCGTAATCGGGACCGGCGGAGTCAGGGAAGCCTGCTGCCAACCAGACGCGGTCTCGGCATTAAAGGTGACGGTCGCAAGCAGCGTGCCGTTGTTAGTCCACAGATTACCAATATGCGTACCGGTATTGGCGGCACTCTTGTAAAATCGAAGCGCTGTAACCCACCCATCTGTGTTCGGACTAAACCGTACACCTAGCTCGACCGGTTTGGTATCAGGCTCATCTACAACCTGCGGGATTACATCCGGAGTCCACAAACAGTAACCAGGGGGAAGGCCCTCGATCGTAATTGAGGTGCCGGCTCCAATAGTCTCGATATGACCACTATCATCGACCGCCCGGCTCTTTATCGTAAAGGAACCCGGTCCGCCTGATGTTACAGCTACGCTCCAATTCGTGGTGCCGTTAGCCGGATGCCACGTGCTTCCACCATCCAACGAAAGCTCCACTCCGGCCACCCGGCCTCCGCCCAGATCGCTTGACGTGCCATAAATCGTAAAGGGAGTGAATGGTGGAACGGCGAATCCGACCGGGATTACCACGGCCGAGGTAGGAGCAATGTTATCGGAGGAGGCGGTCGCTGCGACTAACCCGGCCTGCAAGGTAGTCGGCTGAACGTTCATGTCGGCGAAGAGGTTAACAGTAGCCTGCTGCACACGCGGATCGGGAGCGGCGGGGCCGGGATGCTGAAGTATGTAGGTCGGATCGAGACCCGGGACGTCATGAGTAGTGTTGAGAAACCAAGACCACTGTTCAGTGGCCGCGGCAAAAACAAGGGCGCCGCTGCTGTGGCGATAGAGGGTTAGCTTATGTGTGCCGATGCCAGCCCCATAGAGTGATCCGTAATCCAGAATATAATGGTACACAGGGATGGTGGTGCTGGATAAGTCGACGATACCGGGCGGCCGAAACCCGTTGTCCAGGTCTTCATCCCACTCGTTCCCGAGAATGCCATCGGCAATCATGCCTATCTCGCCATCGGCTAGAGTATCAAAGCCCGTGTTACGCCAGAACCGCAACCGGCCTTGTTCCGCGGTAACGTGGAGAGGATCGTAACGCCAGGCATTCGCCGTGAAGATACATCCCGTGATGGCGTTTTCCGGCCGGCCACCATCAGCTGGTGGACTAAAGCGCGGGTCGCGCCAGGTACCTGTCCATATCCCGCTCGGGTCAATCTTGGCGCCTTCGTGAGTCTCTTTGTAGCACGTCATCGTCCGGTACGGTGTGTTCGTCCCATCGATGCTATTTTCAAAGCGCGTCTTCCAAAACATGAGGTTGCCGGCAAAGAAGGCCAGGTTAACCCCAGCCGCCCGGGCCGACTCAACGGTGGAACGCTGACCACCTGACCAATACTCATCATGGCCCGCGGTCATGAAGATTTTGTGGGGGGTGAGTGCGGCGACGCCGCGCCGGTCGGTATCAACCCCGGAGGCATAGCTAACATTGTAGCCATTAGCTTCCAGCCAGCGGATTAGAGGATGCTCGAAGGTCAGCAAGCCGTCGTGTATGACGCGAGTGTTGTCCGGCCGGTTGTAGCTAACCTTGTAGGCGCGGCCAACATTCGATAAGCCTTGGCCGGGGCCCGTGCCCTGATACAGGCTGTTCCCGCCATAGGTGTTGTAGGCTTGCCAGGTCGTGTCCGACGTTTGTAGCAAAATATCGGAACCGCCAGTGTCGTCGCGGACGATAAACGTAATGTGACTAGCGCCGTTCGTATCTGGTCTAACAAGCCGCGCAATGTAAACGCCGGAAGTGGCATTACTCGGCACGGCCCAGGAAGCAGAAACTCTCCAGCTACCGCAATCAATAAGTCCGGTGGCCGCGTCCGTGAGACATTGAGGCTGATTCTGCGCCAGACTTGCGGTCGGAGTAATGGACGTAATCTTCCGCGCTCCGAGACCAGCATAGTATCCCAGTCGATAGATATCGATGCGATAGGACGCGGCCGTGGTGCTGATCTTGAAGTTGATGGTCTGGCCGCGATTGACGCTAATGTCGGTGGAAAACCCTTGCAGGGTGGGATCACCCGCATCCGCGCCCGGCAGATCCCATTCGCTTTGCGGATTTCCCACTAGGGCGTTTTCACAGGCGATGGGATTCCCACACTGAGCTTGAGCATCCAGTGCAGCGGAGGCCAAAGATAAGGCTCCCGCTAGAATCTTTATAATTATACAAGTCCCACGAAAGCCCGTGGCGAGACGCTGCGGCACGGTCGGCTAGTCGCAATTCCTGTACCCCATCTCGCTGCTGCCAAATTAATACGCGAATTCAAACATGCTAAAGCGCACTATATCAGCACTTTAATGGACTCACGAAAACTTGATTATCTACGCCAGCAATAGATGCAAATGTGATGCGTTTGTAAAGCGCTCCGACACAACGCCGAGTCGCCCATTTGAATGGCAAAGCGCCCTATGCTTTGTAAAGATAGAAGCACGCAGAATCGCCCTCGTTACTTCTATTTAATTGCTCGGCTTGCCGCCCGAAACCGCTGATCTGCTCGGCCGAAAATAGGCTGTTACCAGAATCGATCATGTAGGAGCGACTATCGTTCAACGGAATATCGGCCAGATACTGCTCGCTACCCCAGAACTGAAATTCCGTGGAATCAAACACCGCTTCTGAGACCTCAAAGCCGCTAGCTGCCGCTAATAAGTCGATGCTTCTAGTTGTGTGCAAGAATAGGTGGCGCGGCGCGTCAAGTTGAACCCAGTTTGCGCCATACTTCCGGTAAGCGAAAGACGAAGCGACGGGAGTTCGGATCAAAAGAAACCGATTGCGTTTGAGCAGGCGGTAGAACTGCTTCAAAGCAGCCAATGGCTCTTCCATGTGTTCAAACGCATGGTGAAGCATGACAAGATCGAATTGCCCATCGACTTGGTGTATGTCCGCCTTGAGAAGTCTCAAGCCAGCTTTATAGCATACGGTTTTTTCGATAAAGGGATCTATACCGGTTAGATTGGAAAATCCGTCCTCGCTCATGCTTAGGAGCAACCTTCCCGGACCACATCCCACTTCCAGAATTTCGGAAGCAAAATCCAGATTACACTTTTTCAGCCAGGTGTAGTGGTCCGGCTTACCGAAACTGTCCGTCACCGGCCTGCCGTATTTTCGGACGAGCAACATGCCGAGCATGTTACCGCCATATAAGCAATGTTTCGCTCTCTGATGCCTCAAGAAACGTTTCCAACGTCCCTGAAGTCTTTTGTTAGTTACTCCGGCATGATAAGCTGGAGGATAGTATCGTGATAAATCATTAGGCGTCTCTTTAATTTGAACGCAGCCGCAAGAAGCGCATTCGAAATACTCAAACTTTTCCCGCAACCCAAACATCATTTCCCTGGCTTCGAATATCTTATTCGAAAGGCTATTTTGACAGATTGCGCAACTAAGCTCTTTCATTGCGTGTTTCCGCGTCAAAGAGCATGAGAAACCTGACGTTCTTTCGAATTGAGCTGAGAAAAAATCGGCGGACTATTTGGAGGAGCATCTTTCCCTCGAAGCGCGTCTTCGATCAGGTCTAAAGCTTTTTCCCAAGGGTCGTCTCCGGGATTTTCTACGTACTCTTCAAGAAACTTCTTCTGCGAAACTCGAAGTCCGGTAGTTCGCTTCCCTTTTGATCTGATATCCGAAAAGAGATCTCTTAATTCTATCAGGCTATGAGCCATTCCACCCATCGCGGTTAAAGGTCTGCTATGGTCAATGTGCTCGACGCCTTCGGGCAGATAGGAGACCACCAGTTTGCGCGCAAACAAGGCGTCGAGAACCGCGCCATCAAAGCCGGACCCTATGACGAAATCGGCCTTCGCTAGGTCCAGAGAAAGTGAAGGCTCGGACGAAATCATGATGCTTTCAGGTACCTGACGCTCCAACTCCTCCACGAAGGGTGCCCAGATCGACGCGGGAAAGCGCGGGTGCGGACGAACCCGCAGGACCTTGCCATTCTCGCCACAAACTTTGTGGACGTCACTTAGCATTCTCCACGCATCCGCGGGAGACCATGGACAAAAAGGCAACGAATCAAAGAAACCGAGAAACAGGACCGTATTAGAGATTGGTTCCTCTCCTTCTCGCTCGAACTTCTGAAAGGAGATCGCCTTATCTGCGAACTGCATTGCTCCGCACGGAACCACTCTTAGCGGCTGGGGAAGGCCAGACTGCTTTAGTTGCTCGGCTAGCATCTTGCCAAACACTCCGATGTAATCGGCGTCCACATCGAAAGAGTATTTCAAAGCGTAAAAGGCACCATGCATGAAACAAACAAAAGGAACCTTGTTCCGCCGCGTCCAGGCTCGGATAAGCGCCATATCTTGTAATGCGGAAAGCCCAACAACTACCTTGGGGCGCAGGGCATCGAGGAGTTTGCTCCATCCCGCATAACGAGCAGCCAGGCCCTCGAGATGAGAACCACTTAAGAAATCAAACCACTCGTCTCGCTTAACTCCCAGATTACTCTGGCCTGAGAGCAAACCAGCTATTCGCCAGATACTGCCCACATCCAGCAGGGCAGATCTAGTCCCCTCCTCCGAGGTTGAAAGCACGGAAGCAGAGTCAAGAAAGCGAAGATGTTCGAAGTCGAGATCCGAAATCAGGGCGATCTCTTCTGTGGTCATGTTTGATGAGGGCGCGGGACGCATGCCTAACCATAAGAATCGCTTGCCAAACCTTTGCTTCAGCCGTTTGGCCAGGGGAGCAGAATGAAAGGCATCTCCAAACTGTTGTCCGACAAGCAGAACATCTACCGGTTCATTTGGTAACAGGCTTCTTGTAACCGCATCTCCATCAGATAGCCGCGGAAATCCAAAAGGAAGTGCGCAAGCCACCGTTCGAGCCAAGATCGACTTTACCGGTGGCTTCGACCTGAGCGGGCGCCACGGAATCTTTTCGCGCGCAGTGGTGAAGTGAACACCTTCACGTTCCAAGACCTGCCGGGCCACGTGGAAGCTCTCTCTGACCAAATGATAGATGAACATATCATTCGACCAATTCTCGTCGGAAAACACCTTGGGCGGCTGAATCTCAACTGCCGCTGGCTTGAAGCGCGCCTGCAACGAGCGCACCAACACCAACCATGCTATGAGTTGAAATGCCTTAGTCTCGAAGATGACGTTGGCGTAAGCCTCAAACCACGGAAACCTCGACGACTTCAGAGTTTCATGGAGACCGTTGAGTAACTCAGTAGCCTGGCCATCGACCAGGTCAGGCTCCCCGATGCAATCCCCGGCGTCCAGGACCCTGGACTCATCAAGGTGTCGGATGGCAACATACGCTTGAGCTGTAAGCGGCACGGCATAATCGCCCTCGCGCCATGGCGCCAGGTCAGCCTCGGTCCAAACGAGAACGATGCGTTGAGGCTTAACCGGCATGGCGACCTTAGGCTAAACCACTGTGCGCGACAAGTCAGGCAAAAGCGCTTACGGTTGCTTGCGCGCCACAAGCCACATGTGCGAGCTTAGTCTGTTGGCCGCCAGAAACTCCTGGAAAGGCATGGCCAAATCCTCCCAGCGATCGAACAGGACCTGTTTAAGGAAGGCCTGGTTTTCGAGACTGAATTCCCCGGCCAGCACTTTTTTCCTGACTAACTCCGCGTCGAGCTGGCCCGGAGTGTTGACCTCCAACACCTCCAAACCGCTTTCACGAGCGAGGCGGCAAATCGAGTCCGGATGGAAGTAGTTCAAGTGTTCTACATCCACGGTAGTAGAAGTCTCGCCTAGCACTGTCAGATCAAAGCCTTTGATATTTGGACAAGTCACAATCAAAAGACCACCTCGCGCGAGTAACAATGCGCAACTGCGCAAGTACTCGCGTGGTGAAAACAGGTGCTCGATCACTTCAAAACAGGCAATGGCATCTACTGAACCGGGAGCCATCTCGATTTGTTCCACCGGCTTTTCGATAACCTCCAGGCCTTTTTGCCGGCAGGTCTCGGCTAGACCCGGAGTTGGTTCGACAGCAACGACTCGATCAAACCAGCCTAGTTTTTGAATCTCCTCGCAAAAAGTGCCGAAGCCCGCGCCTACTTCTATTAGCATGCCGCCTTTGCGCAAGCCATGCCGCTGACAAATCTCCGCGAGGCGTTCCGCCCGCGGACGAAAGATGCGGTTGCGCCGCGCCTCTTCCGAAGCTGGAAAGATGAACTCATTCCAGTAAGCGTAGTTCTCGGAATGGGCGTAGAAATCCTCCAGGATCTCCGGGGTGGGACGCGGACTTACATAGAGCGTCGCGCATTCCTGGCATTCGAGATAGTCCAACTCATACTTCTCAAAAGCCTTCCGAGCTTCGGTGCCTCCGCAAGCAGGACAAGGCACCTTGACGAATTGCTTCTTGTGCTTGAGCAGCCGCGCCACATCGGCCGCAAAGCGGTCGGCCTGATCCTTCATCAGATGGTCCGGCCGAATCTCGGTTTCCCGCAGTTGCGTTGCGCTTGCCATGAAGTCTTGAAGAGCTAGCTACCCACCTATGGCATGTTGACGCTATGCGTTTGTGCCTGACGCGCGAAACTCTTGCGGATAGGAAAAGCCGCCTTGTAGATAAGTATAGCTCGGCCGACTGGCAATGAAGTCGTGGTATTTCTTCACGTGCGACGTGTTTCGGCTGCAGACGATAAAAACAGCCATCTTCTGTCGATCGCCGGAGAAGTGGTCTTGCGCTGAGTAGCTCTATGGTTGGTACGAAAATCGAAGATCACCAAATCGCCGGCTTTACTCGGAATAGAGACTGCTTTTTCATCGTCATTCGGCATGCCGCGAACACGATTGCGGACTTTAGTTAGAACATTGTCCTTTGGGGACATTCGCATAATGGTCTGCTTCTCGATGTGAACCAGGCTGCACGTCCAGTCCGCCACCGAACTCCTCCGAGTTATCCTGCAGGTAGTAGGCTACCTCGACCATCAGGTAGTCTTTGTCCCATTGGAAATTGGTTTCCGGCCTTCTCCTGAGAGGTGCTGTCCTTGTGCCAGCCACCGTACATTCTCGAAGTGCGCCGACGTTTCGCGCATGACGACAAAGTCGTCGCCGAGCAGATTACGAATGACCTTCAACGATGGCTCGTGAAACATGAGCCAGCGGATTTCAGGATTGCGGCTAAAGACATCAACAATGATCTGCTCGGTGTCGCCTTTGTGACGTTTATCTTCTGGCAGGTTAAACTTAGGCGCGCAAGGCTTCGCGCAGGCTTGTTACCTGTTCCTTGGTCAGAATGTTCGGAACGAGCACGTAGCCGTTCTCTTCGAAGAATTTCTTTTGCTCTTGAGGTGTCATGTTTTTTAGATAGGCATACTGGTTACTAGTTGTCTTAGGAAACTGTCTCTAGCTGGCGAGTGTGCGCTTTTCCATAGGCGGTCGCTTCGCCCCAAATGGTGTCCTTCACCCAGTTACCATTTTCTATTCGCCAGACCCGTTTGTCGCGGAAGGTATCGCAGGTGGCGTCGAAGTCTTCCTCTTTCATGTCGACGTAACCCAGCCAGCGCTCCAGATCGCGACGCGGCTTAACGTGATCATACTTCCGCACCATCTCGATACCCTTCTCGCGGCTCATCACGCCGGCGCGGATGTCCTTGCATGAATGGTCGGTGCCACGGCCATAACCCAGCTTGATGAACTTAAGATAATCGTGGATGCCGTTCTCATGCATGTCGTCAATGTTCGACATCATCCGATAGGTACGTTCGAAAGGTTGTTGCGCGGGACGCCAGCCATACTTTTCCATGACCAGCTTGGAATGCGTGTTGGCTTCCCAGTTCACGTAGTTACCAAGGTAGATGCCACGCGGTACCTGTCTCGGCAATCTCTTCGTCCGAAGGATACTGCGCCCACAGTAGGTCTTTGGCGGTTAAGCCTTCGGCAAGTTCCGACCGACCTAGCTTGGCCAAACCATCATCCGTGAAGTCGAACCAGTCATACCCGCGCAAGCCATGTTCCAGACGATGCTTGGCGGTAAATTCAACAAAGTCGTTGAGCGAATACATTCCGCCCAGGTCAAGAAATCCATGTTCTCCCCAAAGGATCAGCGGCACCTTGTAACGAACGGCCACCTGGATCGGCACGGTGAAGATGCCGCAGTGCCCGTGCCAGTTCATGTCGCCCTGGAGCCGGAAACCAAGGCGATTCATTCGAATAAGCACATCTACACTCGGCCGGACAATGATGTGATCACAATCGAACACTTCCCGCATCCGCTGCAGGTTGTATTCGCCTTCCGGCAGGTAGTTGTTCCCGTGATAAGTGACGAGAAGAACTTTCAGGCCGAGCGACTTGGCCAGATGGACTTGATAGTAACTGTCCTTCCCGCCGCTGACCGGGATAAGAATGTCGTAATTGTTATCCGAGCGATATTCGTCAATTAGCTCACGAAAAAGGTCCCATCGCTCTTTCCAGTCAATCGTCTCCTTGGCCGCCGGCGACCCGGCAGCCGGAACAGACGCCGTTGTCGTCGAAAGTCAGCGGCGTGGCCGAGACGCCGGGATAAACACATTTGGAACAATACCTCATCGAGCGTGCCTCTAGTTTCGCACTTCGACGCCGGCTTTGGCCAAGGCTTTTTTTCCGAGACGATCCGCGTGCTCCTTGAAATGCCACAGGTTCGCCGCCGCCACGGCGGAAGCGCCCGCGGCGATCCCCGCGGCGTAATGCTCAAATCGACCCACCCCGCTACAGGCAATGAGCGGAATCCCGACCGCACTGCTCATGTTTCGGATCAAATCCACATCATAGCCGTTGCCGGCGCCATCTCGCTGAATCACCTGGAGGAGGATTTCACCGGCGCCGAGTTTTTCGCATTCACGCGCCCATGAGACCGGGTCCAGACCGGTCGCGGTCGAGCCACCGTCGATGTAAACTTCCTTGCGACCGTCCTCGTGTTGCCAAACGTCGATACTCGCAACAATGGCCTGATTGCCAAACAGACGCGCACCCTCCGTGATGATGCCCGGCGTCCGAACCGCCTGGGAATTCAGCGTAATCTTATCTGCGCCGCGCCTGAATCTTTCCCGCATGTCATCCACCGTGCGAATACGACCACCCCAGGTGAGTGGCATAAAACACGTCTTACCCACCGCATCAAGAATAGCCAGCGGATCATCCAATCCTTTGATCTTCGCGTCATCGCGCCGCAGGTCGTATTGGTCGCTGCGGCTGATATCGAGGTAGATCAACTCATCGACGTTCCATTCGTTAAAACGCTGCACCTCATGGATGGGATTACCGATGATTTGGTGAATGCGAAAAGACTCACTCCGCACCAGCAGTCCGTTCTGGAGCAGGACGATCGGGATAAGTCTCTTCTTCAGCATACCCGCTTCTAAATGGAAATGAAGTTACGCAAAACAGCCAGACCGCATTCCTGGCTCTTCTCCGGATGATATTGCGTGGCGAAGATATTCTTCCATTCCAGGCTAGCTGCGAATCTTTCGCCATAGTTGCAGTAGGCGCTAATCACCGATGGATCCTCCGGGGCAAAGACGTAGCTATGAACGAAGTAACATACCGGTTTCGCCTTGAGGTTACGGTATAAGCCTTCGGGCCTGACAACCTCGAGATCGTTCCAACCGATATGCGGAATGCGAATCGACTCATCGGTCGCGATCAGGCGTCGCACTACGCCTGGTATCCAGCCTAATCCGGCGCTGCCACCGTGCTCTTCTCCGCGGTCGGCCAGAAGCTGCATCCCCACGCAAAGGCCCAGAAAAGGCTTTTCTTCTACCCGCACAGCTTGTTCCAACGCAGGAATCCATCCGCCGTTTCGTAGCTTATCCATGCCGTCGGCAAATGCTCCCACGCCAGGTAGAATAACTCGATCTACTTCGCGCATTTCTTCGGGCTCGACCAGAATCCGCGGACTGCCACCTACCTTTACTACGGCATTGAAAACCGAGCTGATGTTTCCCATGCCAGAATTAACTATCCCGATAGTCATCCTACTTTGGTCCTTACTGGAGGACTCTTTTGCTCAACGTGTGAGTTGATCTCCGCTAGCTCAGGGTGCGCTTCCAACAGTTGCAAAACGTCCGCTGTCTTGAAGGCCGAGCCCAAAGCACCATAAACCGCCGAGACAAATTCCCAATCCTCTGGCGTATCAAGTGTCCAGCGATAACTCGACAGGTCTTTCGGACCCTCGAAAGAATGTAATCGGAACAACTGAGGATGTTGATAAAGGTATGGCGTCACGTGTTCTCGTTCGTGCGCTTGGACTGCTGCGCCGTAGGCCTGTGCAAGGGCTTCAAAAGTAAAAATCTCCGCGTCTAGCCCGCGCGGAAATGTGCGGCGTTGCGTGTTGCTCAGGTAGTCAATCTTTGTTTCGCTTTCATTCGCGGCTAGAAAGACGTCGAGCATTTCGCTCAAGAGCATTCCGTCGAACAGTGGACAATCAGCCGTGACTCGGACAATGCCTTGAGCTTGGTGTTCGTTAGCTGCCTGGAAATAACGGGACAACACATCTTGTTCACTCCCACGAAATGAGGGGACCTTTAGATCAGCGCATTCGGCAACTACCGCGTCATCATCGGGCTGAATGGTCGTAGCCACGACAATCCCATCCAAAAGCCGCGCCTGTTTCACGCGCGAAACAACGTGATCCAGCACGGTTCGTCCACCAAGCCGCCGTAGTACCTTGCCCGGCAAGCGCGTCGCTCCCATGCGGGCTTGAATGATCGCGATCGTTCGCATCGGTAGTAAACAACTCAGGCGTACTTGTCGCCGATCCGGCCTGTAACCGTAAACCGGTCGTCGAGCATCGATGAGTTAACTCTAGCTCCACCCAACAAGGAAGAGTGTGCCAGGCTGAAGAGTGCCAGCTGTGATTCCAGCAAGTCCGAGGCGGAGATCGTCTCCGATTCTTCGCCCCAAATCGCTCTGGCTAGTTCATGAAAGGCCCCCTGCGTTCCGCTCAGTCTCCATTCCACGTCCTTGCGCACCGGAGCTGACAGGTAGCCCTTCGCATTCATCTGTTGTAGCTCCAGGTACGAGCCATCGGCAATTACGGACAAGATGCCTTGTTCTCCTACCAAGTCAGTGTTGAAGCCGGAGGCGCTCGAAATCAGCCCGGTAACATCGTTTCCTAAATCCAGCGCACCCCAATCTACCACCGGATCATCATCGATTGTCAGGTCCTTTACGCTACCAGGTTCGATGCGGCAAGAGCCTTGCACAGAGTGTATTTTGGTCGCGTCCGTATAATACAACATCAGGTCGACGGAATGAGGGTGGTTCCACATTAGCCACGTCCGTCCCAGGCTGACTCTGACTTCCTGCAAAGTTCCAACTACTCCGTCTTTCAACATTTCCTTCGCCTTGCGGTAGGACTCCATGTGTCGTCGGCGCGCGCCGTAGGTAATCTTCACATTGTTACTCGCGACCACGGCCATCGTGTCGCGCACCTCCTTAACGTTGTTGCCCAGCGGCTTTTCCACATGCAGGCCAAGCACGCCATGCTCTGCGGCGAACTTAATGATCTCACACCTGACCGGTGTTCGTGTGGCCACCGCCAGAATTTCGGGCCGTTCCTTGGCTAGCATTTCCCGGTAGTCGGCATACGTCCGCGGAACTCCGTAATGTTGCCCCGCCCAATTCCGTTGCTCCTCATTTTCGTCGCAAATAGCGACAAACTCCAAGGCTGCGTCGGATTTGATTGCCTCCGCGTGACACAAGGGAAACCAGTTAGGCGGCAGGATCGCGCGCGTTCGTTCGCCCGTGCGCGCCCCCATTCGCCCAGCACCTACCAGCGCCGCGCGTAGCTTCCGGTTAGTCATACTGCTTCACTCCAGTCCAAAACACAGGTGAAGAAGCGTTTCTTACGACTGGCAGCACTCGCATAGACCTTCTCAATATCTCGCCAGGGACGAACTTCTGTAATTAACGCGCTCGGATCCAGCCGGGATGAAAGGATCAAATCGAGGAGGAAGCTACAGTTTCGTCGAATGGTAAATCGTACGTCTTGAGGGCTGGCCATGAGATCGGAAGTATAGCCGCAAGCTATCAAAGATAGCTGCTTATCGTAGAAGTATTGTGAATCCAGCGGATTGAAATCCGGTGGTGTCTCGCCGCGCCCCGGAAAACCAAGCACACAGATGACGCCACCCTTTCGAGCCAGCTCCAGAGCCAGTCGCCAATCGCTCCAGCTATTCGACGTTATTACCACAAGGTCGATCCCGTCTCCTTGCGTTGCCTTAGCTATTTCTGCCTGATGCCTAGCCCACTCGACCTTCCGGCACGCGGTCGCACCCAGGCCTTTCGATATCTCCAGACTCGATTCCTGATTAGAGAATGCCCAGGTGCGAGCGCCGAAAAGTTGGGCCAGGGCAACCGTGCCCAGGCCAATAAAACCTAGCCCGATCACAGCAACACGATATCCGGGCCGAAGCTCTCCCTTTAGCAAGGCGTTGTAACCAAGATGATAAAGGTAAGTGGTTGCGGCTGCTTGTAAGTTAGCAGATGACGGAATCGAAGTAATGATTTCTCGAGCAGGACAAACGAATGCGGTCCGATGCGATTGGAAGGTAAGAATCCGATCGCCCGGCTGAGTGTCTTTGACTTCAGAGCCGACGGCAATGACCTCCGCCACGTTGCAATAACCAACCAGGCGAGGATAAACAGGACCAGGTCGCAACGGCGGCAACCCCTGGTAAGCCGCGAGTTCGGTTCCGGTTGAAATTGCGGAGTAAAGGGTACGCGCCAGCACGCTATCCGACGGTGGCTGCTCGGGAATCTCCTTCTCGGTTATGACGACCTGACGAGGGCCGTTCAGTTCTACGACGTAGCTCTTCACGACTCTTGATTACCTAGCAAGTCCCATTGCAAGGGAGTTCCAGCCGTCACATCGCGAACCACGCGTTTTCCCAGAAACTCGCTCAGATGACGCGTGTGCAAGCCATGGCCCGGGCGAATGGAACGCAGGTTCTTTTCCGTGAACAGGTCGCCCGCACGCATGTTCTCAACCACGAAGAGGGAACGCCGGAACTGCCGACTCTTCACTTCGCTAGCATTGATTTCGTAATTCACCTTTCCCAGTGCCTTTTCCGTTTCTCTAATGGCTGTCACCATGGATGCGAACTCCTCCGGTTCCAAGGAAAACGCCGTATCGGGTCCCGGTAATTCCCGCGAAAGAGTGAAGTGTTTTTCGACGATGCACGCTCCCAGCGAAACAGCTACTGTGGCGGCCGTCACGCCCAGCGTGTGATCACTCAATCCGATTGGTAAGCCGAACCGCTGTTGCATATCTGCTATGGTCCTGAGATTCATATCCTCCGGGAGCGCGGGATATGCGCTTGTGCACTTAAGTAGAGCTAGCTGCCTGCCACCAGCCTGGCGAACGGTGTTAATCGCCTCTTCGATCTCGGATAGAGTCGCCATTCCGGTTGAGGCGATGATCGGCTTACCCGTAGCAGCAATCTTGCAAAGTAGCGGTAGGTCTACTAGCTCAAAGGACGCTACCTTATGCGCCGGCACCTTAAGACCTTCGAGGAAATCCACCGCTGTTTCATCAAATGGCGTAGAGAAAAAATGCATGCCTAGCTCAGTCGCTTTGGCTTGAAGGTTCGGTTGCCATTCCCAGGGCAAAGACGCTTCCTGGTAAAGATCGTAAAGCCTACGACCATCCCAGAGCGTTCCGCCGCCAATGCGAAAGAACTCGTTGTTACAAGGAATAGTCAGCGTGTCGGCCGTGTAGGTTTGCACTTTCACGGCATCCGCGCCCGCCGCCTTCATCGCTTCAATACTCCGAAGTGCATGGTCGAGGCTATGGCCGTGATTGGCCGACAACTCCGCAATAACATAAACGGGATGACCGAGACCTATGGTGCGATCGGCGATCTTAATTTCGGAATTCATTGCTCTATCTTGGTCCGTGCCAGTTGATAACACAAAGCCTCGCAGTCTCGCACCTTTGTATCCGCCATTCGTTCAAAGCCGGCCTTCTCAAAGGCGCGCACCGAAGTCGTGTTGCTAGGTTTAATGTAGGCCTGAATCGAATCAACCGAAGTTTCCCGAAACAACCGCCTGCACCCAACCCAAATTAGCAGAGTTCCAATCGACCGTCCCCGTTGTGCTGAGTCGATACTCACAGAAATCGTAGCCTTTTCCCCCGCCAGTTCAAAACGAACTTGTCCCGACTGGTCGTCCGTCCTTGTCGGATGCAATCCAGAATCGACAATTAGAGTCGGCCAGCTTCCCGCGCAACCATTGGACATGATTTTCCCAGGGAATTGGTTCCGATGAAAAAGGAAACAGCGCGCACTTCCGGTCGGTTGGCCCAGGTCCAAATGCGTTGACTGTCGGTGGGCGATGCATTTCGCAGCTCCAGTTCGTTCTCGTTTAGATGAAGCCACACGCGAAAACTGCCAAGCCCATCGACCAGCGCGCGTCCCCGCGCTGACATTCCCGCTCGCCCTTCCGCGTTATCAAGAACTTTCCTTAACATATCCGCCATGCGTGAGGGCGAAAGCGTCGCATGCCAGCCAAGATTCTGCGTTACACCGCGCTCAGCCAGCCGTTCACTGACAACCTGCTGGTTGTCGGCCAGAACAACGGTTAGTCCTGGCAATCCCATGAAAGCCGTCTCCCAAACAGTGGTTCCACTTGCCGTGATGGCCAGGTCAGCTTCAGCCATGAGTTCAGACATGTTAGAAGCATCCAGCACCAACTGAATAGACCGATTAGCTTCAACCGCTGCTCGCAGAGAACTAAGATGCGGATTACTACCGCCCACCACAACGACGCTTTGCGTGTCTTCCAGCAAATTGAGCGCCTGAATAACCTTCTCCGTAACGTTGCCAGGATCCGAGCCACCCAAAGTCACCAGAATCTTTCTTCCCTTTGCTGCGATCTTACGCGGCCGTCCCCGCCAGGCAAGGAACTCGCGACGAAGGATACAGTAACGAGTACCTAACAAAAGCCTACTTTCGGACTTGCGTTGCCGATAAAGATCGGGTTCTGCGCCAAGGTTTTGGTCCAGAATAATATCGGCGCAGTAACGTTCAGCACGTCCGTAGTCGTCGAGCAGAAGCAACCGTTGACCACTTGTTGTCACTTGTTCCTGAAAGGCGAAACCGAAGTGATAGCCATCGGCTATCATCCAATCGACCTTCCGTGCCATGGCAATCGACATTGTCTCTTTCGCATCCTCCACCCCGCCGTCGCCAACCTTGAGCGCAACCATCTCACATCCTCTCTTTTGGATGGTTTTCTCAACTGATGGAGTCGACTTAGCCATGGCAAACGTAATCTGCGCCGCCATCGCCTGAAACATTTCTGCCAAGGCCAGGCAGCGCATAACGTGGCCGGTCCCCATCTGGAGACTGGCATCAGCGCGAATGAGAATACGCTCAACCACAGAGAGCGTTTATGGCCGCAATCACGCGTTGAACATCGGCATCGGTCATCGTTGGGTAGAGCGGAAGGCTTAAGGCATGCTTGTAGAACGACTCTGCAACCGGGCATTTCCCTTGCGCATAGCCGTAGGTCTTTTGATACCACGGCTGCAGGTAGACAGGAATGTAAAGAACCTGCGACCCCACCCCGGCTTTCCGCAATTCAGCCATGACTTGCGTTCGACTCTTATCCATAGCATCAAAGTCCAACTGCGCGGTGTACAAGTGCCACGAAGTGTCTTCGCGCTTCGCCGGCAGTCGAAGACCGGGTGTAGTTAGCCAAGGAAGCTTGGCGAAGGCTTCGTTATATTGAGCTACGATTTCACGGCGTCGCGCGATAAGACGATCAAGCCGCTCAAGTTGACTAAGCCCCAGGGCGCACTGCACATCGGTGATGCGATAGTTATAACCAAGGTCCTGCATTTCATAATACCAGGGACCTTTCTCCTGTTCGGCTGAGCCAACAAAGCAAGCTGGATCCCTCACCATCCCATGAGTGCGCAGGCTCCTGGCCTTGTCGGCCCAGTCCTTTCGGTCGGTGACTAACATTCCTCCCTCGCCCGTAGTCATGGTCTTGACCGGATGAAAGCTGAAGACCGTCATGTCCGCCCAGGGATGCCCGCCTACCTTGCAACGCTTGCCCAGGTAAGAAAAACAACTACCAACACCGTGCGAAGCATCTTCTACTATCACCGCGTTGCGTTCGCGCGCGATACTTGCGATCGCCGGCATATCACAAGGCTGCCCTGCATAGTCGACGGCAACGACGGCCCTGGTATCCGGTCGCCAGCTAGCTTCAAGACACCGCGGGTCGAGGTTGTAGGAGGTTGAGTCTATATCGGCGAAATCCGGAATCGCCCCTACGTATGCCGCGCAGTTGGCCGATGCTAGAAAGGTAATCGGCGAAGTAATCACCCGGTCACCTTTTCCAATTCCAGCTACTTGCATCGCCAGATGAAGAGCTGAGGTTGCGCTATTGACGGCAATCGCGTACTGGGCGCCAACGAATTCCGCGAAGCGAGCTTCAAACTCTTCTACCTTGGGACCCGAGGTAATAAGGTCCGATCGAAGCACGGCACAGACAGCAGCGATGTCTTCCTCGCTGATGAACTGGCGTCCGTATGGAAGAAAGGTCGTCATGTCTAAGGTGCCCCTTAATCTGCCTCGATCTGCGCAGCCTGCCAACGGCGCTCGCTTCAATTATACCGAAAACATCGGATCGACATGCTGGCGGATAAGCGCCCGAAGCTCCTCGACACCGAGCCATTCGCGATTTTCGCCGCTATTATACCTGAAGCCAGCCGGACAGCTGTTGGCATTGAATTTCGCGCGATATTCCTCCGGTCGCCATTCCCGCGCCGGCGGCAAAATGACAAAGTGCCGATTCAACTCAACTGTGTTGAAGCCGTCCGTTTCGGTAATCATCTCCTCGTGCAGTTTCTCGCCAGGTCGAATACCTACGACGACGCGTTTGCAATCAGGACCGATCGCTTCAGCTACGTCGGTGATTCTATAGCTGGGAATCTTGGGAACATAGAGTTCGCCTCCCCACATATGTTCCAAGGCGTAAAGGACCAGGTCGATGCCTTCCTCGAGCGAAATATTAAACCGAGTCATTCTTTCGTCTGTGATCGGAATCACACCGGTCTTGCGCTGTTCGAGAAAGAATGGAATTACGCTGCCGCGGCTCCCCATGACATTGCCGTAGCGCACCACCGATAACCTGAGGTCACGATGACCTTTGAAGTTATTGGCGGCGACGAAAAGCTTATCCGAACAGAGTTTGGTCGCGCCATACAGATTGATCGGCGCAGCCGCCTTGTCTGTGCTTAGTGCCACGACACGGGTTACTCCATTGTCCATCGCGGCTTCGATCACGTTTTGTGCGCCCAGAACGTTGGTCTTGATCGCTTCGAAAGGATTGTATTCCGCCGCCGGCACTTGTTTGAGAGCGGCGGCGTGAATCACGGTATCAATACCTTCCATCGCCCGTTGTAGCCGCGCGCCATCACGCACATCGCCAATGAAAAAGCGGATGGCCGGGTATTTCTCCAAGGGATAAAGCTGCGCCATCTCATACTGCTTGAGCTCGTCTCGCGAAAAGATGACGACGCGTTCCAAATCCGGAAAGCGCGCCAGGATTGTCTCGACAAACTTCTTTCCGAACGAACCGGTGCCACCCGTTATCAGGACGCGTTTTAGCGTTAACATAAATTCTTGTGCTGTTTCCCTAGTCTATCCACTGATCATGCAATTCCAAGCCTTGCGCAAGGAGTTCGCCAGCCAGCCCTCCTCCGGCCTTGTTGAGTCAGGCGCCCCTTTTAGAACCCGTGATCTCCCCCGACGATACCGGAGGGATGCTCAACAAAGTAAAAGGTGGTTAGGTATGGGTTGTCCGCCACCGCAACAAACCAACCTGGTCTCTTGCCAAAGAAGTCCGACAGCTCCTTGTCGTTATCGACTTCAATCCGCGTCGCTCCGTGAGCAGGGACGACAACCTTCCGTTGCAGCGTCTGTTCATCCTGCTCTCTGTAAAAAGTTAATTCCACGTTGGCGGCACGCTCATACTTTTTCGCAGCCGAACCGTTTAACAACCATGCGCTGGCGTTTCGCTGGTCGGCAAACAATGGCGCCCAACGAAAAGCGCTCTTCTTCTTTTCGGTGGCCGCATTGAATGGCTCCAATGAAACGCAGATATTACAGGGCAGTTGCGTGCGATTCACACCAAGATCCACGCCCATCTTGATTCGTGATGGAAGGCGACTACCCTCCGCCGGACGAGCGATAACCTTAGCGGAATACTCACGACCGTTAGCCCCGCCTAGCTGTCGACAAATCGAGGTTAAAGGAACCGAATGCAGCTGCGAATGCGGCGACTTGACGCGAAGCGCATCCCGCACGCATCCTAACAAACTTCCATCGGCGGCATACATTTCTACATCTAGGTCAAAGGTGGAGGGAGAAATGATTGGATAAAAATAGACGTTTGCCTCGTGGTGTTCATCCATCGGGATAGGCACCATCAAAGCCGCAGCGTGAACATCGGAGGGGGCATCCGGCCAATAATCGTCGGGAGCAACCGTTCTCGCGCAGTCGTAGAACGTGTGAGTAATACTTAAGGCGTCCAGCGATTGCTGCCGGTTACCCGCGATAATACGGGGAAAAACCCAACGCACGTTAAACCTCGCGGTAATTGTTCCGGCGTGACCGTTCAGGAACTTCTTCAGATCTATCGCCTCATCCGGCCGCACCGTTGTTACCTGGTAGGGCCGAAGCGGACCGATAGGTAGAGCGTGTTCCAAGGTTTCGCCCCGTTGATTGAAGAATGTCATGTTAACGACGCAATCCGGCACTGACTCAAAGCCGTTAACAAAGGTAAAGAAAGGAGAGGCATCGCCGTCAGCGTAAATATTGAAACCTGACTCCGGCACCGAGGTCTCCAAGACTTCGCCCGCGTCTTCCGCATCGTTGAATACCCGCTGCGCCGTGTGAACAAAGGTACTGAAGTTCGGACCGTAGTAGTTAACGACCACCGCGGGATAGGCGAAGACCAAGTCACGCGCGGAGAAAAATTCAATCTCCGCACTGCCCACGAACTCGGCATCGGCCGGAAAGCCGCCTTTGGCCAGTTCGTCAGCTAGCTCAACACAGTAAGCTTTTCGTTTGTCGATCAACTGGACTGACCGGCTAACCATTCGACCCTCGGCCGATCGCACCGTAACAACGGCCGTTACGTCCGGGATACGCCGTTTGATCATCCAGTATCCGAGGAAACTCAGGCGGGTCGTCATGCCCGCAAGACGCGCGACTGGAAAGAGAGCCGAGGCACGGAAGGTTGGTTTGCGAAGGCACGTTCCCTTGGGAGGATGGACTGTTTGCTCGACGACCTTCGCGTAGCTAATCATATCGTGTTTCCAATTCGCCGGGAACTGAATGCCCTATCGCCAAAGAGGCGATCCGTAAGGCCCTGGACCTCTGCCATGAGGTCACCCGTGCTTCCCTTATACCTGTAAATCTCGCAAGAAATCAAGCCGAAACATGGACTAGCAAATTCCCTGCCGGGAACCGGCTAGCGGCGGCCGCCGCCGGCAGTTGACGTTTGCAAGGTTGGCTCTCGCAAGCTGAAAGCGCTGCCTTGCTTTTCGGCTCCAATGTCGGCGACCGATTTTACCGTGTGCCCTCGATAGGGCATGAGCAGCGGAATGTTGCAGACCGGTTTCTTCCCCGTCTCAACAGTAAAAGAAACTTCCCGGTCAAGCCACAGGATGTGTTCGATCGTCCCTTCTTCCACGATCATGATGCTGCAAGTATAGCGACCACTGTGCAGCCAGAGAGGTTCCAGAGGAAAGCGTAGCTCGCTGCGACCAGCCGGTATTTCAAACTCGGCGTCGAACTGGTTGGTGTGCCAGCAAAATACCTCCAACCCGGCTTCATTAAAGCCGACTAACGAGATCAACGGTTGATGCAAAGCACGTTCGGTCTCTAACTGCAAAGTAACTTCCAGTGAGTCGCCATAACCTAACAAGGCGGAACCAAGCGAGAAAGCTGCATCCTGAATAGGAGGGAACATGACGCGTGAACCGGCCAACGATTCAGCTGACGAGGACTTATTATCTTCGTTGTAGGCTGCTACACCATCCATCACATCGGCATAGGCGGTAGAGATGCCCTTCTGGAAATGCAGCACGCGATCACAGACGTGAGAAACATAACCCATGTCATGGGAAACGAAGATCACAGCCGCGTTATCATGTATCTTAGCCAGGCGATTGTAACACTTGGCCCGGAAACCCGCATCGCCGACCGCCAGCACTTCGTCTAACAGTAGAACGTCCGGCTTAAGTGCAGTCGCAATCGCGAAGCCCAGGCGGACCTGCATTCCCGAGCTATAGCTTTGCACGGGTGTGTCGATGAATTCGTCGATCTCAGCGAAATCGATGATCTCACTTATCTTCTGATCGATCTCGTGTCTTCCCAAGCCAAGGATTGACGCATTTACATAAATGTTTTCGCGCCCGGTAAGCACGGGATTGAAGCCGGCGCCCAGCGCAATCAGGGCCCCGATGCGGCCGTGCATGGTGATGCGACCGCCATCGGGCTTGATCAAGCCATTCAAGATGCGCAGCAATGTTGTCTTGCCCGCGCCGTTGCGCCCGATCAGGCCGAGGCATTCTCCGCGGTGCAGTTCGAATGAAACATCGTGCACGGCCCAAAACTCATCCGTGCGCAAGGTGTGGGACCTGGCCGCAGCTCCAACCAGATCGCGGGCAATGTCCCAAACGCCGTAAACCAGGGATCGTTTCAAACCCCGGCAAAACTTCTTCGAGACGTTCTCCGCTTTAATGAGGACCTGCGACATGAAAGTAGCTTCTAGTTTAGCCGCCCATCCTTTCAACCAGCCGAGGCATAGCTAAACGATAGATTACCCAGCCTGCAAAAAGTAAGACAGGAGTAACCAGAACAATGGCCAGCAAGTGAGCTGGATGTCCGGCATCGCCGCTGGAAAGCCAGTCGCGCGTAACCGTGATAAGCGGACTAACTGGATTCCATTCGCTCAACAAAGATGCCGGCCATTTTTTCGGCGCGGGGTAAACCACCGGCGTCAGCAGCATCCAAAATCCGGTAATCAACGCGAGTCCACGGCCGATATCCTGGTAAAGCATGCCCAGCGGCGTAAGCAGAATTCCAAACATCAGACCTAACGAAATGAGAGCCAGGACACCGAAAGGCGCAAAGAAAATGCCGGAAGAAGGATGCAGATCGAATCGAATAATGGCGTAAGCGATGATGAGTAACCGAATCGCGAAGTTAAAGAAGACCTCGCCCAATCCGGCGAGGATAAGCGCTTCGCGTGGGAAGTTAATCTTCGCCAGCATGGCGCGCGACGCTTGCACGAGCTTGAGCGGCGAATTCAAAGCATCGACAAATGTCTGCCAGAGAGTCGTTCCAATGAGAACAAAAGCGGGATATGGAATTCGAGTGTCATTGATGCTCAGGATGTTCTGCGAATTCAGAAACATGAATGTGATCGACGTCGCGATGGGCGGCAGGAAGGCCCAGATGTAACCGAGGAAGGTTTGTCGATATTGCGCCTTGGTGTCTCTGACAAAGAGTTGCCAGGCCAGTTCGCGCGAAGCGAGAAGGTCTCGCCCCATCTCCGCCAAGAACTGGCCGGGCCGACGTAACGATGAATCGGCCGTGTAAACTGTGGTTTGCCCCAGGTATTCCATTCCGCTCTAGCTTCCGTTGCCCGCAAGACCCGTGCAAATTAACGCACAAATCAGCCGGGCGTTGCAATCGCTACCCGCCGCCTTTCATGCGACGCCTGTGCCACGCCGCGGTCCGTCGCACGCCTTCGCGCACATCGATCCATTCCTGCAAGGCCAGCTCCGCGCGCGCGCGCTCGGTCGACGGAACGTAACGCTCCGCGGGTCTTGCCGGATTGGGCGTTTGCGCAATTCGAACCTGCGCTGACCGATTGACTTCGTCCGCGACAATCCGCGCTACCTCCGCAATGGAATGATCGGCCTCGGCGCCGACGTTGTATGGGCGCGCCGGCGCACCGCGCAAAAGAATCGTCCACAACCAAATCGCGAGATCCGCTCCGTAAAGATATGAGCGGCGCGGAGTGCCATCGCCCATGATGGAGATCGTGTCACCTTTCAGCGCGTCACCGATAAAGTTTCCAATCGCGAAATTTTGATCATGCGGGAGATACGGGCCGACAAAAGCAAAACCGCGCGCAATCGTCGTGTGCAGATTGTGTTCGGCATGAAACGCCGCGCAAAGAAATTCCGAGGCTGCGTTTTGCTTCGCCGTAGGAAGAACGCAAATCTGTGGTCACGGGACCGCCAGGATAATCTTCCGGCACATGCGATAAGTCCGGCGGCTGCCGTCCATACACTGCCCCCGAACTGGTGAGCAGATAACGACGCGCACCCGACTTGCGAGCGAATTCCAGCGTGCGACGCGTCGCATCGAGCGCATTCACCAAGAGCGACAGCGGCGCGGAGTAATCAAGCGCCGCATGGATGATGTGCGAAAAACGATCCGCCGGAAATTCGACGGTGTTCACGTCACCGGCGAGGAGCTGGATCGCTGAATCTTCGGCCAAATGCGGTGCCTTGGCCGCGAACCGTTTCGGGTCCCGCGAAAGGACGACCGCTTTCGCATTCAGATTCAGCTCGGTGTTCGCCGCGCAAAATGCTTCGAGCAGCCAGCAACCGAAGAAGCCGGTGCCGCCGGTGATGAAAATTTTTCCACCGCGCACATCTTCCCAAATTTCCCGCGTCTGCGCGAGGATATGAGCGCGATCTTCGCCTAACGAGTGCTTGTTCATGCCGCCAGTGCGAGATCTTGCGATTCAACCCTAGGCCACGGCCGCGATGCTGCGCGGAGCCGGGTCGAGGGATTTCTCCGATCCATTCTAATTGCGGCCGCACACATCCAATGACCGTTCCGAGATACTCGCCGCGAGCCGTTGTTTCATGCACAAAGAACGTGATGGCGTTGCGCAGCGCCACGTCATGATGCATCACGTCGGTGATCAGATAAATCGAAATGGAGTAACGTCCGTCATTCAGGAAATTCGCCGGGAAAATGCACGAGTGCTGATAGCGTCCCTTCGGCAGGATGCGCGACCCCGCGCCGCTGGCGAGGACGCAGGTATCGTGTTTGTCCAACAAATGGATGCTGGTCGAAACATTGAGTCCATCCTTCAACACTTCGAAGTCGTATTGCACCGTGGTCGGCTGATCGATCTCGACATCGGAAGTAGTTTTCTCTTTGCAAATAACGCGCGCTGAAATCAGGCGAAGACGCCCGTTGTTCACAGCGCGATCCGTGGCCGGCCACGTAATCTCACTCTCGGAGGTCGCGGCCGATTGCACGTAGGTTGAGATTACCTTTTCGCTCGGACCTTCAGCGCGCTTCACCCCATCTTCGAGCAGGATGGCGCGATCGCACAGACTGGCTACGACCGAGAGATTGTGACTAACGAAGAGAACCGTGCGGCCGGCCTTTGATGCCTGGCTCATTTTGCCGATGCATTTTTTTTGAAACTGCGCATCACCGACGGCGAGAACTTCATCCACAATCAAAATCTCAGGTTCCAGGTGCGCGGCGACGGCGAAGGCGAGACGGACATACATGCCGCTCGAGTAACGTTTCACGGGCGTGTCGATGAATTCCTCGATCTCGGAGAAGGCAACGATCTCATCAAAATTTTTTCGGATCTCGGGCTTGGTCATGCCCAGAATGGCGCCGTTGAGGAAAACATTTTCGCGGCCGGTGAGATCGGGATGAAAACCGGTGCCGACTTCCAGCAGACTCGCCACCCGGCCGCGCGCCTTGATCTCGCCCGAGCTCGGGCAAGTCACCTGCGAAAGAATCTTGAGCAACGTGCTTTTGCCGGCGCCGTTGCGACCGACAATGCCGAAGACTTCGCCTTCGTTGACGTCGAAGCTGACATCGCTAAGCGCCCAGAATTCTTCGCCAACGCGGCGGGCATGCTCTTCCTGTCCGATCTTCACGTGCGGATCGGGAAGGCCGCGCATCTTGGCCCACCAGCGCGCGAAATCCTCCTGCAGCGTGGCGCCGCCGATCGTGCCCAGCCGGTAGATTTTGCTCAGATGCTCGACAGAAATAACGACAGACATATCAGACCGTGTCGGTGAAAGTGCGTTCGACGTGGGTGAAGAGCATCAGTCCTATGGCAAGGACCACCAGCATGACGAGGAAGCTGATGATGAGATGATGCAGGTCGAACATTCCTGAGCCGAGAAAAGCCGTCCGAAACCCTTCGATAATCGGCGTGAGTGGATTGAGCAGGATGATCCATCGGAATCTTTCCGGCACGGCCGAGGCCGGATAGATGACCGGCGTGGCATACATCCCGAGCTGGACTCCAAAGGTCACCAGGTTGGCCAGGTCGCGATAACGAGTCGTTAGGGCGGAAACAATGATGCCGCCGCCGAGACTATAGCCGGCGAGCATGAGGACAAATAATGGCGTGGCGGCGACCCAACCATTCATGGGCCATTTACCTACCATGAGCGAATGACCGATGAGAAAGATGAGGAAGATGCCGAATTGGATGGCGAAGGTAATCAGGTTCGAGATCGTGACCGAGATCGGAATGACGAGACGATGGAAATAAACTTTGCCTAACAAGTGCGCATTAGCGACGAAGGTATTCGCCGTCTTGGTCAGGTTCATGGCAAAATATCCCCAGGCCACGATGCCGAGCAGATAGAACAGGAACGGCGGCACCCCATCGGTGGGCAGGCGCGCCACTTTACTGAAGATGACCGTGAACATCAGCGTGGTGAGCAGCGGTTGAATGACATGCCACGCCGGGCCGAGAATTGTTTGTTTGTAGGCCGAAACAAAATCGCGCCAGACAAACATGCCGATCAAATCGCGATATCGAAAAAGCTGACCGAGCCGCCAATCGAGATAACCGCGATGCGGCGTGATCCGCGTCGTCCAGGCAATTTCCTGCTGAGGAGACGCGAGTTGTGATGTCTCTGTCGTCATGGCGTGAAGATGTTAGGCCCCGGCGCCGCCATCGAGTAAACGCGCATACACCGCGGCAGTCGTCTCAGCCACGCCGCTCCATGAGTAGCGCTCGTTTGCATAGCGCGCGGATCTTTTCCCGCCGCGCGGAAAGATTGCGATAGATGTCTCCCTCGAAATAATCGCGCAGACGGTTGGCCAGAGCGGCGGCGTCTCTTGGTGTGCAGACAAACCCGGTTTCGCCTTCCACAATTTCCTCGCGTAACGCACCGACGTCGGCCGCGATCGCCGGCAATCCGAAGTTATATCCCAGAAATAGAACACCGCTTTGAAAAATGTGTGTGTAGGGAAGGACTAACACGTCCGAAGCTTTAAAATAGATTTCGGTATCCTCGTCCGGAATATATTCGATACGCTGAATGCAGCGTTCGATCGCGCCCATCTCGAGCAGAGTACGCCGAATATTGTTCCAATACGCATCAGCGCCGTCTTTCGGATACCCGACAATGATCAGTCGAAAGTCTCTCGATTCCTTCAGTAGTTGCGAAAAGGCGGCGACAAGAAACTCCAGTCCTTTGTAGGGAGCGATGTTCCCGAAAAAGAGAATCGCCTTGTCGTTGGATTTCAAGCCGATCTGCGCCCGAGCTTCTTCAGTCGTCAGCGCGGTATTGGGAATTGTGCTGTTAAGACCGAAGGGAATTCGCGTCGCTTTGTCGGCTGGCACTCCGTATTGCTCCATCAATTGCTCTTTCATCCGCTCGGTGTGAATGAAAATGTGATCAGCCAGCCGATACTGAATGCGGAGCGAGATGCGATTGAGCCAGCTATCCCGTTCGTCGCGTTCACGCGTGTTCACGTTGTGCGCGGTGAAGACGATCTTCTTTCCGAGCAGTTTGTAATAGGCCATCAAAAATGTTCGATCGAAGAACTCGAATTTGTTGTTCCAGAGAATGTGAAAGACGCGCGGCGCGGCGATCGCGGCATAACGAATAAGCCGCCAGTAATAGACGAAGACGCGCCACATCTTCTGCAGCAGCGGCGCCGGATACTGATCGCCGCGAAGATTCAGAAAATTTACGCGCCGATCATTTACCAACTGCGGAACATCGAACTCATCGCTCCCAATAAAATCGACCTCGATCCCGATCGCAGTGAGCGCGGCGGTTAGCCCGAGCGCGTAGGGTTTATCGCGACCACCGGAAAGCACAGCTACCTTTGGCGTCCGCGAGAGATCTCTCACACGCGCGCTTTTGACGCCTGTCCCCATCACGAAACTGGGCGGGTGCGCCTCAGACAATTTGGCGGAATGGAGCTTCATTGGTCGATTGACGTTTGGCGCGATTGAACCGGCCAACGATCGGACGCAGGCGATCTCGGGCCTCGCACAATTGGCGACGCGCGATCGCCCATGGATCGGGCAGGAAGGTGACGACGTTCGTAAGATCGATCATATTCGGATAATTAGAAGTCACCCTGAGATTTTGGCCGGGCGAAACCGACAAAATATCTTCGCTGCTCACACTGAATTGCTCAGCGACTGATGCGCGTGTAACGGTCAACGCTTCCTGTTCCGATTCCGATAACCAGGGCCGCAAAATGCGCAACTGCGTGCAGCTATCGGGCACCTCGAGCTCAATTTTGCGAGCGAACATTTCCACTTCAAGCACATCGCCGGATGTTCGCGTGCAAAAATTTGAGCGCGACATCGCGCCCGCATCGCACCATTGCGTCGGCCCAAAGCCGTTGATGAATTCTGCCCAATGCGCGAGCAAATCCAAACCGCCGGCCAGATCATCGTGATGGCCGACCAGAATAATCGGCTGTCCGAGAAATGCCGCGAAGAGCGCGCAACTGCTGTCCCATCGGATGTTGAATCGTGGTATCACGGGCAAACCTTCGCCGGGAAATTCAGCCGGATTCATGCCGACAGAAGCGGACCATGTCACTTCTGGATTGCGGATCATGAGCGAACTGCGCGAGATGCACGCGATTTCGAATCCGCTCCGCAACAGGACATCGCTCATCGCAACGCTGCAAGCGCCGTGCGGAGCGGTCATCGCGCGTGGGACCTTGATCCCGGAGACTCGTTCGAGGCGCTCGATCCGCTGAATCGCTTGCGCTGCTAATGCTTGACGCGCTGCGGTCGTCGCCGCCTGCGTGAGCTCGTAGTAAGTGTGGTTGTTGCCGTGAAAAAGCAATGAGAGGCGATCGGGATTTTCCCGAAAGAGTTTCGCCGTCCTCCCATGAGCGTACCAACAGTCCATCGGGATCATGGCGAAGGCCGCATGATAGTTGTGATCTCTCGCGTGCTGTGCCAGCTCCGGGTAACGAATGTACCCGTACGACGACCAGTGCAGATTAGGATCGTCGAACATGAAACAGGCGCGAATCGGCGGCGGCTTCCAGCCCGAAACTTCTCGCAAGAAATGCAGTAATGGAAGCAAGCGTGCCCAGTCGTCCTGGTCCAAATGCTTGTAGAGATAATCACCTTCGGTGAGCTCGATCGGCTGTGCGGCAACCAGATCGAGCACGCCTAACGAGCCATTTCTGCGCAACCAGAATGGCTCACCACCTCGGCTCGCCATGATGTCATCACCGGCCTGCGCTACAATCGGCGCAAACTGAGTGAGGCTCTTGTCCGCCAGCCTTTTGCCGCGAAAGCACTCCGCCAGATGCGACGTCGTACCAAATTGGATCTTATTACCTGCTGGCGCAGTTCCCGGCGTCTCGGACAGAAAAGCCATCGAGCGCACACCTCCTTGGGCAAACTCTTCCGCCTTGTCACGCGGAACCCCAAAGAGCAACGCGGCATCCAGCTCGGCGGAATTGTTCTCCTCGATTGCTACAAAATCGACGTGAAAGATGTTACCGACCGCGTCGAGCAAGCGCTTCGGGAGGAGCGCATCTCTTCCTGCCAGGACCCCCATCTTTTTATGTCTGAATCTGGTGATACGGTTAGCCCCTTGGGAAAAAGATATTCAAATCGCCACTCGCTTCGAGGAACTTTCGCACAAAAGCAAAGATAAAACCGCTGATCTGGCCGCATTGTCGTTGTTGATTTCCGGCGCAGGAATTACACTCATGATCGTGAACTCTTGCCTGCTTTGGTCGCCTGGAATTCAAGAAGTCATGCCTTAACGGCTCGCGGCCCAAAGTTTCGTACGCATCAAGCAGAATGCCAGCAACACACACAGTTGAGCGGCGCTATCCTGCCAGGCGACGGGCTGGCAGGCTCGGCCATCTCGCACAACTCGATGGTCTGCGCGCACTGGCAGTTATCTCAGTGGCTTGGTCACATTGGGGGACCGGTTACACGTTTGGCCTTCCTTGGGGAACAGGCGTTCAACTTTTTTTCGTTCTAAGCGGCTTTCTTATCACTGGAATTTTGCTGGACGCGAAGGCCGATGAGCCCGCCCAAGACACATCCGGGCGTTTTGGAATCTGGCGGAATTTCTATGCCCGGCGGTTCCTGCGGATATTCCCACTCTATTACGCGGTATTAGCAGTCACATTTTTACTTCGGGTTGGCCCCATTGATCACACGTGGAAATGGCACATAACCTACCTATCAAATTTTTTCTTTGTGCGACAAGGCGGCTGGGGTAACCCGCCAGACCCGTTCGGTCACTTCTGGTCCCTCGCCGTGGAGGAGCAGTTCTATTTGGTCTGGCCTTTCCTGGTTTTGTTGCTGGCCAACCGGACGCTCTTGAAGGTCCTCATCGGGATGATCCTGATCGCACCGGCGTTCAGAATCGCCATGTTCTGGGCGGGCATTGATAGAGAAATGGTCCATCTGCTGCCTTTCAGTTCTATGGATTCCCTAGGCATAGGTGCCCTGTTCGCTTATCTGATGCGACATCCGATTAGCACCCGTTGGCAAACTGAAAGGGTGGCCAAGCTGTGCCTATGGTTGGGATTGCCCGGGTGCCTGGCGTTTGCCGTTCTGGAACGTATTCTCGATGGAAGTTTTGTTGCCCGGTCGATAGGTCATTTCGGACTTGTGCTGTTTTATGGTTGGATCGTCTGCACGGCGGCCACCGGATTCAAAGGCTTGGTCGGCTCATTTCTGCAAGTACGGCCCGTTGCCTATTTGGGTAAGATCAGTTACGGGCTGTATGTTTTTCATAATTTTGCGGCTGCGGCTGTCCTCGCCTTCGCAGCCAAAATCGGGCTAGGTGAGGCGCTTGCTTCCCTGCCGCTGAGTCTCTTTTCATACGCGCTCTTTACCATGATCCTGGCCATGGCTTCATGGCATCTTTACGAAGCGCCAATCAACAAGCTCAAGCGATATTTTCCCTACACCTCAAAAGGAAAAATCTCCCGATGATCCCACATCGTGGAGAGTAATTAGCAGCATCACGAAGCTCTTTCGAGGTACTCAATAAGTAGCTTCTCCTGCGTGAGAAACCAGGCAATGCGACGGCCGCCAAAGGCTACAGCTGGCTGAGGACGGCGCACCATGACTAGACCACGTGATCGCGCGCCACGCATCGCCTCGTCGAAGTTGTCAACCTCATAGCACAGATGATGCAGACCACCACCACGCTCCAGGCACTTTGCGACCGGAGACCCGGAACCCGCCGGTTCAATCAACTCAATGCTCGGATCACCTGCGCAACTCGGATAGATGAACGCGACACGCACTTCTTGCAAAGGATCATGCCAAGTCTCTGACCAACTCTTACCATCAACCGCTCGACAGAAACCTTCTATCACAGCGGCAATGGAAGCTACGACAAACCCAGTGTGATGGAAGCGATGATCAATTGGTTGATAAGACACCTTTGTCACTGCTAACTAGCCCGTTCCTAAGATCGATTAACCGGTCTAAGTCCTTTGGAAAACTCTTTTAGGGTCGTGTCCGGCCACAATGGTACTTTGCACTTCGCGATTGGAACTGCCGGATTTCCCTGAACTACCGTCAATGGTGGCACCGAGCTTGTTACCACGCTTCCTGCGGTTACTACGGCGCCGTCACCGATATCTACGTCCGGTAGAATTATCACTCCCGGTCCGATGAAGACTTGCTTTCCGATCCGGACACCACGGTTCGATTCTTTAAAGTGTGCGATAACAATCGTGCCAATCCCGATAAAGGCATCGTCTTGAATCGTGATCAGCTCCGGGCAACTTGTTTCAAGAACCACGTTGTAGCTAATCCAGACATTTTTCCCAATAGTTACCCCGCGAGCGCGATGCAGTAAGACACGCAGATTCTGCCCTCCGGGCAAAAGCATGGTCAAAAGCTGAAGTAGCCTGTTGGTTACAGCGCGAACTGGATTCTCAATCATTGGTCGAGCTACGATATCTTGCCGTGCTGCAATAGATACTGTTTCATTGATTCAAAGGTTCCTAGTTCCACCAACTCCGGCAAGTCAATCTGCACACCGAATTGCTCGTCCAAGATAGCCAGAAGCATCACCCCTCGCAGTGAATCCCATCCAGTAATTGTATCGAATTTGGCAGTCCTAATTTCATCATCCGTCGCACTGGGAAAAACGGACGCGAAGCAATGAATCAAGCGATCATCATCGTTACTCACTTACGATACCTCCTCTACGTGGTGGGGCATTTTCAACGTCTTCTCTAGAAAGGATGACCTGGACAGGTGTGGGCTTCCTTCGACGGGCGCATCTACCATTTGTTTAAGAAATTCCAATAGTGGACCATTACGGTTTGTCGCCTGTACGTCGAAGACAATCTCCGCGGCAGCAAACTTTTCAAAGATATACCTCAGGCAGTGGAACTCAATCCGACGTGAAAAAGCGCGACAGCTCATAACCCAGCTTTCCACGAAAAACTTCTCCTCGGCTAATCGACCAATGAGCACGGCAATTCTACCCAGCTTGCCGAACTTATCTTCATAGGAAACCGTGACCAGGTAGGTCTGCGAATCCCCAAGAAGCTTTGCCCAGGCTGCAGCATCGTACCGTTTACCATTGAGATTGAACTGGTTGGTCTTGTTGACTAATTCAAAGGCACGCGTGTCTTCGACCGACTTACTTAAATCAAACCTCAAGCGCCCCTTAGCTTGTTGTAAGAAATCGTCTAAGGAACCGTGTCCACTCCCGGCGGGTTCCTCCACCAGGCTGGACGCGCGGATGCTTTCCAAGCGAAGAGTATCCTCTTTGGAAATGGCAGTTTTTGCAAAACAACCGCGCAGATGAGTTAGTAGCTCCGAGAACGCAGGATAGTCATCCTTGGGGAATACAATACATTCCATCTTCGGAAAGACGCGTTGTACTTCCGCCACCTCCATCGGGCTGTCGTCGATAAATACTACGGATTCTGCCAGGACATTCCATTTCTTCAGAATGCGGCCGACCGATTCCGACTTCGGTTGCCAATGGGCTTCGATGGGGAAGATGTTCGTCTTTGAAATTAGCAGATCGTCCCGTTGGAGAGCTTGATCAACAAGGGCAGGTTCATTCTTGCTCGCAGCGCCAATTAGGATGCCAGCACTGGCAAGAGATGCTAAGAACTGCTGGTACAATCCGTGAAGCTGAGCATGCTCCTCAAGATGCCAACGAATTCCTTCTACTCCCACTTCACCAAGCAGTCCCGCCCACAAGGTGTCATCCAGGTCGGTAATCAAGCCCTTCTTAGCTTCGGAGGGACATATCAACTCCGCGAAAAGCCGTCCAAGCTCGGACGCGTGCGACGTCTTGTAAGGGAACCCTTGTGTGATCTCAGCTCGGAGATCGAACCTCTGCCTCGCAGGCGAGTTACTATCCAGACGCTGAGCACTAACCACCGATAACTGGCGGTTAAGGGAAATCGCCTCGGCAAAGGAGGCGAGACTATGCCGTAAACTTAACTCGAAAACGCTGCTCTGCCGCGTCCCAGTATAAAACAGCGGAGGTAGTGGCAGCGTCGGCAGGCAGACATAGGTAGGAAGAGCTGGAGGGATTGCTCGCAAAGCATTCTCTAACCGTGCAAGGCTGTGGTTCACGGCCTCGAGAATGTCCGCCAACTTCTCCACCTGCCATCCACCCAAGATCCGCACCCCCAGTCGCGAATCGAGATCCGGCCATTCGATTACTACCGCGAGTGCATCGTGCTCTTCGGGCCGCAGCCGTTCCAGGTTACCGATGAGGTCACCGAACAAGCCGGACTTCAATTCGACTCGGCGAGCCGGACAAAGATTCCGCAGATGTGCAGCAAGAAACGTTTCCAGATGAAGCGGGGTAAAGCCACAAGCCAGGAACACTCTTAGCGGCAGCGCGCTCTCTGCCGTCGGCTGGTTAAGACGTTCCAACGCTTCAAGAAGATTCATAAACCCTTGACCGGCGTGAGCCTGATCTCTCCAAGACTCTGCGCTGTCAACACACTGCTGTTTTCCTTGCAGTGTCGACATTACCGAGTTGACCTTCAACGGCCTCGGAGACTTGGTCTAGTGAGATAGCGTTGGTCGCGCCCTCATTCCACCCGCGCTTGTAAAAGAACTCCTCCAAGCGTGGTGAGATGATTTTCTTCTGCAAACCGTATTCGTGAATTTCCCACGGACTCGTGCAGGTAAATATAGTCACGCAGCTAATATTGCTTCCGAGCGCCAGATGCATCGGCAGGCTGTCGCCCGAGACCAGACAACGATGACCCTGCACGTCGGCGAGATGCTCGAGCAATGTCGGCCTGACCGGCAGGAAATTCACCACCAGGCCGAGCGATTCGAGTTTGCTCTTCAGCTCATCGTAATAAGCCCATTTCTTCATCGGCCAAACTTCGCCGGCCGAAGTTGAAATTGCGACATCGCCGGTCAATCTGCACTCGGCGTCACTCTGGGCAGGAAATATTTTTCGCCGGCAAAATTCAGACCGAGCCCTTTGAAAATGAGCGCCTGATAGGTCGCGCGGTTCTGCAATTTCAAACGATCCGCTTCCTCGCGCCCGAATCGGCTGACGAGACTCAGATCGAACCACGGACGTGAATCTTCCGTGTAGGTAACTTCGCCGTCCGCCGTTAGGTGCGCACCGTAAACTCGCGCGAAATTTAACTGCTGCAGGTACGCGCTTGTTTCCTCGTCATCTTCCAGGTTGATAACCAAATCGTATTTTCGATCCGCGATCACAGCGCGATTCTCCCAGGAAACCGCCCGCACCGGCCGCTCGAGATTCTCGATCAGTTCGAGGTTTTTCTTCGCCGTGATCCAACTGACGTGGCCATCAAATCGCCGTAGTAGCGGAGTCGTTCGTACGACGTCGCCAGTCGCACCGAGCTTGAGGATTAAGAGATTCATCGCGAGTTACCGGAAATCGAGACACAACTGCCGAGGTGGCAGATCGAGATCAGTTTCCTGGGGATTGTCCCACCAATTTTTCCACACGGTAAAGAGTTTTCTCAAGCCCGCCTTGCACCGTCCATCGCACATTTGGGAGAAGATGTTGCGCACGCTTGGCCGCCTCCCAACCCATGAGCGCCTTGATCCACGAGTACTTCCACGACAGTCGCGGCGGCTCAAGGTGCGCGCCCATTTCACCCGCCATCTGCTGCAATTCCGCCACGATATCCGGGCGCTCTGGATAGAAGGCGAAGAGCCAGTTTTGGAGATATTGCACACATGCACGGCGCACGCGTTCGCTTTCCTCAAGCGAACGGAGGGTCGCAATATGAAAGCGCATGGAGGCGAGCATGGCGTCTTTTTTTCGGTTCGAAAAACCGATAAGACTCAGGCGATGTCGATCGGTCGTGCGGTAATAAACTTTTGCCCCCGGCACAAAAGCGACCCCGCTGCTCGCGAGGAGGACGCGACAAAAGTATTCGCCGTCATCATCCACCCACATCGCGGCGTTCCAGGGACCGGTCGCTTCCGCCAATTCACGACTCGTTAGCCAGGTGGCGGTTTGCATGTGCAGGTTCTGGCCCAGCTTGCGCATCAGCCAATCGGCCGGCGAGAGATCGGCCCAAAGCGGCGTAGGCGTGAAAGGGACCGCGTGCGCGCGATGTGAAAAGGTTGCCCATCCGCACGAGAGAAGCTTGCGCTTGTCGTTCAAGTCTAACGCGCGCTCCATCTGCAGCGCGATCTTGTCCGCGCCTAACAAGTCGTCCGCATCGAGCCACTGAATATAGTCGCCCCGGCTCAGCGTGAAGGCCGTGTTGCGGGCGGCGGCGGCGCCGGCGTTTTTCTGGGTCACGACCTTCACTCCCTCGGATTCAAACTCTCTCGCGACCGTGAGCGTTCCATCGCTCGACCCATCATCAACGACAACGATCTCAAGCTTTGGCCAGGTTTGGGCGAGCGCGGAACGGAGCGTGGCCGCAATCCAGCGTTCGGCATTGTATGCGGGAATCAGAATTGAAACTAGCATGTGGTCAGGCCGCAGTGGGCTTTCGCCAGAATACTTCAATCGATGGCTCGTGGCACGCTCGGAGAACGTCGGGGAAAGATCTGGCCTTGAGCCACTGATCGCACGCCATTTCTCCCCGGCATTCTACCGCGTAATTGAATTCCCCTAATGGATCCAAGGCGTGAAGCAAATCCACACATTGCAAAGCCTCAGGCAAAAACTCGGGAAGATTCACTTCGAAGGAAACAAACGGCACACTCGTGCTCAGGCCGCGCAACACACCGGGCTCATGCCCTTCCACATCGATCTTGATATAAAATGGCTGGCCGTAGAGCCGAATTAGTTCGTCGAGGGTGACGGTCTCAACCTCTACCTTGTTCTCGAATTCGAGCGTTTGGCCAAAGCGAGCCGCGTCCGACTGCAAGGTTTCCACCCACTTTGAATTCAGGGTATTCTTGGCCGAGCCCGGCTTGTCCACCCACATGGTCTCGATGCCGTTTCGATCGCTCACGGCTTTTGTCACGACCATCACCGGCTTTTTCCTTAAGCGATTTTGCAGAAGACTTTCACGTAGGATTCTTCCATTTGCTGCGTCGGGATCGACCGCGATGACCCGCGCACCCAAGCGTAAAAAAATATCGGTCTTGTGTCCCTGATTGGCGCCGATATCGAAAACGAGATCATTCGCCTGAAATCCGCCGAGGAGTCGCCGGAAGAATGCCACTTCTTCGTCACGGCCTGCGAGTAAGGCGGGATTCGCCAGCCGCCAGTAAAGATCGTAAGCAACAGACGACTTAATCCGGTGGTAAAGACCGAGACTCTTGAGCGCGGCCTGGGCTGTTCGTTTCAGACGGTCGAGCATTTCCTAAGTCGCAGTCTGAATCGTTTCCGCTTCCACGAGATTCGAACCGCTCAGCAAAAAACGTTGCACGGCGTCCAGAGTCAGAACTGCATTAATCTCCTGAGTGAAATTTCCGCGACCGGCAACGTGCGCTTCCGCAAGTTGATCAATAAACCTCTTCTCCCAAAAGCCGCTTTCGCGAATGGATGCCGAATGCAGAGCGTCGCGTAGATAATTGGCCAGTTCGCGCCGAAACCACCGTCGATACCGCAGATACTTATGTCGCCCGAATAAAGCTATGCCTGAGCCTACGCAATCCATCATTAATTCAAACGGAGCCAGCCAACGGGGCATTCCGTCATTGCACCAGTACTCGATCTTGAAAGTCGCTTTTGCGAACAATCTCTGCGCGGATGTGAGCGGCGACGGGTTGCCGAGCAAGCCCATGTCGGTAGGAATGGTCGCGAGCTTTGGGTCTTTGCGCCGGATCATCTCCAACATCGCTTCTGACGAAGCGGGCCGAGTCGTTGGAATTCTGTAGGCCAACGCGACTACATCGTTATCCAGGTATGGAGTTCTAAAGTGCAGCTGCGATCGGCAGGCTGCCAAACTGCCGAAGATGCTCCACGGAATCTCCTTGAAGGCCGCGGCTGTTACCGGATGATCGTCCGCGGTCGGCAGTTCTTCTCGCGTGGCGATTCGATGACTGAACAAGCGCCGGTCTAATTCGAGAAAATTGAGAGTCGAAACACCGCGCAAGATTTCGCCACCGAAGACTCCGGTCAGTCGAATTGGAGCGAGCGAGCGAGCTGCGCGGCTTAAGTAAAGTTCGTGCGCACCGGTCGCCCCGAAAGTTCCATCAGTAAGAAAGACGGTCCGTTCAAAGTGCTCGGCGAAATCGGCAAAAAAGTCCGCGCCGAGACGAACCAGCCGATGATCACATCCGGCGACATGCGCAATCTTCCTCGCCAAGCGCGCATCCCTCGTTTCGCCGCGCTCACCTTCGTAGGTATAACAAGTCGGCGAGCTGGCAGGCGCGCGTCCCGCCATAACCAATCGACTATCGATCCCGGCCGTCAGAGAGACTCCGAGGTCTTTTTGATTGGCAAAGTATTTCGGCAGGACTTTTTCGAATGTTCGATCGAATTCCGTCTGGAGCTCTCGCTTGTCCAAGGCTGGCTGTGATTCCCAATCTGCGGGGGTGAAGTAACGCTGCCGCCGACACTGTCCGTTGCGAAAGATCCAGATTGATCCGCCTGGCAAAAGATGGATGCCACGAAAAAGGGTGCGGTTCTCCGCGGTACATCCAAACGAGAGGAAATCAGCGACGCCATCCTCTGCGAACGCGCGTGTTTCCGGCAGAACGCGCAAAAGCGCTTTCGCTTCGCTCGCGAAGTAATAGTCGTCTTCCTTCTGTGCCAGGTAGAGTCGATCAAAGCCGTAGCGGTCGTTGAAGAGAAAGGCTTGAGACCTTCTATGGTCGATCAGGAATCCACTGAAAAGTCCGTTGAGTCCTCTCAAGAATTCTTGCGAAGGATCGCCGGCATCTCTCGTCGCGATCTCTTCCAGTTCGTTCTCTTCGAGGAACATTTCACCCGAGCGAAGTAAGACCTTGTCTTCGTCGAAGCGTAGTTCAGCTGCTGTTTCCGAGAGAGTAACCCAACCGCCATAGACGCCCAGCTCGGGCGCGAAATGCGTTCCGCTTCGATAAAACGGCTCGTGCACCATAGTTCGAACCATGGCGCTAACGATTCGCTCGCACTCCGCAGGCGGCCTGCGGCTAATGACTCCGGCGATGCCTGGCATTAAAGAGAGCCTTTGCGTTATCGCGCTCGCAACGCAACTCGCAAGACCGTGCACTCCAGATCGTCCAACTTCATTCCGGAAAAGCGCGGAGCGATCTTGAGCCGACTTATGTCCACCCGCCGAACTTCTTCCTCCACCAGATCGAACCCGCTATCGCCAAAAAGCTGAAGCCACTCCCCGCGCTGCATCCGGTTGATATACTGAACTTCGTTCGCGCAAAGGAGTTTCCAGGTTAGTTCCGAGAACTGCAGATACAGCTTGGGCGAAACTGTTTGATCATAATGCTCCAAGTGATCTGCAGTATCGACGCTATGGACGGCCCATCCACCCGGCACAAGGATCCGATGCGTCTCTTTGAATAGCGTCGGCAAGGCTTCCCTATTTACATGTTCGAGCACGCCGCCGCTCACGACCAATTGGAATGACTTATCAGAAAACTGCTCCAGACTACCTGAGCTTTCAACGACATATTCGAAGCCAAGAAGCTCGTATAGCTGGTCGAAGGTATCGACCTTCAGGATTTGCCCGATCAGCGTTTGTGCCTTTGCCAATTCCTGCGCCGACAATCCAAAGCTCTCATCTAACATCTCACTCAGTTGCCGGACGTAGTTCTTCAGACCTGCCATTTGGCGATTGTCCCAGACATCGAAGAGGACCGCTTTGATCTCGAAAAAAAGCCGCAGAGTAAGAGCTTCCCAATGGAGCCATCCGGTTCCCAACTCGAGCACTCGGTCGCCGTCGGAAACGATTTTTTGCTCCCGCGCCAGACGTATGATGCGCTTCACCCGCTCAGCATAATAGCCGGGCATCCGCTCAGTGCTTCGTTGCCGATCACCGAATCTATTCCCAAGCCTACGATAGACCCGTCGAGTAAACGGGGTCGCTGAAAAGCATTTTAGCGCGACGGCGGTAGCAACGTATTTTACCACGCAAACAACCCTCGGTTAGCTATCTCGCACAGGACAGAAACAAACGCGCGGATCCGAGTCGACGGGAGCTTCCCGACACGAGGAGTGCAATAAATGAAGTTGCGCCATCTTATTTATACTAAAACTTGGCTCCAGAGGGAGGATTCGAACCTACAACCGGTCGGTTAACAGCCGACTGCTCTACCAATTGAGCTACTCTGGATCTGAAATTCTTGAACTGGGAAGCGCTAGAAGCCGCTTCCACTTCCTTCTAGACTGCCGCAGACCCGTTCCCGGCTTTCCTCCATCGCGCCGGTAGACTAGTCGCACGCAGAAGACGCGGGTAAAATTCGTCCCGGGCGGTTCGGAGTTTCGCCACCAAGGGTACGGGAAAAGCGTTGATAATTCCATGATGAATTTGAAGTTTGAGAAACACGCTCCCCTTAGCGGTAAGCGGAATATAATACCTGGGAACCAGAACCTCCTCGAATCCGTTGCGTCGCTTAAACTCGGTCAACGAGCTCTCCACGCGATGGTAACGGTAGTTTGCATAGACTAAATGACTGAGGCCTTTTTCGGCGCAAATTTCGACTGCCTTCGCGATCAACGCATTGGTAGGCTTCTTGTCGGCGTGCCTCTGCGTGCTGAAAACATGAAACGTCGTCGCGATAGTCCCTACGTAGACCATCTTGATGAATCCAATCAGCTCCTCCTGAAGGAAAGCGCCGATAAACTCACTTCTGCTTAAGTATGTTGCTTTCTCTTTCTTTAGGTCCTCCAGACTCTTCTGATAATGCCAAAATCGTTTTCCCTGCCTGATTGGCGACTCATTATAAATCTTTGAGATCGCCTTTACCAGAGAGTCATCCAGCTGAACTGACTTTGTTACAACCCCAAGCTTGGCCGCCTTCTTTACGGCTTTTCGGACATCGTACTCCACTCGATTTTTTAGCCAGTCATCATAGGTCGTTATGGGTACGGCAGCCATGCTATCCCACTCCAAAACGTATTTATGCCTTGGAACTGTATCGGGTAGACGCTGTGCAAACGTGAAAATGTCGGCTCCCAGACGGCTTTGCTTCAGCTGGGTAATAGCCAGCTCAGGATCGGCGATTACTTCCCCTTCTACCACTCCTTCATCATGGACCGTAGCAATCTTCAGCCAGCCTTGGGAAAGGATCACCGTTCTTCCCTCGATCACAGCAGACCTAACCACTCTGGGTTTTCCGTTAACTACAATCTCGATGTCTTTGGTAGTCGTGTCGTGTGATTCCATTAGTCGGCTCCAGACAACAGTGAATCATGCGCGGGCCGGAAGGTATCATTGTGCCCCTTTCGCATCCATTGTTCAAGCATTACCAGGCTGAACAACAACTTGTGGTTGTCTTCCTGTCCGGACTGATGTTCACGCAAAAGTCGGCGCACCGGCTGCGGTTCCAGCATGCGGAAGATGTGCGACCTTTCGTCGAGCAACATCTCGCTCAGCTGGCTATCGACCGACGAATTGAACCAGCTGTCGATCACATTAACGGCGAAGCCCTTTTTCTTTCGCTGCAGGATGTGGGGCGGCAGAAATTTCCGGCAAACTTCGCGATGAATCCATTTCCCTTTGCCGTTACGAACCTTTTGCCCCGCGCCGAGCCGCTGCGCGAATTCGACCACGGTGCGATCTAGATAAGGCACGCGCCCTTCGAGGCTGTGCGCCATGGAAAGTTTGTCGGCAAACATGAGCAACTCGTCTGGCAAGGAAGAGCGTAACTCTAGCAATTGAAATGCCCCCAACTCGTCCGTCCCTTGGGCTTGCGAAAATATTTCGCGCCAGGAATCCAGGGTCCGATTTCCATTCACGCGCGTGAGCCGATCGCGTTGAAAAAGACCGTCGATTGTTTCCGCCGGCGCGAGGGAAAACACATCTTCGTAACGTTGCAGCGGATCGTTGGTCGCGAGCGATTGCACGCCGCGTTTTAGGGTTTCATTGCGCGGCAGACGGTTGATGAAAGAACTCGTTAGGCCACGCAGCGCCGACGGCAAACTGACGCCAGACATTTCCATAATGCACGCCGAGATGACGTTTGTAGCCGCCAAACAATTCGTCCGGACCCTGCCCGATGAGCACGACTTTCACGTCCTGTTTCGCGCGCTGACAGACGAAATACATCGGCACGACCGATGAAGACGCGATCGGTTCTTCCAGCGAATCGACAATCTTCGGCAGCGATTTCTCGAAGAAGGCGCGATCGAGTTTGACCGGAATGTGCCGGCCGCCGAGCAGCGCGGCGCTTTCCGCGGCATCGGCCAGTTCGTCGTCGGCAAAACTTTCGCCGTAACCGACGGTGTAAGCTGGCCACGAATCGCCGTGCTCATTCATGAGCGCGAGCAACAACCCGGAATCCAAGCCGCCGCTGAGCAGAATGCCGACCGGCACATCGGCGAGCAGATGGCGTTTCACCGCGCCTTTGTAGAGACGCAGCAATTCCTCAATCGCTTCTTCGTCGCGCAGCTGGCTTTTCAAACGGCGTCGGAACAAAATTATACCAGCGCTTTTCGCGACACTCGCCCTTCTCGACGATCAGCATCGTGCCGGGCGCCAGCTTGCGAATGCCGCGGTAGATGGTGAACGGCGACGGCGTGTAGCGATAGCGCAGGAAAAGATTGACCGCGTCGGGATCAACTTCCGGAGCGGAATTGTCCGCCGCCAGGACGGCGCGAATCTCCGAGCCAAATGTCAGCTGTCCATCGGCCAGCCGGTAATAGACGAGCTTGATGCCCATGGCATCGCGGGCCACGAGCAACCGCTCGTTAGGCGCATCCCAGATGGCGAGACCGAACATGCCGTTGAGATGATTGAGCACATCCGCGCCCCATTTCTTGTAGCCGTGGACGATAACTTCGGTGTCGGAGTTGGTTCGGAATTCGTAACCAAATCCCTGGAGCTCGGCGCGCAGCTCCTTGTAGTTGTAAATTTCGCCGTTGAACATGACCCAGATTTTTTCCTCCGGATCGGACATCGGCTGATGACCACCGGACAAGTCGATGATGGAAAGCCGGCGAAAACCGAGGCCGAGCGCACCGTCGATCAAATAACCTTCATCGTCCGGTCCGCGATGCGCGATCGAGTTCGCCATGCGCACGATCGTCTCGCGCGCGACCGGCGTGCGATGCTGAAAATTAAATTGCCCTGCGATGCCGCACATATCGCGCTCGCTATGTTAACACCGGCGCGGTCTTTCTCGTGCAGGTAGAAGGCGAGGCTGCGAAACATCTGCGATTGCGCCCAGCGGTGCATCGGGACGTTGTCCCAGCCGAACTTCAACTGGCGCGAGCGAAACGATCCGTCTGGCTTGATCCAATCGCGCATGATGCCCGTCACCACTTCTTCCAATTTCCCGTCGAGCTGCGGAAAGCGATCGCGCAACAAAAGACAAAGATTGATGCACTCAGCGCAATCGTAGAGCTCGCGCTTGTAGACGGTGAGACGCGGTGCTTTCGCGAAAGGCCTCGGCAATCCGTCCGGCGCGAAAAGGTTGTTCAGATAATATTCCACACCTCGTTTCAGCGCCAGGCGGATTGGCTCCGCCCCGGTGAGTCGGTGAATTTTCGCCAGCGCTTTCATCACGAAGCAGGTGTGGAAATGATCGACGAAATCGCGCACACCATCCGTGGCGTAAAACCAGGAACCATCGGCATTTTGATTTTCGAGAACGAAATTGCAGTTCCGTTCTGCAATCGCAGCATACCGATCGTCATCGAAAAGCCTCGCAGCACTCGTCAGGCAAGAAGCGCGATATGCGCTGGCGTTGATCACGCCGCTCTCCTCAAACGGTGAATAGGAACAACTGTTCGCTGTCGCCGAGGTGGGGAAATCCTTGATGTCATTCGCGACGTGCCGCGCGATCGAGCGCAAGACCTCGAGCCATTCCTCGCGGCCATCGATTTGGTAAACCTGAAGAAAAGCCTCGAACATGTAGGGCGTGCTGGTGATGAACGGCGTGTTCGCTTTCAGCGTGCCATTGCGCGTGACCCAATCGAACGGATAGCCCCAGCAATATTCCGCGAAGCCCGGCGCTCGGCTTCGTTGCAGTTCGCGCAGAAAATGAATGGCGCGCTCGAGATGTTTTTTGTCGCCGGTCGCCTGATGCAGAAAGGCAAAGCCCATCGCGTAATGCGCATCGGCGATGGGGAATCGCGTTGGCCGATGGAAAAGATGCCGCGCTGATGGAACGAATGCCTCGAAGAAAATCATCGGCGCAACTGCGGTTGTGCCGAGAAGTTTGTGCCGGTAATAAAGCGCCTTGGCTCGCCCGCCGATTGGCCCAGCAAAGAAGGACTGATGGTCCCGCGAATTTTCGCCGTAAGCGTCCAGCCAGCCCACGAAGCGAGTCAGAACACGACGCGTTTCCTCAGGGCGCGGAGACACTCCCTCCGTCGTCGGTTGTAGCGCAGCTGTCACCACCTCAGTGTAGCTGAAATTACTACGTCTTCGTCCCGGAAATCATCCGGTGCCATCCCCAGCGACGGCCGATCCATCGTTCCGCTCTCGTCGGTAGAATGTTCTTCAAGATCGGCCAGTGATCGACGTTAAACTCCCAGACTTCCTGGCGAACATTCGAGAAGTCTTTGAAGAGCGCCGCGCCCTCGGCGTGACTATAAACCTTGGCGAGCGGGCAATACGGGCCGTCGGTATTCATGCTCACCCACTGCTCGTGCGTCAGCTTTTTCGTCAGAGTCTCGCGATGCCCGTCGAGTTTCCATTTATCGAAACCGGTCACGGAAGCGAGCAGGCCCGGCATGAACTTGGGACGCAGCATGTGCCGGAACAGCTTCCGCAGGAACATGATCTCGATGTAATAATTGATCGAGCTGCGGTTGTAGAGCATGACGTTGAAGGTGCCGCCTTTGCGCAGAACGCGATGCATCTCTCGGACGATTCGCTCCGGCACGGGCGAGTGGTGAATCACGCCAAAGCTGTAGATGTGATCGAAGGTTTCATCGGGAAACGGAATTTTCTCTTCCGCATTCGCCACTTCGAAACGGCCAGGCACATCGAAAAGACGAAAGCGTTCGCGCGCCATTTCGATCGAGGCCGGCGTGAGATCGACGCCCGTGTAATTGGCGCCTTTCTTCGCGAACTCGAGTCCATCGGTCGCAATGCTGCATCCGATTTCGAGCACGTCTTTGCCGGCGTATTTGTGAAACGCGGCCACGGTCGGAACATGCCACTCGCGCTTGCCGTAACGGTTGCGCGAAATCTCCTCGAAATAGCGACGGCGATCCTGCGCGTCGGACAAATCCGATTGGCACGGATTTGAATTCCAGAACTCTTTTACCTCGGTGATGTCGGTTTGGGTCATGGATCAAGCATTCGTTAGGCAAAATCAGGTTCGGGACAAACGGAACAGATTTTTCATCCGATCGATCTGTTCGCGACGGTGAAAGCGGAGCAGTTCCGGCGGCACTGGACGTTCAATGCGGCTGGCCAGTGAATGAACATAGCCGAAAAGCAGGATTAATCCGCCAATGCCGTAAGGTTTTTTTAACATTTGGAATCCGACCCGAAAGACCTCCCATAGAGGATGGTTTCCGAGGAAGTAATCCTTTCTACCATAGTCGAAGCGGGCCTTCCATATGTTCGTCTCGGTCGCGCCCATGGGCCGGTAATGGAAAAAGGTCTTCTCGCGGAAGGAGCGGGTTTGCCAGCCCTTGTAGCGGGCCATGCGGACGGCAATCCAATCGATCCCCCCCCATTTCACTGGGGTATAACCGCCGACTTCCTCAAAGCACGCTCGCCGGAACAGCTGGCAGGCGCCAAAGACATCGTTCTCGTTGTAGAAACTGTCCTTTTCGGCGTCGTAATCCGACTCGCGCATGGAGGTACCCGCGACACCGAGTTTGGGATTCTCTGCGAATTTCCCGAGCAGAAATTCCATGTAATCGGGCTCGAATGAAATATCTGCGTCGAGATTTCCTATCACGTCGAAGGGCAAGGCGCGGACACGTTCGAGGCCGGCATTAAAGGCGTGCACTTTGCCAGCAAAATTACGCTCCGTTTGTTGCGGCCGATTGACGACCTCGATCCAGGAAAATTTCGACGCGTATTCCTGCGCGATCTCTCCGGTGCCATCGGTCGAACCGTCGTTAACGATTACCAGGCGCTCGGGCCGCACGGTTTGCGCGACCACCGAACCGATCGTCTTCTCGATGTGCGCCTCCTCATTGCGCGCGGGAATAATGAGAACGTACTTCATTCAGGCAGCGTTTGATTTCGATGGAGCCGCAACCGAGGCGGGATAAACCTGGGCGAAAATTTGATCCATGATGCGCGCCGTCAAAATGATTTCGCGATATGGAATGGGCGGCTCCGTTTTATCGCGGATACTCAGATAGAATCGCTCGACCAATTCCTTCATTCCGGCATCCTGATGGAGACGCTGACGAATAAAATCAGCTATATTCGAAATGGCGTTTCGGAAATGTTCCTTAGCCAGGACAAATGGCGGTCCAAAATAGGTGAGATAACTTTTATAAGAACGACTGGTCGACCGGATCAGGCTTCCACTTGCCTGATCCACAGTCAGGGAATTCACCGGCCCACATATGCGCAGCTGATTCAAACCAGGACTGATCTGCGTCGAAAAACAGAAAAACGCGGTCGTGCCTTTTCCATCGCGAATTAAAACGCGAAGCTCATCAAGAACTTCCTGACCACCCATTTTTTGCAGCCGATCGCTTTGATGCGCCGACGCGGCAACTTCAACCAAGTCGTCGTCGAGAAACTCCGCGAGCCGTGCGACGCCGTGACTGATGAGGTTGTGAAATAATTGACCCGGCAATTGCCGCACCCAATGACTCTTGCTCCCCAACAACGGGCCGACGTAGTTCGCGTCACCGAGGGCGTAGGAGAAATGACTTTCAACGTGAATCGGCCTTCCACCTAGATAACCGCTTCCCACAAGTCGCCGCATCTCCAACATCTCCAGCGTGAACTGAAGGTTATGTCCGGCGGTTAACCTCAGATCGCGACTTTGGCCTAACGAGACCAGAGTCTCCGCTTCCGCGCTAGTGATTGTAAACGGCTTTTCAATGTAGACGTTGCATCCTGCTTCCAGGCATTGCTTCGCGACCGAGAAATGACTCTGCGGCGGCGTAGTGATGTGAACCACGTCGAGCGGTCCGGCCGCGAGCATTTCCCGCACATCGGCGTAGCTATTCGAAATACGGAATCGCTCCGCCAGCTGCTGCGCCATGAGCGGTTCGCGATCACAAACCGCGACGATAGCGCAATCGGGTATCCGTCGGATCGCCCGGATATGTTCGTCGGCAATCTTGCCGCACCCCACTAGACCGACGCGCAACATCAGGCCTTTTCCGGTCCGAACTGGCTCAGGAAATGTTCGATCGCTTCCGGCATGGCAACGCGCGGACTCCATCCCAGTTTTTCGCGAAGCTTGCGATTTGAGAAACGGTTCCCTTTCCATTCGGCGGCGCAACGGCGGCGATTAAAAACCGGCGGGAGCTGGCCGTGCGACCAAATGGAATACTTTTCCCACAAACTGCACAACGCTTCCGTCACTGGGTAAGGTAGACTAATGGAAAATGATTTCCTCAGTCGCTCCTTGTAGCGTCGAAAGAATTGCGCGCTCGTCGGCAGATCGTCGTCTACGACGTTGAAGGTCTCGCCTTCGATGCCCGGTTTGAGTCCCGCGAGGACGATGGCTTCCGCGCAGTTATCGACATAAGTGAGCGGCAACTCGTTAGCCCCGCCCATGTGGATGGGAAAACCGAAGGTATCGATGGCCACGCGCCCGGTGAGCGACGGATTGCCGTCACCAAAAACAGCTCCAGGTCGCAAAATCACGAATGGCATGTTGTGCCGAACTCCATAATCTCGCACGATCTCTTCCTGCTTCAGTTTCCCATAACCGTAAGGGTCGTATCGTTCCTGCGGCGCGTCCTCGAGCGGAGCTGTTTCGTCGAGCAAAGCGCCTCGCGCCATTTTCAGATTAGAATAAACCGCGAAAGAGCTCACACAGACGAAACGCTTCGCCCGCCCCCGCTCAAGAAACGCGTCTATCAGGTTGCGCGTAGCGATCGCAGAATTCATGAAGGCGCCGGCAAAAGACTTATCCATGCCGGCGGCGAGGTGATAAATGACATCGACATCTTCGGCCGCTTTCCGGCAATCGTCGCGCGATAACAAATCGCCGACAACTATCTGGACACGATCTTCAGCATCAAAACGTCGAATCGCGGCTGAGAGACGATCGAGCCGACTCGATGGGCGCACAAAGCAGCGAAGGTTGGTGAATCCTTTTTCCAACAGCGTTGCAACGACTTTGGCTCCGACAAAACCGTTGGCGCCGGTAGTCAAGATACATGCATCATTTGCTAAAATGGAGTCAGACATTCGGCGGAAAAAGTGAGAATTAAGTATCGGTCAATGTGCCGGATACGCCAAGGAAAACACAGCTCCGGTCAGCAGCCTTATTTCGTCCCCGTCGCGTTCGCCCCTTGCAATGGATGCGGGTAGACGAACTCCGTATAGTTCGGCCGCTCCTTGTCGACAAAGTAATCACGATTTGGCTGAACGAATTCGTTGCCACCCACCTGACCATAGGTTATCGGAGCGCTAATGTGATTATTCCAAACATAGATCGGCACGCTGCCCCAAGGTGCGTCCGCCGGCTTCTTTGGATCCTTAGGGCCGGTGTAGGTATTTGGGTCAATGACGCCAGAGCCAGGCTGCTGTGTGCCGATGTAATCAGCTGGATAAATCCGATCCACAGGGCAGACGCCGTTGCCAGCAACCGACCGATAAAAAGCGGGCTTGATCATCGTATTCAAGAACCCTGCGCCCGTGTGTTTGATCGTGTTGTCGAAGACTGTGGCTGTCCCTCCGCGAAGAAAAAGAAATGTATCGATGGCACCCGTAGCCGTGAAGGTATTATGCATCGCTTCTACTTGAAGATTAGAACGGTTCGGATTCTGACCATTCTCGAACTGTTGCGAGTCGGCACCGTGAGTTCCGAGCGGCATATTTTGAATCGTGCAGTGGCGTATGACAAAACGCCCGCCGTTGTCACCATCGGTTACCTCCCAAACTCCTAGAAGCGGCTGTGGCGCAGAGAAATTAGCAGTCTTCAATGTAGACCGCGTGCTTTGTTCCCCAGGACATTGGTCGATGCCAGGAGTTAGGTGTGGCTGCTAGGATTATCTCGCACGTAAATGAGAGCCCCTCCGGCAGGAAGAGAACAATGGTCGATTAGCCCATACGGGCCTGGCTTAGTAGATAGGCGCACCTGGAGCGCTTATCCAGACGCAGAAGGAGTTCGAGCCGGTAAACTCGAGATTAGTTAAACGAAAGCAATCGTCGCCTCCGCCATCGATGAGAATCAAACCGTTCCCCGTCTTCCAAGAATCGAAGCGCAGATCCTTTAACGTAATCGTCTTTCCTTCCGTCGGCCGAAATGAACACGACCGAAACCAGTCGTGACATTAACGGTAATAGTAGGTCGATCTGTCGAAGAGGCTCCCTGAATCGTAACTACGATGCGGGATGACTATGTTCAGCATCGTAGGCCAGGTGTACTTGCCTCCGGGGGATCCAATGGTTACAGTCCAGCCATCCTCATTCTTGCTTTGCCACCGCTGCGACGGCGGCGGCAGTATCCGCGTAGCTGCCATCGGTGGAGACCGTTTTAGAGGCAGCTATTAGTGTTGAAGCAATAGCCTGAGGTAACGATGGCAAGACGGTCGAGATGGTTACGATTACGACCTCCAGACGGATCGCAGTTCATGTCTGTGCATTTTTGATGTCATATGAACTTTTCGTTTTGGAAGGTTGCCTCGCAGCGACATCAAAGCCGCAACCAGTCAAGACGGCAATCGCTTAATTGGCAAATAAAACAAGCTGGCCACGCGGCTAAGAAAAAGAAACACTTGTCGTAACCGGAATTGCTTGCGGCACGGGCAAACTTTTCCTTTCTTCTCTTTGCCGGATTCGGCTTCGAAAAGTTGGATGAAAGAGAACCAGCATGAACCCGGTAGTAAATCAGGTATTCTCGCAACGTTCCTATCCGCGTGTGACGTTTCCAGCGGTGCCACAAGTCTGCGTCTTCGTATTCCCTCCGCTCCCAGAATGGTTCGCGAAGGAGCAACTCACGCTTTGCCAGCCAACTGCTTGGCATGGGCATAGTCCGGGCAAACGCATAGAAGTAAGGAGTTTTATCGTCACCCACGAGGATATGCCGTGTCCCTACCGCCAGGCAGTCATTTTGTTTTGCATAGGCAAGCTGGAGCTCGATCTTTCTCGGGAAGCCAAATATCGTCGGCGTCCAGAAAGGCGACCCATTCCGTAGACGCTCGTTGCACACCCAGATTCCTCGTAACGCCGCACGGACTCAATGGGACCACTTCGAACTGCGCCTCGAGGCCCAGCCCGCGAAGCTTGGATTGAACTTTGCTAGGTAGCTTCGGTTACAAGGATGATGACGTGGCACGGGTGGGTTTGTCCTCTTACAGACTGTAACGCTTCATGGACATATGGCAGGTCGGATTCGACGACGCAGCTTATAATGGCGGTTACATTCATTATTCGTTAACGAATGATGGTCCGGCCTCGGGTGGTAAACGCGGCTCCTGTTTGGCGGACCGGGCATTGTTCGAAGACGCTCACCACTGCAATTGACATCATCGCGAGAATTATTCCATACCATCCGCGACTAATCTACCTAGCAAGGCGAAGCATCACTCGCCGCCGGGCTATCGCTTGCCTTAGAAGAGCGGTGCCAGTTGGCTATCCTACGGCGCTAACACGTGCAGATTCTGCGGTGAGCTGGGTCTATTTGCTGTGGATGCCGGCGGAGCCACAACCACATCGTCCACCCACATGGAGGGGCCTCCTCCACTTCCAAGACCGGAGGTATCGAAACCGATCTTAGCCGACAGACACCCCGCAGGCACGACAAAGCTTGTCTCAACCTTGGTGTAAGAACCGATGGAATCTCCAGCGTGGGTCGGCGCGATGATGTTGCGTATTATGAGTCACATCCTTCACATAGTAAGTTACGCCGTAACCAGAGAGACTGTTTTTCTGCCAAAAACTCACTTGCATGGTCTCGCCTGGATTAGCTGGAACGAAGGCCTGCTCAATTGCCATTACTGTAGCGCCCCCGTTTTTCTGCACTTCAAAGGCGTAGCTTCCGCCATGCGCCTTCGTAGAGGACTGTATCCAGCCAGTGCCGTAAGTTGTCACCATCCATCCGGTCCAGGCAGCATCGTTATTTAGGTTGTCCACTGCGCCGCTGCGGGTTTCAAACCCTCCGTTAGTGAGCCGGTTTTCCGTGCCGGGAGCGACCGTTGCGTCGTTTTGTGGACTGGTGGCGTAGAGCGGGCCTCCCGCTGAGTTTGTTGCACTCACAACCACACGGTGGGTGTGTCCGATGTCGCTGCTTGTCTGCGTATAAGTAGAAGATGTTGCTCCACCAATATCGGAGCAATTGTTACCGCTCTCATCACAGGTGCGCCATTGATAGGCAAACGTTCCTACCGGCTCCCACGTCCAGAATCCCGGATTGACGGAAAGCACCTGACCCTGAGCCGTGGCTCCGGTAATAGCTGGCAGATTTACGTTAACCGGAGCTTGCGGAGTCCCGCCTTCATTCATGTAGTGGGGATAGGTAAATTCCGTGTAACCAGGCTGGCTTGGCCGAGGCGTCAGCGGAGGCAATATAGTTTCTTCCCGGCTGCACGAAGGTTCCGTCTTCGCCTGCCAGATACTGAGCAAAGGACGAATTGCTCCAGATGCGAGCCGAGTCGGAATATCGGGATGTCCCGGTTGCTGACACTGCGGATAGTCAGCGGGGTAAGCAAGTGGCTTGGTTAAAGGATTTCCATTGCAATCTTTACAACCTTCGGCGGCATATTGCGGCTCCGGAACAATGCACTTCAAAGTCGCAGGCTACCGTATAGCCTCCTTTCACACTGTTATCGAACCAATAAACTGTCCCGCCACGGAAGAAGGTGGCCTGGCTTGATGCGTAGTTGCCCGTCAGTGTGAAGTCGTTGTGCATCACTTCCACCTGCATGACGCTCTGGCGCGGCCCCGAAGAATCCGGCCCGTGGAAACCCCATATCTGATTGGTAAAATGATTGTGGCGAACAACCACTTTGGCCGAATTGTTGCCATCCAGGAGCGAACCCGCCGCCGTGAAAGAAGCCGCGCTCGCTGTGTTATCTTCAAAATAAACCGCATACTTGGTTCCGAAGCTGAAAGCCCGCATTGCTCGCACCGGGATAACCCCAGCTCGCGATCAGGTGTTAGCTGATTCTGCCGGATGAAGTAGCCCGAAAAATTATTACCGGACGAAGTGAAATGACAGTGATCGATGAGACCGAACGGCCCGATGCCGGCCACGCCATTACCAGCTGATCCGATCCAGCCAACCTTGCAGCCCATGATCACGAAATTCAAGATTGGTATGGTGGAAGCAATCCACCCCTATCCCGTCCACAAGAAGAAGGCCATTAGCACCCGTGCAGTTTGCGAAGATAAGGTCCCGAATGGTCTTGGTCTTACTCGTTCCCGAACTTGTGAAAATGCCGAAACCACTCGAATCCGCATTCACAGTGAGAACGGGACGATTGGTGGGGCTGGCTCCCTTCAGGGTCATCACGTAATTGTTCGCCATATTCAGACGACCGTTCCAAGCATAGGTACCGCCCGCTGTGCCCACGATGATCTGCCAGCCATCTTGTGCCTTGCTCTCGGCGTAGGTGATGGCGTTTTGCGTATCAGCCAGAGAACCGTCACTCGTGACCGTTTTGTGCGCGTCATCCCGGGTATACCCGTAAGCGCTTCCCGTGCAGAGAATCAGGGCAAGAATAAGTCGTTTCATAGCGCATCTGGTAGGTACCGTTCGGCGGTCGAATCGGATGGCACGTGCTGGTGCTGAGCGGGTGAATGAGCTTCGCACTTGCCTAAATTCAGCTAAATACATGCCATGACTTTGCAATTTCTCTGGTCTCGCTCTCCGGACCGCAACGCCGGAAGGGCATCTCCGATGTAGTCGGCTCTTTGTTTGCACAATAGCAGCTTCTCGATTGCCGGTGGTATGAACAACCCATTGAAACTTCACAGCTAGCTACGTTCCGGCACGCGAGGGGAGCGGAAAAGGCCGTCAATAAGTCCATGGCAGATCACTCCCAGCTTGGCGAACGTAAAGCGGGGCTTGAAGAGCCGACGTAAGATGATCCATACCAAACCCCCGACTAGGCGAAGCCGTTCCTCCGCGGACCATGCTTCGCTAAACCGGATCATCGAAAGCTCATTGCGAACTGCAAAATAGAAACGCCCACTCAGATCGGCCTGGCCTGTTGCCTTTTTGTGGAGGACGACACTGCGCGGGACGAATACGCCAAAGTTGTCGCGCAAAATGCGAGCGGTGTATTCCACGTCGTCGAGCCAGATAAAGTAGCTGGCGATGGGCAAGCCGTAGCGTTCGACGGCGGAGCGATGAATCAAGACCGCAACAAACGCGTTCAGGCGCAGTGCCAGAGTGCTATGCTCGGCCGCACGGCACATCTGTGCCATGTCGCGCCGGTCGTTCAAGCGCGGGATCGTAGCGGGATCAATCGCGCCATCGGGGAGCGTGATCTTGCTCGCGAGTAAGATAGGTCTCGGCTCCGTAGCAAAACTCGCGCGCGCGCGCAGCAGTTGCTCGAGCGCATCCGGCCGGACAATGACATCGTCATCGAGCAGCCAAAACCATTCGAACTCCTGAGCGGCCGCCGCTTGCAACCCGTCGTGGAAGCCGCCAGCGCCACCGCGATTCTCCGGCGCGGTGATGACTTGCAACGGCGGAGAAACTCCAGCGGCGGATTCTTGCACCAGCATTTCCTCCGTTCCGTCGGTGCTGCGGTTGTCCACTACGAGAATACAAGCGAGCGGATGCGTTTGCGAGCGCAGCGCCGCCAAGCATTCGCGTAGCAGCGTCTGCCGGTTGTACGTCACCACGACCGCACATACGCCGCCCTTCACGCGATCAAATTCATCTCGGTAGCCCGGATGCCGGTGTTACCTTTAACAGCGGCCGACGGCGAGCAACAAACCAATGTCTGCGGTCGCGAATAGCCGGACATAACGACGATTCGGCCAGAAAGGCCATCGCGCGCACACCTCGTTGTGCAAACTCTTCCGCGTCGTCCTGCGGAACCCCAAAGAGCAAGGCAGCGTCCAGTCCCGCGGAATTAGTCTGCGCGGCAGGGACAAATTCCACATGAAAGATGCCACCGACCGCGGTGAGCAACCGTTTCGGCCACGCCGAATTCCTTCCGGGAAGGACTCCTATCTTTTGATTACTGAATCTGTTGATACGGCCCCTTTTTCTGAAAGAGAATATTCGGGTTGCTCCTCGCTTTCGGGAGCCTTGGTAAAATACGCCAGCCCAGTGGCACATTCCGATAGTCCGCTGCCTGCGCCAAAAATCACCGGAGGCGATTCATCCAGAGAAGATTGCCACCAGTCGGAATCAAGGATGGCCCTGATGTAGTTCGGGTAGCAGGCCTCGTGCGTGAACCAAAGACCATCGGTTACGGTTTGTGGCCAGAGATACTTGAGGCAGTCTCGCGCCGAGCTGATGAGGTCTACATCCAGGAAGACGCATGCTGCGGCGACGTGAAGCTCTTTGAGCGAGTCTTTGAAAAAGCCCGGTACAAAGGTGCAAACATCGATTTCACCATATTGGGCGATATTGTTTCTGACCTCTTCCAGCTCCGCGCTAAATAATCCCTCTTTCCACACTGGGACTCCAGCATTGCGCGCACGCTGCCCCCACCCAGTGTCCTCGGCTTCGTTAGGCGGCAGCCCAGCGAACGAATCACAGATAAAAAGTTTTCTTCCCGTCATTTTCGCGAGGACCGAGAGCTTGGCACTGCCCCCGCCCCGGTAACATCCGCACTCAACAATCGCGCCCTCGGCCTTCAGTTCCAAGAGATGTTCAGCGACAAGTATGAATTGATAAGGTGAATGCGCGCACTCCACGTGCGAGTGGATCCGGGAAAATCTTTCCAGCAGCTCCTTCTTGTCGCTCTTGCTGTAAGTCCCAATGCGCTCCGACCTGAAACGCTTAGTTTCGGCTTGTGCAAGCAGAAACCTCGCGACCGTGCCGAAAAGGCCCCACCGCCGCAAGGCGTGGCTTACAGTATTACCCACTAGCATTCGTGTTAGCATTTAGAAGCAAAAATTTAACGGCTCACTGCGCCGTCGGGAAAAAGCGTTCCCCAATCTGTTGGAGCGCTCTCGATCTGACTAATTGTTTATCCCACATCATCCCATGGTAAATCAACACAGATAATGAGGGTAGTCAGGAAGCCCTCTCGAGTACTCGATAAGCAAGCTTTTCCTGCGTTAGAAACCAGGCGATGCGACAGCCGCCGAAGGCTACGGCCGGTTGAGGACGGCGCACCATGACTAAACCCCGTACCCGACGAAACCCGAGATCACGAAAAACGGGTCGACGCCGGCGTTGCCGACGCGCAGGTCGGGAAGCCCGGTCGTCCGATTCAAGCTATGAATGTTGCCGAGCTGAAAATGCCAAGCGGTCACCGCAAGCGCCACGATGGCACGCAAGGCTTGCAGCTGAACTATGTTCTGCTTCGACATCGTATGGCTGAAATCAGTTGCTTTCCAAGGTTGTCAAATACCGTCCTAAGTCGTTTCATGGCCCACCTGGTAGGTATCGACCAGCGACAGAACCAAGTCCCAATTGCTGGCGCTGAACGGGTGAATGAGCTACGCACTTCCCCAGATTCAGCTAAATATATGCCATCGACTAGTGAATTTTCTGGAATCACGAACCGACTTTAACCCACCGGTCTTTCTCTTCTTCGGGACGGTAACCCGATAAGGATCCCGACTCGGTCGCCTTGGATGTCCTAATTCTCGCTTCTTGCTTCCGCCACTCCTGAACAAGAGTCGGCTGGCGCTTGGGGAAGTCGATTGCGATGATGTAGAGCATAAAAAAAACAAACCCGACCGTCTTGAAACCCGCTTCTGTCCAGTTGTAAATGATCGAGGACGCCAGAAATCCCAAACGAAACCTTCCCCACTCAAAGTTCGTCGAAAGGTCTCGCCGCGCTTTGGCATAGGTCGCGACAAGGAGGCCGATAAGCATGAACAAACCGATCAGTCCCAGGTTGAGGTAAGTTTCCAGATATCCGTTATGGGCTTGATTAGGTCGAAATGCCCACAACTTCCAAATGTATGCCAGACGATCACCCATCCAAAAGCTTTCAAAGCCCGCGCCCAGGAGGGGATTAATGTCCATTTTCAGGAGGTCCCGCCACAATAGGGTCCTATCGGTCAGCGTCGCATTTCGCCCGAGGACCCCTAAGACCACTCCATAGATGTCGAACAGGGCCTGGAACGCAACAATGACTATGACCCCCGTGATGATATAGGTGCCGATCATCCGTTTGTTCACTAGCTTGGAGCCAGCAAACAAGAGCATAAACACTCCGAGCGTCAGCGAGGTCAGAGGTGTCTGGCTATTCGCGTATTTGAACAAGTAAGCGGTCATGAACAGGAAGACCAGCACAAAGAATAAGCTCGTTCCGACGAACTCTGGAACGCGGCCGAAGTCGGGTGCTGAGGAAATGCCAGACAAAAAAAGTAACCCATGATCAGAGCAATCAAGTCCCAGGAGGTTCTTATTCGTCGTGATGCCAGTGTACATTGCCACGCCGGTCCAGACGGAATATTCACGACCCAACTGCGGGTAATACTTGATGAAGAGAATTGAAACCGGCAGCAGGATGTAGGCGACGCGTTTCATCACCGTGACAAATGCCTCCTCGGGATCGGGCTCGGTCATGATGACCAGCGCCATGATGGGATGGCCAACGACCTTTATCCACCGTCTTCAAAGCCACGAAAGGAAAGTCGGACCAAAGAACTGCTAGCAAACAGTAAATGAGAAAAGCGGCCAGCCATTGATTGTTCCGCATCAGCTGCTCCAAGCCGCACGTTTCGTCTTTCGCAGGACCTTGAAGCCGGCGACAATCAGGACGATGTAAAAGAGCCGATCAACCGGGCTTCCTTCTTCCAGAGATGCCCGCCGATGTGAAGATCCGAAGAGACTGAGCCCACTCGGAGATGGACCGGGAGCTGTTAATCACCATCCAGATGAACGGCAGCCAGAGGGCGCGCGTGACGTTCGGCTGTCCGCGGATATCCCGGCGGAAGAGAACGAAATGAAGTGACCGTCAGGACTGAACGCGACTCGAGGAGGCATTTCGCTCTTTCTCGAGCTTCGCTAACTGACCGCCCGCAAAGACCCGACCGTCGGCTCGACTTGGTTGATCTGTCCTTGCTGAAGAACACCTTGATCTGGTCGACCACATACGAAATCGCGTCGTCCGATATTTCCGGGAAGATCGGCAAGGAAAGAATGCGCGACTGATTCGAATATGCGACCGGGAAATCATCGGGCGTGTGACCGAAGTGCGCGTAGGCCGGATAAAACGGCAAGGCCTTGGGATAATTCAACACCGTTGCGACACCGGCATCGGCCAGATGTTTGCGCAATTCATCGCGATGTTCGGTGCGAATCACGTAGAGGTGATAGACATGCTCGCGTCCATCCGCGACCGCCGGTCTGCGAATGTCCCCTACTCCGGCGAGCAACTCATCGTAGCGCGCCGCCACGCGCTGCCGCGCTTTCGTCCAATCGCGCAGATGCGGCAGCTTCACATTCAGGACCGCACCCTGCAGGCCATCCATGCGGCTGTTGATGCCTTCCATGACGTGATCGTTTTTTCCGCCGTGCCGCGCGAAGGTCGTCATCCAATCGGCCAGCTTGTCGTCGTTGGTCACGATGCAACCGGCATCGCCGTAGGCGCCGAGATTTTTTCCCGGGTAAAACGAATAGGTCGCGATCTGACCAAAGGTGCCGACGAGCTTCCCCTTGTAGGTCGCGAGGTGCGATTGCGCGCAATCTTCGATCACCCAAAGATTGTGCTTCTTCGCGATGGCCATGATCGCATCCATGTCCGCCGGTTGTCCGTAAAGATGGACCGGAATGATGCCGACGGTGCGACTGGTGATCTTCTCCTCGATCAATTTCGGATCGATCGTGAATGTCTCATCGTCCGTATCGCAAAAAACAACGCGGCCGCCGGCCTGCGTGATCGTTTCGGTCGTCGCGATCCAGGAATGCGCCGTGGTAATGACTTCGTCGCCGGGTTTGATCCCGAGCGCGCGCATCGCGATGTAAATTGCGTCGGTTCCATTCGCGCAGGAAATGCAATGCTGCATGCCGAGCGTCTTGGCCCACGCTTTTTCGAAAGCATCGACCTGCGGTCCGCGGATAAAGGACGAATTGGCGATCACGTCGGCAATGGCGGCGTCGATCTCTGGTTTGATGCTCAGGTACTGCGCGTGCAGATCAACAAAGGGTATTTTCATTTTGCCTAACGAGTAGTTAATTAATCCGACGCAAGAGTCGGGCCGGATTGCCCACATAAATGCCGGGCTCGGTGATGTCTTTGGTCACGACCGCGCCGGCGCCGATCACGACGTTATCGCAGATCGTCACCGGAAGGATGGTTGCATTCGTGCCGACGCTGACGTGGTTGCCCAGTTTGGTCGAACGCCACAACTCGCGTTTGCCCTTGGCCGGTCCGCCTTGTTCGAAAAGGTCATTGATGAACATGGCGCCGTGCGAGATGAAACAATCATCGCCGATCGTGACCAGTTCGCAGATGAAGGCGTGTGATTGAATCCGGCAGCGTTTTCCGATCGTTACGTCCCGCTGAATTTCGACGAACGGTCCGACAAAAGTTTCGTCGCCGATCGCGCAGCCGTAAAGATTGACCGGCTGCACCACGGTCACGTTCTCGCCAAACGTCACGTTGATGATTCCGACTGTGCGCAGGTCCGGTTCGTTTTTCATCACATTGGTTTGGCGCGTTCGAGAATGGAAACCACCGTGCGCGCGTGACTGAGTCCGGTGAGCGGCTGTTGCGAATTGAAAATGCAATCGCGGAAATGTTCCGCCTCCACCCGCAGCGGTTCCTTGAATTTCACTTCCGGAAAAAGAATGTCGCCGCTGCGATAATTGAACTGCACGCGCTGCGGATGATCGAAGTCCATGTGTTGCCCGAGAATCGCCTTACGATCGATGCCCTTGTCGTAGATCGCGATCTTGTTGTCCGCGACATCGTCGTAAACCACCATCTTCCTCGAGCCGACCACGATCATCTTTCGCACTTTCTGCGGATCGAGCCAGCTGACGTGAATGTTGGCGATGACTTTGCCGGGATATTCGAGGCTGAGAAAAACAACGTCGTCGATGCCGTCCTGCATGTAGGCCATTCCCCGGCGCGAAATCGAGACCGGCTCCGGATCGCCTAACCAATACTGAATGATGCTGATGTCGTGCGGCGCAAAATTCCAGAGCGCGTCGATGTCGTCGCGAATACGACCGAGATTCAGGCGCTGACTATAGATGTAGCGAATCTCGCCGAGTTCGCCCGCATCGATCAGCTGCTTCACATAACGAACGGCGGAGTTGTAGATGAAGGTATGGCCCGTCATGACGACGAGGTTTCGTTCCTTGGCGCAACGTGCCAGTTCGTCGACGTCGCTGGCTTTCGTCGCCAGCGGTTTCTCGACAAAGACATGCTTGCCGGCGCGCAGAACTTCGCGCGCCAGTTCGAAATGCGTGTTGGCCGGCGTCGCGATCACGACTGCCTTCACTTCATCATCCGAAAGCGCATTCGCGGCCGAATCGAGCGCACGCGTGCGCGGAAAATTCGTTTCGACAAAACTGCGGCGCTCCGCGCTGGCATCGACCACGTACTTTACGGCGCAGTCCGGCAGCGCGGAAAAATTGCGGAGCAGATTCGGTCCCCAATATCCGCAACCAAACTGAGCGATGGTTAGTTTTTTGTCTGACACAACTCGTTAGGCGTGCGCCACCGCCGCTTCCGGCGCTGGGATGGATGTTTCGTGAAAGCTGGTTTCGCGCCGCTCCCGAAACCAGGCGACCGCTTCGGCCGCGGTGGGCAACCAGGCGCCACGCGCTTTTAATTCGCGCACCAACTCGATGTAGAAGCGGTCCCACAACCGTTCCGGCGCGAGGCTGCGATCGTGCCAGTTGATCGTCAGCACGCCGCCGAACCGCTCGGCGTTGTCGATCAATTGCCTGACCCGCGCCTTGGCCCGCCGCGGCGACAGATGCATGTGCGATGGGAAAAACAGGGCCGTGTCCATGAGGTGCATCGGGAGTTCCAGAAGATGCTCGACATCGAGCGGCCGGTAAACCTGCGTGGTTCCGGCGCGATAACCAACCGCGCCGTTGTAACCAACCGTCGAATCGTAGGAGTAGCCCGCTTCTTCCAGCACCGCGAAACTTGTCTCGGCCAGGTAGAGCCAATGCATGCGCACGCCGATTTCCTTTTCGTCGGTGTATTGGCGCACGCGCTCCAGTTCGGCGCGTCCTTTGCGCGCATCGCGCCACGCATCGATGCCGTGCGCCGCCACTTCGCGACCGCGCCTAACGAGTGCGTGAATGTTGTCCGCAATATCCGCCAGCGCGTAAGCCGCGGCCCGTTTCGGTTCCTTGTGTCCCTCCGCGTTCTGGCCCGGTTCGCTCTTGAACGGAATGACGAAGAAGGTCGAGGACGCATCTTCCTCGATCGCCAGGTAACGATCGAATTGATCCCACGGATCGCGCACGATTCTCAGGTAAACAAAGGGCAGCGATAACACCGCGCGATAATTGCGCAGCACCTGCCCGGGAGTTTTCCGGAAGCGCACCAAGTCGAGCAACGATCCGACCAGCGCGCGGTAGAGGAAACCAAACATGGTGTGATCGAAGAAATGATGTCGCAGTCGCGGCTGATCGACGTCGTGCGTGAGGCAGGCGATGAACTTGTGACCGGGCGGAACCGGGCGGATTTCGCGCGGTGCTCCGGCATGGCGCGTGATCAGGTCACGCAGGATGGCGATGTGCAGGTCGAGCGTCGGACTCATGGCGAACTCAACCGGCTGCCCGCGGGTAAGCAGAAATTCTACTTCCGCGAAGAGATCGAACGCGCAGCGAATACGCGTTTGTCCGCCAGTCTGTTTTTCCACTGTGAACGGCTCGCCCTTTCCGCAGCCGCAATAAATCGGCAGGGAATCCTTGCCGACCGAAATCGTCTTCGCCGCGGCGGGTGTCTGTTGCTCGTAGATCAGAACCAACCGCGCGGAGGTCGCGGGCACTTCCGCATTCGAACAAATCAGAACGTCACAGCCGTGTTCGCCGGAGTAGAACGACCACGGCGTTTTGAAGAGTTCGAAGAACTCACGCACGGCCGGCCGCTGTTTTTCACTGGCAAGAACAGCGATCATTTATTGCCGTCGCGCGTCTAACCAGTTCAGAGCAGCTCGCTGATCGCGAGGAGCAGGGTTTCTCTTTCGCGCGTCCAGGTATGCGCGCGGTAAATCTCCTGGCCACGGTGCACGGTCTCGGAAAGTTCGTTCAAGTTCGCATGCGCAAACTCGATCTTGCGCGCCAGGTCTTGCGCATCGCCCAGATCGAAGAACAGCAGATCGCGTTCACCGAAATAATCCTGAATGCCCTGCGCTTTGGGCGCGATGACCGGCTTGCCGAGGGCGAGATACTCGAAGATGCGCGTCGGCGTGTTGATCTCGGTAAAGATGTTGCGGTGATTGGGAATGATCCCGAGGTCACAGCCGCGAATTGCCTCCACGATTCCGTCGAGATTGCGCACGCCGAGATAACGGATGTTGGATTCGAGTCCGCGCTGGCGGGCGTCTTCCATCACGCGCTCGAAGTAAGGCGTGCGTTCGCCGCAAACGGTCAGGCGCGCGCTGGGAATTTTCTTTCGCACTTCTTCCAGAGCATCGACCGCCAGATCGAATCCGTTCCGTTGCACGAGCGAACCGTGATACAAAATATCAAAGGTGCCGTTTTGTCCGGAACCGTTCGCGCCGTTCCCGTTCGATAGTTGCGGCCGGAAAATCTGATCGTCGGGCGAATTGAGCACAACCCGGATCTTTTCCGGCGGACAACTGCGCGAGGAGTAAATCTTTTTGCAGGCGAGATTGACCGTCAGGACGAGATCGGCGTAGGCGATGCTCCATCGTTCCAGCTTCTTTAAGGTACGCACGTTCAGGCTGTCCTCGGGCAGCTTGAAAATCGTCTGCATCAACTCCGGCATGGGATCGTGCAGATCGAGAATGACGCGGGCGCCGAAAAGTTTCGGAATGAGCGCACTGAAGACGAGCACGTCGGGCATGTTGTGCACGTGGACGAAATCGTATTTTTTCTTGAGCGAACGCACGGCCAGATGCGCCATGCAGGACAGCAGGAAGGCCGAGTACTGGCCGACGTAACTGATCTTGCCGCCGCGCTGCCGCTTCAGCGGAACACGGAAGACATTGATGTTGCCGAACGCTTCTTCCGTGCGCTCGTTTTCATCACGCAGACAAATCAGGTCGATCGTCACGCCTTCGGCGGCGAGTGCTTCGGCCGCGCGCCGCGGCCGCGGGTCGGCCGGATAATGCGAGAAAAGCAGGACAGCGCCGTGACGGCCGCGCAGTTTGCTGATCTTCTTGATTGCTTCCGGTGAATACGAGGAGGGGCGCTCGACCGGTTTGCGACTCTTGAAAGCATGCGCCGCAACTTCGCGCGGCAATGCGTGCCAGGTACTGATCGGCGTACTTGGAGCGAACGTGTTTGAGGAAGGTCTCGTATAGCTCGACCGGATATTCCATCGAACGAAGACGCCCGCCACCAAAGGCCATGTAATCCGGATGCGTATCGAGCAGAACCATCCCGCGGTGCTCGGCAATCCAATCGAGTTTTCGCACCCAAATTTCTTCGCTCGTTTCCTCGAGCAGGAGGAAGAGGGTGGAATCCTGCGGCAGCGTGTAAGGCAATTCGATGTAGCCGCCTTCGCGCGCACCGTTGCCAGAACCGTTGGCTGAACCATTCGTTAGGCCATTGCTGTAACCGGAAAGCGCGCCGGAAACCCAGAACGGGAAAATGGTGTTTCGTCCTTCCGGCTGCGGCTCAAACGGGTCGGTATCGAAGGTCGAGGCATCGTACTTAATCTCGAGATCGTGCAGCCAGTTGAGATTGTGCAGCATGAAACCAGAACGGAATCCGGACGCACCCCATTCGCGCACATAGTGATTGATGCGCGCAGCCTTCTGCCGGAATTCCTTGCGCGATTGATAAAGCCGGCCGTCGTGCTGCAAATCGTGCACGCCAACTTCAAAGCCGTTCGCGACTAGTTCTTCGCGGAGCTCGTGTGGGACGCGGTAATCACCTTCCGGGATGAAATTGAAGGAGGAGCGGAAGCCATGGGCCATTTCGATTTCCATGAGCTGCCGGCATTTCCTTAGACCGACTTCGCCTTCGACATCGTGGGTCAGAACGAAGGCGAATTTCTTTCCCTCGGGCCAGCCTTTCCAGTCTTCCGGCGGTTTCTCCGAGCCGGGCATGATCGGCCAGTGATCTTCGACGTGATGGCGCGCGCGTTGCGCGAGATGGCGCCGCACCGCCGTGCGCAGCGACTGCGGCACGAACGGCTTTACCCGATAATAAATCTTATTTCGTAACACGGTTTTCTCCTCGCATTGCGCGAGGCCACATCAACTGAAAAACTGCTCGACTGTAACACCGCTCGTTAGGCGGCGGTCAATTACCCGATGCCGATCAGGAATAAATGTGCACGCCAACTTCAAAGCCGTTCGCGACTAGTTCTTCGCGGAGCTGAGTGTGGGACGCGGTAATCGCCTTCCGGGATGAATTGAAGGAGGAACGGAAGCCATGGGCCATTTCGATCTCCATGAGCTGCCGGCATTTCCTTGACCCGACTTCGCCTTCGACATCGTGGGTCAGAACGAAGGCGAATTTCTTTCCCTCGGGCCAGCCTTTCAGTCTTCCGGCGGTTTCTCCGAGCCGGGCATGATCGGCCAGTGATCTTCGACGTGATGGCGCGCGCGTTGCGCGAGATGGCGCCGCACCGCCGTGCGCAGCGACTGCGGCACAAACGGCTTTACCCGATAATAAATCTTATTTCGTAACACGGTTTTCTCCTGGCACTGCGCGAGGCCACGTCACTTGAAAAACTGCTCGACTGTAACACCGCTCGTTAGGCGGGGTCATGGCCCGATGCCGATCAGGAATCGCCATTGAGCCACTTCGGAGTGTAGGAGCGCGTCTTGTTCAGGATCACCGACACGTTGTCGCGCTGCGAGGTGAGTGCTTCGAAACCGCGCTTGACCGCATCGCGGCCGTTCTTCTCCGCTTCGACGACGAGCAGGACCTTGTCCATGAATCCCGCCATTCCGATGGTCGGACTCGTTTGTCCCAACGGCGGCATGTCGAAAATGATGTAATCAAAATCGCTCGCCTTGAGGTTCGGCATCATC